>DAMBQR010000032.1:0-50574 GCA_032055545.1 Pseudescherichia sp. | reverse complement strand
GCGGTCTTTCACTCACCCCGATAGCACGGCGCGTCATAGTGTTTTCCTCTGAGTTGTGTTTTGTATAAGGCGAACTGCGTCTTTTATTCAAAAAAAAGCCGACTATCAAAGTCGGCTCTTTTTCATTTATTCAATTACTTGGTACCAAAAATCTTGTCGCCGGCATCGCCGAGGCCAGGAATAATGTACCCATGCTCGTTAAGACCCTGATCGACCGATGCGGTATAGAGTTCGATATCCGGATGCGCCTTCTCCAGCGCGGCCACGCCTTCCGGGGCGGCAACGAGTACCAGCACCTTAATGCTGGTACAGCCCGCTTTTTTCAGCAGGTCGATGGTGGCGATCATTGAGCCGCCGGTTGCCAGCATCGGGTCAACCACCAGCGCCATACGCTCGTCGATGTTCGATACCAGCTTCTGGAAGTAAGGCACCGGCTCGAGGGTGGTTTCGTCGCGGTAGATACCGACCACGCTGATGCGCGCGCTTGGGACGTGCTCCAGTACCCCTTCCATCATCCCCAGACCAGCGCGCAGGATCGGCACCACGGTAATTTTTTTACCTTTGATCTGCTCAACTTCTACCGGACCGTTCCAGCCCTCAATGGTCACCTTCTCGGTCTCCAGATCGGCGGTCGCTTCATAGGTCAGCAGGCTGCCTACTTCAGAGGCGAGTTCACGAAAGCGTTTGGTGCTGATGTCATTCTCACGCATCAGTCCCAGCTTGTGTTTGACGAGTGGGTGTTTTACTTCCACGATCTTCATACTCTTCTCCTTCCCCAGACAGTTGGCAGCCACAAAAAAATCGCCGGATTATACCGCTTTTTTTCCGTTGCGCTATAGGTAGAGCGTTGATCCCGATCAATCAGACTGAAAATCAGTATATCGCAACGTTCACTGAGAGCCATGAATAATGGACTCGCAAACGTTTGCCTTGGCTGTTAGAATTGCGCCGAATTTTATTTCTATCGCCATGTGGGGATCCAAGCAGTGACCGATAAAACCTCTCTCAGCTACAAAGATGCCGGTGTTGATATTGACGCAGGTAATGCACTGGTTGACCGAATCAAAGGCGTAGTGAAGAAAACCCGCCGCCCGGAAGTGATGGGTGGACTGGGTGGCTTCGGTGCGCTGTGCGCGCTGCCGCAAAAATATCGTGAGCCGGTGCTGGTTTCCGGTACTGACGGCGTGGGCACCAAGCTGCGCCTGGCGATGGACCTTAAGCGTCATGATACCATCGGCATCGATCTGGTGGCCATGTGCGTGAACGACCTGGTGGTCCAGGGCGCTGAGCCGCTCTTCTTCCTCGACTACTACGCTACCGGCAAGCTGGACGTCGATACCGCTGCCAGCGTCATCAACGGCATCGCGGAAGGCTGCCTGCAGTCCGGCTGTGCGCTGGTGGGCGGCGAAACCGCTGAGATGCCGGGCATGTACCACGGTGAAGATTATGACGTGGCGGGCTTCTGCGTCGGCGTGGTTGAGAAATCGGAGATCATCGACGGCTCCAAAGTCACTGACGGTGACGTGCTGATTGCCCTTGGCTCCAGCGGGCCGCACTCTAACGGCTACTCGCTGGTGCGTAAAATCGTTGAGGTGAGCGGCTGCGATCCGGAAACGACCCAGCTCGACGGTAAATCGCTGGCGGATCACCTCCTGGCCCCGACCCGCATCTACGTGAAAAACATTCTTGAGCTGATTGCCAACGTTGACGTTCACGCTATCGCCCACCTCACCGGCGGCGGCTTCTGGGAGAACATTCCGCGCGTGCTGCCGGACAACACCCAGGCGGTGATTGACGAATCCAGCTGGCAGTGGCCTTCCGTCTTCAACTGGCTGCAGCAGGCGGGCAACGTCAGCCAGCACGAGATGTACCGCACCTTTAACTGTGGCGTTGGCATGGTCATCGCCCTCTCTGCGCAGGATGCAGATAAAGCGATCGCGCTGATGAACGCGAAAGGTGAAAAGGCCTGGAAAATTGGTATGATTAAAGCCTCTGATTCCAGCGAGCGCGTGGTCATCGCATGAAAAACATAGTGGTGCTCATTTCCGGTAACGGAAGCAATTTGCAGGCAATTATCGACGCCTGCGAGCAGAAGAGAATTAACGCCACTATCCGTGCGGTATTCAGTAATAAGGCCGACGCGTTCGGCCTGCAGCGCGCGCGTGAGGCCGGGATTGCGGCCCACGCCATCACGGCTGGCCAGTTTGCCAGCCGTGACGCTTTTGACCGTGAGCTGATGATGGAGATCGACGCCTACGCCCCGGATCTGGTGGTGCTGGCGGGCTATATGCGCATTCTTAGCCCTGAATTTGTCGCCCACTATCAGGGACGCCTGCTGAATATCCACCCCTCCCTGCTGCCGAAATACCCTGGCCTGCATACCCACCGTCAGGCGCTGGCCAACGGCGACGAAGAGCACGGCACCTCCGTGCATTTCGTTACCGACGAGCTGGACGGCGGACCGGTGATCCTGCAAGCCAAAGTCCCGGTCTTCCCCGGCGACAGCGAAGAGGACGTGACCGATCGCGTTCAGACCCAGGAGCATGCGATCTACCCCCTGGTGGTCAGCTGGTTTATCGACGGCCGTCTGGCGATGCGCGACGGTGCCGCGTGGCTCGATGGCGTCCAGCTCCCCCTGCAAGGACACGCCGCCGAGTAGTCTTTCTATTGCCGGACAGCCTGCACCGTCCGGCAATAAACGCTGCATTATCAGATTACTGTCATACTTATCTGTCACAATTGGACAAGCTGTGGTAATTCTCACCATAATAAAGGCTGAGATGGATTTGCCACGTCCCGAGATTGAACCGGAGTGTGAGTTGTAATGGGTCAGGAAAAGCTATACATCGAAAAAGAATTAAGCTGGTTAGCGTTCAATGAACGCGTGCTTCAGGAAGCCGCCGACAAGAGTAACCCTCTTATTGAGCGAATGCGTTTCCTGGGCATCTACTCCAACAACCTTGATGAGTTCTACAAGGTGCGCTTTGCTGAGCTAAAGCGCCGGATCATCATCAGCGAAGAGCAAGGCTCGAACGCCCACTCCCGACACCTGCTCGGTAAGATCCAGACCCGGGTATTAAAAGCCGACCAGGAGTTCAACGGTCTCTATAACGACCTGCTGCTGGAGATGGCCCGCAACCAGATCTTCTTGATCAACGAACGCCAGCTCTCCGAAAACCAGCAAACCTGGCTGCGCCACTATTTCAAACACTATCTGCGCCAGCACATTACACCGATCCTCATCAACCGCGAAACCGACCTGGTGCAGTTCCTGAAGGATGACTACACCTATCTGGCGGTAGAGATCATTCGCGGAGAGACCATTCGCTACGCGCTGCTGGAGATCCCGTCGGATAAGGTGCCGCGTTTCGTCAACCTGCCACCGGAGACGCCGCGCCGCCGTAAGCCGATGATCCTGCTGGATAACATCCTGCGCTACTGCCTGGATGATATCTTCTACGGTTTCTTTGACTACGACGCGCTGAATGCCTACTCGATGAAGATGACCCGTGACGCCGAGTACGACCTGGTGCACGAGATGGAGTCGAGCCTGATGGAGCTGATGTCCTCCAGCCTCAAGCAGCGTCTCACCGCTGAGCCGGTGCGCTTTGTCTACCAGCGCGATATGCCGGACGCGATGGTAGAGATGCTGCGCGAGAAGCTGACTATTTCGCGCTATGACTCTATCGTTCCGGGCGGCCGCTACCACAACTTCAAAGACTTCATCAACTTCCCGAACGTGGGCAAAGCCAACCTGGTGAACAAGCCGCTGCCGCGCCTGCGCCATGTCTGGTTCGATAACTTCCGCAACGGCTTCGACGCCATTCGCGAGCGGGACGTGCTGCTCTACTATCCGTACCACACCTTTGAGCACGTGCTGGAGCTGCTGCGCCAGGCCTCGTTCGACCCTAACGTGCTGGCGATCAAGATCAACATCTACCGCGTGGCGAAAGATTCGCGCATCATCGACGCGATGATCCACGCCGCGCACAACGGCAAGAAAGTAACCGTGGTGGTAGAGCTGCAGGCGCGCTTCGATGAAGAGGCCAACATCCACTGGGCGAAACGCCTGACGGAGGCCGGGGCGCATGTGATCTTCTCCGCGCCGGGGCTGAAAATTCACGCCAAGCTGTTCCTTATCTCGCGTAAAGAGAACGATGAGGTGGTGCGCTACGCCCACATCGGTACCGGTAACTTTAACGAGAAAACCGCCCGGCTCTATACCGACTACTCTCTGCTCACCGCCGACGCACGCATCACTAACGAGGTGCGCCGGGTGTTTAACTTTATCGAGAACCCCTACCGCCCGGTACACTTTGAGTACCTGCTGGTGTCGCCGCAAAACTCGCGCCGCCTGCTGTATGACATGATCGACCGTGAAATCGCCAATGCGCAAAATGGTCAGCCGTCGGGGATCACCCTGAAGCTCAACAACCTGGTGGATAAAGGCCTGGTGGACCGGCTCTATGCCGCATCCGGCTCCGGCGTGCCGGTCAACCTGCTGATACGCGGCATGTGTTCGCTGATCCCGGAGCTGGAAGGTTTGAGCGACAACATCCGGGTGATCAGCATCGTGGACCGCTATCTTGAGCACGATCGCATCTATATTTTCGAAAATGGCGGCGATAAGCAGGTTTACCTCTCGTCTGCCGACTGGATGACGCGTAATATTGATTACCGTATTGAGGTGGCGGCCCCGTTGCTCGATCCGCGCCTTAAGCAACGCGTGCTGGATATCATTGAGATCCTGCTCAGCGACACCGTGAAAGCACGGTATATCGACAAGGAATTGAGTAATCGCTATGTGCAACGGGGCAACCGCCGCAAGGTTCGCGCGCAGTTGGCGATTTACGACTATATAAAATCACTCGAACAACCAGACTAATCTATGCCGATAAATGACAATACCCCACGGCCGCAGGAGTTTGCTGCAGTCGATCTCGGTTCGAACAGTTTCCATATGGTCATCGCCCGCGTGGTGGATGGGGCCATGCAGATCATTGGCCGCCTGAAGCAGCGCGTGCACCTGGCCGATGGCCTGGATGAGAACAGCGTCCTGAGCGAAGAGGCGATTGAGCGCGGGCTGAGCTGCCTGTCGCTGTTTGCCGAACGCCTGCAGGGCTTCGACCCGGCTAACGTCTGCATTGTCGGGACGCACACCCTGCGTCAGGCCACTAACGCCGCCGACTTCCTCAAGCGTGCGGAGCAGGTGATCCCCTACCCGATTGAGATCATCTCCGGCAACGAAGAGGCCCGACTGATCTTTATGGGCGTTGAGCACACGCAGCCGGAAAAAGGCCGCAAGCTGGTGATCGATATCGGCGGTGGCTCTACGGAGCTGGTGATCGGCGAAGATTTCCAGCCTATCCTGGTTGAGAGCCGTCGCATGGGCTGCGTCAGCTTCGCGCAAACCTATTTCCCGGGGCGCACTATCAACCGGGAGAACTTCCACCGCGCACGCATGGCGGCGGTGCAGAAGCTGGAGAGCCTCACCTGGCAGTATCGCATTCAGGGCTGGAACGTGGCGCTGGGCGCGTCGGGCAGCATCAAGGCTGCCCATGAAGTGCTGCTGGCGATGGGCGAGAAGGATGGTTTTATTACTCCCGAACGGCTGGATAAGCTGGTCGCCGAGGTGCTGAAGCACACCAGCTTTGACACCCTCAACCTGCCGGGCCTTTCCGACGATCGTAAAGCCGTCTTTGTACCGGGTCTGGCGATCCTGTGCGGCGTGTTTGACGCGCTGGCTATTCGCGAGCTGCGTCTCTCCGACGGCGCGCTGCGTGAAGGGGTGCTGTATGAGATGGAGGGTCGCTTCCGCCATCAGGATATCCGCAGCCGTACCGCGCAAAGTCTCGCCAACCAGTACAACATCGATCGGGAGCAGGCCCGCCGCGTGCTGGAGACGACGACCCATATGTACGAGCAGTGGGAAGCGCAGAATCCGAAGCTGGCAAATCCGCAGCTGGCGGCCCTGCTGAAGTGGGCGGCGATGCTGCACGAGGTCGGGCTGAATATCAACCACAGTGGAATGCACCGCCACTCGGCCTATATTCTGCAGAACAGCGACCTGCCGGGCTTTAATCAGGAGCAGCAGTCGATGATGGCGACCCTGGTGCGCTTCCACCGCAAAGGGATCAAGCTCGACGATCTGCCGCGCTTTACCCTGTTTAAGAAGAAGCAGTTCTTACCGCTGATCCAGCTCCTGCGCCTCGGCGTGCTGCTGAACAACCAGCGCCAGGCGACCACCACCCCGCCAACCCTGCGTCTGACCACCGATGATAACCACTGGACCCTCAGCTTCCCTCGCGACTGGTTCACCCAGAACGCGCTGGTGCTGCTGGATCTGGAGAAGGAGCAGGACTACTGGGGAAGCGTCACCGGCTGGCTGCTGAAGATCGAAGAGGAACACTCCTCGGGCGTCGCCGCCTGATCCGCATCGCCCTGCCCCTCTGACGCCCAGGCACGCTTTGGCAGTGCCTGGGCATCACTCGCCAGCGCCTCAAGCGGCGCAGGTTTACCAATCAGAAACCCCTGCAGATAGTCGATCCCCAGCGACACGGCAGCGCTGCGAACCTCCTCGCTCTCGACATACTCCGCTACCACCTGCATCTTTTTCATCCGCGCCAGATGGCAGATAGAGGTCACGATCTGATAGTCGAGGCTGTTTGAGGTCAGGTTGCGGATAAAGCTGCCGTCAATCTTCAGGATGTCGGCGTTGACGTTTTTCAGCCGCGCATAGCTGGCATAGCCGGTGCCAAAATCATCGATAGCGACCCGGCAGCCCATCTGCTGCAGCTGGCCCAGGGTCTGGTTTGCCTGGTTGATATTGCTCAGCGAGTTGCTCTCGGTCACCTCAAAAATAAGCTGCCAGGCCTCAATATCATAGCGCTCAAGCAGTCTGGCGACCTCCTGAGCGAAGTTGCTCCGGCAGACGGAGGTGGGCGACAGGTTGATGGAGAAGCGCGCCCCAGGCTCCCTCTCCCGATAGTGCGCCATAAAGCGCAGCGTGTGCTCAATCACCCACAGGTCGATGCGCGACGAGAGACCAAACTCATGGGCCACCGGCAGGAACGCATCCGGGCCGATCGGCTCGCCGTCGTCGTCGAGCATGCGCAGCAATATCTCATGGTAGTCGTCGCCGCGTACGCCAGCGATCGGCTGCGCCATCAGGCGGAACCTGTCTTCTTCCAATGCACGTTGCAGGCGGTTCATCATCTCCACCTTGCTTTTCAGGCTGCGCTGCAGATTGACCGCCCCGCGATGCTGGAGGCTCTCCGGACTGTGGGTCTCCAGAGAGAGATCTGCCGTGGTGCTCAACTCCCCGAGCAAGAGATAGAGATGCGACACCGGCGAGCGCACGTAGCAGTAGCTCATCCCCACCTGCGGCTGAAGCGGCATGCCGTCCCAGGCGAAGCGAAACTGCTTGATCAGCGTATCCAGCCCGGCAATGCGCAGCGCGTGGGACTCGGTATTCAGCCTGATCACTATGTCATGCCCCGACAGGTGATAGACGCACTCATTATGATGCAGGCTCTGCTTCAGCCACTCCGACAGCATCTGCTTGTACTGGATGCGCAGCATCACGCCGTAGTGCCGCCCCAGCAGCTCCAGCTCGGGGATGCGTAAAAAGCAGAGCACTGACCAGGGGGTATCCGCCAGGGCGCGGTTAAGCGCCCGCAGGTTCGGCATATTGAGCACGGGATCGAGCCACGCCAGGCGGCTGGCCCGCTCGTGCATCACCCGCTGGCGCGTTGCCAGCATCGACATCCAGGTGATGATAAACGAGAACACCAGATAGCTGGATGAGAGGATGGTCAGCTGGATATCGTAGCGCGGCGAGACCGGCATACAGCGGTAGAAGTAGTGAATGCTTACCATCAGGAACGGCGTCCAGACGATGGACATAAAGCGGTAGCCATAGCGCATCGATCCCCACAGCATTACCGGGAGCAGCAGCGACAGCGTATAGTTGGTGCTGAAGATGCTGGTACTTTCATCCCACGGCGAGAGCATTAGCATCATCAGCAGTGCGATGACGGCAAACCAGGCGGCCACCTCCAGCCGGGTCACCTTCGGGTCAAAATCCTGACGCAGACGGGAGAGGTAGCCCTTCAGGTGGCGCGGATGGTGGATCACCCTGATCAGCAGATAGCAGAACGGCGTGCCGGTCAGGCCGCTGACCAGCAGCGCCTGATAGTTGATCAGCGTGCGCAGGCTGAACGGCGTCACCCCGGTCAGAGCCTGATAGTTCTCATACAGGCCAAGCCAGGTGATGGTATGAAAGATCAGCAGAAACAGTGAAGCCGGGCAGAAGACCTGCCAGAACATGCGCTGGGCGGTGAGCTGCGCATTGCCGTAGGAGACGTTATGCCGCCGGGTGACGAAAACGCGATAGCCGCCCCAGCTCACCACGACAGGCACCACAAAATGGAGAACTTTAGTCAAGGTCTCCGGGGCGCTGGTCTCGGGAGAGTAGTGCCAGATCAGGGAGAGAATAATCCCGGGCAAAGCCGCCCAGCCGTAGAAGAGCATCAGGCTCAGAAAGAGCGACAACGGCAGATAGTAGAGCACCACGCTGCCATCAACGGCCCAGGTAAAGGTATCAACCATGCGGGCCAGGGGCAGCAGCAGGAAAGGCAAGACGAGCGGCAGCGCCCACCATTTAGCTTTATAGAGATTATAAATTTTCGTGTAGCTCATTGATGTTCAGAGTAAAACCCAGCGTCCTGAGGGGCGTGTCAGGCAGGGTTGCAGGCTAATAATGACTATTACAGCGTCGGTCAGCCTGTGACGTTTGTGTAGAGTGTAGTGCCGCAAAAACGACTGCGATTGACCAGGATCAAGCAACCATAGCCTTTCAAAACATCGCACTCTCTTACCCGCGCAATTTTTCGAGAAAATTCATGCGCTTTATCATTATTTCATTATTATGGCTTTAGTAAATGCTTTCTTTGACGAAATTTTACATAATGGTCGATTGATCTGCGCTTCGCTCTGTGCATTAATACACCAATCGCCCGCCCGTCGGGTTAACCCGTAGGAACCTCTTGTGAGTCAGTCACACAGTATGCGAAAACGACAGCGATTTGACAGTCGCATGACCCGTATCGTATTGCTTATCAGCTTTATCTTCTTCTTTGGACGCTTCGTCTACTCCTCTATCGGTGCCTGGTATCATCATCAGGACAAAGCCCAGCTGCAGCAGGTTGTTCAGCCTGTGGATACCACTGTCACGCCGCAACGCTGACGGGGTTTGAATCGCAAAATGGTGAGTTAGTTCCAGAAGGGATGAAGGTTCCAGTTGCTGGGGAATGCGGGTGGGGTTGGTATGTTTGTGCTGCGAGATGCATGTGTATTGAACAGCGTTTGTGGTTCGGTATGGCTATGTTCAGGGCCTATATAAATTTTGCAGATTTGCCTAATGCAATTGTAATAGTCACTTTACGATTCAGCTGTGAAAGCGGACATGTCAGTGCAAAAGCGGAAAGTCAGATTAGAGCGAGAAGCAGACGTAACTCTCAACAGGACGCTCGCTCTAAATATGGGATTTGATAGACTATAGCTGTTAAAACTCTCCCGAGCATTACCAAGGTTTATAATTTATTAGATTAAAACCCCAATATTTTATTGATGTTGCTCTATCACTTCTCGAAGATTATCAAAGGTACGGGAATTATCATATGTATGAAGAAAAACAATTGTTTCGTTGTTACCTCCAATTATCATTGATTGGGCATTTTCTAAATAATCTTTATCAGGATCTAATGTTATATAAGCAACTAACCCATCTAAATATATCCTGCAGATAGTATATTTCCTGATACCAATAGGAGAGCCGAAATCAATAACATCTTCGTCAATAATAGGAGTTCTGTTGTGTGGAAACCCTTTATTAGCTATTTGATATAATCGTATTGGGAATTCATGCGCTGGTAATGAATCGTAATTTAAGATAGCTAAGCGTAATTTCTCGAGAGCATCACCTTGAATAATAACCGTATCCATTTCCTCTCTTTCTGATGCTGCCGAACGCCAGAGAAGGCTTAACATGAATAATTTAATCGGCCTCCAATCCAATTCTTTAATAACTCTTATGCCATAATTTTGTTCATTATCTCTTGCTGGTACTATAATATCAGGCGCAGTGAGTTCCATCATATTATTCGGCCAACCACTCCAAATAAGAAGATTTTCCCTAAGTGCTCTAATCGCTTTGTTATCAATTTGGCTTAGTATATACTCGCCTTCGGCAATGCATAATTGGTTGTCATACCACCCTTGAAAGCGCTTTTTAATAGGGTGCTTCAACGCAGCTTGTATTGTTTTCTCTCCGGTTTTACTAAGAATCGTGAGCGCTTTAGGTAAAATGTGAGATTCAACAAATTTCCCATTTTTCAGTGTCAGTTTGCATATGCCTTCAAGTACAAAATTTTTCTTTTTTCTCATAATTCAACTCATTGACTCATATAATGAATATCAGGTTTGTTATTGATTCTCAGCGTTGTCAACTTCGTGTGATAAAAGGATACCAGATCATTTCCTAAAAGATAAATAAAATACAGCATTAGGAATGTCCTTACTTGGCACAGGGCTGCTGTTGCAGCCTGACACTTAGACTTCAATCGATTCAGCGATCTCTAACGCATCATCGAATTCAATGCCTAGATAACGGAATGTGCTTTCTAGGTTCTTGTGACCCAACAGAAGTTGGATCACCCAGAGATTCTTGGTTTTCTATAATTTAGGTAAGGCCTAGTAGTTTTTACATAACAGAAAAATAACATTTTTCAGCAAGATCATACGGAAAGTATACAACCTCTTTTAAAAAACAGGAATTTAAAAAACCTTCATCGGCTGATAAATTTTGTAAATTTATTTTCGCAAAAAAATCGATGCTCTATCCGGGTTTACCTCACATAGATAAGAAAGATATAGCGCCCTTCGATTAAATTTGCTTTCAGTAAGCTCGTCAACATTTTTCCTGAATGGGTACTTAACCCGTGCTGCAATGTCAAACTCACTAATGTTTGCATGAGTTTTTATAAGTTTAGCTATCCCATAAGTGCCATAACCAAAGTAGCAACAAGATATATAAGCTATACAGATATCATCTGCGGTTGAGGCCTTTCTGATAAGAATGGCTAATATTTGCTCTCTTATTTTCCTTCGAACTGTTTTCTCATATCTCTTAGTTATTGTTCTAACGAACTGTTGGTCTATAGTACTTGCGCCTTGATGAATTTTTTAAATAACCTCAGATATAAAGTTCTTAAAATAGCAACTGGATCAACGCCCCAATGTAATAGTTGCCGATGATCTTCAGCTAATCTTAATGTATCAATTAAAGATAAAGATATAGTTCTTTCATTTCTTGAACTATGCTTTATGTATTCAATGCATTTACTATAATCATCAATAATACTTTTAACTCTGAATTTAAAAACCACCACTGCCATTAATAAATATGGCGATGATAGTAAGAAAATCAAAAAGCGCTTCGCTGCCATTTCACGTCTCCTGAGGAATCTGCAGCAGTTGACCAAAATTTACCATACATAATATCCGCATTTACTCTCCGGAAATACAACAAAATGGTATAATTCCTTAACTCACCATCCATTTTTATATTCAATGAGGCATGATTCTTCCTTAAATAATTTCTCTTGATCACTCCTCGAACCTCGCCAATACTTCTATGTTTACCAGTATATGTTCTTATACTATGATTGCTTTCAACATCTTTTGTTTTCTCAATATACCCTTCAATACTATTGTTATCACATATCAAAACCAGTGTATAAAACGTCTTTAAATTTAAGTAAGGGTTATATGCAGATTTTACTGTTTCACATTCAATTTCAAAGACACCTGAAAAATTTGGTGATGGTTTGATATATTCTTTGAATATAAAAATCAATACAGCTGCAATGAGAGTAGCAACAGCACTACTTAAGATTTGATTTGTGGAAATAAGGGTTAAAAATGACTCGAGACATCTCCAGAATATGCTAAAAAAATCAGTGGATTGATTCATAAATCACTTCGATCAGTTTGTTTTTTACATGATGTTACATTTTTAATCAAAAATCAACTTCAACTCATTAATGAGCTACCGCGCTGGGTTTTATGAGCATCATGTTATGACGATATTTCTATCTCATAGGGGATTAAGTGCTATATATAGAATAAAAATTCAAAATTCCTTTGGTGAGGTTAGCTAAAAAGGTATTTATGCTAAACAAAGGCATTTATGTAATATCAAGATTTTAATCCTATAAGTTATAGATTAAATCAATGGTAACCTAGAGTGCGTAAACTCAAGAATCTCCGATGGCGCTTGAAGGAGATAACAACTTTTGACAACTCACTCCCATCACCAGCTGTCTGGCTTGCGCCACGGTGATTGGTACATGATGATGTCAGCTTTGTCTGCTTCTGGCATAAAGTTGACCTTTATACTTTTAGCAGATGAGCTCATAATAAGTACGGAGGGCAAACTATAAAACATGCAACCCATAAAAAAACCCTCTGTAAAAACAGAGGGTTAATATTTTCAGAGTGGCACGGGCCGCTAAACCCTAGCCACCCATCACTCCCACTCAATCGTAGCCGGTGGCTTCCCGCTGATGTCATACACCACACGCGAAATCCCATTGACTTCATTGATGATCCTGTTCGACACACGCCCCAGGAAATCATACGGCAGGTGCGCCCAGTGTGCAGTCATAAAGTCGATGGTCTCAACTGCACGCAGGGAGACAACCCAGTCGTACTTACGGCCGTCGCCCATTACGCCTACGGAGCGTACCGGCAGGAACACGGTGAAGGCCTGGCTCACTTTGTTATACAGGTCAGCTTTACGCAGCTCTTCAATGAAGATAGCGTCAGCGCGACGCAGTAGGTCGCAGTACTCTTTCTTCACTTCACCCAGCACGCGGACGCCTAGCCCCGGACCCGGGAACGGGTGACGATAGAGCATGTCGTACGGCAGGCCCAGCTCAAGACCAATCTTGCGCACTTCATCTTTGAATAGCTCACGCAGCGGTTCAACCAGGCCCATCTTCATCTCTTTCGGCAGGCCGCCCACGTTGTGGTGAGATTTGATGACGTGTGCTTTACCGGTCGCCGATGCAGCGGACTCGATAACGTCAGGGTAGATAGTCCCCTGCGCCAGCCACTTAACGTCTTCCAGCTTCAGCGCCTCTTCGTCGAATACTTCTACGAATACGCGGCCGATGATTTTACGTTTCGCTTCCGGATCGTTCTCACCGGCCAGCGCGTCGAGGAAACGCTGCTCGCCTTCAACGTGAACGATGTTCAGGCCGAAGTGGTCGCCAAACATATCCATCACCTGCTCGGCTTCGTTCAGGCGCAGCAGGCCGTTATCAACAAACACGCAGGTCAGGCGATCGCCAATGGCGCGGTGCAGCAGCATCGCGGTAACGGAGGAGTCCACGCCGCCAGAGAGGCCAAGGATCACCTTGTCATTGCCAACCTGCTTGCGGATACGCTCGATAGCGTCGTCGATAATTTTAGCCGGGGTCCACAGCGCTTCGCACTCGCAGATGTCGCGCACAAAGCGCTCCAGCATACGCAGGCCCTGACGGGTGTGGGTCACTTCCGGGTGGAACTGTACGCCGTAGAAGCGCTTCTCTTCGTTAGCCATAATGGCGAACGGGCAGGTCTCGGTGCTGGCAACGGTCACAAAGTCTTCCGGGATAGCGGTAACTTTGTCGCCGTGACTCATCCACACGTCCAGCAGCGGGTTGCCCTCTGCGCTCAGGGAGTCCTCAATGCCACGCACCAGCGCGCTTTGAGTCTTCACTTCAACCTGGGCGTAGCCAAACTCACGCTCGTTGGAGCCTTCAACGTGGCCGCCAAGCTGCATCGCCATCGTTTGCATACCGTAGCAAACGCCGAATACCGGTACGCCTGCCTCAAATACATACTGCGGCGCGCGCGGGCTGTTGTGTTCAGTGGTGCTCTCCGGACCGCCGGACAGGATGATCCCGTTCGGGTTGAACTCACGGATTTGGGCTTCGGTGACGTCCCAGGCCCACAGCTCACAGTAGACACCCAGCTCACGCACGCGGCGGGCAACAAGCTGAGTGTACTGCGAACCAAAGTCGAGGATAAGAATGCGATGCTTATGAATATTGTCGGTCATTGACGATTGTTCCGAGGCAGAAACAGATAGAGAAGATAAGTGCCGGATAGCGCGACGCTACCCGGCCTACAAATTAAATCAGGAACCCATGCGGTAGTTCGGGGACTCTTTGGTGATCGTCACGTCGTGAACGTGGCTCTCCTGAATGCCCGCCCCGCTGATGCGTACAAATTCAGCCTGCGTACGCAGCGCGTCGATAGTACCACAGCCGGTCAGACCCATACAGGAGCGCAGGCCGCCCATCTGCTGGTGAATGATCTCTTTCAGGTAGCCTTTGTACGCCACGCGGCCTTCGATACCTTCCGGCACCAGCTTGTCAGCGGCGTTATCGGTCTGGAAGTAGCGATCGGAGGAGCCTTTGGACATCGCGCCCAGCGAGCCCATGCCACGGTAGGATTTGTAAGAACGGCCCTGGAAGAGTTCGATCTCGCCCGGGGACTCTTCGGTACCGGCCAGCATGGAGCCAACCATTACCGCCGCCGCGCCTGCGGCAATCGCTTTAGCGATATCGCCGGAGAAGCGGATGCCGCCGTCGGCGATAACCGGAATGCCAGTGCCTTCCAGCGCTGCAACCGCGTCGGAAACCGCAGTGATCTGCGGAACGCCCACGCCGGTGACGATACGGGTAGTACAGATAGAGCCAGGGCCGATACCCACTTTCACTGCGCTGACGCCAGCGTCGGCCAGGGCACGCGCGCCTGCGCCGGTCGCAACGTTGCCGCCAACGATCTGCAGGTCAGGGTATTTAGCACGGGTCTCACGAATACGCTGCAGCACGCCTTCGGAGTGGCCGTGAGAGGAGTCGATCAGCAGCACGTCAACGCCTGCGGCAACCAGCGCATCAACGCGCTCTTCGTTGCCTGCGCCCGCGCCTACCGCAGCGCCTACGCGCAGACGGCCATGCTCGTCTTTACAGGCGTTCGGTTTACGTTCGGCTTTCTGGAAATCTTTTACGGTGATCATGCCGCGCAGGTGGAAGCTCTCGTCTACGACCAGCGCCTTCTCAACGCGTTTTTCATGCATTTTGGCAAACACGGCGTCGCGGGCTTCGCCTTCGCGGACGGTAACCAGACGCTCTTTCGGCGTCATGTATACGCTTACCGGCTGGCTCAGGTCAGTCACGAAGCGCACGTCACGACCGGTGATGATGCCCACCAGCTCGTAGTCAGCGGTCACGACTGGGTAACCGGCAAAGCCGTTACGCTCGGTCAGCTCTTTCACTTCACGCAGGGTGGTGGTCGGCAGCACGGTCTGCGGATCGGTTACCACGCCGGACTCATGTTTTTTCACGCGGCGTACTTCTTCCGCCTGGCGTTCGATGGACATGTTTTTATGGATAAAACCGATGCCCCCTTCCTGCGCCAGGGCGATAGCCAGGCGTGCTTCCGTCACGGTGTCCATTGCTGCGGAGAGCATAGGAATATTCAGGCGAATGGTTTTGGTAAGCTGGGTGCTGAGGTCGGCAGTATTCGGCAGAACGGTAGAATGAGCGGGAACGAGGAGGACGTCGTCAAACGTCAGGGCTTCTTTAGCGATACGTAGCATGGGCAATATCTCTGACCGGGTGGTTAAATATTGCCGTGGCATTATACAGAGCGTAACCGTTTGCATCTACACTTTTTTGGAAAAATAGTTGCGATTGCAGCTCATCGGGTTACTATCGATTAATTAACCTTCTGATTTAAAATTTGATCTGGCTCACATGTCATCGATGCAATCCCCCGCAATTTTTACCGTTAGCCGCCTGAATCAGACGGTGCGCCTGCTGCTGGAACGAGAAGTTGGCCAGGTCTGGATCAGCGGTGAGATCTCAAACTTTACTCAGCCTGCGTCCGGTCACTGGTACTTTACGCTCAAGGATGATACTGCCCAGGTGCGCTGCGCGATGTTCCGCAACAGCAACCGCCGGGTGACATTTCGTCCCCAGCACGGACAGCAGATCCTGGTCCGTGCCAGCATTACGCTCTACGAGCCGCGCGGCGAGTACCAGATCATCGTTGAGAGCATGCAGCCGGCTGGCGAAGGCCTGCTCCAGCAGAAGTACGAGCAGCTGAAGGCGAAGCTGGCGGCGGAAGGACTGTTCGATCAGCAGAGTAAGCAGCCGCTCCCCTCCCCCGCCCATTGCGTAGGGGTGATCACCTCGAAAACCGGGGCCGCGCTGCACGATATTCTGCACGTGCTTAAACGTCGCGATCCCTCCCTGCCGGTGGTGATCTACCCTACCGCTGTTCAGGGTGAAGACGCACCGGGACAGATCGTTCGCGCTATCGAGCTGGCGAACAGCCGTCAGGAGTGTGACGTGCTGATTGTCGGGCGCGGCGGCGGCTCGCTGGAGGATCTCTGGAGCTTCAACGACGAGCGCGTAGCGCGGGCGATTTTCGCCAGCCAGATCCCCATCGTCAGCGCCGTCGGCCATGAAACCGACGTCACCATCGCCGACTTTGTGGCCGACCTGCGTGCGCCGACGCCGTCCGCCGCCGCCGAGATGGTCAGCCGCAACCAGCTTGAGCTACTGCGTCAGCTGCAAAGCGGCCAGCAGCGGCTGGAGATGGCGATGGACTACTACCTCGCCAACCGCACCCGTCGCTTTACCCAGCTGGAGCACCGCCTGCAACAGCAGCACCCGCAGCTGCGGCTGGCGCGTCAGCAAACCGTGCTTGAGCGCCTGCGTCAGCGGATGACCTACGCGATGGATAATCAGCTTAAGCGTTCAGGTCAGCATCAGCAGCGGATGACCCAGCGTCTGAACCAGCACTCTCCCCAGCCGCGTATTCACCGCGCCCAGAACCGGGTGCAGCAATTAGAGTACCGTCTGGCTCAGCTGATGAGCGCCAGGCTCAGCGCCACCCGGGAACGCTTCGGCAATACGGTCACGCATCTGGAAGCCGTAAGCCCTCTCTCCACGCTGGCACGTGGCTACAGCGTGACCACCGCAACAGATGGCAACGTGTTGAAGCAGACCAAACAGGTGAAAGCCGGAGATGTACTCACCACCCGCCTGGTTGATGGCTGGGTAGAAAGCGAAGTGAAAGGCGTGACCGTTGCTAAAAAAACCCGGGCACGCAAAAAAACCTGACGTTAGTTCGCCTGATGATGGCTGTCAGGCGTAACGGCAAGCATTAGCCAGGACAGGCCGGAAAAAACAGCCAGTGCGCCAACCGCGCCGATCGTGCCATAGAGCTGTCCAAAGAGAACCGAGCCGACGACCTGCCCAGCGGCCAGCATCAGAAAGGCAATACTGACGCCAGCCGCGGGTGAAGGTTGGGCTATCGCAGCGCCCTGGACCAGCAGCACGCCGGACAAAATGACATATCCTGCGCCACTCATCGCCACCACCGGAAAAAGCCACCCGCTAAAACCGTGGCTCACAGCCAGCGCGGCCAGAGACGCGGCCATAAAGAACTGCGATCCCCAGTAAACGCCACGCATGCCGATACGTCGTGCAGCGGTACCGGTAAACACGGCAATAACGCCAGCCCCACCGCTCACCAGCCACAGGACATTTGTCATCGCGCTATCCACGTTGGTGTGATGGTGAAGTAGCTCAGGTCCAAAGCTCCACCATGCCGCGCTGGCAGTGCCGCTAACAAAAGCAATAACCAACAGCCGAAACATGCCCGGCTTACGAAAGAGGATGCCCCAGCGCAGCGCTCCCTCTGTCGATTTAGACGCACTTTTAGGAAGAGTACGCCACGCAGCGATCAGGCATACCAGCGCCAGTAAAGCGAACACCACGCAGGCCACGCGCCATCCGCCCGGCATGAAAAACAGAATAGGAACAGAGAGGATGATGCCCCCGCTGGTCCCGGCATTAATCACCGTATTTACCTGCGTCTGCCGCTCAGGGAGAACCTTATCGTTCACGGCCCCGGCAAGGGATGGGGAGGCCAGTCCAGAGCTAAGACCCGCAATAAACAGGCCGATCGCCAGCCAGAGCGGTGCCGCCGAAAAGGCCAGGATAAGTAACCCAGCGGCGGCCACAATTGCAGCCAACATTGCCGGGACACGTGGACCGAAGCGGCTGGTTAAAGAAGAGGCGATGAAGACGGATAAGCAATAGGCTACGTAGCTGCAAGCAGCAATTAACCCGGCAACCTCGGGCGTGAAAGGGATCTCCTGCCGAATATCGGGCAGCATAATTCCCCACGAAAATCTCGCCATCCCATAGGTTACGGCGATCAAGGCAAAGCCGGTAATTCCCAACGCCACGTCTCTTTTCATTACGTTTCTCTTTTTATGAGTCGTTAAAAAACGTAAGTGCTAAGAGACGATTGCGCAAATTTTGTGATTAGGCGTCAGACCTGACGAACTCGACGCGCTTTTTAGAGATCAGCCCGTGCCCGTGCTGGCAGAAGTAGTCTACGGCACCGCAGGCCTTGAGCACCTCTAATGGCTGATGGCACTCGGGGCAACGGGCTTCTAGCGCCACATCCAGGTTACAGTTTTCGCAATGTGCATGGGTGCCAACAAGTTCCATCGGCTTATCACAGTTCGGACAGGTGAGTTGCATAACGCCTCCAGGTGTAGAGCAGTTAACTCAGCGTTGGGGTCTAAGGCTATGTCCGCATAGGATATCACTTTCTGCAACGGGTGATTCTGTAATCATTAAGGTGCAGCATCAAGATGGATCCTAACGCTGTTGCCTACACTCCTGAAGGAATAGACATTTCCGCGAACGCGTAAATAGATCTGCCCGTCCTTCACTTCTGCGTTAGCCTTATAGTCGTCAGTGATCATAATAGGCTCCACGTCTTTTACATGCGCCATGAAATCATCAGGACTTCTCCTGGCATCATAGAGATAGTAACGGTATGTATCCTTTGAAAGTGAACTGGACGCCGCCTGGGTGATATACAGGGTCAGCCCATCGTTTACATTCATATTACCTTTCAGCTGTTCATATACGGTAAACAGGTCACGGAATTGATACGCCCAGAACCCAAAAATAAGCAAAACAAAGACAGTCCCTGTACGCCAGTTAAAACCCGCACCTTCTCGCATAGTCGATCCCTGCTCGTATCCACGTTTGATCGACCGGATCATCACCATATGAGTCAACACTGTGGTATTTAGCAAATTCTATCGGGTCGCTTGTTCCCGCGACTATTTGCGCAGCGCCAGCCCCACGCAATAACACCCCGTCAGGGATACCTGCTGCCGCGCCGATAGCACCATAATGAAAGTTGCCAAAGTTAGCGTATTTCCTGTTGCCTTGCTTGTAATCCCATGGACCATGATTACGAACCATCATAAAAAACCATGTATAGGTCATCAGGTTAGCTCCACCATGGAACCGAGCAATCATCATATGACTTATAACGTCCACTCCGGGTGGCGAAAACGAAGATATATCATAAGGCGGTATGTAAGTTGGGATACGCATAATTAACGCTCAGCCCAACTGTCTGCAAACTGCAAATTGCCATCGCAGTATTTCCAGATAATCTTATCGTAGCGTAGCTCCACCAACTCAAGATGGTTGTGCTTCTCTTTGGATGGATCTTTGATGTCATGCATCAGCGGAGACACGGAGACAACCTTCACATTATGCAACGTTATGTTGTAATACTCCGCTTCCTGCCCAGCATAGTTGATTGCGTAGAACTTAAACTCTGCAGATTTTAGCGTTTGTCCAGTCGCCACAGCTTTCATCAGATATAGGGAAGATGAATCTATCTCTTTTTGAAATAATACTGGGGCATGCTGGCGGGTACCTGTCACTTTTCCGGTAAAAGCATCGGTTGGCAAACGCAAATTATGAGTAAAACCAGTTACTTCAATACTGCCTTCCCGATCCCTTACGTCAGCAGACCCTTTGATATCTGCACCACCATCGTCTTTAAGCCATAAATAAATTGGAATAGCCATATCTAAAATATCCATATAGTTTAAAAGGGAAACTGAAATCTCATACTATATATAAGGATATTTCAAATGATGATGAGTGTGTTACTGGTTGTTAATTGTCCAAAAATGGAGTTGTGCTTAATTTTGAGTTTTACGGATACGAAAAGCCCGCAGGGTGCGGGCTGAATGGTAGTAATACGCGATAGGACGTTACCAGGGCATAACATCTGCCCCGGTAACGTTGAGATATTACCCGGCGTTAGCGGCCGGTTTTGCCTGCGCATTTTCCAGCATGCGGCGGACCGGAACAATCAGGACGATCAGTACCGCAGCACAGATCAGGAGCGCGATTGAGCAGCGCTCAAAGAGGTTCGGCAGCATATCCAGCTGGTCGGCCTTCACGTGACCGCCAATCAGGCCTGCCGCCAGGTTACCCAGCGCACTGGCGCAGAACCACAGCCCCATCATCTGGCCGCGCATTCTTTCCGGGGCCAGCAGGGTCATGGTCGCCAGACCGATCGGGCTGAGGCACAGCTCGCCAAGCGTCAGCATCAGGATGCTGCCCACTAGCCAGAATGGAGAGACGCCTGCCCCGCCGCTGTTCAACACGTTCTGCGCCGCCAGCATCATCAGGCCAAAGCCTGCCGCCGCAAACAGAATACCGATCACGAACTTGGTGATACTGCTCGGGCGAATATTTTTGCTCGCCAGCTTCGGCCATGCCCAGCTGAATACCGGGGCCAGCAGAATGATAAACAGGGCGTTGATCGACTGGAACCACACGGCAGGGATCTCAAAATCACCGATCATCCGATTGGTATAGTCATTGGCGAACAGGTTGAACGAGGTCGGCTTCTGCTCAAACGCAGACCAGAAGAACGCCGCGGAGACCAGCAGGATAAAGCAGACCAGCAGTCGGGCACGCTCTTTGCGGTTCAGGCCAGCAAAGACAAACAGGTAGATGAAGTAGAGCGCGACGGATGCCGCAATCACATACACCAGCATGCTGGCAACCGCGACCGGATTGATGACAATCACGCCCTGCGCAATCAGCGTAACGATAACCGCTACCCCAACCGCCAGCGCCAGCAGCCACTTGCCGACACCGTTTCTCTTCACTACCGGACTATTCCAGGTGGAGTCCAGACCCACTTCGCTGTCGTAGCGTTTCATGGCCGGAACGGCAAACAGACGGAAGATGATCAGCGCCACCAGCATCCCGATGCCGCCGATACCGAAGCCCCAGTGCCAGCCGTGGCTTTTAATCAGCCAGCCGGAGATCAGTGGCGCAATGAAGGAGCCCATATTGATGCCCATATAGAACAGCGAGAAGCCGCCGTCGCGACGCGCATCGCCCTTTTTATACAGGGTGCCGACCATCACCGAAATACAGGTCTTAAACAGACCGGAGCCGAGCACGATGAACATCAGGCCGATAAAGAACAGGGCGTCGCCCATAAAGGCAGAGAGCGCAATCGACAGGTGGCCGAGGGCGATCAGGATTGAGCCGTACCAGACCGCGCGCTGCTGGCCGAGCCAGTTATCCGCCAGCCAGCCACCCGGCAGCGCGGCAAGATACATAGTCCCGGCAAAGATGCCAACAATGGCGGAGGCGTTCTCACGCGCCAGCCCCATTCCGCCGTCATAAACGGTGGCAGCCATAAACAGGATCAGCAGCGGACGGATGCCGTAAAACGAGAAGCGTTCCCACATCTCGGTGAAGAACAGCGAGCCGAGCGGATAAGGATGGCCGAAGAACGTTCGGCTCTCTTGGTGATTAACAGAGGATTGCATATTTCTCCCGAAAGGTATGTCGTTGTGCAGGCAAACGCCGCGATATACGCCGATCAGTTACGTATCTGACCGATTTTTTTACATGCGGCGAAGAGTTATCTAACCATTTGATAATCTGGCGCTAGTTTTGTCTAGTACCAACCCCGGGACTTTAAGATGAAAACTCGACGTTTGTCTACTTTCTTAGATTTTAAGTTGGGCAGGAACGAATAGTGTTTGACATAGCGCAGGAAAATTTACGCTCTCAACAGACAAAAAAACCCGCGACGGGCGCGGGTTTTATCGAGATCGGCAGGGGTTACTTGCCTTTCTTAATGTGCTTGATCAAACGCTTACGCTTACGCATCTGGTTCGGGGTCAGGGTGTTGCGCTTGTTAGCGAACGGGTTATCCCCCTCTTTGAACTGGATACGGATCGGCGTCCCCATGACGTCCAGCGATTTGCGGAAGTAGTTCATCAGGTAGCGCTTGTAGGAGTCCGGCAGGTCTTTCACCTGGTTGCCGTGAATGACCACGATCGGCGGGTTGTAACCACCGGCGTGGGCGTATTTCAGCTTCACGCGGCGACCGCGCACCAGCGGCGGCTGGTGATCTTCTGCAGCCATATTCATGATGCGGGTCAGCATCGCAGTGCTCTGGCGACGAGTCGAGCTGTCATAGGCTTCACGTACGGATTCAAACAGGTTACCGACACCGCTGCCGTGCAGGGCAGAGATAAAGTGCACGCGAGCAAAGTCGATGAAGCCCAGACGGAAGTCGAGGGTCTCTTTCACCTGCTCTCTCACCTCATTGCTCAGGCCGTCCCACTTGTTGACGACGATGACCAGCGAGCGGCCGCTGTTGAGGATAAAGCCCAGCAGGGAGAGATCCTGATCGGAGATGCCTTCCCGGGCGTCGATCACCAGCATTACCACGTTGGCATCTTCAATCGCCTGCAGAGTTTTGATTACCGAGAACTTCTCTACGGTATCGGTGATCTTGCCGCGCTTGCGCACGCCTGCGGTGTCGATCAGCACGTATTCACGCTCGTCGCGCTGCATCGGGATGTAGATGCTGTCACGGGTGGTGCCCGGCATGTCGTACACCACCACGCGATCTTCACCGAGAATGCGGTTGGTCAGGGTAGATTTACCGACGTTAGGACGACCCACGATAGCCAGTTTGATCGGCAGATCCAGCGGGTTGAAGTCATCTTCCGGCTCTTCAACTTCTTCACCGTTCTGCTCGGCTTCAAACTGCGCCCAGTAGGCCGCGTCTTCATCCACCTCTTCCTCTTCACGCGGATCGACTTCCTGCATCCACGGCACCAGCACGTGCTCCAGCAGACTGGTTACGCCGCGCCCGTGAGAGGCGGCAATCGGGTGGATTTCGCCCAGACCGAGGGAGTAGAAATCAAGGACTGCCTGATCGGGATCGAGACCGTCGGTTTTGTTGGCTACCAGGAAGGTCGGTTTCTCACGCGAGCGCAGGTGCTTGGCGATGGCTTCATCGGCTGGCATCAGGCCTGCGCGGGCATCCACCATAAACAGCACCACGTCCGCCTCTTCGATCGCCAGCAGAGACTGCTCCGCCATGCGGGTTTCGACGCCGTCTTCCGTACCATCAATACCGCCGGTATCGATACAGATAAACTCGCGACCTTCAACCTCGGCCCGACCGTACTTACGGTCGCGCGTCAGCCCCGGGAAGTCCGCTACCAGCGCATCACGGGTGCGCGTTAAGCGGTTAAAAAGGGTGGATTTGCCAACGTTCGGGCGTCCGACAAGCGCGACCACAGGAATCATGTTTAAAGCCTCATTCAAAAAATCATTGTCAACGTCGCCAATTCGCGCCGCTGGTAAATCAGTAAAAATTAAAAACAGTAAAACGGCCCCTGAAACAGGAGCCGTTTTTCAACGCCAACGACCGCCGTAATTAACGCGTAATCGCGTAGAGCGTGCCGTCTTTCGCCTGAATCAGCAGTTTGCCATCGGCGACAACCGGCTCGGTCAGCAGACCGGAGCTGTCAACTTTCTGCTGTGCCATGAAACGACCGTCTTCCGGGTTGATCCAGTGCATGTAGCCTTCGCTATCACCCACGACGATGGATCCATTATACAACGCCGGCGAGGTTAGATTACGGTGCAGCAGATCGCTGTTTGTCCAGAGCGTGACGCCACCGTCAGTTGTCAGGGCCAGCACGCGATCGTTCTGGTCAACCAGGTAGATGCGGTTGTTGTCAACGATGAAATCGTTCACTGAACCCAGCTCGCGTTTCCACATAATCTGGCCGCTGCGCAGATCCAGCGCGGTCAGGTTACCGTTGTAGGCCAGCGTATAGACCACGCCGTTCACTACAACCGGAGTGGTATCAACATCGCTCAGACGGTCAATCTCCGTTGCGCCAGTGGCCTGGGAGATGCGCTGCTGCCAGATCATCTGGCCCTCTTTCAGCATCACCGCGCTGACGCGACCGTTATCGCCGCCGACAATTGCCGCACCAAAGGCCGGAGCCGGGGCAGATTCCCCACGCAGCGACAGGGCTGGCATATCGAGGTTAACGGTCCACTTCACCGCGCCATCACTTTCGTTCAACGCCTGCAGCTGGCCGTTGCTGGTATGGATCAGCACCAGGCCGTCGCTCACGACCGGACGGGAGAGCACTTCCCCGGCGGCGGTAGTCTGCCATGCCTGGGAGCCATCGTTGGTGTTCAGGGCATAGACCTGCGCCTTTTCACTGCCGACGTAGACGTGGCCGCCAGCCACCGTCAGGCCGCCTGAGAGCAGCGCTGGACGGGTGGAGAACCAACCGCTCTTCTCGGCCAGGCTGATAGACCACACCTCTTTGCCATCGTCTGCGTTGATGGCTTTCACCATCCCATGGCGATCGGCAGCGTAAACGACGCTGTCAGCAAACGCCGGATGCAGGTTAGAGTAGAAATCGCCAATGCCGTCGCCGACAGAGGTGCTCCACGCGGTAGACGGGTCAAACTGATTTTCAACCGTCGGCAGCGGAGACATTTTGACAACGTCCTCTTCGCCATTAAACAGAGAACAGCCACTCAGCAAGGTGACCGAAAGCAGCCCTGGCAGAAGTAATTTACGCAATTGCATCGGGTCCCTCTCAGATGGACAAATTATTGATTTTCATCTGCAACATTTCACTCAGCGCTGGCGAAGCGTCGCTTTTCGCGCCCGTTTCCCAGGCGCTGCGAGCACCTTGTTTATCGCCCTTGCTAAGCAGGGCCTCACCGCGCAGATCGGCTACGATGGCCGTCCAGCCTTCACCCTTGATGGACTCGAGGGTTTTCAGCGCCGCATCGGCCTGCTTCAGCTGTACCTGAACACGCGCCAGCCGCAGGTTGATCACCGCTTTCAGATTCTCATCGCTGGCGGCGGCCAGACCCTGCTGCAGCTGTGCTGCGGCTTTATCCAGCTGATTGCTCTCTACAAACTGCTGGGCCAGCTCAAGGGAGGCAAAGGCACCATAGGTGTTTTTGGTATCAGCAGCAAACTTCTCTGCGGCTGCCAGCGTCTCTGGCTTATCTGCCCGCAGCGCCGAGACGGCATTTTCATAGGCATAAGAGGATTCGCGCACGGAATCATCCTGATGGCTCGCCCAGTAGCGCCAGCCAACCAGCGCGCCAACGCCTAAAATAACCCCAACGGCCAGCGCTTTGCCATTCTCGGCAAAGAAGCGTTTAATCGCATCAACCTGGTCGTGCTCGTTCTCGTAGATTTCCACGCAGTCCTTCTCCTTAACGATAATTCCCCGGGGAGATTAACCCAGTAGTGTGCGCAAATGCGCGGCAACGCTATCCTGCGCTACGGTCGTCTGCTCACCAGAGCGTAAATCTTTCACCACCACGTTGCCGTCAGCCACTTCTGACTCACCCAGCACCAGCGCGACGCGAGCGCCCCACTTGTCGGCACGGGCGAACTGTTTCTTAAAGTTGCCGCCGCCGTGATTGGTCATCAATTTTACCTCAGGCACAGCATCGCGGACCCGCTCAGCCAGCTGCAGCGCAGCGGCCTGCGTATCCGTACCCGACGCGACCAGGTATATATCGACAACGGGATCGGCATTAAATTCCGGATTAACTGCCTGAACTAACAAAACAAGTCGCTCAAGGCCCATCGCAAAGCCAACCGCTGGCGTTGCCCGTCCACCGAGCTGCTCAACCAGGCCGTCGTAGCGGCCGCCTGCGCAGACCGTGCCCTGCGAGCCAAGGCTGGTGGTCACCCACTCAAAGACGGTGCGGTTGTAGTAGTCGAGACCGCGTACCAGGCGCTGGTTAACGGTATAGGCGATGCCTGCCGCGTCCAGCAGCTTGCACAGGCCAGCAAAGTGCTCACGAGAGTCGTCGTCCAGGTAGTCGCCCAGCGCCGGGGCGTCGTTCAGCAGCTGCTGTACGTCCGGGTTTTTGGAGTCCAGCACGCGCAGCGGGTTGCTGTACATGCGGCGCTTGCAGTCTTCGTCGAGCTTGTCTTTATGCTGCTCAAGGAACGCCACCAGCGCATCGCGGTAGTTAGCACGTGCCTCCAGCGAGCCGATGGAGTTCAGCTCCAGGCTGACGTGATCGGCGATGCCCAGCGCGCGCCACCAGCGGGCGGTGAGCAGGATCAGCTCGGCGTCAATGTCCGGGCCTTGCAGGCCAAAGACTTCACAGCCCAGCTGATGGAACTGGCGGTAGCGCCCTTTCTGCGGACGCTCGTAGCGGAACATCGGTCCGACGTACCACAGGCGCTGCTCCTGATTGTACAGGAGACCATGTTCGATGCCGGCGCGTACGCAGCCCGCCGTACCTTCCGGACGCAGCGTCAGGCTATCGCCGTTGCGGTCGTCAAAGGTATACATCTCTTTTTCAACCACGTCGGTCACTTCACCGATGGCGCGTTTGAATAACGGGGTCTGCTCTACAATCGGCAAGCGGATTTCACTGTAACCGTAGCTGCCGAGCACGTTCTTAAGTGTGCCTTCAATGCGCTGCCAGATGGCGGTGTCGCCTGGCAGGTAATCGTTCATGCCGCGAATGGCTTGAATATTCTTTGCCACGTTTATTCTCTTTATAAATATAAAAATGAACCCTCAGGGCAAACCCGAACGTGCGGGCCCTGCGGGTTCAATCATACACGGGAAGCCAGCCGCTTCCCAGCTACGTTATTTTTCCAGCTGCTGAACGTCAATGCGGCGGGCTTCATCAAGCATGGAGGCCTTGGCGCGGATGCGGGCTTCCAGCTGGGCGATCATATCGCCGTTGTCCAGCCGATCCTTACGCACGCCGTCTTCGTACAGGCCGCTCTTCTTGTTACCGCCGGTGACGCCGAGGGTGGAGACCAGCGCTTCGCCCGGGCCATTCACCACGCAGCCGATGATCGAGACGTCCATCGGGGTGATGATATCTTCCAGGCGCTGCTCAAGGGCATTCACCGTGCCGATCACGTCAAACTCCTGACGGGAGCAGGTTGGACAGGCGATAAAGTTAATGCCACGAGCGCGGATGCGCAGGGACTTGAGGATATCGAAGCCGACTTTGATCTCTTCAACCGGATCCGCCGCCAGCGAGATACGCAGCGTGTCGCCGATCCCTTCCGCGAGCAGCAGCCCGAGGCCAATGGCTGACTTCACCGAGCCTGCACGCGCGCCACCGGCTTCGGTGATCCCGAGGTGCAGAGGCTGATCGATCTGCTTCGCCAGCAGGCGGTAGGATTCCACGGCGAGGAAGACATCGGACGCTTTGACGCTCACCTTGAACTGGTCGAAGTTGAGACGATCCAGATGATCCACATGGCGCATGGCGGATTCCAGCAGCGCCTGCGGCGTCGGCTCGCCATACTTCTCCTGCAGATCCTTCTCCAGCGATCCGGCGTTAACGCCGATGCGGATCGGAATATTTTTGTCACGCGCGCAGTCAACAACGGTGCGAATACGCTCTTCGTTACCGATGTTGCCCGGGTTGATGCGCAGGCAGTCAACGCCGTACTCCGCCACCTTCAGCGCAATACGGTAGTCAAAGTGGATATCCGCAACCAGCGGAACGCTAACCTGCTGTTTGATGAGCTTAAAGGCTTCCGCCGCGTCCATGGTGGGCACGGAGACGCGGACGATATCCGCACCTACGCGCTCCAGGGCTTTGATCTGATTGACCGTCGCTTCCACATCCGTGGTGCGCGTGTTGGTCATTGATTGAACGGCAATAGGAGCACCATCGCCGATCGGCACATTCCCCACGTAGATACGTTTCGATTTTCTACGCTGAATAGGGGCCTGGTTATGCATTGAAAACTCTCCCGCGTTGCCCGTCAGTTACTGAGCTGCTGATTGTTCGGCATTGAGGGTCAGGCGCGCAACCTGGTTCGTTCTGATAAAGCGGCTCAGATCGACGGGCTTGCCCTGGAACTGGATCTGCACGGCTGACGGTGCACCAATTTTTAACTTATAAGGGGTCTGACCGGCCAGGTTCAGGCTGGCACCGCTACGCTGGATACCGCTGAACAGCTTCTTGCCGGAGGCGTCGGTCACTTCCAGCCAGCAGTCGGCGGTAAAGGTCATCGCCAGCGCGTTGGCATCAACGGTATTGGTCACGCCTGCCTGATCGGTCGGCAGCGGCGCGGCGCCCGGAGCGGTATTTGCCGTTGCAGCTGCCGCTGGGGCAGCGGTTGCCGGGGCGGTCGCCGCAGGGGCGGTCGCAGCGTCAACGTTAGCCTGGGACGGAGAGACCACGGTGTTTTGCGCGTTTGTCTGCGCCGGCGCGGTAGTGGTCGCCGCTGGGGATGTCTGGGTTGCTACGTCGGCAGGCGCGGTACCGGTGGTCTGCGCGTCAGCAGGCTCGGCCGGATCGGTGTTCAGAGGGACGCTTTGCGTTTCGCCGTTGCTGGCGCTCAGTTCAGCCGAGGATTGATCGGCCATGGTGCTGATCTCCTCCTGCTGAGCTTTGTGGTTCTGCCACCACCATGCGCCAGTCAGGCCAACCACGACAAAGACAATCAGCCAGGTGATGCTCGACAGCCAGCCGTCGCGCTTCTTGCGACGTTTGCCAAGGGAAAAAGAGTGCATCGGCGCGACCTTTGCCGCTCTGACCGGAGCCTGTTTTTCCATCATTGGCAGCAGCTCTTCTTCCGGGATGTGCACGAGGCGTGCATAGGAGCGGATATAGCCCCGCAGGAAGGTAGAAGCCAGTTCGGCAGGCGCTTTGTCTTCTTCGATATCGCGAACGGTGGAAACCTTGAGGCACAGGCGTTCAGCGACCGCTTGTTGGCTTAGCCCAAGCTGCTCGCGGGCGTTGCGCAGGCGGACGCCAGTGGTTTGTGTTGCATTTAGGTCTTGAGTGGCTTCAGTATTCATTCGCTACAGCTGCTGGTACGTGAAATGTAAAATCAGGTGCCGGTAAGTCACAATGCCCACCCGCACCGCGAAACTTCTGGGTCAGTTAACCTTAGACCGACAGTATAGAGATGTCAGGCCGGGGATAACAGAACAGCTTTTACCTCGTGGGCTAAACTGTTGTTCCATCGTTACATACTGCCTCAATCACGACGGAAACGCACCGTAATTATTTATCGAAACTGTATATTTGAGTAAGTTACGCCACGCGATTATGCTGCACGATCCCGGTTCGGGACCGTGCAGAAAGCATAATTAGACGGCTTTAACCGAAATTGACTCGCCCTGCATACGCTTGCGCAGGGTGCGTTTGGTACGGTCGATCACCTCGCCCGCCAGCTGGCCGCAGGCTGCGTCGATATCATCACCGCGGGTTTTACGCACGATAGTGGTAAAGCCATACTCCATCAGCACTTTAGAGAAGCGATCGATACGGCTGTTTGAGCTACGGCCATACGGTGCGCCGGGGAACGGGTTCCATGGGATCAGGTTGATCTTGCACGGGGTGTCCTTCAGCACTTCCGCCAGCTGGTGCGCATGCTCGGTGCCGTCGTTGACGTGATCCAGCATAACGTACTCAATGGTGACGCGGCCTTGGTTAGCGTTGGATTTGCTAATGTAGCGGCGAACGGCATCGAGGAAGGTTTCGATATTGTACTTTTTGTTGATCGGTACAATTTCGTCACGGATCTCATCCGTCGGTGCGTGGAGCGAAATCGCCAGCGCCACGTCGATCATATCGCCCAGCTTGTCCAGCGCAGGCACGACGCCAGAGGTGGACAGGGTGACGCGGCGCTTGGAGAGGCCAAAGCCGAAATCATCCAGCATGATCTCCATCGCCGGAACGACGTTGTTCAGGTTGAGCAGCGGCTCGCCCATGCCCATCATCACCACGTTGGTGATCGGACGCGTGCCGGTCACTTTTGCTGCGCCGACGATTTTCGCCGCACGCCACACCTGGCCGATGATCTCAGATACCCGCAGGTTACGGTTAAAGCCCTGCTGGGCGGTAGAGCAGAATTTACACTCCAGGGCGCAGCCGACCTGGGAGGAGACGCACAGCGTGGCGCGATCCTCTTCCGGGATATAGACCGTTTCAACGCGCTGGTCGCCCACCGCGATCGCCCATTTAATGGTGCCATCGGTAGAGCGCTGCTCTTCAACAACTTCCGGCGCGCGGATCTCCGCGACCTCTTTGAGCTTGTTACGCAGCACCTTGTTGATATCGGTCATATCATCAAAGTTATCGCTGCAGTAGTGGTACATCCACTTCATCACCTGATCGGCGCGGAACGGCTTCTCGCCCATCTCTTTAAAGAATTCACGCATCTGCTGGCGGTTCAGATCCAACAGGTTGATTTTTCCATTCTTATTTGGAACCGCAGGGATGACGACTTCGGTGGTATTGACTAATTCAGACATAATTTTTTCCGGCCTCGTTGTTACACGTTATGGCCCATGGAGGGTTGAAAAGAAACGCCCCGGAAAGCAGTCTGCTCATCCGGGGCGTTGCATTGTACAAAGTCTGGCGCAGGGATGCCACGTTTGCACGCGGCATTTACGAAATTATTAACGCGTGCGCGGGCAGACTTCGTTCTCACCGAAGAAGAAAGCGATTTCACGGGTTGCAGACTCAACGGAGTCAGAGCCGTGAGTGCCGTTCTCGGTGAAGCTGTCAGCGTAGTCGGCGCGCAGAGTACCGGCCAGCGCGTTGTCCGGGTTGGTCGCACCCAGCAGATCGCGGTGACGCTGTACGGCGTTTTCGCCTTCCAGTACGGATACCACGATCGGGCCAGAGGTCATGAACTCAACCAGACCGTCAAAGAACGGACGACCTTCGTGCTCAGCGTAGAAACCGCGAGCCTGCTCAACGGTCAGATGCAGCATTTTGGTGCCAACGATTTTGAACCCAGCAGATTCAAAGCGTGCAAAGATGCTGCCAATAACGTTTTTTGCCACCGCGTTTGGCTTGATGATGGAAAAAGTACGTTCAATTGCCATGATAACCTCTGTTATGTATTTGTTGTCGTGCATACACCCGTATGACCTGGCGCGAATTATAGAGAGCAACGCCACCCTTGCCTATGGATGAAGATAACATTTTTTTAAAATAAGATGAGTTTTAGCAACCTCCGGCCGCCAACTGGCGTTACAGCACCCGAAAAAGCACCGTTGCGGTCTGTCCAACGCCATCCATGACTACCAGCTGATACTCCCCCCGCTTCTCCAGACGCAGGCTTAATGCTCGTCCGTGGTTGTCTAATGGCTCACCGTTGATAAACCACCAGCGCTCCCCCTCCCCGCCCGTCGCCTGTAACGGCAGGGAGACGTACGCTTCGCCGGGGAGCCGCTTCACCACCGCTCCCTCTCTTACGCCAGTGAGCAGTAGCGGAGGCGGATACTCCTGCTGACGCGGCGGGCAGGAGACCGAAGGCGCAGGCAGGCGTGCGGCGCGGCGCTCGCTGGCGGGGAGCCACGGCTCCAGCGGCAGGGGCCACACCACCAGGGTCTGTTCATGGGCCTCCGGGCAGTCCGCCGCCACGCGCTCTCCCTGAGGATTGAGCCAGACCGGGAAGCGGATCCCGCGGATGCCCTCCTGCTGAGGCAGTAAAAGCGTGGGCGGCTCGCTCTTATCCAGCAGCCAGGTGGCGAGACGGCGGCGGCAGTTGCTATCTCCGGCAGGCAGGCTTTGACCACCGGGCCAGCAGATAACACCCCGGCTGACCGACTCAGGACGCGGATCGCGGGGCTGGCGGGCCACCTCCAGCGCCGAGTGGGCCTGTAGCATATTGTTGACCTGGTTCAGCAGCGGCACGGCGCTGGCAAAGCCGAACTGTCCAGCAACCGGAGTACCGTCTGGCCGCCCGGTCCAGATGCCAATTACATAGCGGGCGTTGATGCCCACTGCCCATGCATCCCGGTAGCCGTAGCTGGTACCGGTTTTCCACGCCAGAGGGACAACCTGACCGAGATCCGCATCGGGCAGCGGCTGCGCCTGAGAGGCAAGGATACGGCGAATAATCCACGCCGCGCCAGGCGACATGAGCGGTCGCTCCACCAGCGGTTCGCCCGGCCGGAGGCGTAAAAAGCCGGCCTTGCCGTGGCGGGCAAAGGCGCTGTAGGCAGCGGTGATATCAGCCAGGGTCGCCCCTGCCCCGCCGAGGATCAGCGACAGGTTCGGCTCGGCCCCGGCGGGCAGGGTCAGCGGCAGCCCAGCGTTGCGCAGGCGGGCGGCAAAGCGTTTCGGGCCATAGGCCTCCAGCACCTGCACGGCAGGCAGATTGAGCGAGCGAACCAGGGCTTCGCTCATGCTGACCGGACCGTGAAAGCCGCTATCAAAGTTGCCGGGGCGGTAATCTTCCGCCAGCCGCGGGACGTCCTGCAGGAGCGACGCCGGATGGATCAGCCCCTCATCTATCGCCAGGCCATAGACGAAAGGCTTGAGCACCGATCCGGGGGATCGCACGGCGGTGACCATATCCACATGGCTGAAGCGGCTGTCATCGTTGATATCCACGGAGCCAACCCAGCCCCGCACCTTCATGGTGGTGTGATCGACCACGATCATCGCCAGCGAGCTGCGCGGCGGCAGCTGCGGCTTAACGTTGAGCGCCAGCGCCTCCAGCTGTCGTTGCAGCGTGGCGTCGAGGGTCGTGATAATTTTGCTCTGCTTGTCATGGCCAGCCACCCGTCGGGCGAACAGCGGCGCAAGCTGCGGCATCTGCCGGGGTGCGAGCCAGACCGGCTCCTCGCGGGACTCGCGCACCTGCTGCGCCGACCAGACCTGCTGTGAAGCCATGCGCTCCAGCACCTTATCCCGTGCCGCCTGCGCCCGATCGGGCCAGCGATCCGGGCGCAGACGGCTCGGCGCCTGGGGCAGCACTGCCAGCAGTGCGGCTTCGGCATAGCTCAGCTGCGCCGGGGATTTGCCGAGGTAGGCCCAGCTGGCGGCACCGACGCCCTGCAGGGTGCCGCCAAATGGGGCGCGATTGAGATAAAGGGTTAAGATTTCACGCTTGGAGAGATGCCACTCCAGCTGCATCGCACGCCACAGCTGGCGCACCTTGCCGCCGAAGGTGCGCGGATGGGGATCGAGCAGCCGGGCAACCTGCATGGTCAGGGTGCTGCCGCCGGAGATCACCCTGGCCGAGCGCAGATCCTGCCAGGCGGCGCGGGCAATCGACAGCGGGTTGACCCCTGGATGCGACCAGAACCAGCGATCCTCATACTGGATCAGCGCCTGCAAATAGCGCGGGGACACCTCCTCAATGGTCACCGGATAGCGCCAGATACCGTCGGCGTCGGCGAAGCGCCACAGCGGCGTGCCATCTTCAGCCACCACCACCCGCGCCGGATTGACCTCAACGAGGGGCAGCGGCCAGATCCGATCCGCAAGCAGCAGAGCAATAAGCAGCGCAGCCAGCGCCCCCGGCAGCAGCAGCCAGCGGGAGCGCCCTGTACGACCATGTTTCACGCTATGGCCGAACGATCAGCGGGCCGCTTGCCGCGCCCGTTGCCCGCCACTGGGGTACGTACATCGACTCGACCTGCGGCATCGGTACCTGATAGCTTCCCGGCGTCACTGCGCGGGCCAGATAGACCAGCGTGACCGGCTGGCCCTCGTTTACCGCTACCGCCGCCACGAAGCGATCGTCCCGGAACTCCATATGCTGGATATCCGCCTGCTGCATCTGGTTAAGCAGGTTCTGCACCTCGCTGGCGCTCTCCTGTAGGCTGGCGCTGCTGCTGGCCAGGTTCTGGTTCTCCAGCTCCAGCCCGGCGGGCAGCAGATCAACCACCAGCGCATCCGGTACGTTCTGGCTGGCCTTCACCTCCAGCCAGACCAGCACCAGCTCGCCGCTCTTCAGCGCTGAGAGTGATTTGCTCTTGCCGTCGGTGCCGAGGATCTGTCGTTCGATCTGCAATACGTTTGATGACGGTGCTGGCGCGTACTGTGCGTAGCCGCTGGTATCGAGGCGCAGCCAGAGCGGCGCACTGCCGGTGTTGGTCACCTGCAGTGCCGCGAGCGTATCCGCCGCCAGCGGCAGCGTCCGGGCGCGATCGCTGCTGAGCGCCTCCCCTGCGAGCGAGGTCTGAGCCTGCCAGCTGCCCGGACTTGCCGCCAGGGTTCTGCCTGCGAGGAAGAGCGCGTTGCTCTCCTGGGTCGAGAGCCAGCGCTGACCGAATGCCTGCGCGGAGAGCGTATGCAGCAGACGGCTTTGCTCGTTTGGCAGCAGGTTGTTCTCCTGTAACAGGGAGAGCATCAGAGCGTTATCACGAAGAGCGCTGCCGTAGTCCGCCAGCCAGCGGGTATCATCCTGACGCGGCGTTTTTAACCCCAGCGCCACGGCCTGATCGCCTCGCTCACCGTCGCCCATCAGCTTCAGGGCAATGCCCAGCTGCACCAGAGGCAGCCCTGCTGCCGCCTGGTTATGACGCTGCCAGATCTCACGCAGCGCCCCCAGCGGTGCCTTCTGCTGTTGGGCCAGCACCAGCCCGGCGTAGGCCTGCACGGCAAACTTACTTGCCTGGCCGTCGTCGCTGTAGCGGATCGCCATCATGCCCGGATCCTGCAGGTAGCGCAGCAGGCGATTGTTGGCCTGAGTCAGCGCCTCGGCAGGAACGCTGTAGCCCTGCTGCCCGGCACGCACCAGGAAGTCGGTGACGTAGGCGGTGAGCCAGTACTCCTCCGGCCCGCCTTTATCCCAGAGCGCAAACCCGCCGTCATCGCGCTGCATTTGCAGTAGACGTGAGATACCCGTATCTATCGTGGCGCGACGTTTTTCGTCGCTGTCACCGGCGATACCCAGCGCCTTAAGCTGCGCGGCATTAGTATAAAGCGACGGGAAGAGACCGCTGGCGGTCTGCTCCAGGCAGCCGTAAGGATAGGCCCTCAGCTCGCGGATATAGCGTGCCAGATTCAGCGGCGGCTTCCCGCTCAGCAGCAGTTGCCCCTGCAGCGTGGCGGGCGCAAACCCTGCTACCAGATTGGCAGGTGCGGTCCAGCTCTGGCCTGGGGTCAGCATTGTCCCGGTGTTGACCGTCTGTGCAGGCCATGCGGGACGTACGCCAATCTTCCACTGCTTGTGCTGCGGAGTGAAAGTTTCGCCAGGCAGCGTCAGGCCGCTAATCTGGGCGCTGATTTCGCCATCGCCAAAGCCATCTTTGGCAGCAATCGGTATGAAAATGGTGGTCCGCGCCTGAGGGGCGAGGCTCACCGGGTCGGGCTGCTGGCTTTGCAGCTCTACAAGGCCGCTGGCGGTGAGCGCGACGTTCAGGGTCTGCGGAGCGTCGGTCAGGTTAGTGATATCCAGCGCCAGTCGGGTGCTATCCCCGCTGGCAAGAAAGCGCGGCGTGTTCAGCTCGGCAATCAGCGGTGCGGCGACCACCACCTTGCTGTCGGCGCTGCCGAACTCATCGTCGCTCCAGGCCTGGGCCATCACCCGCAGCTCGCCATTGAAATCACCAATCGGTAGCGTCACCGTCCCTTCGCCGTGCTCATCCAGCGTCACCGGCTGCGCCTGCTGGGCGATGATGTTGACGTGGTTAACCGGCGGTTTCCCGCCCCGGTTCAGCTCGTCGCCGTCGCCGCCAAAGCGCAACGTCGCCGCCCGGCCCTGGCCCTCAATCACCTGGCCGTAGATATCATAGATATCGGCCCCGTAGCGCTTCTGGCCAAAGAAGGATTTCCACGGATCCGGCGTCACGTAATCGGTAATATTGAGCACGCCGCTGTCTACCGCCGAGAGCAGCACGTTCACTTTTTTCGGCATCTCGCCTGCTTTAACGCTGGCTTTGACCTTAACGGTCAGCGGCCGATCGGGGCGCATCTTCTGCGGACTATCAAGGGTGACCGCCAGACGGCGGCCCTCATCGCCAAGCGGCAGATGCAGCAGGCCAACCGCGCGCTTCGGCGTCGCAGCGCGGGACTTATCGCCGGGACGCACCACCAGCGTGCTGAGGTAGAGATCGTGGCGCTGCCAGGCCTTATCCACCGGGATAGCCAGATCCAGCCCCTCTGCCGGAACGTCAATCTCCTGCCACCACAGCGGACCATCGCTGGACTCTACCATTGCATAGCCTTTACCGGCGGCAGGAGCGGCAATATGCAGCTGGATGGTATCGCCCGGCTGATAGGCAGGCTTGTCGAGCTTCAGGGTGACGCGGTCAGGACGTGCCGCGCTGCCCCCTTCGTTGTTATCCTGCCAGCTGTAGCCCGCCCAGAAGCGCACGCTGCTGACGGTCTCATCCGGCGCTTTTACCTCAAGACGGTAAGAGCCCCACTCCACCGGGAAACTGACCTTACCGGTCTCATCTGCCGCCAGATCGAGAGACTGCTCACCCTCCACCAGATCTTTTTGATCGAACTGCGATTGCCAGCCATCGCTCTCGGACCAGTTCCAGTAGTAGTCACGCCGCTCGCGGATCAGCCGCACCTGTAGACCGTTCACCGCTTTTTTCTCGCCGTTGGCATCGACGTAGACAATGTCAAACCCGGCCTGACCGTTCTCGTCAACCGTAGGCCGGTCAACGGTGGTATCGGTGCGGTAGTCGTAGACCGATTTAGCGGCAAACTGCGGACGGATACCCGGCAGCGCGGCGGCAGGCCAGATAGCCTGCTCGGCACGACGGGTAACCGGGCGGCCGCCGGACTCCAGCAGGCTCGCCTGGAGGATCAGCTGCAACGGCGAATGGGCCTCCTGCCACTGGCTCTCTGTTGTTACTTCCCCATGCCCGTTGTCGTCCAGGGTAACCTGCACCTCATCGAGGCTGCGGGAGAGATTCTCCTCAGCAATATTGCCGAACTGGAAACCCGGCAGGGCGGCGACGGCCTCACGCAGCGGACGCAGGAACAGCTGCCCCTGTAGCGTATTGCCGTTGGCAGGTGCGCCGTAGAGGTAGCGCCCCGTAACGTCGAAGCTGACGCTGTCGGCCATCGCCAGCGGCGCTTTTTGCGCAGTCAGGTTGAGCGCCATGCGCTCAGGCATAAAGTCTTCCACCTGGAAGCGCCACTGCGGGGACTGGTTATCGCCAGTATTGGCGCGAACATGCCACATGCCGGTTGGCACAGCGCCGTCCAGCGTATAGGTAAATTGATAGAGGCCATCCTCCTGCGGCTGGCTGACCACCGTGCGCACCACCTGGCCGTCCGGCTTAACCACCTCCAGCTTCACCGGCTGGGCGGGAAGCGGCTTGCCATCCCGATCGCGCAGCAGGGCGTTGAGGATCACCGTTTCGCCGGGGCGATAGAGATCGCGCGGGCCAAACATGAACAGCTGCTTGCTGTAGCCCGGCTCCCCGGCAATGGCGAACTCGGCCAGATCCAGCGCTGGCAGGGTTAAATCGAGCAGCGTGGTTTCGCCATCTTTGCGCGCCAGCAGCAGGGCCGCCTCTTTGTCGGTGTTCAACACCGCATGGCCCTTAGCGTCGCTGGTGGCCTGGGCCAGCGTCTGCCCCTTCTCATTGAGCAGGGTGACCTCAACGCCCTCCCCCGCCGCGCCGTTCTCCAGGCCCTGGGTAAAGACATCCAGCTGGTTATGGTAGCGATGCACCGACAGGCCGATATTGCTCAGGGTAAACAGCGTGGCGGCATTGCTGTAGCTATAGTGCCCGGCCTGATTCATGACGGCGATATAGACCCCCGCCTGCTGCAGCGGTTTGATCTCGGACAGCGGCAGGAGCAGCTTCTCGCGGGTATTACGCGCGGGGTTAAGGTCGAAACGCCCGGTATAGACCAGATCCGCCATCTTCAGCAGCGTATCGGACTCCCAGTTAGTCAGCGAGTTACGGTACTCCCACTGGCTGACAAAGGCCGCAAGCGACTCGGGCTTTACGCGGTAGAAGTTAACATCGACGTTATTAACGTTGAGTGCCATCACCGGCAGCCCCTCTACCACCTTGCCCGGCAGCAGCGAGCCTCGACTGGCAAAGCCGACGCTCGGCTCCACGTCGCGAGTGGTAATGGTTTTTTCAAAGCTGCTGCCGAAGTTGGCCTTATTCAGTGCTACCAGCCCGCTATCGACGGAGACGATCAGCTCCCGGTTCGGCTCCAGATGGCGAAAGCGCAGCTCTTTCAGATTTGGCGCCAGCTCCCAGGCTCCGTCCAGCTTGCCGCTCTTCTTATCGACCAGGTGTACCGTCCGGGAGAAGTCCTGATCGGGATCGAGTGGAATATTGAAGGCGAGCACCAGAGTAGCTGCGCCATCCAGCTGGACCTCTGAAGCATCCTGCAGGGTCAGGGATTTACCTGCGCTCTGGGCGGCGAGCTTCTCCCGCTGGGCGCTGTCAACTTTCGCCACCGGCTTTGGGTCAGCCTCTGCGGCTTTGGTGACCGCCGCCTGGGGCGCGCCGCTGTTATCACAACCCGCTAAAAAAGAGGTGGCTACCAGTGCCATCGCAAGCGCAGTAAAACGTAACGGTTTCATTCCTTTATCCCTGCCGTTGTTCGAGAGTCAGCCTTAGTATGCGCCAGTTTTCACAGGAGCAAAAAGAGAATACAAACTCTGGAAAGCGGCTCGCAATCTTTGTCTGCTGGCAGGCCCGACTGTTACGCCGATCACACCCCATAACGTTACATGTTACGTTGGCCGTCATTTGTTTTTAAAACAAGAGGATAGCTGGCATAAAACCGCTTAGCGCTGCTAACGTTACTCTGTTATCGCACCTCCGTGCGCGGTTCATAATGAGAGAAGACGATGAAAAGAGCCGTTAATGCCCTACAAAATTTTGGTAAGTCCCTCTACGGTCCGGTGCTGATTTTACCCATCGTCGGCCTGTTCATTGCCTTTGGTAATCTGTTGGGCAACGGTAACCTGGCGGAGTACCTGCCCTTCCTCGGCTACCCCTTTATTCAGAGCCTCGGCCAGCTGATGGCCAAATCGGCGGTCTCGGTGCTGGTGAACCTGGCGCTGGTTTTCGCCGTGGGTATTCCCGTGGGTCTGGCGGCACGCGATAAGGGCTATGCGGCGCTAATCGGTCTCGTCACCTTCGTGGTCTTTATCAACGCCATGAACGTCACCCTGAGCCTACAGGGCGATCTGGCGGCAGCAGACCAGATGAAAGCTGCCGGACAGAGCATGGTGCTGGGGGTCCAGGTACTGGAGATGGGCGTCTTTGCCGGGATCCTCACCGGTGCGCTCTCGGGCTACCTCTATAACAAATACTCCGGGGTGCAGTTCTCCGGCGCGATGGCGGTCTACTCTGGCCACTGTTTCGTGGCGATCATTATGCTGCCGGTCTCAATGTTGCTCGGTGTGATCATGAGCGAGCTGTGGCCCTTTGCCCAGCAGGGGATCAGCGCCGCCGCGCTGGCGATCAAGGGCGCGGGGCCGTTTGGCGTGGCGGTGTACGGTTTTCTGGAGCGCATCCTGGTTCCAACCGGCCTGCATCACCTGGTCTACACCCCGTTCCTCTACACCGAGCTGGGGGGCACGGCGGACATCTGCGGCCAGACCTATCAGGGCGCGCGCAATATCTACTTTGCCGAGATGGCCTGCCCCTCCGTGCACCAGCTGAGCAGCACCGTGGTGTGGGACGCGCGCGGCATCAGCAAGATGTTTGGCCTGCCCGCCGCCGCGCTGGCGATGTACATGACCGCAAAACCCGAACGTAAAGCGGCGGCTAAGGCGATTCTGATCCCGGCGGCGCTTACCTCTCTGCTGGTGGGCGTTACCGAGCCGATTGAGTTCTCATTCCTCTTTGTCGCCCCGCTGCTGTTCGTAGTTCACGCGGTGCTGACCGGTATCGGCATGATGCTCTTCTACCTGCTTGGGGTCCACGCCATCGGCGCGAACGGCATTATTGATTTCATTGTCTATAACCTGCCGCTCGGCACCGAAAAGTCCAACTGGCCGATGTATATCGTGGTCGGTCTGATTATGTTCACCCTCTACTTTGTCATCTTCCGCTTCCTGATCCTGCGCTTCGATATGAAGACGCCGGGCCGCGAGGATGAAGACCAGGAGACCCGCCTCTACAGCAAGCAGGAGTACCAGGCGAAAGGCGCTAACGACGGGCTGGGCGAGGCGATCGTCGCCGGGCTGGGCGGGCGCGACAACGTTGAGGTGGTGGATAACTGCTATACCCGCCTGCGCGTAACGGTGAAAGACGTGGCGATTATCGACGAGCCACGCCTGAAGGCGACCGGCGCGAAGGGGGTGATCAAACAAGGCAATAACGTTCAGGTGGTCTACGGGCTGCACGTCAAAAAAATGCGAGAGGCCGTTGAGGCGTTTCTTTGAAGGAGGCACACATGCTTACCCCCCCATTTATTCTCTCCATCGCCGGCGGCGGCAGCACCTATACGCCGGGCATCGTCAAAAGCCTGATGGTGCGGCTGGAGGATTTCCCGCTGGCGGAGATCCGCCTCTATGATATCGACGAGGCACGCCAGCGCACCCTCGCCCCGGTGGTGGAGAAGGTGATCCGCGACCACAGCGACACGATCAAATTTACCGTCACCAGCGACGCCAAGACCGCCTTCAGCGGGGCGCACTTTGTATTCGCCCAGATGCGCGTCGGTCAATACAAAATGCGCGAGCAGGATGAGAAGATCCCTCTGCGTCACGGCGTGGTGGGTCAGGAGACCTGCGGGCCGGGCGGTCTGGCCTACGGCCTGCGCACCATTCTGCCGATGGTGGAGCTTATCGACCTGGTGGAGCAGTACGCGGATAAAAAGGCGTGGATTGTGAACTACTCCAACCCGGCGGCGATCGTGGCCGAAGGGGTACGCCGTCTGCGCCCTGACGCGCGGGTGCTTAATATCTGCGATATGCCGGTGGCGGCAATGCGTAACATCGGCGCCATTCTGGGTGTCGATCGCCATAAATTACAGGTGGACTACTTTGGCCTGAACCACTTCGGCTGGTTTACCCGTATCCTGGTGGACGGTGAAGACCGCCTGCCCGAGGTGCGTCGTCACGTGGCACAGTTTGGCCTGCTGACCGAGGACGCCTCGAAGACCGATCCACAGCACGCCGATCCCTCCTGGGTGAAGACCTGGCGCAACATCAAGCCGATCATGGATCACTTCCCGGACTATCTGCCGAATCCCTATCTGCAGTACTACCTGATGCCTAACCAGATTGTGGAGCATCAGGATCCGCACCTGACCCGCGCCAACGAGGTGATGAACGGCCGCGAGAAGAAGCTGTTCGCCGCCGCCGAAGAGTACCAGCGCACCGGGATCCTGCCGGATGCCTTCCACGTTGGGGTTCATGGGGCGTTTATCGTTGATGTCGCCTGCTCGCTGGCCTTCGACCTGCGCCAGCGCCATCTGGTGATTGTCGAGAACAAGGGAGCCATCGCTAACCTGCCCTATGACGCGATGGTGGAAGTACCGGCCTACATTACCGCTAACGGTCCGGAGCCAGTGCGCATGGGGGCTGTTCCGCTATTTCACCAGACCCTGCTGATGCAGCAGCTGGCCTCTGAGCAGCTGCTGGTGGAGGCGACCATTGAGGGCAGCTATGAGAAAGCCCTCCAGGCCTTCACGCTGAACCGTACCGTGCCGACGATGCAGCATGCAAAGGCGATCCTCGACGATATGATCGAAGCCAACCGCGACTACTGGCCGCAGCTGCAAAAAGCCTGGCAGGACGGAGAATCCGTTTAAATTTCTGAAGCCTGCTCGCGGCGTTGCGAGGGTAAACTTGTCGGTGTGAGAAAAAACACCGACAATCCTTTAATCAACACATTAAAGGAGGCCCACCTGCTATGACTACCTCATTTTTCGTTGCTGCCGACTGGCTGATTGAACACGGCGACTCGCCTGACGTACAGATTATTGATGCGCGCATGGCACCGGTTGGCCAGGAGCACAGGGATATGCGCGGCGAGTACCGCGCCGGACACCTTCCGGGCGCGGTCTTTTTCGATATTGAAGCCCTCTCCGACCACACCTCTTCCCTGCCCCACATGCTGCCGCGCCCGGAGGCCTTCGCCGTTGCCATGCGTGAGCTAGGCATCAGCAGCGACAAGCACCTGGTGATTTACGATGAAGGTAACCTCTACTCTGCGCCTCGGGCGTGGTGGATGCTTAAGACCTTTGGCGTGGAGCAGGTATCGATTCTGGCGGGTGGCCTGGCAGGCTGGCAGCGCGACGAGCTGCCGCTTCAGCAGGGTGACGTGACGCTGCCTGAAGCTGAGTTTGAAGCCCACTTTGACGCCGACCGCGTGAAGCGCCTCACTGACGTGCTGCTGATTAGCCATGAGAAAACCGCTCAACTGGTAGATGCCCGCCCTGCCCTGCGCTTTAACGCCGAAGCGGATGAGCCGCGTCCGGGACTGAAGCGCGGTCATATCCCTGGGGCGCTGAACGTGCCGTGGGGCGATCTGGTGTTTGAGGGCGAGTTAAAGACCACCGACGAGCTGAGCGCTGTGTTTAGCCGTCAGGGTGTCGATCTCAACAAGCCGATTGTGGTGAGCTGTGGCTCCGGGGTTACCGCTGCCGTGGTGGCGCTGGCGCTGGAGACGCTGGGCGTAGAGGGCGTTACGCTCTATGACGGTTCATGGAGTGAATGGGGCGCGCGGGACGATCTGCCCGTTGAACCCTCCTGAGCATGGACAACCGCCTTGCGCCGTTGCTGTCGCGCGGCGAGTCGCTGACCCGCGCGGAGTATCGCGTGCTGGCCCATCTCACCGCCCACCCGCTTCTGGTGGGCAACATCACCGTGCGCGAGCTGGCCCAGGAGACCTTTGTCTCTACCGCCACCATCATGCGCCTGTGTCAGAAGCTGGGTTTTAGCGGCTACAGCGAGCTGATCTGGTACTGCAAGCAGCTGCTTGCCGATACGCCACATATCGCGGTGCCAGCGGGTGAAACTGCCGATCTCTCGCTGCGGTTTAATCAGTTTATCGCTAACTACCAGCAGACCTTTCGCTGGGCGACGGAGGAGAAGCGCCGTTGTTTCGCCGCTCTGCTGCGTGAGAAAGAGAGCTTTTTTCTCTACGGGGCGGGCTTCTCCTATCTCTTTGCGGAGTATCTCACTAAGAAATTACAGGTGCTGGGCAAGACGGCGTTTATCTCCGGGCCGGGGGACAGCCGTAATATTTTCCTCAGCAACGCCGCTCGCTATGAGGTGTTCATTGCCGTCTCCCGTAGCGGTGAGACGGAACAGGTGCTGGATAAAGCGCGGATCGCCAAAAACGTCGGCATGACCATCGTGGCTTTTACCCGTGCCTCGGCGAATACCCTGGCGGGCATGGCGGATCTCCATTTCGGGCTGTATGACGAGGCGGTGCATTTTGCCGCCGAAGCCGCAGGGGTGACCTCGTTCGAGTCGAACCTGGTGCTGCTGATGGATTTGCTGCTGCTGGAAGCGACGGGGTGAACGCTCACCCCGTCAGTGGGACTAGATGATGCGCTGCTTGAAGTCGCGCAGGAAGCTGCCCCAGCGACGCTCGTAGAAGGGCGTGATGTGCGCCAGCATAAAGTGGCTGATGCCCTTCTCGCCTTCGGCAACCAGGCAGATATCGACAGGCTCATCGCCCGGCAACGTGTCGGTAGCTACGCTGCCAGTCGCCTGAATGATGGCGTCAATATCGCTGTCGGCCTCGGTCTCAATGCCAATAAGCAGATTCGGCTGGGCATCAGCCTCCTCCTTAATGGAGCAGAGAAACGCGCGTTTGACCGTTTTCATGGTCTTAAACAGCGTCGTCAGTGAGTCGATCATCTGCGCAGGCGGCTCGGCCACCTCAGAGAGCAGCGCGCTGCCGCCCTCTAACACCTCCTGCTGGCTGAGGGGGCTACCCTCCTCTTTCCCCACCAGGTGGCTAATCTCACGCGGCGTAAACTCTTTGCCTGTCGGCAGCTTAGCATTGAGGAACAGCGTCTCGCCGAGAGTCATCTCAAACAGGGTGCGCACCGGCATCACCACGAACGCCTGCTGATCCTCAACCGCCTGCTGCAACGCCTCCAGGGAGGTGAAGAACGGGATCACCGAGGTGCCGTCGTCTTTCTCCCAGTGCTGGATATCCAGCGCACTATCCTCAACCACCGTCTGGCCCTCTGCCGCCGTGCCGGGAACCCAGACGGTAGCGGCCATCAGCGCACGGAAGAAAGCTGGACGGTGACCAGGCTCGGTCGCCGCCTGCTCAAGCAGCGTCTCTAATTCGTTTTTCGTTTCAGACATAGACTCACAACTTCATAAATTGCCGGGTGGCGTTACGCTTACCCGGCCTACGTTATTATTCCGCTGTTAACAGGTTGGCGATGGTACGCACGCCCAGACCGGTTGCCCCAGCAGCCCACTGATCCACGGCCGCTTTGCGGTAAGTAGCGGAGCAGTCGATATGCAGCCAGCCTTCGCGGTAGTTCTCCACAAAGTGGGAGAGGAAACCGGCGGCGGTGCTGGCTCCCGCCGGGAAGGCGGCGCTGGCAGTGTTGTTCAGCTCGGCAAAGTTAGACGGCAGCTGGCTGCGGTGGAACTCCGCCAGCGGCAGACGCCAGAATGGCTCGTTCTCCACGCTGGCGCTCGCCAGCAGGCGGTTTGCCAGCTTGTCGTCAAAACTCAGCAGCGCGTGGTAGTCGTTGCCGAGGGCGGTTTTCGCCGCGCCGGTCAGGGTTGCCGCGTCGATGATCAGCGTCGGAGACTGCTTCACCGCGTCGATCAGGCCGTCGGCCAGGACCAGGCGGCCTTCGGCGTCGGTATTCATGACCTCAACGGTTTTGCCGTTGCGATAGCGAATGATGTCGCCAAGCTTGAAGGCGTTGCCGCTGATGAGGTTGTCCGCGCAGCAGAGGTAGAGCTTAACGCGCTTGTTCAGGCCGCGGGTAATGGCAAACGCCAGCGAGCCGGTGACCAGCGCTGCGCCGCCCATATCGGACTTCATAGAGTCCATAAAGGCGGTCTGCTTGATGCTGTAGCCGCCGGAGTCAAAGGTCACGCCTTTGCCTACCAGGCAGGCATAGACCGGCGCGTTTTTATCGCCGGTGGGGTTGTAGTCCAGCGCCAGCAGAACCGGGGTACGCTCGGAGCCACGCCCAACGGTATAGATCCCCATGTAGTTCTGCTCGCGCAGATCTTCGCCTTTGGTGATGCGGTAGGAGATATTCTCCCCACCCACGCCGCTCAGCAGATCGACTGCCCGCTGGGCCAGCTGCTCCGGTCCCAGCTCTTCAGGGGAGGCGTTAATGGTGTCGCGCACCCAGTCGATAACGTTGCGGCGGCTCTCCAGCTCTTTCTGCTGGGCTTCATCCAGGGTCGGCCACTCAATTTTACGGCTGCCTTTTGGCCCTTTATAACCCTGCCAGAATGCCCAGCAGCGATCGACGTCCCAGCCCTCGCCAGCCAGCTGAACGTGCTTGATACCCATGCCGTCGATCTTACGCGCCGCGCGTTGGATCAGGCCCAGCGCGTCCGCACCGGTAAGATGCAGCGCAACGCCGTCGCTGTTGATACTGTAGGCGGCTTTCTCGCCCCAGCGCGCATCGGCGGGCTGAGTCGTCAGGGTGATTTTCATGGCTTCAGTTGTCATTATTCTGTCCTTATGATCAAGCCTGCGATGTGAAAACGGGCTACCCGAAGGCAGCCCGCTGTGCATTATGACGCTTCGTCTAACCAGACTAACAGAATCGCTTCCAGAATTTTTTCATTGGATGCGTTTGGTTCGTCATCAAAGTCTTCCAGTTCACAAATCCACTGGTGCATATCGGTAAAGCGCACGGTTTTCGGATCGAGATCCGGGTAAGCGTCATGCAGCGCCTCGCCGATTTCACGGCTGTCACTCCACTTCATGCCCATATCAATGCTCCCGCGCGTGGTTGATAGTATAACGCGGCATCTCGACGACCAGATCTTCGTCGGTGACGCGTGCCTGACAGCTCAGACGGCTCTCCGGCTCCAGACCCCAGGCTTTATCCAGCATGTCGTCTTCGTCTTCGGTGCTCTCCGCCAGCGAATCGAAGCCTTCGCGCACGACGCAGTGGCAGGTGGTGCAGGCACAGGATTTTTCGCAGGCGTGTTCAATCTCAATGCCGTTACGCAGGGCAACGTCAAGAATGGTCTCGCCGACATTCGCTTCCAGAACAGCGCCATCTGGACAGAGATCCTGATGGGGCAAAAATACAATCTTTGGCATATTAAACCTCGTCCACGGAGTGGCCCTTCAGCGCTTTACGAACCGACTGGTCCATGCGGCGTGCGGCAAACTCCTGGGTTTGTTTGTCTATATTTTTAATGGCTTGCTCAATGGCGTCAGCGTCATCACCCTCGGCGGCTACACGCAGACGTGCAGCGGCCTCGTCAATAACCTGACGTTCCGCGGCGCTTAACAGCGCGGCATCGCTGCCGAGCGCGCTTTGCAGACTCTCCAGCACGCGCGCGGCCTCCACTTTCTGCTCCGCCAGCATTCGCGCTTTCACGTCTTCGCCAGCAAAGCTCATGGAATCCTGGATCATGGTGGCGATTTCGCCGTCGGTCAGGCCGTAGGAGGGCTTGACCTGAATTGAGGCGGCTACGCCGGTGGATTTCTCCATCGCGGTGACGCTCAGCAGGCCGTCGGCATCGACCTGGAAGGTGACGCGAATGTGCGCCCCGCCCGCAGGCAGCGCCGGGATACCGCGCAGGGTAAAGCGTCCCAGCGAGCGGCAGTCCGCGACCAGTTCGCGCTCGCCCTGCATCACATGGATGGACATGGCGGTCTGGCCATCTTTAAAGGTGGTGAACTCCTGGGCGCGTGCCACCGGTATGGTGGTATTACGCGGGATCACTTTCTCAACCAGCCCGCCCATGGTCTCAAGACCCAGCGACAGCGGGATAACGTCCAGCAGCAGCATTTCGCTGTCCGGCTTGTTGCCGACCAGGATATCGGCCTGAATAGCGGCACCAATGGCGACGACCTTATCCGGATCGATGGTGGTCAGCGGCTGGCGGCCAAAGAAGTCGCCCACGCGATCGCGCACCAGCGGTACGCGGGTAGAGCCACCGACCATCACCACTTCCAGCACCTCGTCAGCCTCGACGCCCGCGTCTTTCAACGCCCGGCGACAGGAGAGCAGCGTGCGTTTAACCAGGGTAGCAATCAGCTCGTTGAACTCGGCGCGGGTGATGCTGCCCTGCCAGCCCGCGACGTTTACATCGGCGCTTTCGGCATCGCTGAGGGCAATTTTTGCCGCGATGGCCGCGTCCAGCAGCTGGCGCTGCAGGCGTGGATCCTCACGATCGGTAATGCCAGCCAGCTCGCGAATACGATCTGCCAGCAGATGATCGAAATCGTCGCCGCCCAGCGCGGAGTCGCCGCCGGTGGCTAATACTTCAAATACGCCACGGCTCAGGCGCAGGATAGAGATATCAAAGGTGCCGCCGCCCAGATCGTAGACGGCAATCACGCCCTCTTTGCCTGAGTCGAGGCCGTAGGCGATCGCGGCCGCCGTCGGCTCGTTGAGCAGGCGCAGCACGTGCAGGCCCGCCAGACGCGCGGCGTCTTTGGTGCCCTGACGCTGGGCATCATCAAAGTAGGCCGGGACGGTGATCACGACGCCGTCCAGCTCGCCCGCCAGCGCTTCCGTAGCGCGGGCGGCCAGCGCCTTGAGAATATCGGCGGAGATACGCACCGGGTTCAGCAGGCCCGCTTCCGTGGCGATCATCGGCAGGCCGTTTTCGCTCGCCTGCAGCTGATACGGCAGATGCGGGTAGCGCGCCTGGATGTCGGCCAGCGAGCGGCCCATCATGCGTTTAACCGAGCTGATGGTGTTTGCCGGATCGTTGACCGCATTGCTGCGCGCCTCAAAGCCCACCCGATGACCCTGCGGCTGGTAGTGCACCACAGACGGCAACAGATGACGCCCTTCGCTGTCCGGCAGCGTTTGTGCCTGGCCGCTACGCACGGTAGCCACCAGGGAATGCGTTGTACCCAGATCAATGCCCGCCGCCAGACGACGCTGGTGCGGCGCGGCACTCATGCCCGGCTCACTAATTTGTAATAAGGCCATGTTTGCTTCCGAAATTTAAAAATCGAGCAGCTTTTCTTCGAGTTGTTCTGCTGTGCTGCGTAGTTTATCGAGAAAACGGAGTTTACGCACCGTCTCTGCGGCATCGCTCCACGACTCGCCGTCAAGCTGCTCGACCATAGTCTGATGGCGCGAGGTATACATCGCGGCGACGCGCTTCAGGAACGCTTCAAGCCGGTCGGTATCGCGGGCCTGCTCAATCTCATCCAGCTCTTCGCGCAGCTCAAGCTGCTCCATCAGAAAGGCGGTGTCGCGGACGGTATGCTGCTCGCTGGCGAGATCGAAACCGTGCAGGGAGAGCAGATACTCGGCGCGCAGCAGCGGGTGGCGCAGCGTCTGCCAGGCCTGGTTGATGGTCGCGGAGTGTTGGACGGCGGCAAGCTGTTCAGCGGAGGTGCCGCTGGCAAACCGATCGGGGTGATATTGACGTTGCAGATCCTGAAAGCGGGTAGCCAGCGCCTGGGTATCCAGATGATAGCCAGCGGGCAACCCAAAGAGGGTGAAGTAATCCATAACAGTCTCGGGGTTAGGCGGGTTAAAGCAAACCCCACCGCAAAGCAGTGGGGTTGAGTCGTTCAGGCGCGGTTAAACGTGGAAGCTTTCGCCGCAGCCGCACTCATCTTTCACGTTCGGGTTGGTAAACTTAAACCCTTCGTTGAGGCCCTCTTTTACGAAGTCCAGCTGAGTGCCGTTCAGGAACTGCAGGCTTTTGCCATCGACCACGACCTTAACGCCTTTGTCTTCAAAGACGGTATCTTCTGCCGCAGGCGCGTCAACAAATTCCAGCACGTAGGCCATACCCGAACAGCCGGAGGTTCTCACCCCCAGGCGCAGGCCAAACCCTTTACCCCGGTTGGCCAGGAAGCTATTTACTCGCGCGGCAGCACTGTCGCTAAGGGTAATCGACATACAAACCTCTGCTCGTTATTTCACGTCACGCTTGCTTTTATAGTCCGCAATCGCCGCTTTGATTGCATCTTCCGCCAGGATAGAACAGTGGATCTTAACCGGCGGCAGCTCCAGCTCATCGGCGATGTCGGTGTTTTTAATCGCCTGGGCTTCGTCCAGGGATTTACCTTTCACCCACTCGGTGACGAGGGAGCTGGAGGCGATTGCCGAGCCGCAGCCGTAGGTTTTAAAACGCGCATCTTCAATGATGCCGTCGTTGTTTACTTTGATCTGCAGCTTCATGACGTCGCCACAGGCCGGTGCACCCACCATGCCGCTGCCAACGCTCGCGTCGCTGTTGTCAAAGGAGCCAACGTTGCGCGGGTTTTCGTAGTGATCGATTACTTTTTCGCTATAAGCCATTTTAAATTCTCCTGATGCCGCTACCGATTAATGATGAGACCATTCAATGCTGTTCAGATCCACGCCCTGTTTGAACATCTCCCACAGCGGAGAGAGGTCGCGCAGACGGCCAATGGAGTTGCGAACCAGATTGATGGTGTAGTCAATCTCTTCTTCGGTAGTGAAACGACCTAAAGAGAAACGAATAGAGCTGTGTGCCAGCTCGTCGGTCATGCCCAGCGCGCGCAGCACGTAGGATGGCTCGAGGCTTGCAGAGGTACAGGCGGAACCGGAAGAGACCGCGAGATCCTTCAGCGCCATGATCAGCGACTCGCCTTCAACGTAGTTAAAGCTGACGTTGAGGATGTTTGGTACGCCCTGCTCAAGATCGCCGTTCAGATACACCTCTTCCATATCTTTCACGCCGTCCCACAGACGGTTACGCAGGGTGCGCAGGCGCGCCATCTCGGTGTCCATCTCTTCTTTAGCGATGCGGTAGGCTTCGCCCATGCCGACAATCTGGTGGACAGGCAGCGTACCGGAACGCATGCCGCGCTCGTGACCGCCACCGTGCATCTGTGCTTCGATGCGGATACGCGGCTTACGACGCACGTACAGCGCGCCAATCCCTTTCGGACCGTAGATTTTGTGGCCGGAGAAGGACATCAGGTCAACTTTCAGCTGGCTCAGGTCGATAGGCAGTTTGCCCACGCTCTGGGTCGCATCAACGTGGTAGATGATGCCGCGCGCACGGCAGATTTCGCCGATAGTGGCGATATCCTGTACGACGCCGATTTCGTTGTTCACGTGCATGATAGAGACCAGAATGGTGTCGTCGCGCATGGCGGCTTCCAGCTCTTTCAGGTCGATAATGCCGTTGCTCTGCGGCGCAAGGTAGGTTACTTCAAACCCTTCACGCTCCAGCTGACGACAGGTGTCCAGCACGGCCTTGTGTTCGGTTTTGCTGGTGATGATGTGCTTGCCTTTCTTCTGGTAGAAGTTGGCAGCACCTTTGATCGCCAGGTTATCGGATTCGGTTGCACCGGAGGTGAAAACAATTTCACGCGGGTCAGCGCCAACCAGCTCGGCAATCTGATTACGGGCGATATCTACCGCCTCTTCAGCATGCCAGCCAAAACGGTGTGAACGGGAAGCTGGGTTACCA
>DAMBQR010000031.1:0-50979 GCA_032055545.1 Pseudescherichia sp. | reverse complement strand
ATTTGCACGTTGCGCAGCAACGGCCCGCAGGGCGGCGGGCAGGACGCCCGCCGTAACTGCCAGGCATCAAACAAGAAGAACCCCGTACCGTAAGGTACGGGGTTTTTTGCTTTGGTATTTTCTCCATCCTTCTTGAAACTTTCTCACCTGGCACATGCAGGCTCGACATTTTGCTCATTCCTGGTTATTGTCAGCTATCTGGATGTCTAAACGTTTAAACGTATGCTGTGAGGTAATAAGGTTATGCCGATTCGGGTGCAGGACGAGCTGCCAGCCGTCAATTTCTTGCGAGATGAAAACGTCTTTGTTATGACGACATCACGTGCGACAGGTCAGGAGATACGCCCCCTGAAGGTGCTTATCCTCAACCTGATGCCCAAGAAAATCGAAACGGAAAACCAGTTCCTGCGATTGCTCTCTAACTCACCCCTACAGGTAGATGTTCGCCTGCTGCGTATTGACGCACGTGAGTCCCGTAATACGCCTGCTGAGCATTTGAATAACTTCTACTGTAACTTTGATGAGATCAGCGAAGAGAACTTCGATGGTTTGATCGTCACCGGGGCACCGCTGGGGCTGGTTGAGTTTAACGACGTCGCCTACTGGCCGCAGATCAAGCAGGTGCTGGAGTGGGCTAAAGACCACGTCACCTCAACGCTGTTTGTCTGTTGGGCGGTACAGGCGGCCCTCAACATCCTCTACGGCATCCCCAAACAGACCCGCAAAGACAAACTCTCCGGCGTATATGAACACAATATTACTCAGCAGCATGCGCTGTTAACCCGGGGTTTCGACGATGCGTTCCTTGCGCCGCACTCGCGCTATGCTGACTTCCCCTCGGCGCTGATCCGTGACTATACCGATCTCGACATTCTTGCTGAAACGAGTGAAGGCGATGCCTATCTGTTTGCCAGCAAAGATAAACGCATCGCCTTTGTTACCGGTCACCCTGAATATGACGCCAATACCCTGGCAGGGGAGTATTTCCGCGACGTGGAGGCTGGTCTCGATCCGGTTGTTCCCTACAACTACTTCCCAAAAGACGATCCGCGGAACACGCCGCGTGCTACCTGGCGCAGCCATGGCAACCTGCTGTTTACTAACTGGCTCAACTACTACGTTTACCAGATCACACCGTTCGATCTGCGTCATATGAATCCCACTTTAGATTAAGCGTTTCAGCCAGCCAAAAGCACCTTCGGGTGCTTTTTTTATTTCTGAAAATCACTTCACGGCTGCAATCAACTTTAATCCTCTGTTTATCAGTATATTGCATGATTTTTAAATTGAAAATGGAAATTGTTTTTGATTTTGATTTTTTATTGAGTAGGCTTAACGAAGCTGAACGAAAACTGAACACGATCTTTTGTTCGCGATGGGAATGTATTCGGATCAATGACGAGGAGCCAGCTTATGACACAACAGGCAACGACTACCGATAGACTGACCTTTACCCAGCCTTATGGTGAGCAGGAGCAACAGATTCTGACGCCAGAAGCCACCGCATTTCTTACCGATCTGGTGGCCCGCTTTACGCCAGCACGCAATAAGCTGCTTGCCGCCCGCATCCAACAGCAGCAAGCAATAGATGACGGTACGCTACCAGACTTCATTTCGGAAACGGCTTCCATACGAGAAGGGAACTGGAAAATCCGTGGTATTCCAGCTGACCTGCAGGATCGCCGGGTGGAGATCACCGGGCCGGTCGAACGCAAGATGGTCATCAATGCCCTCAATGCTAACGTCAAAGTCTTCATGGCGGATTTTGAAGACTCGCTGGCGCCCAACTGGCAAAAGGTGATCGACGGGCAAATTAACCTGCGCGATGCGGTTAACGGCACCATCAGCTATACCAACGAAGCCGGAAAGATCTATCAGCTCAAGCCCGATCCGGCGGTGCTGATCTGTCGAGTTCGCGGTCTGCATCTGCCGGAAAAGCATGTCACCTGGCGTGATGAGGCTATTCCCGGCAGCCTGTTTGATTTTGCCCTCTACTTCTTCCACAACTATAAAAACCTGCTGGCCAAGGGCAGCGGACCCTACTTCTACCTGCCTAAAACTCAGGCCTGGCAGGAGGCAGCCTGGTGGAGTGAGGTCTTTAGCTACACGGAAGATCGCTTCAACCTGCCGCGCGGCACCATCAAGGCCACCCTGCTGATTGAAACGCTGCCGGCAGTCTTCCAGATGGATGAGATCCTCTATGCCCTGAAGGATCATATTGTGGGCCTCAACTGTGGACGCTGGGACTACATCTTCAGCTATATCAAAACGTTAAAAAACTATCCCGATCGTGTGCTGCCCGACCGTCAGGCGGTCACTATGGATAAACCTTTCCTCAACGCCTACTCCCGTCTGCTGATTAAGACCTGCCACCGGCGCGGTGCGTTTGCTATGGGGGGGATGGCGGCGTTTATCCCCAGCAAAGAGAGCGAGCGTAATAGCTGGGTGCTGAATAAGGTACGGACGGATAAAGAGCTGGAAGCGAAAAACGGTCATGACGGCACCTGGATTGCCCACCCTGGCCTGGGCGATACGGTGATGGCAATTTTTGATAGCGCGCTTGGCGACAGTAAAAACCAGCTCTTTGTCACTCGGGAAGAGGACGCACCAATTACCGCCGATGAGCTGCTTGCGCCCTGCGACGGCGAGCGCACGGAGGAGGGGATGCGCGCCAATATTCGCGTTGCGGTGCAGTACATCGAAGCGTGGATCTCTGGCAACGGCTGCGTGCCCATCTATGGCCTGATGGAGGACGCCGCAACGGCGGAGATCTCCCGCACCTCTATCTGGCAGTGGATCCATCACCAAAAGACGCTGAATAACGGTACGCCGGTGACCAAAGCGCTGTTTCGTCAGATGCTCGGCGAGGAGATGCAGGTGATCCAGCAGGAGCTGGGCGAGCACCGGTTTAGCCACGGTCGCTTTGCTGACGCCGCCCGCCTGATGGAGCAGATCACCACCTCTGACGACCTGATCGACTTCCTGACCCTGCCGGGTTACCGCCTCTTAGCCTAATAAAAACAGTGGAGCACAGCCATGAAAACCCGTACCCAACAAGCAGAAGCGTTACAGCAAGAGTGGCAAACCGCACGCTGGGAGGGCATCACCCGCCCGTACAGCGCGGAAGAGGTGGTAAAACTGCGCGGCTCGGTGAATCCGGAGTGTACTCTGGCCCAGCTTGGCGCGGCGAAAATGTGGCGTCTGCTACATGGTGAGTCGAAAAAAGGTTATATCAACAGCCTTGGGGCGCTGACCGGCGGGCAGGCATTGCAGCAGGCAAAGGCGGGCATTGAGGCTATCTACCTCTCCGGCTGGCAGGTGGCGGCGGATGCCAACCTCGCCTCCAGCATGTATCCGGATCAGTCCCTCTACCCGGCTAATTCAGTTCCGGCGGTGGTGGATCGGATCAACAACACCTTTCGCCGGGCGGATCAGATCCAGTGGTCGGCGGGTATCGATCCAAACGATCCGCGCTACGTGGACTACTTTCTGCCGATCGTCGCCGACGCCGAAGCGGGCTTTGGCGGCGTGCTGAACGCCTTTGAGCTGATGAAGTCGATGATTGCCGCGGGTGCGGCGGCGGTACACTTCGAGGATCAGCTGGCCTCGGTGAAGAAGTGCGGCCATATGGGGGGCAAAGTGCTGGTACCCACGCAGGAGGCTATCCAGAAGCTGGTCGCAGCCAGGCTGGCAGCGGACGTAATGGGTGTGCCGACGCTGCTGATCGCCCGTACCGATGCCGATGCGGCGGACCTGATCACCTCTGACTGCGATGAGTACGATCGTGAGTTTATTACCGGCGAGCGCACCAGCGAAGGGTTCTACCGCACCCGGGCCGGGATAGAGCAGGCCATCAGCCGCGGTCTGGCTTACGCGCCCTATGCCGATCTGGTCTGGTGTGAAACCTCGACGCCGGATCTGGAGCAGGCCCGGCGCTTTGCCGATGCCATCCATGCCCAATTCCCCGGCAAGCTGCTGGCCTATAACTGCTCACCGTCATTCAACTGGCAGAAGAACCTCGACGACAGCACCATTGCCAGCTTCCAGCAGCAGCTCGCGGAGATGGGCTACAAGTATCAGTTCATCACCCTGGCGGGTATCCACAGCATGTGGTTCAACATGTTCGATCTGGCGCGCGCCTATGCGCAGGGAGAGGGTATGAAACACTACGTCGAAAAGGTGCAGCAGCCGGAGTTTGCTGCGGCGAAAGAGGGATATACCTTTGTCTCCCATCAGCAGGAGGTGGGTACCGGCTATTTCGATAAGGTGACGACGATTATCCAGGGCGGCGCATCGTCAGTGACCGCGCTGACCGGATCGACGGAAGAGCAGCAGTTCTGATAACGGAAATGCCCGGTGGCGCTGCGCTTACCGGGCCAACGCACGGAGTCGATGAGGGGGACGTATGACGCGTGGCCGGGAGCTGCTGATCGCCCAAACTATCCTGCAGGGTTTTGACGCTCAGTATGGGCGCTTTCTGGAGATTACCGCTGGCGCGCAGCAGCGCTTCGAGCAGGCGGACTGGCACGCCGTCCAGCAGGCGATGAAGAGCCGCATTCACCTCTACGATCACCACGTTGGGCTGGTGGTCGAGCAGCTGCGCTGTATAACTGAGGGCCGACGCCTCGACGCGGACTATTTGCTGCGGGTAAAGGCGCACTATACCCAGCTGCTGCCGGACTATCCGCGCTTCGAAATTGCTGAAAGCTTTTTCAATTCGGTCTACTGCCGACTGTTCGATCATCAAGCTTTGACTCCTGAACGGCTGTTTATTTTTAGCTCCCAGCCCGAGCGCCGCTTTCGCACCATTCCTCGTCCGCTGGCCAGGGATTTTCACCCGACCGGCGGCTGGGAGGGGCTGCTGAACAAGCTGCTTGCCGATCTCCCCCTGCGCCTGCCGTGGCAGGATCGTGCTCGCGACGTGGGCTATATCCTCGCGCAGCTGACAGAGAGCGTGGGTGATGCGACGCTGGCGCACGCGCATCTGCAGGTAGCCAACGAGCTTTTCTACCGCAATAAAGCCGCCTGGCTGGTGGGCAAGCTTATCTTGCCTGACAGCACGGTTCCCTTTTTACTGCCGATCCACCGCAGCGATAAGGGCGAGCTTTTTGTCGATGCCTGTCTGACCACCCACGACGAGGCCAGCATTGTCTTCGGCTTCGCCCGATCCTACTTTATGGTTTACGCGCCGCTGCCCGCCGCCACGGTGGAGTGGTTGCGGGAGATCCTGCCCGGTAAAACCACCGCTGAGCTTTATATGGCAATTGGTTGCCAGAAGCATGCGAAAACCGAGAGCTACCGGGAGTACCTGCACTACATCGCCAGCAGCGATGGACAGTTTATCGAAGCGCCGGGCATTCGCGGCATGGTGATGCTGGTCTTTACCCTGCCGGGCTTTGACCGGGTCTTCAAGGTGATCAAGGATCGCTTTGCCCCGCAGAAGGAGATGACCGCCGCCCACGTGCGCGCCTGCTATCAGCTGGTAAAAGAGCACGATCGCGTCGGGCGGATGGCCGATACCCAGGAGTTTGAAAACTTTGTGCTGGATAAGCGACGGATTGCGCCTGCGCTGATGACGCTTCTGATGGCGGAGGCGGCGGGGAAGATTACCGACCTGGGGGACAGCATTGCCATTAGCCATCTCTATATTGAACGGCGCATGGTGCCGCTCAATATCTGGCTGGAGCAGGTTGACGGTCAGCTGCTGCGGGACGCTATCGAAGAGTACGGCAACGCCATTCGCCAGCTGGCCGCCGCCAATATTTTCCCCGGCGATATGCTGTTTAAAAACTTTGGCGTGACGCGCCACGGGCGGGTGGTGTTCTACGACTACGATGAGATCTGCTACATGACCGAGGTAAACTTCCGCGACGTTCCCGCGCCGCGCTACCCGGAGGATGAGCTAAGCGCCGAGCCGTGGTACAGCGTGTCACCGGGAGATGTCTTTCCGGAAGAGTTTCGCCATTGGCTCTGCGCCGACCCCAGAATAGGGCCGCTCTTTGAGGAGATGCACGCGGATCTGTTCCGCGCCAGCTACTGGCGGGCGCTGCAAACGCGTATCAAAGAGGGCCACGTGGAGGATGTCTACGCCTACCGCCGACGGCAGCGTTTCAGCGTGCGGTTTAACGGCTCCCGCCATAGGCCAGCGTCACCTCTTTCGCCGCCTTAATCACCAGCGCGCCCAGCTCGGTCACGCGATCGTCGGTGATACGTGAGATCGGCCCGGAGATAGAGATGGCCGCAAAAGGCTGACGATGCTCATCGTAGATGCAGGCCGCCACGCAGCGCAGGCCCAGCGCATGCTCCTCATCATCAAACGAATAACCGCGTTTACGGGTCAGGGCCAGATCCTCTTTCAGGTGCAGCGGCGAGACCAGCGTGGCGTGGGTATAGGTATGCAGCCCCTGACGATGCAGCAGGTCGGTCACCTGATCCTCATCCAGCTGCGCCAGGAAGGCCTTTCCCGCCCCGGAGGCGTGCATCGGCAGCTTGCCACCGATAGGGGCAGACATGCGCATCAGCTGGGTACACTGCACCTGGTCAATAATGATGGCCTGATGATCGCTCTGGTCGAGCACCGCCAGGTTGACCGTCTCACCGGAATCCTCCATCAGCTTGCGCAGAATGGGATGCACAATCGCCAGCAGGTTACGGCTCTGTAAGAAGCTGGCACCAATGACAAACGCATGCGCGCCTGTCGCCCAGTGGCCCAGGTCGCCGACCTGGCGGACAAAGCCCAGCTGCTGCATGGTCGTCAGCAGGCGGTGGGTAGTCGAGTTGGGCAGGCCAGCCTGCTGGGCCAGCTCGGTCAGCGCCACGCTGCCTTGAGATTCAGCGATCCACTCCAGCAGCTTCAGGCCACGGGTCAGAGACTGCACCTGCCCGGTTGCAGGCGGGGTGGCTGCGGCGGCAGCAGTGCGAGGTTTTTTACCGCGTTTTGCGGGTACGGAAGCCACCATGGCCGACTCCTTTTCTGTATCGTGGAAATCATTTTCGTTTTATCTGATTATAATGCAACCTGCGGCCAGACTGATCGGATGAGTTCAGGTGAACATCTCTCATGTTTCATGCTGCTCTCTTTTCCACCTGCTGGCTTTATGCCAGTATGTCCTGCTGGCCTTTGTGGCCTGGTTGAGCGGTGTCGGGAGCACATGTGAGCAGCAAAGTTGATCAACTGCATCAGCAGTTAAAAGAGCGTATTTTGGTTCTGGATGGCGGCATGGGCACCATGATCCAGGGCTATCGTCTGAGTGAGCAAGATTTTCGCGGCGAGCGCTTCGCCGACTGGCCCTGCGATCTCAAAGGAAACAACGACCTGCTGGTGCTCAGCAAGCCGGAGGTGATCTCTGCGATCCACGACGCCTATTTTGCGGCGGGGGCGGATATCGTTGAGACCAATACTTTTAACTCGACAACCATTGCGATGGCGGACTACCAGATGGAGTCCCTGTCGGCAGAGATCAACTTTGCCGCCGCGAAGCTGGCCCGTGCCTGTGCCGATGAGTGGACCGCCCGCACGCCGGATAAGCCGCGCTACGTGGCCGGGGTGCTTGGCCCAACCAACCGCACCGCCTCTATCTCGCCGGACGTTAACGATCCGGCCTACCGCAACGTCACCTTCGACCAGCTTGTGGTGGCGTACCGGGAGTCCACCCGGGCGCTGGTGGAGGGCGGCAGCGACCTGATCCTGATCGAAACCATCTTCGATACGCTCAATGCGAAAGCGGCGATTTTTGCCGTGAAAGCGGAGTTCGAGGCGCTGGGCGTTGAGCTGCCGATCATGATCTCCGGTACCATCACCGACGCCTCCGGACGCACGCTCTCCGGCCAGACGACCGAAGCGTTCTATAACTCACTGCGCCACGCCGACGCGCTGACCTTCGGGCTGAACTGCGCCCTGGGGCCGGATGAGCTGCGCCAGTATGTGCAGGAGCTGTCGCGCATCGCCGAGTGCTACGTGACCGCCCACCCGAACGCCGGACTGCCCAACGCCTTTGGCGAGTACGATCTTGACGCCGGGCCGATGGCCGCGCAGATCCGCGAGTGGGCCGAAGCGGGCTTCCTGAACATCGTGGGCGGCTGCTGCGGCACAACGCCGGAGCATATTGCCGCCATGAGCCGCGCGGTGGAAGGCGTGCCGCCGCGTCAGCTTCCCGAGCTGCCGGTAGCCTGCCGCCTGGCGGGGCTGGAGCCGCTGAACATTGGCGACAATAGCCTGTTTGTGAACGTCGGCGAGCGTACCAACGTTACCGGCTCGGCAAAATTTAAGCGCCTGATTAAAGAAGAGAAGTACAGCGAGGCGCTGGACGTGGCGCGCCAGCAGGTGGAAAACGGCGCGCAGATCATCGATATCAACATGGACGAGGGGATGCTCGACGCCGAGGCGGCGATGGTCAAGTTCCTCAACCTGATTGCCGGCGAGCCGGACATCGCCCGGGTGCCGATCATGATTGACTCCTCAAAGTGGGAGGTTATCGAGAAAGGGCTGAAGTGCATCCAGGGCAAAGGCATCGTGAACTCTATCTCGATGAAGGAGGGCGTTGAGACCTTTGTTCACCACGCGAAGCTGGTGCGCCGTTACGGCGCGGCGATGGTGGTGATGGCCTTTGATGAGGTCGGCCAGGCCGACACGCGCGAGCGGAAGATTGAGATCTGCCGCCGGGCCTACACCATTCTTACTCAGGATGTCGGTTTCCCGCCGGAAGACATCATCTTCGACCCTAATATTTTTGCCGTGGCGACGGGTATCGAAGAGCACAACAACTACGCCCAGGACTTTATCGGCGCGTGTGAAGACATCAAGCGCGAGCTGCCGCATGCCCTGATCTCCGGCGGCGTCTCCAACGTCTCGTTCTCGTTCCGTGGTAACGATCCGGTACGTGAGGCGATCCATGCCGTCTTCCTCTACTACGCCATCCGCAACGGCATGGATATGGGGATCGTCAACGCCGGGCAGCTGGCCATCTATGACGATCTGCCCGCCGAGCTGCGTGACGCGGTCGAGGATGTGATCCTTAACCGTCGCGATGACAGCACCGAGCGCCTGCTGGATCTGGCCGAGAAATACAAAGGCAGCAAGAGCGACGATGGCGCCAACGCCCAGCAGGCGGAGTGGCGCTCCTGGGACGTCAAAAAGCGTCTTGAGTACTCGCTGGTTAAAGGCATCACCGAATTTATTGAGGAGGATACCGAAGAGGCACGCCAGCAGGCCGAGCGTCCAATTCAGGTGATTGAAGGGCCGCTAATGGACGGCATGAACGTGGTGGGCGATCTCTTTGGCGAGGGGAAAATGTTCCTGCCGCAGGTGGTGAAATCCGCCCGCGTGATGAAGCAGGCGGTGGCCTGGCTGGAACCCTTTATCGAAGCCAGCAAAGAGAAAGGCCAGACTAACGGTAAAATGGTGATCGCCACCGTGAAGGGCGACGTGCATGACATCGGCAAAAACATCGTTGGCGTGGTATTGCAGTGCAATAACTACGAGATCGTCGATCTGGGCGTAATGGTGCCGACGGATAAAATCCTGAAAACCGCCCGGGAAGTGAATGCTGACCTGATTGGTCTCTCCGGGCTGATTACCCCCTCGCTGGACGAGATGGTCAACGTGGCGAAAGAGATGGAGCGCCAGGGCTTTACCATTCCGCTGCTGATTGGCGGGGCGACCACCTCGAAAGCCCATACGGCAGTAAAAATCGAGCAGAACTACAGCGGCCCCACGGTCTACGTGCAGAACGCCTCGCGCACCGTAGGCGTGGTGTCGGCGCTGCTGTCGGCAACCCAGCGGGACGAGTTCGTGGCCCGCACCCGTAAAGAGTATGAGACCGTGCGTATCCAGCACGGGCGCAAGAAACCGCGCACGCCGCCGGTCAGTCTACAGGCGGCGAGAGAGAACGATCTGGCCTTCGACTGGGAGAGCTACACCCCGCCGGTGGCCCATCGTCTGGGCGTGCAGGAGGTGACCGCCAGCATTGAGACGCTGCGCAACTACATCGACTGGACGCCGTTCTTTATGACCTGGTCGCTGGCGGGCAAATACCCGCGTATTCTGGAAGATGAGATCGTAGGCGAAGAGGCAAAGCGCCTGTTCAAAGACGCGAACGAGATGCTCGATCAGCTCAGCGCGGAAAAACGTCTTAACCCGCGCGGCGTAGTGGGGCTGTTCCCGGCAAACCGCGTCGGCGATGACGTGGAGATCTACCGCGACCCTTCCCGCACCCAGGTGCTAACAGTGTCTCGTCATCTGCGTCAGCAGACCGAAAAGGTGGGCTTTGCTAACTACTGCCTGGCCGATTTTGTTGCGCCGAAGCTGAGCGGCAAAGAGGATTATATCGGGGCCTTTGCCGTGACTGGCGGGCTGGAGGAGGATGCGCTGGCCGAGGCGTATGACGCTCAGCACGATGACTACAATAAGATCATGGTGAAGGCGATTGCCGATCGACTGGCGGAGGCTTTTGCAGAGTATCTGCACGAGCGCGTGCGCAAGGTCTACTGGGGTTATGCGCCGAACGAGAACCTCAGCAACGAGGAGCTGATCCGCGAGAACTACCAGGGGATCCGTCCTGCGCCAGGCTACCCGGCCTGCCCGGAGCATACCGAAAAAGGCACCATCTGGGCGCTGCTGGACGTTGAGAAGCATACCGGCATGAAGTTAACAGAATCCTTCGCCATGTGGCCCGGCGCATCGGTCTCCGGCTGGTACTTCAGCCACCCGGACAGCAAGTACTTTGCCGTGGCGCAGATCCAGCGCGACCAGGTCGAGGATTATGCCCAGCGGAAAGGCATGAGCGTGAGTGAAGTTGAGCGCTGGTTAGCGCCGAATCTCGGCTACGACGCTGACTGACCTGGCTCACTTGCCAGCTTGCACCTGGGCTGTCCTCACTCGGGTCACGTACTTCGTGTACGTTCCCCTCGCTGTGGGCAGTCCGTGTGCAATCTGACTGCGCCGCCAACGGTCAGGGCCCGGTTCACGTCACGTTTCCTTACAACAAACAGGGTACCCAATGGCAGCCCTTTCTCTTTATTACATTTAAGCCCTTATACTTGAAGAAGGTTCAGCGATCCGCGCCATAATGTAGGCCGGATAAGGCGTAGCCGCCATCCGGCAATACAGCGCGCAACGAGCCTCAGGAAAACGATAACGAAAAGGAGAACCTACATCCGTGCTGACGTTGCTACACCTGCTGTCCGCCGTTGCACTGCTGGTCTGGGGTACGCATATCGTACGTACTGGCGTGATGCGCGTCTTTGGCGCGCGTCTGCGTACCGTGCTGGGGCGCAGCGTTGAGAAAAAACCGCTGGCCTTCTGCGCCGGCATAGGCGTCACCGCGCTAGTGCAGAGCAGTAACGCCACCACGATGCTGGTCACCTCCTTTGTGGCGCAGGATCTGGTGGCCCTGACCCCGGCGCTGGTGATCGTGCTGGGGGCGGATGTCGGTACCGCGCTGATGGCGCGGGTGCTCACCTTCGATCTCTCCTGGCTCTCACCGCTGCTGATTTTTATTGGCGTCATTTTCTTTCTTGGACGCAAGCAGTCCCGCGTTGGGCAGCTCGGGCGTGTCAGCATCGGCCTTGGGCTGATCCTGCTGGCGCTGGAGCTTATCGTGCAGGCCGTGACGCCGATAACCCAGGCCAGCGGCGTGAAGGTTATTTTCGCCTCGCTAACCGGCGATATTATGCTGGACGCGCTGATTGGCGCGGTCTTTGCCATCATCAGCTACTCAAGCCTTGCGGCGGTGTTGCTGACCGCGACGCTGACCGCGGCGGGGATCATCTCGTTTCCTGTGGCGCTATGCCTGGTGATTGGTGCAAACCTCGGCTCGGGTCTGCTGGCGGTACTCAACAACAGCGCCAGCAGCGGCGCGGCACGCCGCGTTGCGATGGGTAGCCTGCTGTTTAAGCTGGTGGGTAGCCTGCTGATCCTTCCCTTTGTGCATCCGCTGGCAGTGGTCCTGGACAGGCTGCCGCTGCCGGATGCGGAGCTGGTTATTTATTTTCACGTCTTCTACAACCTGATCCGCTGCGTGGTGATGGTGCCGTTTGCCGGGCCGATGGCCCGCCTGTGTGAGCGGCTGATCCGCGACGAGCCTGAGCTGGATACGCGCCTGAAGCCGAAGCATCTTGATACCTCGGCGCTGGATACGCCCACGCTGGCGCTGGCTAACGCCGCCCGTGAGTCGCTGCGCATGGGTGACGCCATGGAGCAGATGCTCGACGGCCTGAAGAAGATCATGCACGGCGAGCCGCGCGAGGAGAAAGCGCTGCGCAAAATCGCCGATGACATCAACGTGCTCTATACCGCCATCAAGCTCTACCTGGCGCGAATGCCGAAGGATGAGCTGGCCGACGAGGAGTCGCGACGTTGGGCGGAGATTATTGAGATGTCGCTTAACCTTGAGCAGGCATCAGACATCATCGAACGGATGGGCAGTGAAATTGCCGATAAGTCGCTGGCCGCGCGGCGGGCCTTCTCCGTCGAGGGCCTTAACGAGCTGGATAGCCTGCTGGAGCAGCTGCGCAGCAATCTCCAGCTGGCGATGTCGGTGTTCTTCTCCAGCGACGTGGCGGGCGCTCGCCGCCTGCGCCGCCGCAAGCACCGTTTCCGTATTCTCAATCGCCGCTACGCCCATGCCCACGTGGACCGCCTGCATCAGCAGAACGTGCAGAGTATCGAAACCAGCTCGCTGCATCTTGGCCTGCTGGGGGATATGAAGCGCCTCAACTCGCTCTTCTGTGCGGTGGCCTACAGCGTGCTGGAGCAGCCGGACGAGGATGAGGAGCGCGGAGAGTATTAATTAAGATGCCGGATGGCGCTGCGCCTATCCGGCCTGGGATGCGTACCTATTTCCCTCTGGCACACAAAACGGCACCCAGGGTATATTTCGCCTTTACAGGAGAAACTATGCTGACACCACAATCCACCCGACTAAACAAATACATCAGCGAGAGCGGGATCTGCTCGCGTCGCGAAGCCGATCGCTACATTGAGCAGGGCAACGTCTTTATCAACGGCAAACGCGCCGGGATAGGGGATCAGGTTGTCGCGGGCGACGTGGTTAAGGTCAACGGCCAGCTGATCGAGCCTCGGGAAGAGGACGATCTGGTATTTATCGCGCTGAACAAGCCGGTGGGAATTGTGAGTACCACGGAAGATAGCGAGAGAGACAACATCGTTGATTTCGTGAACCACAGCAGCCGTATTTTTCCCATTGGCCGCCTGGATAAAGATTCGCAGGGGCTGATCTTTCTGACTAACCACGGCGATCTGGTAAACAAAATTCTGCGGGCCGGCAACGATCACGAGAAAGAGTATGTGGTCACGGTGAATAAGCCGATCACCGACGAGTTTATCCATGGCATGGGCGCAGGCGTGCCGATTCTGGGAACGGTGACCAAAAAGTGTAAGGTCAAAAAAGAGGCGCCGTTTGCCTTCCGCATTACGCTGGTTCAGGGTTTAAACCGCCAGATCCGCCGGATGTGCGAGCACTTTGGCTTTGAGGTAACGAAGCTGGAACGTACGCGCATCATGAACGTCAGCCTGACCGGTATCCCGGTGGGCGAGTGGCGCGATCTCACCGGCGATGAGCTGATTGAGCTGTTCAAGCTTATTGAAAACTCATCGTCTGAGGCGAAGCCGAAAGCGAAGGCCAAACCAAAATCGCCAGCGGTTAAAAGACCCGTGGTAAAAGCACCTCAGGCGGAAGAGAAAGGACGCGGTAAGCCAGCCGGGAAACGCTTTACCCAGCCAGGGCGTAAAAAGAAAGGGCGCTAATTAGCGCCTTCCCCGCGTTGAGGTGTTGGCTGACCATGAAAAGGTCGTTTCTGCGTCAGGTTTATAGGCCTGCTCTTTTTTTAACTTGCGGGCTTTTTTGGCCTCGGTTTCACGCTGTGCCATCAGCTTGTCGATGTACTCTTTCTTAACCTGATTGGTTTCGGCGTTGGTCAGCGTGCGGCCATGCGCAATGCGCGCGCGGTCGAGAAGCGTTTTAAGTTCGCGCTGCTCGGCTTCCGTCATCTCTTTCTGGGTCAAACGTGGTGTAGCCATTGCTGAAGCCTCCTGATAGGGAGGCTTCAGTGTAAAGCAAGCAGCGTCAATTAACTCTGTTTTACCGCATCTTTTTTCGGTTGCTCCTCAAGCGGCTTGCCTGACCAGTAGCCTGCCAGCAGCGAGCCGGAGAGGTTGTGCCAGACCGAGAAGAGCGCGCCGGGCAGGGCAGCCAGCGGTGAGAAGTAGATCTTACCCAGTGCGGCGGCGAGGCCTGAGTTCTGCATCCCTACCTCAATCGCCAGCGTCCGGCAGGTGGATTCGTCAAAGCCAAACAGCTTCCCGCCCCAGTAGCCGCTCAGCAGGCCGATGGTGTTATGCAGGATCACCGCGACGATCACCACGAAGCCCACGGAGGCGATGTGCGAGGCAGAGCCAGCCACTACCGCGCTGATGATAGCCAGAATGCAGAGCATCGAAAAGGCGGGCAGATACGGCTCTACTGCCTTTACCAGGCGCGGGAAGAGGTGATGCACAATCAGCCCGAGGCCAATCGGGATCACCACGATTTGCAGAATGCTGAGCAGCATCCCCATCACATCCACCTGAATGTGGGCGTCTACGTAAAGGCGCGTCAGCAACGGCGTTGCTATGACGCCAACCAGCGTAGAGACCGACGAGATAGTCACCGACAGCGCCACATCTCCCTTAGCCAGATAGATCATGACGTTGGAGGCCGTGCCGCTGGCAACGCTACCCACCAGCACCATCCCGGCGGAGAGATCCGGCGGCATCTTAAAAAGTATCGCCAGCAGCCAGGCGGCGAAGGGCATCACCAGATAGTGGAGAAAAGTACCCGCCGCGACGGGAGCCGGACGTGACAGGACACGTTTGAAATCATCAAGCTTCAGGTGCACGCCCATGCCGAACATGATCAGCATCAGCAGCGTGGTCACCCACGGTCCGATTGGGGTGAAGGTGGTGGGGGTGTAATACGCGAGAACAGAGAGCAGCAGCGCCCACAGGGGAAACAGCCGCGTTATGGCGGTTAACATAATGATTTCCTTGCAGTATTGTCGTGTCGTTGTGTCGTTTAGTTATAAAAAAGCCGGGTTCAAGCCCGGCTATAGGTATTTTTTATCGTGTGCTGGAATTTTATTCAAACAAATTATGATGCAGCTTCTGCACAACCTGTTCGGCTTCTGCGCCTGGCACCAGGAAGCAGAGGTTATGGCTGGATGCGCCGTAGCAGATCATGCGGATGTTAAACGGATCGAGCACGCCAAACACCTCTTTGCCCACGCCGCAGGCTTTCGACAGATCGTTGCCAATCAGCGCCACCAGGGCGAGGTTCTCTTCCACTTCCACGCGACAGAGGGAGGAGAGCTCGGTCAGCAAGCCTTGCGTGAGCAGCGTGTCGCCCGTGGAGGTCGAGCCGGTGGTGTCAAGGGTCAGGGCCACGCTCACTTCCGAGGTGGTGATCAGATCGACTGAGATATTGTGGCGCGCCAGCATACCAAATACTTCGGCCAGGAAGCCGCGAGAGTGCAGCATATTCAGGCTGTGCAGCGTCACCAGGGTTTGCTTACGACGCAGCGCCAGGGCGCGGAACAGCGGTGGGTTGTCGGTCTTATTACACACCAGCGTGCCGCCCGCTTTCGGATCCCTGCTGGAGCCAACGAATACCGGGATATCGCTGCGCACCGCAGGCAGCAGGGTAGCCGGATGGAGCACTTTCGCACCGAAGGTCGCCATCTCGGCGGCCTCTTCAAAGGCGATCTCGTCGATACGCTTCGCAGCCGGCACGACGCGCGGATCGGTGGTGTAGATGCCGGGAACGTCGGTCCAGATATCGACCCGGGAGGCGTGCAGGGCTTCCCCCAGCAGAGCGGCGGTGTAGTCGCTGCCGCCACGGCCCAGCGTGGTGGTGCGTCCCTTCAGCTCGCTGCCGATAAAGCCTTGCGTTACCACCAAACCTTCGTCCAGGCGCGGGGCCAGCTGTTGGGTTGCCAGCTCGGCAAGCGCGGCAATGTCCGGCTCGGCGCGGCCAAAGCGGTCGCTGGTGCGCATCACTTTACGCACGTCAAACCACTGTGCCTGTACGCTACGCTCGCGCAGCACCTCAACAAACAGCAGAGTGGACATCAGCTCGCCGTGGCTCACCAGCTCATCGGTCAGCGCGGTAGAGGTGGCAAGGGAAGCGGCTTCCGCCAGGGTAGTAATATTTTCCAGCAGGCGTTCGATCTCTTCGCGGATGACGGCAGGACGCGTCAGGCGCTCAAGGATATCGAACTGAATTTTGCGAATGGCGTCGAGCTTTACGAAGCGCTCACTGGCCTCCAGCCCTTCGGCGAGGGCTACCAGCAGGTTGGTCACTCCCGCAGAGGCAGAGAGCACCACCAGGCGAACGCTGGCGTCGGAGAGCACCACGTCGGCGCTGCGGTTCATAGCATCGAAATCGGCGACGCTGGTCCCGCCAAATTTAGCCACAGTAAGCTTAGCAACAACAAGCGGGGAAACTGCTTTGATCATAACAACCTCGTATCAGGTGCAAATGTTCAGCCCTGGGACAAGGAGAGAGCGAAAAACGGGGTAGGCGCAGAGCAATAAACCACTACGATTACACCCAGAAGCGCTCCACCTTGCGAAACGCACGACTGCGAACGTCTCTGGTGACAGCCCAGGGGATTCAGCCCCTGTAGCCGATGGCAAGCGCGGCCAGACGCTCTACCACCTCGGCGTTGTTCCCCCTCCTGTGCTCTCTGCGGACTGGCTCCTCAAGCACATTAACCTGGACGACGCGCCTCTTCTGGCTATTCCCATTGGGAATACATACTTTGATGAACATAAGTAATTCTTTATAAATAAAGGTTTCTGGGGTGTGCTGTCAACGCTGCGGTTATGCGGATTTTTCATGTTCAGGGTTATCCCAGGAAAATAACTTATAAACGCTATACTTTGCCCTGTTCCGTTCTCATGAGCGTATGGCGACCCCGTTCGGGCAAAAGCATAAAAACCGTCACAATTTTTGCCCGCAGGCGCTACAATCGACCGCAGTTAGGATCCTAAATCAGAAGAGTATTGCTATGAAAAATATCAACCCAACGCAGACTTCTGCCTGGCAGGCACTACAGAAACACTTCGATGAAATGAAAGAGATCACTATCGCCGAGCTGTTCGCCAGCGATAGCGATCGCTTCAGCAAATTCTCCGCGACCTTCAACGATCAGATGCTGGTGGACTTCTCCAAAAACCGCATCAACGAAGAGACGCTGGCAAAGCTGCTGGACTTAGCGAAAGAGACCGAGCTGGCCGACGCGATCAAGTCCATGTTCTCCGGCGAGAAGATTAACCGCACCGAAGATCGTGCGGTGCTGCACGTAGCGCTGCGTAACCGCAGCAACACGCCGATTATCGTCGATGGCAAAGACGTCATGCCGGAAGTGAACGCTGTGCTGGAGAAGATGAAAACCTTCTCTGAAGCCATCATCTCCGGCCAGTGGAAAGGCTACACCGGTAAACCGATCACCGACGTGGTGAACATCGGTATCGGCGGCTCCGACCTCGGGCCATTCATGGTGACCGAGGCGCTGCGCCCGTACAAGAATCACCTGAATATGCACTTTGTCTCTAACGTTGACGGTACGCACATTGCTGAAGTGCTGAAGAAGGTTAACCCTGAATCTACGCTCTTCCTGGTGGCGTCCAAAACCTTCACCACCCAGGAGACCATGACCAACGCCCATAGCGCGCGCGACTGGTTCCTGAAAACGGCCGGTGACCAGCAGCACGTGGCGAAACACTTTGCTGCACTCTCTACCAACGCGAAGGCAGTGGGTGAGTTTGGTATCGATACCGCCAACATGTTTGAGTTCTGGGACTGGGTAGGTGGGCGTTACTCCCTGTGGTCGGCGATTGGCCTGTCGATCATTCTTTCCGTGGGTTACGACAACTTTGTTGAACTGCTCTCCGGCGCGCACGCCATGGATCAGCACTTCGCCACCACCCCGGCGGAGAAAAACCTGCCGGTGCTGCTAGCGCTGATCGGTATCTGGTACAACAACTTCTTCGGCGCGGAAACGGAAGCGATCCTGCCTTACGACCAGTATATGCACCGCTTCGCGGCCTACTTCCAGCAGGGCAACATGGAGTCAAACGGCAAGTACGTTGACCGTAATGGCAACGCCGTGCACTACCAGACCGGCCCAATCATCTGGGGTGAGCCAGGCACCAACGGCCAGCACGCCTTCTATCAGCTGATCCATCAGGGCACCAAGATGGTACCGTGCGACTTTATCGCCCCAGCCATCACCCATAACGCGCTGTCGGATCACCACCAGAAGCTGCTCTCTAACTTCTTCGCTCAAACCGAGGCGCTGGCGTTTGGTAAATCCCGTGACGTGGTTGAGCAGGAGTATCGCGATCAGGGTAAAGATCCGGCCACGCTGGAACATGTTGTGCCATTCAAGGTGTTTGAAGGCAACCGCCCGACTAACTCCATCCTGCTGCGTGAGATCACCCCGTTCAGCCTCGGGGCGCTGATTGCGCTCTATGAGCACAAAATCTTCACCCAGGGCGCAATTCTCAACATCTTCACCTTCGACCAGTGGGGCGTGGAGCTGGGTAAACAGCTGGCGAACCGTATTCTGCCTGAGCTGGGTGACGACAGCGATATCAGCAGCCACGACAGCTCCACTAATGGCTTAATTAACCGCTATAAGTCCTGGCGTTAATATTACTTAAGTCATAATAAATATAAGTGCCGGCATAATGCCGGCATTTTTTATGGTTGTGAGTTTATTCTGAAAATCCGCAGCGGCGGGTTATTGCTTCACCACTTTTTTAGGAGTAAACGGGTGTTGCAGTTTCTGTTTTTTATTTTAACCTTCTGATTTTTAGTGGCATATAATAATTTTATGCTCAAATGGTTCTCTATTTCCATTTATCCTAAAACCCGCCTTCTAATTCCCTTTAACGCCAATCACGCGGATCGGTTGTGTATACTCGACTGCGCCTGACTCCGTTCAGGTAAATATCCATTCATTCAATGAAGGGAAATTGATATGCATAAAGTCCTGTATGGCATTTTTGCCATCACCGCGCTTGCGGCGACCTCTGCTTATGCCGCTCCGGTAGAAGTAGGTGACGCAGCAGGGTCGGCGGCAACGTCGGTCTCGGCGGGAAGCTCCTCCGCGACCAGCGTTAGCACCGTCAGCTCAGCGGTAGGGGTTGCCCTGGCGGCGACCGGTGGCGGCGACGGCTCCAATACCGGAACCACGACCACCACAACGACCAGCACTCAGTAATCACCAGTGCTTTAACTCTAACCACACTTCGGTGTGGTTATTTTGCCCTCTGGAGAATTGTCGTGAAGCGACCGGGAATTATTCTGCTTTGTCTGCTGCTGCAGGCGTGCTCCGGCACGACTAAAGGGCTGGGCGGTGCGCTGTGGGACAGTATGTTTGGCACCCCCGGCGTGCATCTCACCGATGAAGATATTCAGGATATGCCCTACGCCAGCCAGTATATGCAGCTGAACGGCGGTCCTCAGCTCTTTGTCGTGCTTGCCTTTTCCGAAAACGGCCAGCAGAAGTGGGCGACCCAGGACCAGTCTATTCTGGTGACCCAGCATGGCCGCCTCGTCAAAACCCAGCTTCCCGGCGATAACCTGCTTGAGGTGAACAACCTGGCGGCGGATCCGCTGATCAAACCGAACCGCATTACCGATGGCGCAGGCTGGACGCGAACCCTGGGCTGGACCGAGCATGGCCAGGTGCGCTACGCCACCGCCCGCTCACAGTTCTGCTGGGCCGGGCAGGATACGGTCACGGTGGGCAGCGACGTCACCATCGTACGCGTGCTGGAAGAGCACGTTGAGACCGAGCAAAAAACCTGGACTAACCGTTTCTGGGTAGACAGCGACGGGCAGATCCGGCGCTCGCGGCAGTATCTTGGCGCAGACTGGTTCCCGGTTGAGACCACGCTTATCAAGGCGGCAAAACAATGAAGCTAACCGCAATCGCCTCGCTACTGTTAAGCCTTGCTTCCTCACTCGCCTTCGCGGCGGGCACCGTTAAGGTCTACACCCCGGAGAGCGCAGAGCCTAAGACGCTGACCGGCGCAGCACACTTAATCGATTTAGTCGGTCAGCCCCGGCTGGCCAACAGCTGGTGGCCGGGTGCGGTCATCAGCGAGCAGCACGCTACCCAGCGCGAAGAGCAGCGGCACCGGGCGCTGCTGGCGCGTCTGGCAGGCCTTACTGCGGATGAAGAGGGGGACGACGCTGCCGCGATTAACGCTCTCCGTCAGCAGCTGCAGGGCATCAGGATCACGGGACGCCAGCGGGTGCCTCTCGATCCGGATCGGGTTCGGGTTCAGCCCGGCGCAAACCCGCCGCTGGAGGGCGAGTATACCCTGTGGGCCGGCGCGCAGCCCTCTACGGTTACCGTCTTGGGGCTGGTGAGTAGCCCAGGCAAAAAACCGTTCACGCCGGGACGCGACGTGGCGGGATACCTTGATGAGATGGGCCTCCTCAGCGGGGCCGATCGCAATACGGCGTGGGTGATCTATCCCGATGGCCGCACGCAGAGCGTGCCGGTGGCCTACTGGAACAAACGCCATGTGGAACCCATGCCGGGCAGTACGATTTTTGTTGGCTTTGCTGAAAGCGTCTGGACGAAAAGCCGGGACGGCATAAACGCCGATATTCTCACCTCCCTGACGCATCGGATACCGGATTAATGAAGAAAATCTCTCTGTATAGCCTGCTGGCGCTCAGCGTCAGCGCCGCCTGCCATGCGGAAACATATCCGGCGCCGTCCGGTCCTACCCAGACTGACTTCGGCGGCGTGGGGCTGCTGCAAACGCCCACCGCCCGAATGGCGCGTGAGGGTGAGATTAGCCTTAACTATCGCGATAACGATCAGTACCGCTACTACTCCGGTTCGATTCAGCTTTTCCCTTGGCTAGAGACGACCCTGCGCTACACCGACGTGCGCACCCGGCAGTACAGCAGCGTGGATGCCTTTTCCGGCAATCAGACCTACAAAGACAAAGCGTTCGACCTCAAGCTGCGCCTGTGGGAGGAGGGGTACTGGCTGCCGCAGGTGGCGGTAGGGGCGCGGGATATCGGCGGGACAGGGCTGTTCGATGCCGAATACCTCGTGGCCAGCAAAGCCTGGGGCCCGTTTGACTTTACCCTTGGGCTGGGCTGGGGCTACCTCGGCACGGCGGGCAATATCAAAAACCCGCTCTGCTCCTACGATGAGAAGTATTGCTCCCGCGATAACAGCTACAACCAGGCCGGCTCCATTGACAGTAGCCAGATGTTCCATGGCCCGGCGTCGCTGTTTGGCGGCGTGGAGTACCAGACCCCGTGGCAGCCGCTGCGCCTGAAGCTGGAGTATGAGGGCAACAACTATCAGCAGGATTTTGCCGGCCGCCTGCCGCAGCGCAGCAAGTTTAACGTCGGGGCAACCTACCGGGTAGCGGACTGGGCCGACGTTAACCTGAGCTACGAGCGCGGCAACACGGTGATGTTTGGCTTTACCCTGCACACCAACTTCAACGATCTGCGCCCCTCTTACAACGATAATGCCCGCCCGCAGTATGAGCCGCAGCCGCAGGACGCTATCATGCAGCACTCGGTGGTCGCCAATCAGCTTACGCAGCTGAAGTACAATGCCGGGCTGGCGGATCCGAAGATCCAGGTGAAAGGCGATACGCTCTATGTCACCGGCGAGCAGGTGAAGTATCGCAATACCGAGGAGGGCATTGAGCGGGCGAACCGGATCATCGCCAACGATTTGCCGGAAGGGGTAAAAACCATCCGCGTCACTGAGAACCGCCTCAACCTGCCGCAGGTGACCACCGAAACCGACGTGGCAAGCCTGCAACGCCATCTGGCCGGAGAGCCGCTGGGGCATGAGACGACCCTGATGCAAAAACGCGTTGAGCCTGAGGTGCCAGAGAGCACCGAGCAGGGCTGGTATATGGAGAAATCCCGCTTCGACTTCCATATCGATCCGGTGCTAAACCAGTCCGTGGGCGGTCCGGAGAGCTTCTATATGTATCAGCTTGGGGTGATGGCGACCGCCGACCTCTGGCTGACCGACCACCTGCTGACCACCGGCAGCTTGTTTGGCAACGTCGCCAACAACTACGACAAGTTCAACTACACCGATCCGCCGGATGACTCCCATCTGCCTCGCGTGCGTACCCACGTACGTGACTACGTGGCGAATGACTACTACGTTAACAACTTACAGGCCAACTATTTCCAGTACCTTGGCAACGGCTTCTATGGCCAGGTGTACGGCGGCTATCTGGAGACGATGTACGGTGGTGCAGGGGCCGAAGTGCTCTGGCGGCCGGTGGATAGCAACTGGGCATTTGGGATTGATGCTAACTACGTCAAGCAGCGCGACTGGCGCAGCGCGAAGGAGATGATGAAGTTCACCGACTACAGCGTGAAGACGGGACACCTGACCGCCTACTGGACGCCCTCCTTTGCTCAGGACGTGCTGATTAAAGCCAGCGTTGGGCAGTATCTGGCGGGAGATAAGGGCGGCACGCTGGAGGTATCGAAACACTTCGACAGCGGCGTCGTCGTGGGCACCTATGCCACGCTGACCAATGTGTCACCGGACGAGTACGGAGAAGGGGACTTCACTAAAGGGGTCTACGTGTCGATTCCACTGGATCTCTTTGCCTCTGGCCCGACCCGCAGCCGGGCGGCCATCGGCTGGACGCCGCTTACCCGCGACGGCGGTCAGCAGCTTGGACGTAAGTTCCAGCTGTATGACATGACCAGCGATCGCAGCGTAAACTTCCGCTAATGCTGAGCCGGGTAGCGCAACGCTGCCCGGCCATACCATAAGTAAAGAATCTAGATCTGGATCACACTTCTGCGCTATACATAGAGCTCGCCACTGAGAATGAGGTGCCGTATGACATCGCTTATTCGTCCACGCGTTGAGTTCATCTCCACCATCCTGCAAACCGTACTGAATCTAGGGCTGCTGAGCCTTGGCCTGATCCTGGTCGTCTTTCTCGGTAAAGAGACGGTGCACCTTGCGGACGTGCTCTTTGCGCCCGAGCAGACCAGCAAATATGAGCTGGTTGAGGGGCTGGTGGTCTACTTTCTCTACTTTGAATTTATCGCCCTGATCGTTAAGTACTTTCAGTCTGGCTTCCACTTCCCGCTGCGCTACTTTGTCTATATCGGGATCACTGCCATTGTGCGGCTGATCATTGTCGATCATAAATCGCCGCTGGACGTGCTGATCTACTCCGGCGCAATCCTGCTGCTGGTGATCACCCTCTGGCTCTGTAACTCGAAGCGGCTGAAGCGGGAGTAAAAAAATGCCGGGCGTGAATGTGCTGATGCTACAACGCCGGGCGGCACTGCGTTTGCCTGGCCTATGATGGGGCGGTGCGGTTTGTAGGCCCGCGTAAGCGAAGCGCCACCGGGCATGACGGTGCTGATGCTGTAACGCCGGGCGGCACTGCGTTTGCCCGGCCTACGGCGGGGCGGTGCGGTTTGTAGGCCCGCGTAAGCGAAGCGCCACCGGGCATGACGGTGCTGATGTTGTAACGCCGGGCGGCGCTGCGTTTGCCCGGCCTAAGATGGGGCGGTGCAGTTTGTAGGCCCGCGTAAGCGAAGCGCCACCGGGCGTGAATGTGCTGATGCTACAACGCCGGGCGGCACTGCGTTTGCCCGGCCTACGGCTCGCCTATTTGACCTGGAGTGGGATAAAAAAATGGCGCTCCTAAGAGCGCCAATAACAGTCACGAGTCAAAGTACAAATGGATAGATAAAGGTTGAGGATAACAGTGGCAAAACATGATGAAACCTAGCCTTTCACCCCGCCTGCCGTCAGGCCGTTAACCAGCCAGCGCTGGGCCAGCAGGAAGACAAGGGTAATCGGAATAGCAGAGAGCACCGCCGCCGCGGCAAAGTCGCCCCACAGGTAGTTCTGCGGGTTGAGATACTGCTGCATACCTACCGCCAGGGTATAGCTGTTGACGTCGCGCAGCAGCAGCGAGGCCACTGGCACTTCGGTAATGGCGGCGATAAACGACAGAATAAACACCACCGCCAGAATCGGCACCGAAAGCGGCAGCAGCACCAGACGGAACGCCTGCCACGGCGTCGCCCCATCCAGCGAGGCAGCCTCTTCCAGCGAACTGTCGATGGTTTCAAAATAGCCCTTGATGGTCCAGACATGTAGCGCGATGCCGCCCAGATAGGCGAAGATCACCCCGCCGTGGGTGTTCAGTCCGATAAAGGGCACATACTGGCCGAGGCGATCGAACAGGGCATAGAGCGCCACCAGTGAGAGCACCGCCGGGAACATCTGAAAAATCAGCATCCCTTTCAGCAGCGCCGACTTACCGGTAAAACGCATGCGGGCAAAGGCGTAAGCGCAGGTGGTGGAGAGCACCACGATGCCCACCGCCGTAATGCCGGCAATTTTTACCGAGTTCCACAGCCACAGCAGCACCGGGAAGGGAGGCGGAGTAACGCGCCCATCCGCATGCTCCACGCTGAAGCCCAGCGCCAGACGCCAGTGCTCCCAGGAGATCTGATCCGGGATCAGGCTGCCGGTGGCGAAGTTACCGGGACGCAGCGAGATAGCGATGACCATCAGCAGCGGGAACATGATTGCCGCGATAAAAATCAGCAGCCCGGCGTGAGTCGCAAATAGACGTAGCTTCTGAGATTTGGGTTGTACCATAGCCATAATCTCTCTCCCTTAATCAAATTTCATGCGCGTGGCTTTCAGGTTAACAATCGCCAGCGCGCCCACCAGCAGGAAGATCAGCGTGGCAATGGCCGCTGCGAGGCCGAAATCCTGGCCGCCGCCGCCTTCAAAGGCGATGCGGTAGGTGTAGCTCACCAGCAGATCGGTATAGCCTGCAGGGGTAGTCGTCCCCAGACGATCCGGACCACCGTTGGTCAGCAGCTGGATCAGCACAAAGTTATTAAAGTTAAACGCAAAGCTGGCGATCATCAGCGGCGTGAGCGGCACGACCAGCAGCGGCAGGGTGATGCGGAAGAAGTTCTGCATCGGTCCTGCCCCATCCATTGCCGAGGCCTCATAGAGATCGTCAGGGATCGCTTTCAGCAGGCCCATGCAGAGGATCATCATGTAGGGGTAGCCGAGCCAGGTGTTAACGATCACCACCATCGCCCGGGCGGTGGTCGGATCGCTAAACCAGGCAGGCTTGGTGCCGAACAGCGCCCCCAGCATCATGTTGATCTCGCCGAAGCTCTGGTTAAACAGCCCCTTGAAGATCAGAATCGAGATAAACGACGGTACCGCATAGGGCAGGATGAGGAGCACCCGGTAGATGGCCTTACCGCGCAGCGCTTCCCACTGCACCAGGCACGCCAGCACCATGCCGACCGCCACGGTCAGCACCACCGTCAGCAGCGAGAAGACCACGGTCCAGACGAAGATCGCCAGGAACGGCTTCTGAATGCCCTCGTCGGTGAAGACGCGCATAAAGTTATCCCAGCCGATGGTCACGGTATAGCCTGGGCTGAGACGCTCGCTTTCCCAGCCGCCGTCAGCGTTGACGGCCTGATAGAAACCGACATCGTTATTAGGACGGTATTTAACGCCGCTCTGGTTGTTGGTGAGCGTGCCGTCGTCGGCGAGGGTATAGAGCGGACGCGTGCCGGAGAACTGGCGCAGAGAACTCATCACCACGTGGCTCTCATCCGGCAGCACGGCGGTAAGCTGCGTCAGCGCCTGGCGCTGCTGGGTAATCACGCGCAGGTTAGCGCGTTCGCCCGCAGGCAGGGCCGCCGCCTCTTTCAGAGGCAGCGTCTGCTCGCCGCCGGGGGTAAAGGGTTCTGAAACGTAGTGCTTGTCACTCTCACCGTCAGTCAGCACCAGCTGCCATTTATTCTCTGCCGGGTAGAGGCCAAAGTTAAAGGTCTTACCCGCCTGATAGGCGCGATCCATCAGCACGTCGCGCACCCGCTCCTGCGCCAGTTGATTGGTGCTACTGTAGTTAGTGAAGGCGATAGCGATGGTGCAGATCAGCGGAAAGAGAACAAACAGGCCCATCCCGGCGAGACCGGGGTAGACATAGCGCCAGGCGTAGGCTTTACGATTGGCGAAAATATAGAGGCCAACCGAGCTTAAGATCAGCGTCGTGATGGCAAACAGGTACTCTCCCTGGGCGTACATCAAAACCACAAGATAGCCCACCAGCAGCCCAAGCAGGGCGATCGCCGACCACTTCAGCGCGTTGCTTTGCCACCAGGCACTCTTTTTAACGACATCCATGAGACACTTCCTCAACAACCGTGGAAAACATTGTCAGTTGTAGGGCGGGTAGCGACGCGCCACCCGCCATTTTTGTTACTTGGTAATACGTCCCTGGGCATCTTTCAGCGCCGCATCCACGGTCTGGCGACCGCTGGCGGCATTGATCACCGCTGTACGCACCGCGTACCAGAAGGCAGCCATCTGCGGAACGTTCGGCATGATTTCGCCCTTCTCGGCATTGCTCATGGTGGCGGCAATGCGTGGATCCTTCGCTAAGGTCTCCTGGAAGGATTTCAGCGCCACGGCACCCAGCGGCTTATCTTTATTGACCGCGTCCAGACCCTGGTCGGTCAGCAGGTAGTTTTCAATGAACTCCTTCGCCAGCTCCTTGTTCGGGCTGGCAGCGTTGATACCCGCGCTCAGCACGCCAACGAAGGGTTTCGACGGCTTGCCCTTGAAGGTTGGCAGCAGCGTCACGCCGTAGTTCACCTTGCTCTTATCGATGTTTGACCACGCCCACGGACCGTTGATGGTCATTGCGGTTTCGCCTTTATTGAAGGCCGCTTCGGCGATGGAATAATCGGTGTCTGCGTTCATCTGTTTGTTCTTGATCAGATCAACCAGGAAGCCCAGACCCGCTTTGGCTCCAGCGTTGTCCACGCCCACGTCCTTCACGTCATACTTGCCGTCGGCAAGCTTAAAGGCGTAACCGCCGTCGGCGGCGATCAGCGGCCAGGTGAAGTACGGCTCCTGCAGGTTGAACATCAGCGCGCTCTTGCCTTTCGCCTTCAGCTCTTTATCCAGCGCCGGGATCTCTTCCCAGGTTTTTGGCGGGTTTGGCACCAGGTCCTTGTTATAGATCAGCGACAGGGCTTCGACGGAGATCGGATAGGCGATCAGCTTGCCGTTGTAGCGTACCGCGTCCCAGGTGAACGGGAAGAGCTTGTCCTGGAAGGCTTTGTCCGGGGAAATTTCGGCCAGCAGGCCTGACTGGGCATAGCCACCGAAACGGTCGTGTGCCCAAAGGATAATGTCCGGACCATCACCGGTCGCCGCCACCTGCGGGTATTTCTCTTCCAGCTTGTCCGGATGCTCAACGGTGACCTTAATCCCGGTATCTTTCTCGAATTTCTGGCCGACTTCCGCGAGGCCGTTATAGCCTTTGTCGCCGTTGATCCAGATCACCAGCTTGCCTTCTTCAATTTTGGCGAGGGCCGAGGCGGAAAACATCATCGTCGTCAGCGCGGAGAGCGCAAGAATGCGAGCGCCAGTTTTCATGTTCATAAATCCCGTCCTTTAGGTAGCGATAAATTGACGCCTGTCAGTCTCCTGGTTTGGCAAGCGCTTCTCATCCTCCCCCGGCCTACGCCCTGCCGCCGCGATGTGTGATCTTTGTTACATAAAACAGAGTTATGCGTACCGGCGCACACAAAAGCACCGCAATTTTTGCAGGCGGCATCACGAAAATTGCCCGCGGCCCGCGGTCCCGGTGGCAGAGCCGGGCCGCTCATCCTCCCGTCTCCTCCCCCATAAAAAACCGGGGGGCGGAGGATTCGCCTGACTTATACATCACGCATAGTCACTGCAACTGAATGTTTCAGAGTTGTAACGAAGGGAGAGAGGGGCATGGCGAGCGTGCAGCTGCGGAATGTGACGAAGGCCTGGGGCGACGTGGTGGTGTCAAAAGAGATCAACCTCGACATCGAGGAGGGCGAGTTCGTGGTCTTTGTTGGACCGTCAGGCTGCGGAAAATCGACCCTGCTGCGCATGATTGCCGGGCTGGAGACCATCACCAGCGGTGACTTAATGATTGGCGACACACGAATGAACGAGATCCCGCCAGCGGATCGCGGCGTCGGCATGGTGTTCCAGTCCTATGCGCTCTATCCCCATCTCTCGGTGGCAGAGAATATGTCGTTCGGCCTGAAGCTGGCGGGCGCAAAGAAAGAGATGATTAACCAGCGCGTGACCCAGGTCGCCGAGGTGTTACAGCTGGGTCATCTGCTGGATCGCAAGCCGAAAGCGCTCTCCGGTGGCCAGCGCCAGCGCGTGGCCATTGGCCGGACGCTGGTCGCGGAGCCGCGCGTTTTCCTGCTTGATGAGCCGCTCTCGAACCTTGATGCGGCGCTGCGCGTGCAGATGCGAATTGAGATCTCCCGCCTGCACAAGCGTCTCGGGCGCACGATGATCTACGTCACTCACGATCAGGTGGAGGCGATGACCCTGGCGGACAAAATTGTGGTGCTGGACGCCGGTCGCGTGGCGCAGATTGGCAAGCCGCTGGAACTGTATCACTACCCGGCAGACCGCTTCGTGGCAGGCTTTATTGGTTCGCCGAAGATGAACTTCCTGCCGGTAAAAGTCACCGCCACCGCCATTGAACAGGTGCAGGTGGAGCTGCCGAACCGCCAGCAGGTTTGGCTCCCGGTGGACAGCGCCAACGTCCAGGTGGGCGCCAATATGTCACTTGGGATCCGTCCCGAGCATCTGCTGCCCAGCGACATCGCCGATGTCACGCTGGAGGGGCAGGTACAGGTTGTTGAGCAGTTAGGTCACGAAACGCAAATTCATATCCAGATCCCCGCCATCCGTCAAAACCTGGTCTACCGCCAGGGTGACGTGGTGTTGGTAGAAGAGGGTGCCACATTCGCTATCGGCTTGCCGCCGGAGCGCTGCCATCTGTTCCGTGAGGACGGCAGCGCCTGTCGGAGATTGCATCAGGAGCCTGGCGTTTAAGCATTCCCATTACAAAGAAAAGCAAGCAAAGCTTCAGGAGATAGAATGATGATTACTCTGCGCAAACTCCCTCTGGCCGTCGCCATAGCAGCAGGCGTGATGGCTGCCCAGGCGGGTGCTGTTGATTTCAAAGGCTACGCCCGTTCCGGCATCGGCTGGACCGGCAGCGGCGGCCCGCAAGAGTGTTTCCAGGCAACCGGGGCCCAAAGTAAATACCGTCTTGGTAACGAATGTGAAACCTATGCTGAATTAAAACTGGGCCAGGAAGTGTGGAAAGAGGGCGATAAGAGCTTCTACTTCGACACTAACGTCGCCTACTCTGTCTCCCAGCAGAACGACTGGGAAGCCACCAGCCCGGCCTTCCGTGAAGCTAACGTTCAGGGTAAAAACCTGATCGAGGCGCTGCCAGGCTCGACCATCTGGGCCGGTAAGCGCTTCTACCAGCGTCATGACGTCCACATGATCGACTTCTACTACTGGGATATCTCCGGCCCGGGCGCAGGTATCGAAAACATCGATCTCGGCTTCGGCAAGCTCTCTCTGGCGGGCACCCGTTCGTCTGAGTCCGGCGGCTCCTCCACCTTCGCCGACCGCGATCCGATCACCGGCGATCGTACCTATGACAATATCGTGCCGAACGACGTCTTTGACGTGCGTTTAGCCGGTCTGGAAGTGAACCCAGGCGGCACCCTGGAGTTTGGCGTGGACTACGGCCACACCAACCTGCCGGATGACTACTACCTGCAACCAAACGCCAGTAAAGATGGCTGGCTGTTCACCGGTGAGCACGTGCAGACCATTGGCACCGGCTTCAACAAGTTCATCGTCCAGTACGCTACCGACTCGATGACCTCGAACGGTAAAGGCATCCCGCAGGGCGCTCAGCTGAATAACGACGGTCACCTGCTGCGTTTTATCGACCACGGCTCCATCTCGATGGGCGACCGCTGGGACATGATGTACGTCGGTATGTACCAGGATATCGATCTGGATAACGGCAACGGCACTCGCTGGTGGACCGTGGGCGTGCGTCCGATGTTCAAATGGACGCCGATCATGAGCACCCTGCTGGAAGTGGGCTATGACAACGTCAAATCCCAGCGTACCGACTCCACCAACGACCAGGTCAAAGTGACCCTGGCCCAGCAGTGGCAGGCAGGCGACAGCATCTGGTCCCGTCCGGCGCTGCGCGTGTTCGCCACCTACGCCAAGTGGGATGAGTCCTTCGGCTTCGCTAACAATGGCACCGACAGAACGGCTGGCCTTACTCCGGGCTACGCTTACCAGGATACCTCCGCACGTACCTTCAGCCGCGGCGATGACGACGAGTGGACCTTCGGTGCCCAGATGGAAATCTGGTGGTAAGACAGCATTGAGTTAACGCAGTACCAGAGAGGGGCTTCGGCCCCTCTTACTCAGTACAGATCCATCTCTGACGCGGCGCGCTATTGCCTGGCTACCGTCCCGTCATCTCTACAGAGGTCACCATAATGAAAATGAAAAAAACGCTTCTCGCGCTCTGCCTCGGTGCAGGGCTGCTCGCCTGCGTCCCTGCAGTCAGCTTCGCTGACGTGAACCTGATCCCGCAGGATACCTCAAGCGCACCGGCTATCCCGACAGGGGCGCTCCAGCAGCTCGCCTGGACGCCGGTCGCCAATTCACAAACCCAGACCACCAGCCTGGCCACCGCCGGTCAGACCCTGAACGTGCCTGGTATTACCGGTAAAGTGGCCGCCTACAGCGTGCCGGCCAACATCGGTGAATTAACCCTTACCCTGACCAGCGTCGCGGATAAGCAAAAATCGATCTTTGCGCCCAACGTGCTGGTGCTGGATCAAAACCTGACCCCCGCCGCGTGGTTCCCGAGCAGCTACTTCACCTATCAGGAGCCGGGCGTGATGTCCGCCGACCGTCTTGAAGGGATCATCAAGCTGACGCCCGCGCTGGGTCAGCAAAAGATCTACCTGCTGGTCTTTACCACCCCGGAAGATTTGCAGCGCACCACCACCATGATCAACCCGGCGAAGGCCTACGCGAAAGGCGTGGGTAACGCCGTACCGGATATTCCGGATCCGCAGGCCCGCCATACGCCGGACGGCACGGTGAAGCTTAAAGTTAGCACCAACTCCGCGTCGAGCATTCTGGTCGGCCCGATCTTTGGCTCCTCCGGCCATGCCTCAGTAACCGTAGGCAATACCGCGGCCCCGGCAACGGCTTACAGCGCCCCGGCGGCTGCGCCAACTGCGGCTGCCCCTGCTCCGGCACCGGCACCCGCCGCAGCCCCGGCAGCGAAGCGTGAGCCGGTGCTGAACGATACGGAAAACTACTTTAACCAGGGTATTAAACAGGCCGTTGCCAGCGGCAATATCGATAAGGCGCTGAAACTATTGAACGAGGCTGAAAGCCTGGGCTCCACCTCTGCCCGCGCTACGTTTATCAGCAGTGTAAAAGGCAAGGGGTGATCGTCTCCCCACAATGCTGATTTTGTCCGCTTGGTGCACCTTCACCGGTGCACCCTTTTTCCCGATCTGCCTGTTCTGCGATACACTGTTGCTACGTTATGTACCGGAGAGTAAGGCATGCCACACCCTGCGCTAACGCAACTGCGCGCGCTGCGCTATTTTGACGCAATCCCCGCACTTGAACCGCACCTGCTTGACTGGCTGCTGCTGGAAGACTCAATGACCAAACGTTTTGAGCAGCAGGGTTGCCAGGTGAGTGTTACGCTCATAAGAGAGGCGTTCGTCACCGCCGATGAGGTGCCGGAAGAGCGCCCGCTGCTGCCCGAAGCGTCGCGCTACTGGCTGCGGGAGATCCTGCTCTGCGCTGACGGTGAACCCTGGCTGGCCGGGCGTACGGTGGTACCGGAATCGACCCTGAGTGGCCCGGAGCTGGCACTACAGCGGCTGGGCAATACGCCGCTGGGGCGTTACCTCTTTACCTCATCAACCCTGACCCGTGATTTTATTGAAATAGGCCGTCACGCCGATCTCTGGGGACGCCGCTCCCGGCTACGCCTCGGCGGCAAGCCGCTGCTGCTGACGGAGCTGTTTTTGCCTGCATCACCGCTGTATCGAGAGGAGTAGAAATGGAGTGGAGTCTTACGCAGGGTAAGCTGCTGGCTTATCACCGCTTAATGCGCACGGACAAGCCAATTGGTGCGCTGCTGTTGCTGTGGCCCACCCTGTGGGCGCTGTGGGTGGCGACGCCGGGCGTGCCGCAGCTGGGGATCCTCGCGGTGTTTATCGCCGGGGTCTGGCTGATGCGCGCCGCAGGCTGCGTGGTAAACGACTACGCCGATCGCAAATTTGATGGCCACGTGAAGCGCACCGCCAACCGGCCGCTGCCGAGCGGCGCGGTGAGCGAAAAAGAGGCGCGGAATCTGTTTATTGGCCTGGTGCTGATCGCCTTCGTGCTGGTGCTGACCCTGAACCTGATGACCATTCTGCTGTCGGTAGCGGCGCTGGCGCTGGCCTGGACCTACCCCTTTATGAAGCGTCATACCCACCTGCCGCAGGTAGTGCTGGGGGCTGCCTTTGGCTGGTCGATCCCAATGGCCTTTGCCGCCGTGGGAGAGTCGCTTCCGCTGAGCTGCTGGCTGATGTTCCTTGCCAACATCCTGTGGGCGGTGGCCTACGATACGCTCTATGCCATGGTAGATCGGGATGACGACGTCAAGATTGGCATCAAGTCGACGGCCATTCTTTTCGGCCAGCACGATAAGCTGATCGTCGGCATTCTGCAGGTGCTGGTGCTGGTGCTGATGGCGGCGGTGGGCTGGCTGAATGGGCTGGGCTGGCCGTTCTATGCCTCGGTTGCGGTAGCGGGCGCGCTGTTTGTCTGGCAGCAGAAGCTGATTGTCCATCGCGATCGCGACGCCTGCTTTAAGGCCTTCCTGAACAATAACTACGTCGGCCTGGCGCTGTTTGTTGGGCTGGCGGTGAGTTATCTGCCATAAATAAAATGCCCGGTAGCGCTACCGGGCATTTTTTTACTCGCTTTGCGTTGCACTCTCGATGGTCAATCGCACGTCCGGCGTCACCAGATCCGCCAGCAGGAGATAGATCTGCATGGTTTTTGCTGGATCGGCATCGCCGGTATCGCTGATGTATCCCTCATCGCGCAGGGTCAGCACCAGGGTGCTGAATACCGCTTTATCGAAGAACTCTGGGGCGTTAATCCCATGCAGTACCGACAGGCGCTGGGCCAGGGTGCGGCTCTCTTTCTCCAGCGTGCCACGGTTAATGGCCGGGTTAGCGCTCAGCAGCCAGAAGGTGATGGCGTAGCGCTGCAGCGTCTCGCGTGCACCGGCCGCCAGCAGCTGCAGGGTACGTGAGCGCTGCGGGTTGAGATGCAGACGATCGTCTTTATCCACCAGCAGACCCTGGCGCACCATCTCGGCGATCAGCGCGTTCAGGACTTCCGGCAGCTCGCTGTTATCCCAGCGCAGGAACAGCTCGGCTTTCAGCATCGGATAGAGCACATCAACGTGGCGCATCAGCTCTTCGCGAGAGATCTGGCGATGCTGGGTCACGATGGCCGCCATCAATGAAGGCAGGACCAGCATATGCGCGATGTTGTTGCGATAGTAGGTCATCAGCACCGCCTGCTCGCGCGGCAGAATGATGATGTCGCCGATGGTGTCTTTCTCTACCTCGAACTTGTTCATCTGCAGCGCGTGGGCGATCAGCTCGCTGGCGCTCGCCGTTGGGGCGGTGGCGTCAGGGGAGTAGGGCACGTTGCGCAGCAGATCGAGATAGCAGTCCAGCTGTTCGGTCAGCTGCTCGCGGGTCAGCGAGCGCTGGCGCGAGGCCAGCAGGGCGGTACAGCAGAGGTTCATGGCGTTAGCCGCCCCGGCGTTGTTAATCCGCACCATCAAATCGGCAGCAATGGTGTTAACCGTCGGCGTCAGCCAGGCCGGACGCACCGCCTCAATCGGATCGATCGATTCGCGCCACTCCGGCACGTGCTGGTTGAGGTAGTTCATCAGTGGCAGCGGCTCGCCAAAGTTGACGTAGCCCTGGCCAAGGTTACGCAGCTTGCTCAGGCCGCGCAGCATCTGGAAGACGTTCTCTTTCTCTTTGGTCGCGCCGCGCAGCTCTTTAGCGTAGGTACCGACCTCCATCACGTGCTCGTAGCCGATGTAGATCGGTACCAGGGTGATAGGGCGGGTGCCGCCGCGCAGCATGGCCTGCAGGGTCATCGACAGGGTACCGGTTTTCGGATCCAGCAGGCGGCCCGTGCGCGAGCGCCCACCCTCAACGAAGTACTCGACGGAGTAGCCGCGGCTGAACAGCTCGCCCAGATACTCGCGGAACACCGTAGAGTAGAGCTTGTTGCCCTTGAAGGTACGGCGAATAAAGAACGCCCCGAGACGACGGAAGATAGGTCCGGCAGGCCAGAAGTTGAGGTTGATCCCCGCGGCGATATGCGGCGGTACCAGTCCCTGATGATAGAGGACGTAGGAGAGCAGCATGTAGTCCATGTGGCTACGGTGGCAGGGCACGTAAACAATCTCATGGCCGTCGTGCGCCAGCTGGCGGACCCGCTCGGCGTTATGCACGTTGATACCCTGATAGAGCCGGTTCCAGGTAAAGCCGAGGATACGGTCGCTCAGGCGGATCATCTCATAGGAGAAGTTAGCGGCAATCTCCTCCATCAGGGCGATGGCGTTCTGCTGGGCCTTCTCGTGAGAGATCTTTTTGCTGCGCGCTTCGTCTTCGACCGCGCGGGCAATTGCTTTTGACGCCAGCAGCTTATTGAAGAGATCCTGGCGCGCCGGCAGGCGTGGGCCTACAGCGGCGAGGCGCTGGCGGGCAAAGTGCATGCGCGCTACGCGGGCCAGCTTCTGGGCAATAATTTTATCCGTGCCGTGCTCGGTGGCCATCCGGCGCAGGGAGACCGGCGGCGAGAAGCGCACAAAGCTGTCGCGACCCAGCCAGGAGACGGCGAAAAACTTCTGGATACCGTTCAGCATGCGCAGCGGTGGGTTCACTTCGCCTTTTTCGCGCCCCGGCGAGCGGCCAAACATTACCGAGACCGGCACCATCTGTACGTCCAGATCCGGGTGGTTACGGTGGAGATCCAGATAGTCATGGAACAGCTTAACGGACTCTTCTTTTGGCGTGTACCAGGTAAAGACACGCGGGCCGCTATGGATGAAGATGTAGCGCGGCAGCAGCGCGCCGTCGATCTCCAGTGGTTCAAGCGGATCGGGCAGCTCGTGCGCCAGACATTGGGCACGCAGCGTCAGTAAGTCTGCCTTCGAGTTATAAGGCAAAACGTACATAATAGGGCGTGAGGTATCGAGTCCAGGTTCCTGGGCAGGTTCTGCCGGAATCGACTTGCTTTTTACCAACACGCTTAATGGTAAATTCAGTAATTTGTAGTAAATTCGTGGCCAGCCGGACATAAACAATGTGAAGCCTCTGGTTAATAATGCCATTGCGCCGCAAGAATATCAGAAAGCGCGCAGAATATCTTTTGTACCTCGGTACGCTCGCATAGACATTGACGATAATTACGTAAAAAGGTTCTTTTGATGGCCAATAATACCACTGGTTTAACTCGAATCATTAAAGCAGCAGGCTACTCATGGAAGGGCGTTCGCGCTGCCTGGCTCAACGAAGCCGCTTTCCGCCAGGAGTCCGTGGCGGTGATCCTGGCTATTGTCATCGCCTGCTGGCTCGACGTAGACGCGATTACCCGCGTGCTGCTCATTGGGTCCGTTGTGCTGGTAATGATAGTGGAGATCCTGAACAGCGCGATCGAGGCGGTTGTTGACCGTATCGGGACTGATTTTCATGAACTTTCCGGCCGGGCAAAAGATATGGGATCGGCGGCGGTGCTGATGTCCATTTTGCTGGCTCTGGCGACCTGGGGCATCCTGCTTTGGTCATATTACCGCTAAGGCGCGCAAAATCGGCCCTGTGCGGCGAATTTGCTCAAAATTTGGTTTCAAAAACGGTTTTTGCTGTATATACTCACAGCATAACTGTATATACACCCAGGGGGCGGGATGAAAGCGTTAACAGCCAGGCAGCAAGAGGTGTTTGATCTCATTCGCGATCACATCAGCCAGACCGGCATGCCGCCGACGCGTGCTGAAATTGCGCAACGTTTGGGATTCCGTTCGCCAAACGCGGCAGAAGAACACCTGAAGGCGCTGGCGCGTAAAGGCGCTATTGAAATTGTTTCCGGCGCATCGCGCGGGATCCGCTTACTGCAGGAAGAGGAAGATGGTCTGCCGCTGATTGGCCGCGTGGCTGCCGGTGAGCCGTTGCTGGCGCAGCAGCATATTGAAGGTCACTATCAGGTCGATCCCTCCCTGTTCAAGCCCAGCGCTGACTTCCTGCTGCGCGTTAGCGGGATGTCGATGAAGGATATCGGCATCATGGATGGCGATTTGCTGGCAGTGCACAAAACGCAGGAAGCGCGTAACGGCCAGGTGATCGTGGCGCGTATTGATGACGAAGTGACGGTTAAGCGGCTGAAAAAGCAGGGTAACACCGTGCAGCTGCTGCCGGAAAACAGCGACTTCGAGCCTATTGTCGTTGACCTGCGTCAGCAGAACTTCAGCATTGAAGGCCTGGCGGTGGGTGTCATTCGCAACGGCGAGTGGCTCTGATCCTAAGCCAGAAATCTATGGCAGCCTGACCCGGCGCTGCCATAGACTCTTCTTTTTTAACTCCGATTTTTACTCCCCTCTCGTTGTACCCGTATGCTAGTTCGTAGTCTTATCCCTTGCCTGCAGCTCTCCGCATGGTTAAATATTCCGAATAATCCCCACGTGAGAAAATCCTTAACTACAATTATTATCACGTTCAGCTGATAGCGGACGTAACGAAGGACCAACGAATATTGCTATTTAACACCGAACGATGATGAGGATACCATTATGAATAAAGACGAAGTCGGCGGTAACTGGAAACAGTTCAAAGGTAAAGCGAAAGAGCAATGGGGTAAATTAACGGACGATGACATGACCGTTATTGAAGGTAAACGTGACCAGCTGGTCGGTAAGATTCAGGAACGTTACGGCTACCAAAAAGACCAGGCCGAGAAAGAAGTAGGCGAATGGGAAACCCGTAACGACTATCGCTGGTAATCACGTTAGATTAACAGCCTGGCTACCCTGCCCGACGGTACAAGGATGTACCGACTCTTTTCACCTCACACTGAGCCTAACGCGGCTTTTTCTTCACTAAGATGCTGTGATCGTGCTGGCACTCGCCCTGATGACGACAGGCTTCGACTTCTGAACACTCCGCACAAAGCCCATGCGCTTCTATGACATTATGACGTAGCGCAAATCCCATCTTTGCCGCCAGGGCATGCATAATATCTTCTACATCCTCTGCTGCTTCTTCCTTCACTACGCCACAACGGTCGCAGATAAACATCGCCGACGTATGGGTAGGCTGATCGAAGAGGTGGCACAGCACGTAGCTATTGGTTGACTCAACCTTATGGACAAATCCCTGCTCCAGCAGAAAGTCGAGAGCGCGATATACTGTAGGCGGCTTAGCCTGTGGCTCCGAGGCACGCAGCAGATCGAGCAGATCGTAAGCGCTGATGGCACCTTGCTGGAGGCTCATCAAGCGCAGAACCTCAAGGCGCTGCGGAGTCAGGCGCACGTTGCGTTGCGCACACAGCGTTTCAGCATGTGCCAGCATCTGCTGCGAAGTGGTCTTATCCATTGGGCATCCTCAGGTTACGTGATGTAATAACGTTGAAGCTGTTACTTTATCATATCCTGGGACAAACGCCGAGATCCGGACGCTCCTTCTGCGCTCAGGCCAGAGCTCGGCTTTGGCGTTTACCTGAAATTTTCGTCAGACACACAGAAAAACTTCCCGAATCGATTTTCCTCCTCTATAAGTAAAGAGCGTTTATAAAAAGACGCAGATTGTTACCAATAAAAATATCCTCATGCGGCAAAAAAATGAAATAGCCGCATTTAGCACCCTTTTTCACAGCAATAGTTCACCTCTCGCCAGGCGATAACTGGCAGGGCATAAATCGACCTTTGATCAATAAGACAGGGCATACTGTGAAAAAAATTTTTAAACTTTCAGTGGTAACACTTGCGGTCTCTTTTGGGGTAGTCACTCAGGCAGGGGCAGCGAATACCTGGGCAGAAGCGCGTAGCGATGCCATGGGCGGAACCGGGGTGGCGTCTGCCAGCTACGGCAGCGGCGTACTGATTAACCCGGCGCTGCTGGCCAAGGCCAAACCGGATGATAACGTGACAATTATTCTGCCGAGCGTGCGGGCGCAGATCACTGATAAAGACAATCTGCAGGACGAAATCGATGATATCAGCGATAAGGTTGACTATTACGATGACGTTATTGATAACCTGACCACCGCGCAGATTATTGCGAACCCGCTGGGCACTATCGATCAGTTTCAGGGCGCGGCTGGCGATCTCGCCGACGAACTGGATTTCCTGAACGGCAAAACGGCGCGCGCTCATGCCGCTGCGGGCATTGCTGTAAGCATTCCTAACGATGTTCTCTCTTTTGCATTCGTCACTAAAGCTTATGCGCATGCCCGCGTAAGCTCCGCCATCGATCAGCAGGATATTAGCTACCTACGCAGCATTCAGAACAGCGATCTGGTTGCGGCAGGCGTAGCGCTGAACGCCGCGCTCTCTCCTGACGGTTCGGATGAAATCACCCGCAATCTGAACTCCACCGCCTCTGGACGGGCGGCGATCGTCTCCGACTACGGCGTGGCCGTGGCGCGTCAGTTCCAGTTTGGTGACGTGCCGGTCTCAATCGGCGTGACGCCAAAGCTGCAAAAGACCTGGCTGTTCAACTACACCACCTCCATCTATGACTACGACAGCAGCGACTTCAACAGCAGCCGCTACCGTAACGACGATACCGGCTTCAACGTTGACGCCGGTATTGCCGCTGACTTTGGCGATAACTGGACGGTGGGCCTGAGCGGACAGAACCTGATCTCTCGCGATATCGATACTAAAGATATCCAGATCCGTAACGGTCGTACCGGAGAAGTCCGCAACTATAAAGATACCTATCAGATCAGCCCGGTGGTGACCGCTGGCCTGGCGTGGCATACGGATCTGGTCACCCTCAGCGCCGACGGCGATCTGACCGAAACCAAAGGCTTTAAGAGCGAAGAGGCTTCCCAGTATGTTGGCGTCGGTGCCGAAGTGCGTCCGCTCGACTGGCTGGCGGTACGGGCGGGCTACCGTGCCGATGTGAAAGGGGACGACAGCAACGTTGCCACCGCCGGTATCGGCTTTGCGCCGTTTAACCGCGTCCACGTTGACCTGATGGGCCTGTATGGGGAAGATGAAACCTGGGGCGCAGGCGCGCAGCTCAGCCTGACATTCTGATGATCTACCCGCCGGAGGCGCAATGCCTCCGGCGTGCTGTTCAGGCCAAATGAGTATGCTATAGTAGCGCCCCTTTTCCATTTTGATGAAAAAACGTACGCTATGCCGCCAGTCACACCCGCTACCGCCTTCGCCGCCCACCGCTTCTCTATCGCGCCCATGCTCGACTGGACCGACCGACACTGTCGCTATTTCCTGCGTCTGCTGTCGCGGGAGACGCTGCTCTACACCGAGATGGTGACCACCGGGGCGATTATTCATGGCAAAGGCGACTACCTGGCTTACAGCGACGAGGAGCATCCCGTGGCGCTCCAGCTGGGCGGCAGCGATCCGGCGCAGCTCGCCCACTGTGCGAAGCTGGCTGAAGCCCGCGGCTACGATGAGATCAACCTTAACGTTGGCTGTCCCTCGGATCGCGTGCAGAACGGCATGTTCGGTGCCTGCCTGATGGGCAATGCGCAGCTGGTGGCGGACTGCATCAAAGCCATGCGCGACGTGGTCTCTATCCCGGTCACGGTAAAAACCCGGATCGGCATTGACGACCAGGATAGCTACGCATTTCTCTGCGATTTTATTAATACCGTTTCTGGCAAGGGCGAATGCGAGACGTTTATTATCCATGCCCGTAAGGCCTGGCTCTCTGGACTCAGCCCAAAAGAGAACCGCGAGATCCCGCCTCTGGACTACCCGCGCGTCTATCAGCTTAAGCGCGACTTCCCGCACCTGACGATGTCGATTAATGGCGGCATCAAATCGCTGGCGGAGGCGAAAGCGCACCTTGAGCATATGGACGGCGTAATGGTGGGGCGCGAGGCGTATCAAAATCCGGGCATCCTGGCGGCAGTTGACCGTGAGATTTTTGGCGTAGCGCGTGACGATGCGGATCCGGTTGCAGTGGTGCGGGCCATGTATCCCTATATTGAGCGTGAACTGAGCAACGGCGCCTACCTCGGTCATATCACGCGTCATATGCTTGGACTCTTCCAGGGCATCCCCGGCGCGCGCCAGTGGCGTCGCTACCTGAGTGAAAACGCCCATAAGGCCGGGGCGGATATTAACGTGCTGGAGCAGGCGCTGAAGCTGGTTGCAGATAAGCGTTAAAAATTCGCTAAAAGTTAGCTAAATTCACCACGCCTCGCAGCCATCTGCGGGGCGTTTTGTTTTACTATCAATGCATTACACTCTGGCACGTTTCTTGTAATACCTGAGATAACTATTGAGGGGGAAGAGCCATGCTGGAACTACTGTTTGTGATTGGATTTTTTATGATGCTGCTGGTAACAGGCGTCTCGCTGCTGGGCATTATCGTCGCCCTGGCGGTAGCCACAGCGCTGATGTTTGTCGGTGGACTGTTTGCGTTAATGTTTAAGCTGCTGCCCTGGCTGCTGTTAGCGGTGGCGATTGTCTGGGTGATCCGGGCGGTGAAAAAACCAAAACTGCCGTTATATCAACGCTCCAGACGCTGGCGTTGTTAAGGGAATGCGGTCTTGATCACAACCTGGCACTTTTCTCTGGCAGGTTCAGCCAAACCGCATAGGATTTAGGTATCGAATCTGTCACTATTGCGCGTCTTAGGATTCATCGAGCTGTACCCTACATACAGCCGAACTAAAAAAAGAAAGGGCTTCTCTGTTCTGCAGAGAAGCCCTAATTCTTTTCCCTCGTCATACTTCAAGCAGCCGGTGCGTTGGCTGCGCTTACTCGCCCCAGTCACTTACCTGTGTAAGCTCCCGGGGACTCGCGCACTTGCCGCCTTCCTGCTACTCGAATTATTTAGAGGGAATCAGGGGATTAGCAAACTCGATCCCTGCGTTGACCGGCTCTCCAGCGTCTCGTGCGCGCGCTGCGCCTCCGCCAGCGGGAACTTCTGATCTTCCGCCACGTCCACCTTAATCACGCCGCTGGCAATCAGCGAAAACAGCTCGTTGCTGGCCTCCTCCAGCTCCTCGCGGTTAGTAATGTAGCCCTGAAGGGAAGGGCGGGTCGCGTAGAGGGAGCCTTTCTGGTTCAGTATGCCGAGATTAACGCCGGTGACCGGGCCGGAGGCGTTGCCGAAGCTGACCATCAGGCCGTGACGCTGCAGGCAGTCCAGCGATGACTCCCAGGTATCTTTGCCTACCGAGTCATAGACAACGCGTACCTTTTTGCCCCCGGTGATCTCCTTAACGCGCTCAACGATGCTCTCTTCGCGGTAGTTAATCACCTGCCATGCGCCAGCCTGTAACGCTCGCTGCGCTTTCTGCGCGCTGCCCACCGTGCCGATCAGCTTCCCGCCCAGCGCCTTGGACCACTGGCAGGCGATAAGCCCTACGCCGCCCGCCGCCGCATGGAACAGAAACGGTTCGTCGGGCTTGATCTCATAGGTTTTACGCAGCAGGTAGTAGACGGTCAGGCCTTTGAGGAACGAGGCCGCCGCCTGCTCAAAGGAGATGGCGTTGGGCAGAATGGCGACCTTGTCAGCAGGCACGTTGTGCACCGAGCTGTAGGCTCCCAGCGCTGACTGGGCATAGACCACCCGATCGCCCGCCTTAATATGGCTAACGTTTTTACCGACTTTACTCACAACGCCTGCCGCCTCTGTACCGAGACCGCTTGGCAACGCCGGCGGCGGATAGAGGCCGCTGCGGATGTAGGTATCGATATAGTTGATACCAATAGCCTTGTTCTCGACCTGCACCTCGTTCTCTGCCGGATCGGTGGGGGTAAACTCCACCGCTTTTAATACCTCAGGGCCACCATGCTTGTGAAATTCAACTCTTGTTGCCATGTTTCCTCCCAAAGATCCTAAGCCAGTGCGACATTAGGGTCGGTGCATAATCTAAAATATGATAAAGTTTCGACCCACAATTTATCTCGGTACTCCATTCACTATGGCAGGAAATAAACCCTTCAACAAACAGACTGAACCCCGCGACATGCAAGTCGAGGGGATGAAAGTGCCGCCACACTCAATCGAAGCGGAGCAGTCGGTGTTGGGCGGTTTAATGCTGGATAACGAACGCTGGGACGACGTTGCCGAGCGCGTTGTTGCGGAAGATTTCTATACCCGTCCACACCGGCATATCTTCACTGAGATGCATCGCCTGCAGGAGATGAGCAAGCCCATCGACCTGATCACCCTGGCGGAGTCGCTGGAGCAGCAGGGCCAGCTGGACAGCGTCGGCGGTTTTGCCTACCTTGCAGAGCTATCGAAAAACACGCCAAGCGCGGCGAACATCAGCGCTTATGCCGACATCGTACGTGAACGTGCGGTTGTGCGCGAGATGATCTCGGTGGCTAATGAGATTGCCACCGCAGGCTTTGATCCGCAGGGGCGTTCTAGCGAAGACCTGCTTGACCTCGCCGAATCCCGCGTTTTCCAGATTGCCGAAAATCGGGCAAATAAAGACGAAGGGCCGAAAAGCATCGATCAGATCCTTGAGGCCACCGTCGCGCGTATTGAGCAGCTGTTTCAGCAGCCTCACGACGGCGTTACCGGCGTTGATACCGGCTACCAGGATCTGAATAAGAAAACGGCGGGCCTGCAGCGCTCGGATCTGATCATCGTGGCAGCGCGTCCCTCGATGGGTAAAACCACCTTCGCCATGAACCTGTGCGAAAACGCCGCGATGCTCCAGGATAAGCCGGTGCTGATCTTCAGCCTGGAGATGCCCGCCGAGCAGATCATGATGCGTATGCTGGCATCGCTCTCCCGCGTCGATCAGACCCGCATCCGTACCGGCCAGCTCGACGACGAGGACTGGGCGCGTATCTCCGGCACCATGGGTATTCTGCTGGAGAAGCGTAACATGTACATCGACGACTCCTCCGGCCTGACGCCGACCGAGGTGCGCTCCCGTGCGCGGCGTATTTTCCGCGAGCATGACGGTCTGAGCATGATCATGATTGACTACCTGCAGTTGATGCGCGTCCCGTCGCTCTCCGACAACCGTACGCTGGAGATCGCGGAAATCTCCCGCTCGCTCAAAGCGCTGGCGAAAGAGCTACAGGTGCCGGTAGTGGCCCTGTCGCAGCTTAACCGCTCCCTGGAGCAGCGCGCCGATAAGCGCCCGGTTAACTCCGACCTGCGTGAATCCGGCTCTATCGAGCAGGATGCTGACCTGATCATGTTTATCTATCGTGATGAGGTGTACCACGAGAACAGCGATCTGAAAGGCATCGCGGAAATTATTATTGGTAAGCAGCGTAACGGCCCAATCGGTACGGTACGTCTGACCTTTAACGGGCAGTGGTCGCGATTTGATAACTATGCGGGACCGCAATACGATGACGAATAAATCCTCTTCATCCTTCACGCCGCAGGTGTGTTGACTGCGTCCGCTCACCCCAGTCACTTACTTCAGTAAGCTCCTGGGGCTTCCCGGACTTGTCGCCTTCCTGCAACGCGAATGATTTTGAGGATTCGGCTTTTAGAAGGATTAACATGCAAGCGGCAACCGTAGTAGTTAACCGCCGCGCTCTGCGACACAATCTGCAACGCCTGCGCGAACTGGCTCCCGCCAGCAAACTGGTTGCAGTGGTGAAAGCGAACGCTTACGGACACGGTCTCCTCGAGACCGCGCGAACGCTCCCCGATGCCGACGCCTTTGGCGTTGCCCGTCTTGAAGAGGCCCTGCAGCTGCGTGCGGGCGGCATTACCCAGCCGATCCTGCTGCTGGAGGGCTTTTTTTCCGCAGACGATCTCCCCACGCTCTCTGCGCAAAAGCTGCACACCGCCGTGCACAGTGCCGAGCAGCTGGAGGCGCTGGAGAGGGCAGCACTGCCCGAACCCATCACGGTCTGGATGAAGCTCGATACCGGCATGCATCGGCTGGGCGTGCGTCCCGAAGAGGCCAGTGCGTTCTACCAGCGTCTTAGCGCCTGTAAAAACGTACGCCAGCCGGTGAATATCGTCAGCCACTTCGCCCGGGCAGATGAGCCAGAGTGCGGCGCAACCGAACAGCAGCTGGATATCTTCACCACCTTCACCGAAGGCAAGCCGGGCCTGCGCTCTATTGCGGCCTCCGGCGGCATTCTGCTCTGGCCGCAGGCTCATTTTGACTGGGTTCGCCCCGGCATTATTCTTTACGGCGTCTCGCCGCTCGATCAAAAGCCCTGGGGAGCCGACTTTGGCTTCCAGCCGGTAATGTCTCTGACTTCAACGCTGATCGCCGTGCGTCCGCACCGTGCGGGCGAGCCGGTAGGCTATGGCGGGACCTGGATCAGCGGACGCGATACGCGTCTCGGCGTGGTGGCGATGGGCTACGGCGATGGCTATCCCCGCGCCGCGCCGTCTGGCACCCCGGTGTTGGTTAACGGCCGCGAAGTACCTGTCGTTGGACGGGTGGCGATGGATATGATCTGCGTTGACCTTGGGCCAGACGCCCACGAGCGCGCGGGCGATCCGGTGGTGATGTGGGGCGAAGGCCTGCCGGTAGAACGCATCGCTGAGATTACAAAAGTAAGTGCTTACGAACTTATTACGCGACTGACGTCTCGGGTCGCGATGAAATACGTAGATTAAAATAATGCCCGGCGGCGCTGCGCTTGTCGGGCCTACAATGCTAACAACTTCTCGATCTCAACCCGCTTCCGGTTTATTGTGTTTGAAACCCCCGCCTGTAAATCTGGAGAACCACCGCGTGTTTCAAAAAGTTGACGCCTACGCTGGCGACCCCATTCTGACGCTGATGGAGCGTTTCAAAGAGGATCCCCGCAGCAATAAAGTAAACCTCAGCATCGGACTCTATTACAATAAGGATGGCCTGATCCCACAGCTTCAGGCCGTGGCCGAAGCGGAGGCACGGCTGAATGCCCAGCCGCATGGGGCATCGCTCTATCTACCGATGGAGGGCCTGCCGGGCTATCGTCACACCATCGCGCCGCTGCTGTTCGGGGCCGATCATCCGGTGCTTAAGGCGAACCGCGTGGCAACGATTCAGACTCTCGGCGGCTCTGGCGCGCTGAAGGTGGGGGCCGACTTCCTTAAACGCTACTTCCCGGAGTCCGGCGTCTGGGTCAGCGATCCGACCTGGGAAAACCACATTGCCATCTTTGAAGGGGCTGGATTCGAAGTAAGTACTTACCCTTGGTTTGATAGCGAAACCAACGGCGTGCGCGTTGATGCCCTGCTGGAAAAGCTGCAAAGCCTGCCTGCCCGCAGCATCGTTCTGCTCCATCCGTGCTGCCACAACCCCACCGGGGCTGACCTGACGAATCCGCAGTGGGACGCTGTCATTGAGGTGCTTAAAGCGCGTGAGCTGATCCCGTTCCTTGATATCGCCTACCAGGGCTTTGGTGCCGGAATGGAAGAGGACGCCTACGCTATTCGCGCTATCGCCGATGCCGGCCTGCCTGCGCTGGTGAGCAACTCCTTCTCGAAGATTTTCTCGCTCTACGGCGAGCGCGTCGGCGGCCTGTCCATTGTCTGTGAAGATGCCGAAACCGCCGGACGCGTACTGGGGCAGCTGAAAGCCACCGTGCGCCGCAACTACTCCAGCCCGCCAAACTTTGGCGCACAGGTAGTGGCGACCGTGCTGGGCGACGCAACCCTGAAAGCCCAGTGGCTGGCCGAGGTGGAGGCGATGCGCCAGCGTATCTCCGCCATGCGCCAGGAGCTGGTTAACGTACTGCGCGAGGCGGTACCCGGGCATAACTTTGACTACCTGCTGCTGCAGCGCGGCATGTTCAGCTATACCGGCCTCAGCGCGGCGCAGGTGACCCGTCTGCGTGATGAGTTTGGCGTCTACCTGATCGCCAGCGGTCGCATGTGCCTGGCTGGCCTGAACCATGGGAATGTGCACCGCGTCGCACAGGCCTTTGCCGCAGTAATGGCATAATACGCGTCTTCCCCGGCGCAGTGCCGGGGAAAATTCTACCAAATTCTAACGTTTAGGGATGAATATGCGTAAACTACCCCTCGCACTCAGTGCATTCTGTCTGCTGTTTACTATGGGCGCTGCCAATGCGTACGCCTCCTCTCCTTCACCGCTCTATCCGGGAACCAACGTCGCGAAGCTGGCTGAGCAAGCGCCCATTCACTGGGTCTCGGTTGCCCAGATTGAAAACAGCCTTCAGGGCCGTCCACCGATGGCCATCGGGTTTGATATCGATGATACCGTTCTCTTCTCCAGCCCAGGTTTCTGGCGAGGGAAAGAGACCTTTTCACCGCAGAGCGAAGAGTATCTTCACAATCCCGCCTTCTGGGAGAAGATGAACAACGGCTGGGATGAGTACAGCATTCCCAAAGAGGTAGCCCGGGCGCTGATCGCCATGCACGTCAAGCGCGGCGATGCGATCTACTTTGTTACCGGACGCAGCCAGACCAAAACCGAGACCGTTTCCAAAACGCTGCAGGAAGACTTCCAGATCCCGGCCGAGAATATGAATCCGGTGATTTTTGCCGGCGACCAGCCGGGCCAGAACACCAAGACCCAGTGGCTACAGGATAAGCGGATAAAGCTGTTCTACGGCGACTCGGATAACGACATCGGCGCTGCGCGGGAAGTGGGCGCACGAGGCATCCGCGTGCTGCGCGCCTCCAACTCAACCTATCGCCCCATGCCACAGGCGGGAATGTATGGCGAAGAGGTCATCGTCAACTCCGAGTATTGATCGGTAAAAGGCAATCGTCAGGTTGCCTTATTTTCTCCCTTTTCTGGCTGTTCTGTCCTGGGTGTTACACACTTAGCATCAGGTGAAATAACTCTGGAGCATGCTATGTGGTATCAACAAACTCTCAGGCTTGGCGCAAAGCCACGCGGTTTCCATCTGGTGACGGACGAGGTGCTGGAGCAAATTCCTTCCCTTAACCGCATCAAAACGGGTTTGTTGCACCTGCTGCTACAGCACACCTCCGCCTCCCTCACGCTGAATGAAAACTGCGATCCCACCGTGCGTTACGATATGGAGCAGCACTTTCTGCAGGCCGTGCCGGACAGCGCCCGCTATGAGCACGACGCCGAGGGGCCGGACGATATGCCTTCTCACATCAAATCCTCCACGCTTGGCGTATCGCTGCTGCTGCCGGTGCAGAATGGACGCGTGCAGCTGGGGACGTGGCAGGGCATCTGGCTGGGAGAGCACCGCATTCACGGCGGGTCACGCAAAATCATCGCAACGTTACAAGGGGAAGAGAAATGATCAATTCGGAACTGCTGCCCTACTGCATGGGTAAACCAGGTGCGGAGCAGAGTGTACATAGCGACTGGAAGGCTACGCAGATTAAAGTAGCAGATGTGCTATTTGCGATGGTGCATGACGTGGATAACCGCCCGGCGGTCTCGCTGAAAACCAGCCCGGAGCTGGCCGAACTGCTGCGCAGTGAGAATACAGACGTGCGGCCAAGCGCACGTTTGAATAAGGCACACTGGAGCACGGTGTTTCTTGATGGATCGCTGCCGGATTCACGCATTTACTACCTGGTCGATGCGTCCTACAAGCTGGCGGTTGAAGCGCTGCCTGACGCGGTCAGGCAGCAGCTTTCCGTTTAAGCTATTTCAGCATCGGTTTGAGGAAGCGGGCAGTGTGCGAGGCTTCGCACTCTGCCACCGTTTCCGGGGTGCCGGAGACGAGGATCTCGCCGCCGCCGCTGCCCCCTTCCGGGCCGAGATCGACAATCCAGTCAGCGGTCTTGATCACGTCGAGGTTGTGTTCAATCACCACGATGGTGTTGCCCTGATCGCGCAGCTGGTGCAGCACTTCCAGCAGCTGCTGGATGTCAGCAAAGTGCAGGCCGGTGGTTGGCTCATCCAGGATATAGAGCGTCTGACCGGTACCGCGTTTTGACAGCTCACGGGCCAGCTTCACGCGCTGGGCTTCACCGCCGGAGAGCGTGGTAGCAGACTGACCGAGACGAATGTAGGAGAGACCCACGTCCATCAGGGTTTGCAGCTTCCGCGCCAGCGCCGGAACAGCATCAAAGAACTCCCGCGCCTCTTCGATGGTCATATCCAGCACTTCGTGAATGCTCTTGCCCTTGTACTTGATCTCCAGCGTTTCGCGGTTATAGCGTTTGCCTTTGCACTGGTCGCACGGCACGTAGATATCCGGCAGGAAGTGCATCTCTACCTTGATCACGCCGTCGCCCTGACACGCCTCACAGCGGCCGCCGCGCACGTTAAAGCTAAAGCGCCCTGGCGTATAGCCACGCGAGCGGGACTCCGGCACGCCAGCAAACAGCTCACGCACCGGCGTAAAGACGCCGGTATAGGTCGCTGGGTTTGAACGCGGAGTACGGCCAATCGGGCTCTGGTCGATATCGATCACCTTATCGAAGTGCTCCAGCCCCTGAACCTCACGGTAGGGTGCTGGCTCGGCGATGGTCGCACCGTTAAGCTGGCGCTGGGCAATCGGGAACAGGGTGTCGTTGATCAGGGTTGATTTACCCGAGCCGGAGACGCCGGTAATACAGGTAAACAGGCCCACCGGCAGGGTCAGCGTCACATCCTTCAGGTTGTTACCACGTGCGCCGGAGAGCTTCAGCACCTTCGAGGGATCGGCAGGCACGCGCTCTTTCGGCACGGCGATCTGCCGCTTGCCGCTCATAAACTGCCCGGTCAACGACTCCGGCACCGCCATAATGGCATCCAGCGGACCTTCCGCCACCACCTGGCCACCGTGGACGCCTGCGCCTGGACCGATATCAATCACGTGGTCGGCGGCGCGGATGGCGTCTTCGTCATGCTCAACCACAATCACCGTGTTGCCGAGATCGCGGAGGTGGATCAACGTACCCAGCAGGCGTTCGTTGTCGCGCTGGTGCAGGCCGATGGACGGCTCATCCAGCACGTACATTACTCCCACCAGACCGGCACCGATCTGGCTCGCCAGACGAATACGCTGCGCTTCACCGCCGGAAAGCGTCTCCGCCGAGCGGGAGAGGGTCAGGTAGTTAAGGCCGACGTTCACCAGGAACTTCAGGCGGTCGCCAATCTCCTTCAGCACCTTCTCAGCGATCTTAGCCCGTTGGCCCGCCAGCTTGAGGTTGTTGAAAAAGTCCATCGCGTGGCCGATGCTCATGTCGGAGATGGCAGGCAGCGGCGTGTTCTCCACAAAGACGTGGCGTGCTTCACGACGCAGGCGCGTGCCGTCGCAGGAGGCGCACGGACGGTTGCTGATAAACTTCGCCAGCTCCTCGCGTACCGCGCTGGACTCGGTCTCTTTGTAGCGGCGCTCCATGTTGTGCAGCACGCCTTCAAACGGATGACGGCGCACGGAGGTGTCGCCGCGATCGTTCATGTACTTAAATTCGATGCTCTCTTTACCGGAGCCGAACAGCACCACTTTTTGCACCGACGCGCTCAGGCTCTCCCACGACGCGTCAACGTCAAACTTGTAGTGATCCGCCAGCGAGCGCAGCATCTGGAAGTAGTAGAAGTTACGGCGATCCCAGCCGCGGATCGCGCCGCCGGAGAGCGACAGTTCCGGGTTCTGGATCACCCGATCCGGATCGAAATACTGCTGCACGCCCAGGCCGTCACAGGTCGGACAGGCACCGGCCGGGTTGTTAAAGGAGAACATGCGCGGTTCCAGCTCGTTCATGCTGTAGCCGCAGATTGGGCAGGCAAAGTTGGCGGAGAAGAGCAGCTCTTCTACCTTCTCATCGTCCATGTCGGCGACGATCGCCGTGCCGCCGGAGAGATCCAGCGCGGTTTCAAAGGACTCTGCCAGGCGCTGGGTCAAATCGTCCCGCACCTTAAAGCGGTCGATGACCACCTCAATGGTATGTTTTTTATGCAGCTCAAGGCTCGGCGGATCTGACAGGTCACACACTTCACCATCGATACGCGCGCGGATATAGCCCTGGCTCGCCAGGTTCTCCAGCGTCTTGGTGTGCTCACCCTTACGCTCTTTGATGATCGGCGCAAGCAGCATCAGACGCTTGCCCTCCGGCTGCGACAGCACGTTATCCACCATCTGGCTGACGGTCTGCGCGTCCAGCGGCACATTGTGATCCGGACAGCGCGGCTCGCCCACGCGGGCAAACAGCAGGCGCAGGTAGTCGTGGATCTCGGTGATGGTCCCGACGGTAGAGCGCGGGTTGTGCGAGGTCGATTTCTGCTCAATGGAGATCGCCGGTGACAGCCCTTCGATGTGATCGACATCCGGCTTCTCCATCAACGACAGGAACTGGCGTGCATAGGCGGAGAGCGATTCAACGTAGCGACGCTGACCTTCGGCATAGAGGGTGTCGAAAGCCAGGGATGATTTACCTGAACCCGAAAGCCCGGTGACGACAATCAGCTTGTCGCGTGGGATAACGAGGTTGATATTCTTGAGATTGTGGGTGCGCGCGCCCCGTACTTCTATCTTATCCATTCACCTTTCCCGGTAAGAGACTCGGCGCTCGGTATGTTTGAAGGACATCCGGCGAACTGAACTGAAACGGTTAATTATGACACAAAAAAACCTGAATGGATATACAGTATAAGAATGCATCCCGGGCGCAATTGTGCGAAAATAGCGCATGGCAGGAGGATTACTGGAATCCTTCTCGCAAGGTATCAAAGCGTCGCTTGGTAAGTTACAATCGCGCGCTTACACTATTGAGATAAAGCAACGTATTCAGGAGACACAACCATGGCCAGCAGAGGCGTAAACAAGGTGATTCTCGTCGGTAATCTGGGCCAGGA
>DAMBQR010000030.1:0-52831 GCA_032055545.1 Pseudescherichia sp. | reverse complement strand
CGCGTGGCCAGCCTGAGCGGCCTCCGGCGTACGCGGTGCGCCGAGGAAGGTGACGCCATAGACCTTGGCCATGCACATCACCGCCAGCGCGCCGGTGATCGCCAGCGCCACCGCCAGCAGCGGGCCGAGCAGGCGGGCGATAAAGAGATCGCTGCCGCTCAGGGAGAAGAAGCCCTGGTAGATTACCCACTCCCCGGCAAAGCCGTTCAGCGGCGGCAGTCCAGCCATCGCCATCAGCCCCACCAGCATCATCAGGGAGATCACCGGCATCCGTTTGCCGATACCGCCCAGCTTCTCGATGTCGCGATGGCCAGTGGTGAACCAGACGCTGCCCGCGCCCAGCAGCAGCAGGGTTTTAAACAGGCTGTGGTTGATCAGGTGATAGAGACCGCCAACCAGACCTAACGCAATCAGCGCGGGCTGGTTAAGGGCCACGCCGGTCAGGCCTGCGCCGAGGCCCAGCAGAATGATGCCGATATTCTCCAGGGTGTGGTACGCCAGCAGGCGCTGGATGTTGTGCTCCATCAGGGCGTAGAGGCCGCCAACAAAGGCGGTCACCGCCCCGAGCAGCAGCAGGCACACTCCCCACCACAGCGGCATGGCCTGCCCGGCCAGCAGCGGCAGAACGAAGAGACCAAACAGCCCGACCTTCATTACCACGCCGGAGAAGAGCGCCGCCGCAGGGGCACTGGCTCCGGCGTGCGCCTGGGGTACCCAGCCGTGCAGGGGGATAATGCCCGCCAGCAGGCCGAAACCCACCAGCCACAGCAGCCAGATGGCCGTGCCCGGCCCCTCCTCAGCGAAGCGTACCGCGAGAGTGTTTATCTCCAGCGTGCCGTAGCGCTGCCACACCAGCCAGCAGGCGGCGGCGAGCAGCAGCGTTCCGATGCGGCCCAGGGTAAACCACAGCTTGCCAGACTGGGCGCAGCCGGTGAGAAACGCCCCGCACAGCGCCATAATCTCTGCCATCACCACCAGGGTGAGCAGATCGCTGGCGACGAGGGTGCAGACCGCTGCCGCCATCAGCAGATTGACCAGCAGGCCGTTGGCCTTCACCTGCGCATGGCGGTGCCACGCCACATTATAGAGGCTGATAAACAGCCCAGGCAGAGCGATAGCCAGCAGCCAGACGGCATTGAGTGGCGTCAGGCGTATCAGCTGGTGCAGCCAGATCGCCGTATACTCCCCGCTGGCTGTTTTGCCGGTTAACAGTCCGGCAGCCACGGCGACCACCACTCCGCAGGCTACCGCCCCGCCGACGCCCGCCAGCAGGCCGCTCAGCCCGCGATGAAACGAAAAGAGAAACGCCAGCATCGCCGCCGCAGCAAGCAGCAGAACGGCCAGCTCGATCGGCATAAACGCGCTCATTTCGCGCCTCCTTGCAGGTTGAGCAGCGAGAGATCGCCATAGTCGCCGTTGAGGGTCAGCTCGCGCTTGCGTTTGCTGGCCCGGGCGATATCCCGCGTATTGACCATCCGCAGCGCGCCGGTTGGGCAGGTGCGAATGCAGGCCGGGCCGCCCTCATCGAAATCACAGAGATCGCACTTCACCGCCACGGCCCGTATGCCAGGTACCCAGTCAAGCAGAGAGCTGACGCGAGCAGGTGCAGGCGGCGCGGGGGGTGCCTTCGGCGAATTGGCGTTGGCTGGAATATGCAGCGGACGGCTGCCGCTCATCTCAATCGCGCCAAAAGGACAGGCGATGGCGCACAGCTTGCAGCTCACGCACAGGCTCTCATTGAGCTGTACCGCACCCTCCACGCGATTGATGGCGTTGACCGGGCAGACCCCGGCGCAGGGCGCATCCTCACAGTGGTGACAAAGCTGTGGGGCGGACTCTTTCGCGCTGCGCATCATGCTCAGGCGGGGCATTGACTGTAGCCCGTGCTGGCGGTGCGTCTCTGAGCAGGCCGCTTCACAGGTGTGGCAGCCAATACAGAGCGTGGCGTCAGCGATAACAAAACGATTCACCGGACACTCCTCAGGTGGTCATTTTTGACGAAATCGTGCCGACGGCCTGTCATTTCGACACCCCTCGACACGCCAGGCATTCAGGCCACGGAGACCTGGGCGGATTGCTTGATAAGCTGGCGAAGATCGACCGGTGCGTCCTTCTCCATTGCCGCATACAGGCCGTTGTAAACCGGACCGATTTTCTCCAGGTAGTGCTCCAGCACCTGGGCGCGGTCGCGGTTGCTGATGCGGCTATCAATGCGGCCATCCTGCGCCAGCTGTGCCTCGGCAATCAGCTGCAGCTCACCGCCGTTTTTGCTCTCCACCAGGTAGCGGATGGTGTGGCTGTTAAAGCCGTCCGCCAGGGTGACGGTAATAAGGAAGTGTTCGAACAGGACAAAGCAGAGATCCCGCTCCGGCGCGCAGTGCATACCGTGATGCAGGTGGGCTTTCGACAGCGTAATGCCCTGAACCAGCGAGTTGCAGTAGGCCTGCCACTCCTCTTGCAGGCGATGGTGCCGTTCGGCAATAAAGTCAGCCTTTTCGCTAATTTCCCAGATGGTCATTTCAGGTTACCCGGTTAGTTGTGACCATCCCGTTTAGCACTTTCCATGCCATCTTTTAACTTATTGATTCAAAATCATATTTAGTGAAAGGCGGTGTCATTTCGTCAGTATCGACATCGTCAGTAACGTCGCTTTTGCTGGCTGGCACCGTTATTGCATTGATGGCGCAGTAAATAACGGGAGGCCCCATGCATGAAATTACCCTCTGCCAGCGGGCGCTGGAGCTTATTGAACAGCAGGCGGCAGCGCACGGCGCACGGCGGGTGACCGGCGTATGGTTGAAGATTGGCGCGTTCTCCTGCGTGGAGAGTAGCGCCCTCACCTTCTGCTTTGAGCTGGTGTGCCGGGGCACGCTGGCGGAAGGCTGCACGCTGCATCTCGATGAGCAGCAGGCGGAGTGCTGGTGCGAAGCGTGCCAGCAGTACGTGACCCTGCTGAGCCAGCGGGTGCGGCGCTGTCCCCGGTGCCAGAGCGATATGTTGCAGATCGTGGCCGATGACGGGCTGCAGATCCAGCGACTGGAAATTGAACAGGAGTGAATTATGTGTAGTACCTGCGGCTGCGGCGAAGGCAATCTCTATATCGAGGGCGACGAGCACCGCCCCCATTCGCCATTTCGCAGCGCCCCCTTCGTCCCATTCCGTACGCCGGATGGCGATCTCCACTACGGCCACGGCGTAGCCGGAACCCACGCGCCGGGCATCAGCCAGCGGCGAATGCTGGAGATCGAGATCGACGTCTTAGCCAAAAACAACCACCTCGCGGCCCGCAACCGCGCCCGCTTTGCCGCGAAGCAGCAGCTGGTGCTTAACCTGGTCTCCAGCCCCGGCGCGGGCAAAACGACCCTGCTGAGCGAAACGCTGCTGCGCCTGAAAGGCAAAGCAGAGTGCGCGGTGATTGAGGGCGATCAGCAGACCGTTAACGACGCGGCGCGCATTCGTGCCACCGGCACGCCGGCCATTCAGGTTAATACCGGCAAAGGCTGCCATCTCGACGCGCAGATGATCGCCGATGCCGCCCCGCGCCTGCCGCTGGCCAACGGCGGGATCCTGTTTATTGAGAACGTCGGCAACCTGGTCTGCCCGGCCAGCTTCGATCTGGGCGAGCGCCATAAGGTGGCGGTGCTGTCGGTGACCGAAGGGGAAGACAAGCCCCTCAAGTATCCGCATATGTTTGCCGCCGCCTCGCTGATGCTGCTCAACAAGATCGACCTGCTGCCCTGGCTCCACTTTGACGTGGAAAAATGCCTCGCCAGCGCGCGGGCGGTCAATCCGGACATTGAGATCATCCAGCTCTCCGCCACCAGCGGCGAAGGCATGGACGCGTGGCTGGCCTGGCTAGAGGCGCAGCCATGTGCATAGGCGTACCGGGACAGATTAGCGCCATCGACGGGCTACAGGCGAAGGTTGAGGTGTGCGGCATCCAGCGCGACGTCGATTTAACCCTGGTGGGCAGCGTGGATGCGTCCGGCGGCTCCCGCCTCGGCCAGTGGGTGCTGGTTCACGTCGGCTTCGCCATGAGCGTCATTGACGAAGCAGAGGCCCGCGACACCCTGGCGGCGCTGCAAAACATGTTTGACGTCGAGCCGGACGTCGGCGCGCTGCTGTACGGGGAGAACGTCTGATGCGCTTCGTTGATGAGTACCGCGACCCGGAGGCGGTGATGCAGCTGCTGGCGCGCTTACGCGACCGCGCCCGCCGTCTCGACTACACCCCGGCGCGCCCGCTGCGGATTATGGAGGTGTGCGGGGGACATACCCACGCCATCTTTAAGTTCGGCCTCGACCAGCTGCTGCCGGAAAATATCGAATTTATCCACGGACCCGGCTGCCCGGTCTGCGTTCTGCCGATGGGGCGCATCGACACCTGCGTGGAGATTGCCAGCCGCCCGGAGGTGATCTTCTGTACCTTTGGCGACGCCATTCGCGTGCCGGGAAAAAACGGCTCGCTGCTGGCGGCGAAATCACGCGGGGCCGACGTGCGCATGGTCTACTCGCCAATGGATGCGCTGAAGCTTGCCGAGGCCCATCCCGATCGTAAGGTGGTCTTTTTTGGGCTGGGGTTTGAGACCACCATGCCCGCCACCGCTGTGACCCTGGAGCAGGCCCGCGCCCGCAACCTTAGCAACTTCTTCCTCTTTTGCCAGCACATCACCCTCGGCCCGACGCTGCGCAGCCTGCTGGAGCAGCCGGATAACAGCATCGACGCTTTTCTGGCCCCCGGCCACGTCAGCATGGTGACCGGTACGGCGGCTTATGGCTTTATCGCCGATGAGTTTCAGCGTCCATTAGTGGTGGCTGGCTTCGAACCACTTGATCTACTGCAAGGCGTGATGATGCTGGTTGAGCAGAAAATAGCTGCCTGTAGCCGGGTAGAGAACCAATACCGGCGGGTGGTGCCTGACAACGGTAATCCGCTGGCGCAGCAGGCTATCGCCAGGGTGTTTACCGTTGAAGGCGAAAGCGAGTGGCGCGGGCTGGGCGTGATTGCCCACTCCGGCGTGCGGCTTAGCGACGCGTACCGGCGTTTTGATGCCGAAGCGCATTTTCAGCTGCGCCCGCAGCAGACGTACGACGATCCCCGCGCCCGCTGCGGCGAGGTCTTAACGGGCCGCTGTAAGCCGCACCAGTGTCCGCTGTTTGGTCAAACCTGCAACCCACAAACCGCCTTCGGCGCGCTGATGGTCTCTTCAGAAGGGGCCTGCGCCGCCTGGTATCACTATCGCGCCCAGGAGTGTGAAGTATGAGTACGGTGCAAATGGCCCACGGCAGCGGGGGTCAGGCGATGCAGCAGCTGATTAACACCCTGTTCCTGCAGGCCTTTGATAACCCGTGGCTGGCGGAGCAGGAGGATCAGGCCCGTCTCGATCTCGCTCCGCTGGTGGCGGGCGGCGATCGGCTGGCCTTCTCCACCGACAGCTACGTAATCGACCCTCTTTTCTTTCCGGGAGGCGATATCGGCAAGCTGGCGGTGTGCGGCACCGCTAACGATATTGCCGTCAGCGGTGCGATCCCACGCTATCTCTCCTGCGGCTTTATCCTGGAGGAGGGGCTGCCGATGGCGAGCCTGCAGGCGGTGGTTAACAGCATGGCGGCTACGGCGAAGGCGGCAGATATCGCCATCGTCACCGGCGACACCAAGGTGGTGCAGCGCGGGGCAGCGGATAAGCTATTCATTAACACGGCGGGCATCGGCGCGATCCCCAGCGGCCTGCACTGGCGGGCGCAGGCGTTGCAAGCAGGAGATGTGGTGCTGGTGAGCGGCACGCTAGGGTGCCACGGGGCTACTATTCTCAATCTGCGCGAGCAGCTCGGGCTGGATGGCGAGCTGGTGAGCGACTGCGCGGTACTGACGCCGCTGATCCAGGCCCTGCGCGAGATAGACGGGATAAAGGCTCTGCGCGACGCCACGCGCGGCGGCGTCAATGCGGTGGTGCATGAGTTTGCCGCCAGCAGCGGCTGCGGCATTGAGCTGAACGAGTCCAGCCTGCCGGTGAAGCCCGCCGTGCGCGGCGTGTGTGAGCTACTGGGCCTTGACGCCCTCAACTTTGCCAACGAGGGCAAGCTGGTGATTGTTGCCGAGCGCCATGCCGCCGAAGCCGTTGTTGAACGGCTGCACAGCCACCCGTTGGGGCGCGATGCGGCAATTATTGGCGAAGTCGTGGCGCGTAAAGGCGTGCGGCTGAGCGGCCTCTACGGCGTGAAGCGCACCCTGGATCTGCCCCATGCCGAACCCCTGCCACGGATCTGCTAAAACATTTTCATTGCAAGATAGATACTTTTGGCACCCTTTTCGGTGCCTTTCTGGATTAGCACATGTCGAATACACCGATGTCGAATACACCAATGGGCGATCTCGGACAGCAGGGCCTGTTCGACGTCACCCGCACGCTATTACAGCAGCCGGATCTTACCGCCCTGGCGCAGACCCTGACCGGGCTGGTCAGAGAGTCGGCGCTGGCGGATCGCGCCGGAATTGTTCTCTGGCGCGCCGGGGATCGCCGGGCCTGCTACTACGCCAGTTGCCCGGACGGCAGCGCCGTTGAGTATGGCGATGAAACCGCCCTGGCCCACGGCCCAGTGCGGCGCATTCTCTCCCGCCCGGAGGCCCTGCACTGTAGCTACCAGGCCTTTAGCGAGGCCTGGCCGCAGCTTGCCGGGAGTCGCCTCTATCCTGCATTTGGCCACTACGGGCTGCTGCCGCTGGCGGCGGAAGGCCATATCTTCGGCGGCTGCGAGTTTATTCGCCACGATGACAGGCCCTGGAGCGCGCAGGAGATGGAGCGCCTGCATACCCTTACCCAGATCGTCGGCGTGGTGGTGGAGCAGATCCAGAGTCGGATAGCCAGAGGCCCGGACTACGATCTGCTCTGCCGCGAGCGCGACAACTTCCGTATTCTGGTCGCCATCACCAATGCGGTGCTCTCCCGCCTCGATATGGACGAGCTGGTGGGCGAGATCGCCAAAGAGATCCACCGCTATTTTGATATCGACGCCATCAGCATCGTGCTGCGCAGCAGCCGTAAGGGCAAGCTGAACATCTACTCAACGCACTATCTCAACGAGCGCGCGCCTCTTGATGAGCAGAGCGAGGTGGACGAGGCTGGCACCCTCTCCGAACGGGTGTTTAAGAGCAAAGAGATGCTGCTGCTTAACCTGCACGAACGTGACCGGCTGGCCCCCTACGAGCGGCGGCTCTTTGAGACCTGGGGCAACCAGATCCAGACCCTCTGCCTGCTGCCGCTGATGTCCGGCGACAATCTGCTGGGCGTCCTGAAGCTGGCCCAGTGTGAGGAGAAGGTCTTTACGACCGCGAATCTCCAGCTGCTGCGCCAGATTGCCGAGCGGGTAGCGATTGCCGTCGATAACGCCCTCGCCTACCAGGAGATCCAGCGCCTGAAGGAGCGGCTGGTGGATGAGAACCTCGCTCTGACCGAGCAGCTTAACAACGTCGAGAGCGAGTTCGGGGAGATCGTCGGACGCAGCGAGGCGATGTTCAGCGTCCTCAAGCAGGTGGAGATGGTGGCCCAGAGCAACAGCACGGTGCTGATCCTCGGCGAGACCGGCACCGGTAAGGAGCTGATCGCCAGGGCGATCCACAACCTGAGTGGGCGCAACGCCCGACGAATGGTCAAGATGAACTGTGCGGCAATGCCTGCGGGCCTGCTGGAGAGCGATCTCTTCGGTCACGAGCGTGGGGCTTTTACCGGTGCCAGCGCCCAGCGCATTGGGCGTTTTGAGCTGGCGGATAAAAGCTCGCTCTTTCTGGACGAGGTAGGTGATATGCCGCTGGAGCTGCAGCCCAAGCTGCTGCGCGTCTTACAGGAGCAGGAGTTCGAGCGCCTCGGCAGCAACAAACTGATCCAGACCGACGTCCGGCTGATCGCCGCCACCAACCGGGATCTCAGGCAGATGGTGCAGGATCGCGAGTTCCGCAGCGATCTCTACTACCGGCTTAACGTCTTCCCGATCCACATCCCGCCCCTGCGCGAGCGCCCGGAAGACATTCCGCTGCTGGTGAAGGCCTTTACCTTTAAAATCGCCCGGCGGCTGGGGCGCAATATCGACAGCATTCCCGCCGAGACGCTGCGCACCCTCTCCGGCATGGCGTGGCCGGGCAACGTGCGCGAGCTGGAGAACGTGATTGAACGGGCGGTATTGCTGACGCGTGGCAGCGTGCTACAGCTCTCCCTGCCGGAGATTGCCGCTGCCCCTGCCACGCCTGTCGCGCTGGCCCAGGAGGGTGAAGAGGAGACGCAGCTGATCCTGCGGGTGCTGCGGGAGACCAACGGCGTCATTGCCGGGCCGAAAGGCGCTGCCCAGCGGCTGGGCCTCAAGCGCACCACCCTGCTTTCGCGGATGAAACGGTTAGGCATTGATAAGAGTACGATTGGTTCGTAGGTCGGGTAAGGCGAAGCCGCCACCCGACATAACGGTTAACGCCGGGTGGCGCTGCGCTTACCCGGCCTACATTTCTCCGGCAGCGGCGGCACCGGGCGCCTATCGTCAATCAGATGGCGCACGGTGAGGATCGGGTGGTGCCACAGCATACGCGGCCCGGCCCAGCGCATAATCTGCTTCATCTCTTCCCGCTTCGCCGGCTGGTAGCAGTGTACCGGACACTGCTTGCAGGCCGGTTTCTCTTCGCCGAATACGCACTTATCCAGTCGTTTTTCCGCGTAGGCAAAGAGCGCCGCGTAGTGTCCCTCTTCCGCCGAGGCTGCGGGCGCGCCGCGCTGATAGAGGGCAATCATTCTGCGGATGGTGAGTTTTTCACGGGCGATGCGGTGGCCAGCCATAGGAGAGGCTCCTGGATGGGAAAAGAGGTATCCATATTACATCTTCTTTAATAGCCGCTCAAAGAGTTCAGATTGTTCTGCCCTGCAGAGTTAAAAACGTTGACTATACTCAAACTTCATCACAACAAAGGAGGATGTATGGTTAATAAAAGTGAAATCCGTGAACACGCTCAGGTAATCGCCAGCTGTGGTACCCACGTTGGCACCGTTGACCACCTCGAAGGCGAAGATAAGATCAAACTGGCTAAAAGCGATCCGGCTTCCGGTGGTGTGCATCACTATATCCCGCTGAGCTGGGTGGAAAAAGTTGACGGTAACAACGTGGTTCTCAACAAAAACTCGGAAGAGGTAAAATCTTCCTGGCAGACCGCGTAATATAAGCTTCTGCGCCGTTCGGGTCTCTGGCCTGAGCGGCGCGCTCTGTTCTTCCCGCCCGCCCCATTTCCCTGAAATAGCCTCTCCTGTCAAGCGTCTGTTTTTAAAAGATAAACAGTGACACTTTTTTGTGACGAAACTTTACAAATAAAGGATAATTTGAGAAAAGTATTAGTCAGCCCGCGCGTTACGCGGCATAGTGTAAAGCTTCAAGCGCTGGGGTGAGGATAGAGAATGTTTTCTTTTGTCGCCAGGCAGGCGATTTTCGATGAAAATTTGCAGACGTTTGGCTATGAGCTCCTGTTTCGGGACAGTATGGCTAACTGTTTTCCCAACGTTTCACCTGAACATGCCACTGCCCAGCTTATTGAAGAGCAATTTTTTGGCGCGCCCGGCGATAGCCAAAAAGAGTTCGGCACGGTATTTGTTAACTTTCCCTATGAACTGCTGCTCCAGGGGCTGGCGGAAACCCTGCCTAAAGACCGGGTGGTCATTGAGATCCTTGAAACTGCCGAGCCGACCAGCGCCCTGCTGGCGACGATTAAGCGGCTGCATCAGCAGGGCTTTCGCGTTGCGCTGGATGATTTTTCTCTTAGCAGCGACTGGGATGCCTTTATTCCCTGGATCAGCATTATCAAATTTGATATTCGGGAAAATAGCTGGCCGCAAATTCAGGACTACCTGCTGTGCCGCGAGGAGCTATTGAAAGGTACCCTGCTGCTGGCAGAAAAGATCGAAACCTTCGACGAGTACGAGCTATTTAAAAATGCCGGCTTTACCCTCTTTCAGGGCTATTTCTTTAGCAAGCCGGTGGTCTATAAAAGCAATAAGCTGGTGCAGAACCACATTGTCTCCCTGAACCTGATTCAGGAGGTCAACTCCGACGCGCCCAATCTGCAGCGCATTGAGGATCTGCTCAAGCACGACGTTGCCCTCTCCTATAAGGTAATGCGCTATGCGCAAAATATTCTCTATAACACCAGGGGAATTAAGGGCACGCGCAGCCATTCGCTAAAGGATATTGTGGTTTATCTGGGCGCAAAAGAGCTGCGGCGCTTTGTGCTGGTGACCTGCTTAAGCTCGATTAATAACGTCAAAACCAATGAAACCTACTATCAAAGCCTGATCCGCGCCAAGTTTTGCGAACTGGCGGCGGCCCGCCTGCGCGGCAGGGTCTCGGCCAACGATGCGTTTATGGTCGGTCTCTTCTCGCTGCTGGATGCCGTATTTGAGATCCCGCTGGAGGAGCTTATCGGCCAGGTGGTGATCTCCCAGGATGTCCGCATGGCCCTGCAACAGCATCGGGGGATGCTGCACCAGTTTGTTTGCCTGGTGCAGCTGTATGAGCAGCGGAAGTGGGAGGAGGCCAGCCAGCAGGCCTATCGGCTGGGGCTGACCCGTGGGATGGTGGCTGAAATGATGTCCTCAGCCACCCAGTGGGCTGACGAGATGCCGGTCAACGCCCCGCTGAAGGCCAGCCCGCCGAAGGGCGTACGCGCCCGTTAAGCCGCGGCACGCTCGGCGTTAACCACTGCCACGCACTGCCCGGCCCGTACCGACGAGCCAGGCTGCACGCGAACCTGATCCACCACGCCATCGCAGGTGGCCCGCAGCGGGATCTCCATCTTCATCGACTCCAGGATCACCATCACCTCTCCCTCCTTCACCCTGTCGCCCGGCTTGACCAGCACCTGCCAGAGGTTACCGGCGATGGGGCTGTCGATCCCACGCTGTCCCGCCTGTAATGGTGCATCTTCACCCGCGTCCGGCATGGCGTCGTTACTGTCAAAGTGTGCCTGGCCGGAGGCCACCCAGCGCTCCCTTTCGGCATTGAACGCTGCCTGCTGATGGCTACGGAAAGCCGCAATGCTGGTCGCCTCCTCGGCCAGAAACTGCTGGTACTCCGCCAGCCGCAACGTACTCTGTTCAATGCGCAGCGGGTAGCGTCCGAGCGGGAAGTCGCGGCGAATGGTCAGCAGCTCCTCGGCGGAGACCGGATAGAAACGGATCTGGTCAAAGAAACGCAGCAGCCACGGCTTGCCGCCGAAATCTTCCACCGCATGATAGCGATTCCACATCTGCAGCGTGCGTCCGACGAACTGGTAGCCGCCCGGTCCCTCCATGCCGTAGACGCAGAGGTACGCCCCGCCGATGCCCACCGAGTTCTCCGCCGTCCAGGTGCGCGCCGGATTATATTTGGTGGTCACTAACCGATGGCGCGGATCGAGCGGGGTTGCCACCGGCGCACCGAGATAGACATCCCCCAGGCCCATCACCAGATAGCTGGCGTCGAACACCGTGCGGTAGACCGCGTCGATATTGTCGAGATCGTTGATGCGGCGGATAAACTCCAGGTTGCTCGGGCACCAGGGGGCATCCCGGCGTACGGTGGTCATGTACTTGTCGATGGCTTTCTGGCACGCCGGATCGTCCCACGACAGCGGTAGCCAGACCACGCGTGACGGCACCTGCAAGTCCTCCTGCTGGCATACTGACTGCCACACTTCGCGCACGATCGCCAGCAGGCGCATCAGGCTCAGCGCCTCCGGCTGATAGTGAACCTGTAGCGAGCGGATGCCCGGCGTCAGGTCAACGACCCCATCAAGGGCCAGCGCCTCCAGAGCCTGCATCAGGGCGTGACCGCGAAAGCGCAGAACCAGATCCAGCTCAGCATCACCAATCTCCAGCAGCAGATGGGTATCGCCGGAGAGGCGCGCCACCAGACGCTTGTCCGCCGTCCCGGTCTCCATTACCACCGGGGTGGTAAGCGGCTGCGTATGCCAGTTAATCGCCACCGGTTGCAGGCTCGCCAGCTCCTGGCTGCGCCCCTGCGCCAGCAGGCGGGCGGTGTCGATGTCCACCGGCACGAAGCGCACCCGATCCCCGGCGTTAAGCTGGCCGAGCTGCCAGAGATCCGCTTCGATCACCGTCACCGGGCAGACGAAGCCGCCGAGGCTCGGGCCGTCCGGACCGAGGATCACCGGCATGTCGCCGGTAAAGTCCACCGCGCCGATAGCGTAGGGGTTGTCATGAATGTTAGAGGGATGCAGCCCCGCCTCGCCGCCGCTGTCCCGCGCCCACTCCGGTTTCGGGCCAATCAGGCGTACGCCGGTGCGGCTGGAGTTGAAGTGCACCTCCCACTCGGTGGCAAAAAAGGTCGGGATCCACTCGGGTGTAAAGTACTCCGGCGCACCGTGCGGGCCGTAGATCACCCGCAGCTCGCGCACCGCGCCAGGGGTGGTGTGCAGCGCCGCAGGCAGCGCAGCGCCGCAGCGGGCGTCGGTTAGCGGCGCAAGGTGCAGCACGTCGCCGGTACGCAGGGCGCGTCCGGCGTGGCCGCCAAACTGGCCGAGGGTAAAGGTGCTCTTGCTGCCCAGATAGTCCGGCACGTCGAGACCGCCGCGCAGGCAGAGATAGCTGCGCACGCCTGCCCCAAGGGTATCTCCCAGGGTTAGCGTGGTGCCAGCAGGAATGAAGAAGGTCTGGTTCATTGCCTGCGGCTGGCCGTCCAGTTCAACGCTTATCGCAGCGCCGGTGATGACCGCCACCGCATCGGTATTAAACTTCAGCGTGGGTCCGCTGACGGTGATCTCCAGCCCCGCCGCATCGTCAGCGTTGCCCAGCAGACGGTTGCCAAGGCGCAGGGCGCGATCGTCCATCGGCCCGGATGGCGGGACGCCTACCGCCCAGTAGCCCTGCCGTCCCGGATAGTCCTGCACCGTGGTCTGCGTCCCGGCGCTGACCACCTCCAGCGTCGCCGCCTGGTAGCTCAGGTTTTCAAGGCAGCGGGTCCACGGCTGGCCGCTGGCAAAAGGTACATCGCGCAGGATCTGCCGCAGGTACTGGCGATTGGTCTCCACGCCGTAGAGGCGCGTCTCCTCCAGGGCGCGATCCAGTCGATCGATCGCCTCGTCGCGGGTGCCTGCGCAGGTAATGATCTTGGCCAGCAGCGGATCGAAGAACGGCGGCACCTCACAGCCGGACTCTACCCAGCTGTCGATCCGCAGCGTGGTACGATCCTGCTCCGGGAAGATAACGTTGGTCAGCAGGCCCGGCGAGGGCTGGAACTGACGGCCCGGATCCTCAGCGTAGACGCGGGCCTGGATCGCATGCCCGCGTGGGTTTAACCCCGCGGCGATCTCGGCCAGCGGAGGCAGATCGCCCGCCGCCAGAGCGATCATCATCTGGACCAGATCCACGCCCCACACCTGCTCGGTCACGCCATGCTCCACCTGTAACCGGGTGTTGACCTCCAGGAAATAGAACTGCCGGGCGCTACTGTCGTAGACAAACTCTACCGTGCCGGCGCTGCGGTAGCACACTGCCTTGCCCAGCTCAATAGCGGCCTGGCAAAGCGCCTCGGCCATTCCCGCGGGCAGCGCCGTGGCGGGAGTCTCCTCCAGCACCTTCTGGTTACGCCGCTGCACCGAGCAGTCGCGCACGCCGAGGGCAATTACCTCTCCCGCGCCGTCGCCAAAGATCTGCACCTCCAGATGGCGGGCGCGCTCAATATACTTCTCAATAAAGACGCCCGCATCGCTGAAGTTATTTTTCCCCAGCCGCTGCACCGCATCGAAGGCCTCTGCCAGCTCTGCCGGGCTGTAGCAGACCCGCATCCCAATCCCGCCGCCGCCCGCCGTGCTCTTGAGCATCACCGGGTAACCGACGCTTTCCGCTGCGGCCAGCGCTTCGGCGACGTCCGCCAGCAGCTCGGTGCCCTCCAGCAACGGCACGCCGTGGCTTTTCGCCAGCGCCCGGGCGGTGTGTTTCAGGCCGAAGATGCGCAGCTGCTCCGGGGTGGGGCCAACGAAGGCGATCCCGGCGGCCTCGCACGCCTCGGCAAAGGCGGCGTTTTCAGACAGGAAGCCGTAGCCGGGGTGGATGGCCTGCGCCCCGCTCTCCCGGGCGGCAGCGAGGATCTTATCCACCTGCAGGTAGGTTTGTGCCGCCGGGCCTTCATCCAGACTCACTGCCTCGTCGGCTTCGCGAATATGCAGGCTGCTGGCGTCGGACTCCGACCAGACCGCCACTCCTTTGACGTTCATCTCCCGCAGGGTGCGCAGAATACGGCAGGCGATGGCGCCCCGGTTAGCGATAAGTAATTTTGTAAACATGATCCAGACCCGAACCGTGGCGGGTCGTCCCGCCGGGAATAATCTCGCCGCCTGGTCGTCCAGGGGGAAAAGGCTGTTACTGCTGCGGCTTATTGTCCAGCGTCAGGCGGTTGGCCCGCACCGCAAACAGGCGGTAGAGCATGAGGCGCAGGCGGCTCAGTTCCATACCAGCACCTCCGCAGGGGTCGGGTTCCAGCCGTTGCAGGGATTATTGAGCTGCGGACAGTTAGAGATCAGCACGATGACGTTGCACTCGGCGCGCAGCTCAACGTACTTACCCGCAGCGGAGATGCCGTCCTCAAAGGTCAGGCCGCCCTCCGGCGTTACCGGCACGTTCATAAAGAAGTTGATGTTGGCCCCGATGTCGCGCTTGTGCAGGCGGCCATCGTGCAGGCAGGCGCAGAGGAAGTTATCCCGGCAGCTGTGCATGTAGCGCTTGTCGAGCGAGTAGCGCACGGTATTGCTCTCCTGGGCGCAGGCTCCGCCGAGGGTGTCGTGGCGGCCACAGGTATCGGCGACGATGGTCAGCAGCGGATTGCCCAGTCCCGACCACAGCACGCTGCCGGTGGTCAGATAGGCGTTGTTCTGGCGGCGCAGGGTGCGCTGGGGATCGTAGCGCTCGCGCGGGTTATCGGCGTTATAGAACAGCGTATCGATGGCCTGGTTGCCTTCGAGATCGTGCAGGCGCAGGGTCTGCCCCTCTTTCACTTCAAACAGGTAGTGCTCACCCGCCGGAATAGTGTGGCGGAACACCGCCTCTGCCGGATGTTTTTGACTTTCAACAAGAGACATTTTTCGGCTCCTTACAGGGCAAACAGCTGGGTGTTAGTAAATGCGCGACCGTTCTCAGGACGGGTCAGCAGAGCGTTAACGGCGGCCTCGTTATCGGTGGCCTCGAACCAGCTCAGCTGTACCGGACGCGGGAAATATTCAGGCTGCGGATCCATCGGGTGCGGCAGCGCGGTCAGAACGATCAGCGTGTCCATCGGGGCATATAGCTCGATATAGCTGCCCGGCTTTGAAAAACCGCTGTGAAAGGTAAAGGCCCCCTGCTCGTCAACGCTGACCTTGCTGAAGAAGTTCACCACCATCAGCAGATCCTCGAGGTTGAGGTCCCATTTACCCATCTCCACCAGCAGGTTATCCATGCCGTTGCGGTAGAAGCCGTTGCGCAGCTCCTGATAGCGACCCTGGCCATACTTCTCAGCGGTCTCCCCGGCGTTCAGCACCCCGCCAAAGGGATCGTGCCAGCCGCAGGTATCCGCCACGATGCCCGCCAGCACGCGCCCCATGTCAGAGTAGAAGCAGTGCCCGGCGGTGAGCCTGGCGGTGTGCTGGCCCTTGAGGGTATCCGGCAGGTTCAGGCGATCGCTCTTCTCGTGGGCGTTGAGCATCATCATGCTGACGTTCGCCCCGCCCTCAATGTCGGTAAGGCGCAGGATCTGCCCGCGCTTGAGAATAAAAGAGGCGTGGCCGCCGCCGGGAACGGTCTCCTCACGAATGGCGGTGGCGGTATGCAGAGAGTGCGTCATCGAATTAGCTCCTTAAAGAAATAACGTTCGCGGGCGGGGGTGACATCACCTCCGCCATGCGTGCCTCGTTTAGCGGGATGTCATAGGTGATGCGCGCCCCGTAAGCGTTCGGCTCGTGGGGATCAATGCGCACCTTGTCGAACACCAGCAGGCGCGTACCGAGGTTGAACCCCTCGGAGAGATCGTGGGTGACCATAAAGACGGTCATCCGCGTTTCGCTCCACAGCTGGAGCAGCAGAGCGTGCATATCCTTGCGGATGCCCGGATCGAGCGCACCAAACGGCTCATCCAGCAGCAGCACCCGCGGCTGCATGATAAAGGCCTGGGCGATGGCTAACCGCTGCTGCATCCCGCCCGAGAGCTGGGCCGGATATTTCGTCAGGGCGTGGCCAAGGCCGACCTTCTCCAGCATCTGCGCCGCCTGCTCGCGAGCCGCTTTTTTACGGCTGCCGAACAGGCGGCCCAGCAGCGGACTCGCGGGGAGTTCGAGGCCAATGGCGACGTTATCCAGCACGTTAAGGTGCGGAAACACCGAGTAGCGCTGAAACACCACGCCACGGCTGCGATCCGGCTCCGCCGCCAGCGGCTGGCCGTCGAGGGTGATGCTGCCCCGGGTGGGGCGCTCCTGGCCCAGCAGCAGACGCAGGAAGGTCGATTTGCCGCAGCCGGACGCGCCGACCATCGAGCAGAACTCCCCCTGCTGGATTTGCAGGTTGACCCGCTCCAGCACGACGTGGTTGCCGTACTCTTGCCAGATGTTGTTGATATTGATAAAGCTCATGCCTTCCCTCCTTCCGCCCAGGGAAAACAGGATTTATGCAGCGCCCGCAGCGCCAGATCCATCAGCCAGGCCAGCAGGGTGATCCAGACGACGTACGGAATGATGACGTCCATCGCCATGTAGCGGCGGACCAGAAAGATGCGGTAGCCCAGCCCGGCGGTGGAGGAGATCGCCTCGGCGGAGATCAGGAACAGCCACGCGGAGCCGAGCAGCAGCCGCAGGGAAGTCAGCAAACGCGAGAGCAGCTGCGGCAGCACGACCCGCAGCACCAGGGTCCAGCTGCTGGCCCCCAGCGTCTGGGCTTTAATCAGGATCTCCGGTGGGATCTCCCGCGCCCGGTGCTCAAGATCGCGGGCCAGCATCGGCGTGATGCCGATAACGATCAGCATGATCTTGGACAGCTCGTCGAGGCCGAAGACGATAAACAGCACCGGCAGGATCGCAAGGGGCGGGATCATTGACAGCACGGTCATCAGCGGCGACAGCGACGCCCGCCACATCGGGAAGACCCCGGCGGTGATGCCGATGCACAGGCCAATCAGCGAGGCGATAACCAGCCCGGTAAGCAGGCGCGCCAGGCTTACCAGGGTATCCAGCCAGAAGAGGTAGTCGCCGCTGCGCCTGTCTGGGGTAAAAGCCATCCGGTCAATGGCGGCCAGCATGCCGTCGAGGCCCGGCAGCAGCTTGTCATGGGGGTTGGCCTCAAGGCGCACCGCGGAGCCAAGAAAGTAGGCCGCCAGCAACAGGACGAACGGCAGCAGCACCAGCATAAGGCGCATACCAGGCTGTGGGTGGCGGTTAATTTGTCGCATGCACAGGCTCCGTTAGTCTTAAAGTTTGCCGTCGGCGGCCAGCTTCACGAAGCTGTCGTCAAAGCGCAGCTTGATGTTGCCCACATCGCCCTGGGTGACGTTGCCCGGGAAGGCCATGCCGATAAAGTCCGCGCTCTGCGCCCCGTCGCCCAGCAGCCCCTTATCAAAGGAGAACTGCGCCACGCGCTGCATGGTTTTGGGCAGATCGCCCGAGGTGGTGAAGGCAAGGTTATCCGCCGGGGTGTAGAAGAGGTGGGTAGTTTTCAGCTGCGCCTGGTAACCGGCCAGATCGGTGCCGGAGGCTGCCGCCATTGCGTTCAGCATCTTCGCGTCCTGGGCTTTCATCAAGCCCATCATCTCGTACCATGCCCCGGTCAACGCTTTGCCCAGCGCCGGGTTATCCTTCAGCGTCTCGGTGTTGACCACCATCATGTCGATCAGCTCGCCCGGCACGGCGGTAGAGCTAAAGACCTCGGTGGTTTTCGGCGTCGCCTTGATGGTGGAGAGCTGCGGGTTCCAGGCCACTGCCGCCTGGACGTCATCGGTAGCGAACGCGGAGACGATGTCGGCATCGGAGGTGTTCACCACCGTCACGTCACGCTCCTGCAGCCCCGCTTTTTCCAGGCCGCGCACCAGCAGATAGTGGGAAACAGACAGCTCCGGCAGGTAGATTTTCATCCCTTTCAGGTCGGCGAGCTTTTTGCCTTCGCCTTTCAGCACCACCCCGTCGTTGCCTTCCGAGTAGCTGCCGAGGATCAGCGCCGTGGTATCGACGCCGCCCGCGGCCGGAATGGTTAGCGCATCCATGTTGGTCATGGTGCAGCCGTCAAACTGGCCGGCGGTGTACTGGTTGATCGATTCGATATAGTCATTGAGCTGAACGACGTTGATTTTAATGCCGTACTTACTCGCCCACTTGTCGATGATCTTCTCGCTGCTGATGGTGCCCCATGGCATCCAGCCCGCGTAGATGGTCCAGCAGACGTTGAACTCTTTTTTAGCCGCCGCGAAGGTGGGAACGCTGGTGAGCAGAGCCAGCGACAGAGCAAGCGTGCGGAGAAAGGAACGTTTTTTCATTATCTGACCTCGGGTTGGCACAAAAATGGGGAGCAGCGCGACACCCTCTGGTGCTGCTGTCTCCCGGGCTTTTGTCCCGCCGTGTAACCTCAGAGAGGTCGCCAGCTCTCGGACCAGCATTCATCAGCGATGAACCGGAACCCTAGCCAGCCATTTTGTACAGATAAGTTGTGTTGCGCTGCCTTCTGAATAAAAGGTTGCAAAAGCTATGCCAGGCGTTAACGCCCGCAAACGGTGCCTGCTGCGAACGCAGCAGGCGAAAAGTGCGCCCCAAAAGCGGGCAGTGCGAGTTAATGGTGCAACGCCCTACTCTGCCGCGCGGCTTTTGCTGCCGGAGTAGATAAACCAGAGGGCAATGCCGAGGCAGACTACCGCCCCCAGCCGGGTAGCGGAGAAAGGGATCGCCTCGTTATGCAGCCAGCCAAAGTTGTCGATCAGCATGCTCATCGCCAGCTGGCCGAAGATCACCGCCACGGTGGCCACTGCCGTGCCGATACGCTGCACCGCCAGCACCATAATCACGATATAGGGCACGCCCAGCAGCGCCCCCAGCAGCTGCCACTTCGGCACCTCCAGCAGAGTTACCGCATGCTTTGTCTCAAAGAAGAAGATCAGCAGGGCGGTAATCAGCGCTCCAACGGAGAAGGTCAGAAACGCGCTGCGAAACACGCCCACCTTGCTGCCCAGCTGGCCGTTGATCGCGGCCTGCACGCTCAGCAGCGCGCCGCCCACCACGGAGAGAATAATCATCAGTAGAATCATTGTTCGTTATCCTTTCGCTACCAGCGCCAGCGCGGCGATGATGAAAACCAGTGCCCACAGGCGTTTCGCATCGATTTGTCGGCGCCCGGTACCAAAGAGGCCAAAGTGATCGATCACCAGGCTCTTAAAGACCTGCCCGGCGAGAATGCCGATCATGCACATCGCTACCCCGACAATCGGCGCGGCCAGGGTCAGGATCACCACGTAAGCCGGACCCAGCACGCCGCCGAGCAGCTGCCAGCCGGGCTGGCTGAAAAAGGAGGGGCTGTTGCGCGGACTAAAGAAGAGCATCAGCAGGAAAGTAAGCGCGGCCCCGACGCCAAAAATGCTGAAGGTGGCCCACAGGTGCCCTACCTCGCCCCCCAGCGGGCCGAGAATGCCCGCCTCTACCGACAGCCCCATGCCGCCGACGATCACCAGTAATATCAGTAAAAATTGCATGACTACGTATCCCTTAAGAACAGAAGCGCAGCAGCCTATAGCAACCTGATATATTAAAAAACGCTATAATGCAGGAAACACCTTTGCAGGTTTTGCATCAATGAACGATACAGGCTCGATTACCCTGCGCGCGCTGCGCTTTTTTGTTGCCGTCTATGATAGACAGAGCTTTTCAGCGGTGGCTCGCCGGGAGGGGGTCTCCGCCTCGATGATCTCCCGCACCGTTATCCAGCTGGAGAACACGCTGGGGCAGCAGCTCTTCTACCGCAATACCCGGGCGGTACTTCCTACCGAAGCGGGGCATCTTTTTATGGTGCACGCCCGCGCCATGCTGGAAAACATGCACAGCGCGCAGACGGAGCTGCAAAACCGTGCCGCCGTGCCCGCCGGGCTGGTACGCATCAACGCCCCGGTCTTTTTTGGTCACCACCATATCGCCCCCTGGCTCAGCGGCCTGGTAGAGCGCTACCCGCAGCTACAGATTGAGCTAAACCAGACCGACGACTATATCGATCCCCATCGCGACGCCGCCGATCTGATTTTTCGTATTGGCACCTTAACCGACTCCTCTTTCCACGCGCGTATTTTAGGGACTCAGCGCTACTATCTGGCCGCATCGCCGGGCTACGTGGCAAAACAGGGTACGCCGCAAACGCCCGCAGAGCTTAGCCAGCATCGCTGCCTGGTCTATAGCGGATCGTCTGGACCTAATCGCTGGCTATTTAAGGAGCCAGACGGTGAGTGGGTGCATTACCCGGTGGCGGTCCACCTAAGCTCAAATAGTGCCGAGACGCTGCTTGCCGCCGCGCTGGGAGGGATGGGGATCGTCTTATTCCCGGACTGGCTGTTAGGTAACTGTTTGCAGCAGAGAACATTAGTTGAGCTATTGTCTGGCTATCATCCAACAATAAACGCCGGGCCACAGCATATTGCCCTGATTTATCCTAACACCCGCCATCCGCCTTTAACGGTGAGAGCAGTGATTGATTATTTTGTCGAGGTCTATGGCACCCCCCTTTATTGGCAGGTTACCTGAGGCTAATACCAAAGTTGTAGAGTGAAAAAAATCTTCTACACTTATTTCAAGGCTTCAATTTTGATTACGTTCTAATGAGGTCTTTACTATTCAACTGACAATCAGGAGAGTCTAATGAAAAAAGCGATCGTTTTACCTGTTGCAATTTTACTTGGTGCCGCGGCCCTCTCTGGTTGTACGCGTACCAGCTATGCTATTCATACTAATGATGGCCGAACTATCATTACCGATGGCAAACCAGAGCAGACCGATGCAGGCCTGTTAGGCTATAAAGATGCTAACGGTGTTAAGCAGCAGATAAACCAGTCCGAAGTTCAGAAGGTCTCTGAAGTCCCTCATTAATCATTAATAAAAAAGCCCCTGCTGGGGCTTTTTTTATGGCCTGCGGCTACTCCTGACTAACGTCCTTTACGCTTCTCGGAATACATCACCGTATCGGCATCTTTTAGCATCTCTACGAGGTCGGCATATTTCTCTGTGCTATTTTCAAGCATCCCGTAAGAGTAATTAAGTGGATATTTTTTACCCACGTTACGATACCAGTCATCTACTTTACTTTGCAGCTTAAATAAGAACGCGTCGGCGTCATGTTCGCCATTATGCGCCAGCAGCACGGCAAAACCGCTGCTCTCAACCCGTCCGCAGACGTCACCGCTCTGCATGCAGCTATTAAGGCATTTGGCGAAAGCACGCAGGGCGTTATCCCCTTCAGCATGCCCCCAAATATCGTTAAGCGACTGGAGATCTTCAATCACGAAATAGAGCAGCGTAAAGGGCGTTGCGTCCTGGGTCAGCTCTGCGAAGCGTTTATCGCCAAGCTGAAAAAATCCGCGCCGGTTGGGCAGGTCAGTGAGCTTATCGGTCATCGCCATATTGATGATGACAAACTCATCTTCAACAATCGCGCCCAGGTCGAGCAGCAGATTAATATCCTCAGAGGTAAAATCACGAGGCTTATTGTCAATCAGGCAGATAGTACCCGCTATCGAGCCATCGGGCAGGCGGACCGGACAGCCGGCGTAAAAACGGATAAACGGTTCGTCGAGCACCAAAGGGTTATTTTCGAAGCGCTCGTCCTGCAGCGTATCTTTCACAATCATAATACCCTGCAGCAGAATAGCGTGGGCACAGAAAGAGACGTTGCGCGAGGATTGACGCATATTTGAGCCATCGCAAGAGATCATCCACTGCCGATCCCGGTCCAGCAGGGTGATTAACGCAACAGGCACATTGAAGGTCGCTTTCGCCAGCCGCGTCAGGCGCAGCAGCCGCTCATCATCATTTTTATCAAGCAGATCCATCATATAGAGCGACTTAAGCCGCTCTTTTTCATTCACAGGTACACCGGGAAATTTCATAAACACCCTCTCTGGTTTCTTAACAATATAACCGAGAAGTGTGGTTTTGGTAGGGTTGACGTCGATCATGACGTCAGGCAGTAGAGAGTGAAATGATGTACGGCCCACAGCAAGCGTGGCAAATGGAGGTTGCGATGAGCCGATACAGCGTTTCACATAGCGAAGGAGTGTATGCCCGTGGGTCCGACGATCGGGTATTACAAAATAAGCCAGGTATAACTACTGCTGAAGAGATGGATGGCGCAGAGTTAGTGCTTTTAGAAAAACTCTATCAGGCTGTTTTTGAAGAGAGATTTCCATCTGGAAATATCTCCTTCTCCATGATTAGGAACTGGCATCACATTTGGTTAGGGAATATATATGATTGGGCTGGAAAGGTAAGATCGGTAAATATTAGCAAGGGAGGATTTATGTTTGCCCCCGCAGCTCAGCTACCAAAATTAGTAAGCAGCTTCGAAAAAAATTACCTAAGGAACTATACCCCATGCGATGGAATGGACGTCGCTCATCTTGCAGAAGCGATCGCTGTTGTACATGTGGAATTAATACTTATGCATCCATTCCGTGAAGGTAATGGCCGTCTGGCACGGCTGCTTGCAGATGTCATGGCTGTGCAGGGCAGGCGTAAGCCGTTGAATTATGAAAGCTGGGAGCATAATAAAGCGCACTATATTTCAGCTATTCATGCCGGAATGGTAATGAATTACAGCCCTATGACACATTGGGTGATGAAAGCGCTAGAGGGTTAAATCGCTAAACGCAGGTGCGCGAATTTCTTACGCTGAATTTTTAAGGAAGCCTCAACAGATTGTGATGATTGTCCAGTTTCGATGGCCGTTGAGGTCACAACGGCTCGGGTAAGCTGTTCACGCGAAGGTTTCTTATGAGGTACATTCATAAACTTAACACTATCCATACGGTATCTCTTGAGCTGCACAATAAAATACTATTATAAGCAAATCCCGTCATCATGTCTGTGAACTTATACCTAAGTACCTTGCCCAGGTCGCTCTCCCGCGCTCTGGGCAAGGCGCTGAACGGCGTCAAGCAACGCTGGCGATAAGGCCTTTATCCACCTCCGCGCGGCTGATGGCACCGGTATCGTAATGAAACACGGTCAGCACTCGACCATTGCTCAGATCCTGCACCAGCGCCGGGGCGATACGGAAGCTGGCGGCCAGCTCGTCGCGTCCCAGTCCCGGGCGGCGCTTGCGGCGCTCCACCCGGAAACGGATCTGATTATATTTGGCCCAGCCAATCAGCACCGCAGCGTTGACCAGCGCCACCATCAGGTAGAACGTCACCGTGTTGACGGTGGAGAACAGCGGGCCAAAGCCAACAAACGGCGCGTTGGCGAGCATCGTAACCAGACCTGCATAGACCAGGTATGAGAACCCCACCCAGGCAATCAGGGTCAGCGCTACGTCAAAAATACGCGGCATAATACGGAGTTCGGTAAAAATCAGCGGTTGTTTCATTGATCATTTCTTCCTATACCACGGTCAGGACTTACCCAACGCGCTCTGCTGCGTTTACGCATCAGCATCACTTTGGGGAAGGCGACCAGCGTTGTGAACAAACTCAACATCCAATAAACCACCGGGAACCAGATGATCCAGAAGAGCGACGCGCCGATACCTTTTTCATAGCGCCGTTCAATAAGCAGACTGACCAAAAATTGCAGCAGACAAACCACGCCGAGCATCAGCCCAGTGAAAGCCGGTGGGAACAGGTGTTGTACATGGAGAGAGTCAGGCATGGGGAAAACCAGCCCAACAAGGAACAGCAAGATCGTGACCGCGTAGGCAAACGCCCAGGCGGTTGAGAGGCAAAACTCCAGGAATAGCGGCCACATCCGGCGATACTCCCAGGCCCAGAGGCGGCGCATATTAACAATAAAGACTTCTGCCCCGCCCTGGGCCCAGCGCAGGCGCTGTTTCCATAACCCTTTCATCGTCTCTGGCATCAGGATCCAGCAGAGCGCGCGCGGCTCGTAGAACACTGTCCAGTGACGCAGCTGCAATTTCCAGCTGATATCAATGTCTTCCGTGATCATATCCGGGCTCCAGTAGCCCACCTCCGACAGCGCACGGCGGCGGAAGGCGGCAATAACACCGGAGACGGTAAACACCTGGCCGTAGACGCGCTGGGTGCGCTTGATCAGGCCGATGATCGAGGAGAACTCGCCAACCTGCACACGACCCACCAGCGTGGAGCGGGTGCGGATGCGTGGGTTACCGGTCACCGCGCCAACGCGAGGGTACTGCAGCAGCGGTGCCACCAGGTAGGCCGCGGCGTCGCGATCCAGCAGCGCATCGCCATCGATACAGACCAGAAAATCACTGCGCGCCGAGGCCGCACCGGTCTGCAATGCCACCGCCTTGCCCTGGTTCTCCGCCAGATGGATCACCCGCAGGCGCGGATACTCAATGGCCAGCTGATCCAGTACCTCGCCGGTGTTATCCTTTGAGCCGTCGTTAATAGCGATAACTTCAATATTTTCATAACGCTGCGCCAGCGCCGCCTCGATGGTCTCCCGTGCGTTCAGCCCCTCGTTGTAGCAAGGTATCAGGATAGAGATCAGCGGATTCCCCTCCAGCTCCGGCGGCGGCGTGTTTGGCCCCCACGGCCAGTGACGCTCCCGGTGGAACCAGAAGTAGAGCCCGCCGCTCATCCATAGCGCTGACATAAACAGCGGCCAGAAGAAGACGAAGTTCAGGATCATGTCGCCGGTGAAAATAGCGGCCACCCCCAGCGGGAAGCTGAACATCAGGCACAGTATGAGAAACGCTACAATGCGATCGGTCATTTTTGTGGATACCAGTATGATGAGAAGGCAGAGCGGATCTCAGACATCTCGGGTTGATCGTTAAGGAAATCGTCAGGGTAGTAGCCATAGCTGTCCGCACCGCTCAGCTTGAGCTGGCGCATCCACTCGGTCATCTGTTTGCCACTGATATCTTTCTCTTTCGCGTCAGCACGCCAGTCCTGCGCCTGCAGTTCGAAGACGGTCTTCTCCAGTGCGCCAGGGCGCTGGCCGACAATTTTCACCATTCTGTCCAGCCAGGCGTTGTCCTCGCCCTCCGGTACCCCCTCCATCCACGGCATCGCCATCGGTGCCGTCCAGTCGTAGGTGGCCAGGAAGTCGTCGAGGTTCTGCGCAAACCACGCTTCGCTCTCCGGCTCCATGATGGGCGGCGCGTAGATGTTGCGGGCGGTTTTCACCTGTGGTCCACGAATGGCGCGTACCGACGCGGTGAGTTCGCGGGTAAAGTCGATCAGCGTCTTGCTCTTGAAGCGCGTCCAGCGTTCGAAGGTCTCCGGATTGCTGCGGATCTCCTCGATGCTGCCCGGGAAGCCTGCCGCCTTGTAGGCGCGCAGCGCATCCGGCGAGGCGTCCTCGAAATCACTCAGGAAGGCGTCATCGTGGAACAGCACGCCGTTGAAGGCGGCCCCTTTGGCCAGATCTTCGTAGATCTCAGTGATACGACGGCGGGCCTCTGGATCCCACGGTGAGAGACGCACATACTGCTTGCGCTCCACCGCGCTGCGTTTTGTCTCCGGATTCCATGCCGTGACAAGCGGTAGCGGATCGTCCATCTGGAATGCCAGTACCGGCATCCAGGCGTAAACTTTCACCCCGCCGCGGCTCTGCAGCTGCCAGGAGATAAAGTTGAACAGATCGGAACGCATCGGCAGCCAGCGGTTCGGGAAGTAGAGCTCGTGAATGTTGCCGTCGCCCTTCGGATCGGCATACGCCTGCAGGAAGACGTGGGAGATCTTCATGTCGTAGACGCGCTGGATCAGCATGTCGATGTTGCGCCGCTGCTGGGCCGGATCCTTGTCATAGACGTAGTCCAGATCGATATGCATCACGCGCATGTTCTGCTTCTCACGCACCTGGGCAACCTGGCTGGCAAAGGTTTTCAGCGACGGGTTGTTGGTGATCAGAATGCGTGGGATATCTTCCAGGTTGGCGGCGTTAGCCAGCCCCTCGTTGAGGGTAAAGGCCATCCGGTAGCCGTGCTGATGGATCAGCTTCAACGACGTCCCGTTGGCCGCCCCGTAGGGCCAGACCCAGGCACGAGGCGCTTTGCCGGTCACCTCGGTGATTTTATTGGTCACCAGGTCGAGATCCTTGTTGATGCGTGCCTCATACTCCTCGTCGGTTTCGTACTTGCCGGTGGCCTTGATGTAGGCACGGTTAGCGATAGCCGGCTCTTTGCTGCCCTGCGGGTTCGCCTGAATGCCGTAGTGCGAGGCCCAGGTGTGCGCTCCCACCTCAACCAGCGGCGACTCGCCCATCTCCTTCACCATCTGCCAGGTGGCGAACTTGTCACGCGCCGTTTTTAAGCCGCCGAAGTCGATGGGCTGGTTAGCTGGGGCATCCACCCAGCTACCTACCGGCGCCCATACCGCAGGCCAGTTGTAAGCTTTGAGGATCGGCCAGACGCGGGTGTAGAAGCTGCTGTAGCCGTCATCAAAGGTCAGCATTACCGCTTTTTGTGGCAGGGTAATTTTGCCATCGTGGGCGTCCAGCACCTGCTGCGCGGTAACAGGTTGATACCCATTGTCACGCAGCCAGGCAATCTGGTCGTTTAACGCGCTGGTACGCACGGAGAGATAGCGCTGGTCCGCAGCACCGTCCTCAACGTCGTGATATCCCAGTACCAGGAAACTGTTTTTTGGCCAGGCCTGATCCGCGTTCAGCGGCGGTCTGGCAGAAGGTGGAAGATAGCCCGGCTTCTCAGCACTGCTACAGGCGGTGATGAGCATCCATCCGGCGATGAGTGTTGCGGCTCGCAGCCATTTATTAAACATGACCTGTCCTCAGAACCTGACATTCAAATCAAATGCGAGGGAGATATTCCGCTCACGCTTACCGTCATAGGGACGTTTATCCCAGGTCAGCATCAATCCGCCGTCCACGACGTTGTTCCACTGAACCCGTTGTCCATACCCAAATTGGTTTATTGCCCCGACGCTGTGGCCTTTCTGCCAGTAGGCACCGGCCCCAGCGGCAATCTCCTGTTTCCATACCGTGTCGTAGTGCTGATACATCACATGCTCGGCAGTTAGCGCCGGTACGACAGAGAGATCGCGTTTCGGGTTGTAGTAGAAGACATCCTCCTTGGTGTTGGTGCTGCCGCTAATGCCCGGCGTGAAGTCGAGAGTAAAGCGCGGCGTGGTCCACAGCCGCTCTTTGCCGTTCAAACCGTATTCGATACGATCGTTATCATCAGAGAAGTGTGAGGCGGCGAAGGTCAGCTGGTACTCACGACGCTCGGTCTGGTGCCAGCGCAGGAAGAGATCGCCACCGTTGGCGTAGACGTTGTTGCGCAGGGCGCGAAGCGGCGTATTGCGCGACAGCCGCTCCACATTGCCGCCCAGACGCCAGTTGTCATTGAAGTCATGCCAGGCCGACAGGCGTCCGCCGGTCTTCTGCCCGTCACCGTAGTTACGCGTCGAAACTTCCATTTCGGCCCAGTAGTCCCGCGCCGTCCATTCGCCACCGACGCCGATGTCGCGGTTAATCCCCTTGCCCTCTTCAAATTCGCCGCTGGCGAAGTTATAGGCCGTGAAGAGCCGCCAGTTGTCGCCGATCGGCGGGCTGTAGAGCGCCGAGTTGAAGGTGAAGTCGTGCTGGCCGCTCACCGGGCTGTCAGAGGAGATCCCCTGCGAGCCGTTGATCCGCAGCTCGGTCTTCTTGTGCACGTCGCGGGCGCGGGCGAGACGCAGGGAGGATTCATCATCCGGGCTGCGCTTTATCACGTCGTTGGTCAGCTCGTCCGCCTGCCGCCACTCCTGTAGCTCAAGGGCGTTCCAGGCCTGCTGCTTCTCCAGCTCCAGGTTGCTGGGTTCGATAACCTCCGCCAGCTTCAGCTCGCGTTCGGCCTGGCGCGGCAGGCCACGGGCGAGCAGTACCGAGGCATAGGTGACGCGCAGCGCCTGGTTACCGGAGCCGGTACGTGCCAGCCACTCGGCACGCTTCTGCGCCTCCGGCAGGTTGTTGGTCTCGATCTCGTACTGGGTAAGTAGGGTCTGGCCCAGCAGCCAGCTATCGTTCGGCTGCGGCACGGGGGAACCCAAAACCCGGGTCAGGTAGGGGCTCTGTTTGATCAGATCGTCAACCTGACGTTTCGCCGCCGGGTAGTTGCCGCTGTCGATATGGGCGTAGAAGAGATCCTGCTGATCGTCTTCGGTAAGCGGCGTCGCCGGGATTGGGCCGTTGGGGTAGTAGATCGCCATCAGCATCTCTTCGGCTTTTTCAGGATTTTTTTCTGCAAGGTAAGCCGAGGCCACCCAGCGCCTGGCATAGTCCGGGATCGGCTGGCCGTCGGCGGAGAGGGACTCATACTCCCGGACGGTCTCTTTAGTGCGTTTGCGGATCACTAATGCCCCCAGCCGGTCAATACGCGCGCGGCGCACGTCGGCCTGCGCCGAAGGATCGTCCTTCCAGGCGGTGAGCAGCGCGTCGTAGCGGGCGATGGCTTTATCCGCGACGAGGAAACGCTCCTCTTCATTGCGGGTAGGGGTAAATGCCGAACGTACGGTCTGCGCGACCGCGTCCAGCTCAAGGCGGCGTTCAAGTGGGCCGGAAGCCGCTGACGGCGGCGTCAGGTCCAGCGCCGGACCGGCGATACGGTTGGCAGAGAGCACAGCCAGCTTGGTAGACTGGGCACTTTTGTTCTGCGGATCCAGCGCTTCAGCCCGGCTGGTGGCCAGCAGCGCATCCCAGTTTTTTCCCTGCGAGTGGTAGACGTAGGCCACCAGCGCATCACGCTCGGCCCCAGGCTCTTCTGCCGCCCATCTGTTGGCTTCGGTAATCGCCTGCTCATTACGGCGGGCATCGGCCAGGGTCATGATCCAGCCGGTGCGCGCGTCAGCATTCTTTGGATCTTCCTTGAGGACGTTCTCCCAGACGGCGATTGAGGCATTCCAGTTTTTCTGGTTACGCAGCGCCCGGGCGACGGCAACCCGCCCACGAGCCGGAACCTGGAGGCGATCCTGGTAGCGCTGCCAGATACGGATCGTTTCGGCGTTGTCATCTGCCCAGGCGGTAACCTGCAGCCAGTCAGCCACCTGATCGGGCGTGAGCGGCGTCTGCTGTTCCTGCGCTTTTAAGTAATTCAGCAGCGGCGCTCGCTCCCCGTCACGCGCCTGTACAATCAGGGCATCGTATTCAGGAGAGGCTCCGTACGCCAGCGTCGGCAGAATAATGCTTGCAGTAAATAAGCACGTTCCGGAACGAAAGCGTTTTACTAAATTGTTACGTCGGTGAATGCTGAACATAGCTGTGCTGTCCTTATTTCCTTATGCCGGAATAAATAAGCATTATCATTAATATGCTGCTGCAATAAGCGAGGGGCATCCCCGCACATCACGGTAATTTATTAGGTTTCACATAAAATTAATTTAAATTACTACTTTCTTCGTATTTCAATGGGTTCCAGAGTATATTAAGGCACGTTTTAAAAATAAGATTTTCATGTGTGCAAACGTTAGCAGCGGAATATTTTTTTTACCATCACTGTTAAACAGGTCACGTTAAAAAAAACATTTTAACACCGCTTTTTCTAATACTTTTAGCGTTTAATCCTGCACGGCATTTTGAAAAAGGCCGGATATGACACTTTTATCTGTGCAGGCAAAAGTTGACTTATTTTATAAAAAGGGTACTTTTCAGGACATGAAAACCTTTCTTATTATTGTTCCTGATGGCGGCATGTTATTTGAAGCCGCAGGTATAGCCGATATTCTGATGCACGCTAACCGCCTGCATCTGGAAGAGTTTTCCACTGCCCGCTACCGGATAGACATCGCGACCACTCAGCCCCACCAGGTTATTCATGGTCAGTCGGGTTTAAACCTGCTGGCAGATTTCAGGCTGGTAGACCTCGACTATGCCGAGCCACGGGATACCATTATGGTCACTGGCAAAGGCGTGAATGAGCTGGAGAATAGCGCGGTAGTGGATTGGCTACGGCTGGCCGCGCCCCATGCGCGCCGGGTAGTCTCTATCTGCGGCGGGGCGCTTCTGTTGGCTCAGGCGGGCCTGCTGGATGGCCGCCGGGCGACGACCCACTGGCGGCGGCTGGAGGAGATGCAGTCCCGCTATCCGCTGGTGAGAGTAGAGGGCGGGCCGCTCTATATTCAGGATGGCCATGTCTGGACCTCCGCCGGGGTCAGCTCTGGCTTCGACCTCACGCTGGCGCTGGTGGAAGAGGACTATGGCTTTACCCTTGCCCGTGACGTCGCCCAGGATCTGGTGATGTACCTGCGCCGCCCCGGCGGGCAGATGCAGTTCAGCCGTTTTCAGCTGCTTGATGCCGACGGCCCCGGCCCGATTGGCGAGGTGCAGCGTTGGATCCAGGCTAACCTGACCGCCAATCTGTCGGTGGAAACGCTGGCAGCTCGGGCGGCGATGAGCCCCCGCAACTTTACCCGCGTCTTTACCCGAGAAACAGGAACAACGCCAGCCCGCTATGTGGCAGAGGCGCGTCTGGCCGCCGCCAGAGACCGCCTCGAGCAGACCCTCGACACGCTGGATCGCGTTGCGGCGGCAACCGGTTTCGGTAGCAGCATTAATCTACGCAGAATTTTTGAAAAGCAGCTCAAGCTCACCCCCGGCGAGTATCGCCAGCGCTTCCACAGTCGTAAGATGGCGTAAAGTGATCCTTTTTTGTCATTTACGCCATAACGGGCGCGGCCTACTCTGATTCCAGTTACAGCATAACAGGAGTACATCATGGTTAAGGTCGGTATTAATGGCTTCGGCAGGATCGGTCGCAACGTGCTTCGTGCCGCGTTAGGTAATGCAGAAATTGAGATTGTGGCAATCAACGATCTGACGGACAGCAAAACCCTGGCGCATCTGTTAAAGCATGACTCACTGCTGGGCACGCTCCCTGTGCCGGTCGAGGCGGCGGAAGGTGAACTGAAGGTTGATGGAAAACCCGTAAGGGTCTTTTCCGAGCGCGACCCGGCAAATATTCCCTGGGGCAGCGTCGGCGTTGAGATTGTGATTGAGGCCACCGGCTTCTTTACCGATCGCGAAAAAGCCGCAGTGCATATTACCAGCGGCGGCGCTAAGCGGGTGATCATCTCTGCCCCCGGCAAAAATGACGATCTCACCATCGTGCTGGGGGTCAACCACAACAGCTACGATCCGCAGAAGCATTTTGTCGTGAGCAACGGCAGCTGCACCACCAACGGCCTGGCCCCTGCCGCCCAGGTATTGCATCAGCGCTTCGGCATTGAGCACGGCCTGATGAACACCACCCACGCCTACACCAACAGCCAGGCGCTGCACGATCAGCCGGAGAAAGATCTACGCGGGGCGCGTGCTGCGGCCCTGTCGATTGTCCCCTACTCCAGCGGCGCGGCGAAGGCGCTGGGGCGCGTGATCCCTGAGCTTGAGGGCCGCCTGACCGGCTACTCGCTGCGCGTACCGGTACCGGTGGTCTCGATTGTTGACCTGACCGTGACGCTCAAGCGCGACGTGACCGTCGATGAAGTCAACGACGCCTTCCGCCAGGCCGCCGCCGAGGGTCCGCTGAAAGGCATTCTTGGCTACAGCGACGAGCCGCTGGTCTCCAGCGACTACCAGGGCGACCCGCGCTCCTCAATTATTGACGGCCTCTCGACGCTGGTTATCGGCGGGAATCTGGTCAAGATCCTCGCCTGGTATGACAACGAGTGGGGCTTCTCCAACCGTCTGGTTGACCTTGCGAAGCTGATGGCGCAGCGCGGCCTGTAGCTTCTTCAAATACTTAGCCCCCGGCCCCGGTTATTGACCGGGGCTATTTGCCTTATGCAGTGCCGCCATCGTTTGATGCAGCACCTTCACGTCAATTTGCCCCGGCGCGGAGGCGCTGCCCATGCTGCCAAAGGTCAGGTTGCTGCCATAGATCTCTCCAGACAGCCGGGTTACCGTTCCCTGCCCGCCCATCGCCATCGTCAGCAGCGGCTTATCGCTGCGCTGGCGCATCTGCCAGGTTATGCTGGTCAGCCGGTTCACATCCTCAGGGCTTTTTGGCATCACCGCCAGTTTAAGCACGTCCGCGCCGTAGTCTGCCTGCTGCGCCAGGCGTTGCAGCATCGCTTCGTTGCCCGGCGTACTGTTGAAGTCGTGGTATGACACAATGGTTGCTACATGATGCTGGTGTGCCTGGGCGATCAGCTTACGAACTTCCGCCTCGCCAATGCGCATCTCAATATCGATCAGGTCGGCAAATCCGGCCGCCAGCCACTGCTGATATAGTTCGCTATAGCGCGCGTCACCCGGCGCTTTCTCGCCCCCTTCAGGTTTGGTGCGGAACGTCAGCAGCAGCGGCTTACCGTTAAGCGCCTTGCGCACGGCCTGACCCAGCGCCGTGACCTTTGCCGCATCGGTAGCAAACGCCAGCTTATCCACACGTAGTTCGAGAATGTCGGCTTCAGGCGTGCGGGCAATCTGCTCTGCCTCCTGGAGAACGTGTGTTTCATCTTCACCCGAGGTCGAGACGATAATCGCCGGCTGACCCTGTCCAATGGTCAACTTACCTACCTGCAAAGAGCGAACGCCCTCTTCCGCATTTACGCTGCCTGAGCAGACAGACACGGCCATCGCCATCATTAACGCCATCGGTGCTTTCAACATCAAAACCTCGCTACGGTGAACAGAAGTGAGTTTTAAGATCTAGTTCACACTTTTCTATGAGGCAAACGGGAGATGCGGATTAATCCTGGTCGGTTTGCGCATCTTCCTGGCGGCTTCTACCTTTTGTTACTTGTAACGTTGTAAATAAGAGGAGATATCATGCAGTACAGGAAACTGGGACATTCAGGCCTTATGGTATCCGAAATTACACTAGGCACGCTTACCTTTGCCGGCAAGGCGGGCTTTGAAAAAACGGGTAACGTTGGTGTCGCTCAGGCGCGCCGGTTCATCGACATTGCCCTCGACTGCGGGGTTAACACCATTGATACGGCCGATCTCTACTCGGCGGGCGGGGCTGAAGAGGTAGTAGGCGAAGCGCTGGGTGAGAACCGCAACCGGGTGGTGCTGGCAACCAAAGCGCGCAGCCCGATGGGCGACGGTCCAAACGACAGCGGGGCCAGCCGTTTCCATCTGATCAAAGCCTGTGAAGATAGCCTGCGTCGGTTGAAAACGGATCATATCGATCTCTACCAGATCCATAACTGGGACGGCATCACGCCGCCGGAAGAGACGCTGCGTGCGCTTGAGGAGCTGGTAAAGAGCGGTAAGATTCGTTACTTCGGCACTTCCAACTATACCGCCTGGCAGATGATGAAGACCCTGGGCACGGCTAAAGTGAATAAGCTTATCCGCCCAATTAGCCAGCAGATCTACTACACCCCGGAGTCCCGCGAGGCCGAGTTCGAGCTGCTGCCGATGGCGCTGGACCAGGATATCGGCACTCTGGTATGGGGACCGATGGGGGAAGGACTGCTCACCGGCACGGTGCGCAGAGGCGTTAAAACGCCGGAGACCTCGCGCCAGGGCAACGGCTGGCCGGAACCCTACGTGCACGATATGGAGCACGCTTACAACGTGATTGACGTGCTGGCTGAGGTGGGTAAAGAGCTAAATGCTTCCGTAGCGCAGGTATGCCTGGCATGGCTCTCCTCCCGTCCGGGCATCACCTCGTTAATTGTCGGCAACCGCACCGAGGAGCATCTGCGGGAGAACCTGGCCGCCGTGGAGCTTTCGCTTAGCGATGAGCAGCGCCAGCGTATCGAGCAGGCCACGCGCCCGGCGCCGCGCTACCCCTATTGGCACCGCTTCACCAGCGGCATGGACCGCCTCGATCCGGCGGAGAAACCGTTCCTTGATGAGCATCGGCAGACGCTGGATGCGAGAAAGGATTTAGAGATGAAGTAATGCGTTAAATATGGCGTGGCAGCGGTGAAGGGCTGCTGCGACATAATGTAGATAAAGCAATTTCACTTATTTTTTGCAGACAGTGATATATTTTTAAATTACTTAAATTTACCAATGTTATTAAAAGGCTCCTACCAGCTATGTAAGTAATAACTGGTAGGGTTAGCCTGGTTAACAGAATGGATCAGGCTGTTTCGATATGAAATGTTGAAAGGATAATCTCCAGACAACGTTTATTAGCCTCGAAGTGGTAATCTTTATGATTACGATGCCTCCCCACCAGCTCTGCGTAGCACCAGACTTTGCCCAGGCTGAAAATATAGCACTGATACATAGCGCGCATTTTTTCCTCTGCGCTGACTAGCTCGCCCTGACAGGTTGAGAGCATTTCTCCCAGCGAGGGGCTAAACTCATTCTTAATCGTGCTCAGCGCATCGGTGGTCAGCGTAACGGCAGGCTCATGTTCATGGAAACGTTTGGTGGCAACCATGAAAACATCCTGTGCATTGAACAGTGTTTCCTGCGAATAGAAGCATAGATTGATCACGCCGTAGTTAATATCGCCAAAGGTATGTTCTACCACCAGCCGCGTGTCCGTCAGCGCCTTCACCTGCCAGGAGTCAGGGATTTTAAAGCCGCTGCTGGTTTTATTACTCAGGCTTACGGTCTTCAGCAGTTCCGCCAGCGCCAGATTACTGCGATGCAGCAGATCCCAGTTCACCACCGTAAAGAACATATCATTTGCCAGCGCCGGATAGTCACGCGCTGCACAGGCCGCTTTAATCAGGAAGTAGTTCCCGCCGCCCTCATCAGGGTTGTAGTCCTTCTGCACGGTAAAGCGTGAGATCACCTCATCCCCGGAGGAGTGGGTTTTAAGGGTCAACACATCGGCAAACACGCCGCTACCGGCAGGATTGACAATCAGGCGCTGATTCAGCACTTTCTCGCCCATCAGCTCCAGCTTATTAAGCAGCCAGTCCGCCGGATTCATCTCCCACTCACAGCGCTCGTAAGCGGCCCACACTTCCATATAGGGCTGGGCATCATTGGTCACATAGCGCCCAAGGTTTGTCAGCCCGACTTCGGCAATGTGCTGCGGGGTCAGCTCTGCGGGCTTGACACGCTTCGGCAGGATCACCCAGTACTGAAGCATTTGCTTATCAGTAGAGGTGTACAGGCACTTCCAGTAGTTCGCCTCAATGTCTTCATTGCTGGCACTGGAAGCGATGGGAAAAGGGTAGTTACTCTCGGTATTCATAAAACCTCTTTAACTTAGACCGCAGCGGTTAACCAGATGCCGTAGAACATAAGGAAAGCACCGAATGAAACTAAACATTTTGCCGCTATCAGCAAGCCCGGTCCGAATTTATTCGAGATAGATGATATTTTCTGATAATTTTCAGCATTGTGCACTTCATGGAATCCTATGATCCATGCAAAAATGGTGCAAAGCAGAACAACCGCCAGCTTTAGTCCCCATAAACACAAGAATGAGATGGAAATGATAGCCGTATAATGCCTGGCCGCTGCGATTGAAAACATGGAGAGTGACAGGGACAGCCATTTGAAGAAGAAACCTATAATAAATGTCCCTAGAAGGATCAGCCCAAGCATTAACGCCATACGCACCCACTCTTTTTTAGAAAAACGATCTTTTCCATTCCAAATTAGAAAGAGCGCCAATCCCAAAAAGACAATAAAAAATAGCCAATTCATTACTTCATCCCTCGTTCACACATATTAATCTCCTATAATGACTGTAACACAGCCGGTCTTGATGACGCCATCTCCACTATCGGGAGTCGCGCTGGCAGCCTTGTCCTCGTCACCGAAAATAAGATCCAGGATAGGTTTAATCGCTATTTTAACGTTGGCGTCGGCTTTGATGCCGAGTATTACGGCAGCTTCCCCAGAAACCTTAACGTTGACAGAATAATCCGTTGCATCAACAAATGCGCCCAAACCCGCAGATGCACCGGCGCTGCCTACGCTACCGCCGAGCTTGCCATCAGCAACAATCACGCCAAAGAGATCGGCCTTTGCCGTACCCTCACCTTTTATCCCAGCAGCCTCGGCACCCAGTTCAACGTTGAACCCGTAGCGCCCTTTGTTCCCTTTGTACATTTCACTGACGGCCTTGGCTTCAGCAGTACCTATGATGACGTCTCCGCCAACGCCGCCGTACAGGGTACCCTCCTTACCGAGACCACCTGAGGCCCCGTACTGCATGCCCGTGGCTGTCGCGTTGGCGTTAAGCGCCGCGTAGTCCTGCCGATCGAGCACCAGACCACCGCTCGCATTAGCAGTAGCGATTTTAGTGCGAATCTCACCTTTAGCGAGATCCTTGCTTTTCATATTCCCGACGGTAATATCCGCTAGCGCAAAGCCAGCGGAAGCGGTATCGAGCTTGCCCAGCTCCGCTTTATCCTCAAGGCTGGCATACGCGCCCAGCACGCGAGCATCGTAGTTGTTGCCATGCATCATGCCATCTTCAGCGGCCTTTTTTGCCGCTGTTGCCCCCCAGTACTGCGGTGCAGCGGGTTTCGGCGCGGCGGGTGCAGGCGAGCCGCCGGTATTACACTTTGTCTGGTCCCCCTGACGGGCCAGCGGCACACCGTTCACCAGAACCGTGCTGGATCCACCGACGATCGCGCCGCTGCCGTGGGTTGAACACGATAAGGTGTCGCCCTTACGTGCGGCAGGAAAACCACCGATGATCACATCGGGGCTTCCAGACTGTATTGGACCGGTATGCGCGCTGGTGTCGATTGTTGCTCTCGCAGCAGGCTGTCCCATAATCACTATCCTTCTGCTGAAATTAGCTGTTAATTTTAACGACAGCGCCTTTAATATCGGTCAGGTTGGTTCCGCTGATATTAAGCGTGTCATTCACTTTCAGCTCGCCATCTTTACCGCCGCCCAGCTTGGTCATCTCCGTTCCTTTGAAGGAGGCTTCGGTAATACTCTCTGCCTTGAGCGTACCTTCTCCAACAATAATTTCGATGGTCGACGGGGTGATAAGAATATAGTTATCCTTCACCTTCAGTTTGATAGAGGTGTTAGCTTCCAGCAGGGCATTACCGTCTTTATCCATGGTTAATACGGTTTGGTTTTCGCCGACGTTAATCTTGTGCTGGCTTCCGGTATTGCTGGTTGAATTTACGCCGACGTTCACTTCGCGGTTGCGCTTAACCTTGACGTGTTCATCCTGGCCGATGGTTTTTGTCCGATCGACACCGACGCTGTGGGTTTCGCTTTTCTCGATGTCGGTATCCATGTTCCTTTCGGCATGTATCCAGATCTGCTCTGCACCGGCCTTATCTTCAAAGCGCAGGGCGTTGGCGTTATCTTTGTGCCCGTCTTTACTCCGGCTGAAAAAGCCCATCTGCGTGGCGGCAGCCGGTAAGGTCCACGGCGGCATGCTGCCTTCATTGTAGACGCGCCCGGTAATGATCGGCCGATCCGGATCGCCGTTGATAAAGTCGATCACCACCTCATCACCCACGCGCGGGATCTGTACGCTGCCGTAGCCCTGGCCCGCCCAGGCGCTGGAGACGCGGATCCAGCTGGAGCTGGTGTCATCCCCTTTCGCCAGCCGATCCCAGTGGAACTTCACCTTCACCCGGCCATATCTGTCGGTCCAGATCGATTCGCCTTCCGGGCCAACCACGCGTGCGGTCTGCGGGCCAAAGGTGCGCGGCCAGGGTGTGGCCTGCGCCGGACGGAATACCACCGAGGTCGGGATGACCGAGAAGTCGATGCGGTGAATGGTGAAGCCGTCCGCGCCGCTGGCGTAGCGGTTCTCTTCAAACTGGTAGTGCACCGCCGTGGTGAGATACTCGCCGTTGTCGCTGAAGAAAGGTGCATTCAGTAGGGCAAACGTATAGCCCGGCGCGATGCCCATCGCCGTCGCGGTGGCATGGATCTCCTGATGCTCCACCTGCCAGCGCTCCTGGCGGATGCGGGCATAGAACTCCCCGTGGCCGTGCTCGACGAAACGCCCCGGCCAGTCGTAGACGTCAATCCCGCCCGGCTTCGGCGAGGTCGGGTTCTGCTGGGCCTTGAACAGCCACGCGTTCGGCTTACGGAAGTCGTAGTCGTCAAGGCTGTAGATGCCTGGCGTTACGCTGTCTGCCAGCGCCCACTGACCGATGCCCTCTTCGTCCGTGCTGCCGCCCGACGGCGTCATATGGTAGGGGATCGTCTCATAGCCGCTAAAGGGCTCATGCTGGGTCGCGGAGTCGGTTAACACCAGCGTGTGGCGATCCGCTTCGTGTTTGAAGTAGTAAGTGATACCTTCCAGCTCCATCAAGCGGCTGATGAAGTCGAAGCTGCTCTCCTGATACTGAACGCAGTACTCCCACACCCGGTAGCTTGAGACCAGGCGATCCTCAATATTGACCTGGCACTCGCCGAGCAGGGTTTTGACGATCTGCGGCACCGTCTGGCCCTGGAAGATGCGCAGATTGCGGTCGCGCGTCATTGGCCACAGGTCCGGCTCAACAATCAGCTCATACGCCGCGTAGCGCGTCCCGGATTGCTCTACCGCGCTCACGCCTACCTTGGTGATTTTGCCGTTGATATAGCGCGGCGACAGCAGGCTCTGCGTCGGGATGGTGATGGTCACCGGCTGGCCCAGCAGCGCGCTGCGATCCAGCCGGGCATCGGTACCGAGCAGGGTCAGCGTTAGCGCGAACGTCTCCGAGAGCGCCTCACGGCCAGAGAGTTTCCAGAAAAAGAGTCCCTCAACGGGAAGCTGGACAGTGATACGGTTAAGCATAATCTTTATTCCATACGGTTTATGCGATGCAAATGGTGTGATGGTAAATTAAAGGTGCAGGCAAGATTAACCTACCCAAATTGGTACCTGGATTTTATTTCAATTCAGACTCGTCACGCTTGATGGGGTATTTTTAGCCACGTAAATGAGCGATCCTATTTTTAGTGCCTCAGATAGGATCAACAGAGAGATATTCGTCCAGCCTCCTGCAATCCCTAACGTCCCGGTAAGTAATGGGAAGAGCGCAACTGAACAGCGGTGCGTCAGAAAACGCAGTACTTCCTGAACCAGGGCAAACTTGATGGCAGCTCCGCTTCTCTTGAAGAAAAGCCATGCCGAGATGAAAAAAGTGAATGGCGTAATGATATAAGCCAGATAGAAAAGTCCCGCCAGGGGACCCGCGGAGGCGAAAAAGAGGATCATCACTGCCAGGTTGCCGGCCGCTGATGTCCACATATTTTCAAGTGACGAGATCGGTCCCATAATGTACCAGGCAATACCGATGACATCCATAACGCCCCAAAAATAGAAAACTTTATCTCTTGTGGTCATAACTTATTTCTCATCTACTCAATGGGGTCAGGCGGCCATTTTTCGCGACGCTCATCAGCGTCACGCTTGACGGGGTATTTTTTTGCCACATACACCAATGAGCCTATTTTTAATATCTCAGCCGGAAGCATGACCATAACCAGAGACATTGATAAGCCAAGGTAGCCATCAGGTGTATCGACTTTGGCTAATATCCATAGAAAAAAGGGTATTGAGCAGCGAACCGTGATAAAGCGAAACACTTCTTGAGTCAAAGCAAAGCGGATGGCGTGGTCACGTTTCTTAAAGAAAAACCAGGCCGAAAAGAAAAGTGAAACTGGGGTAAATATAAAGATAAGCACGTAAAGTGCCATCCATCCCTTACCGTCTATCATGAAATAGATTGCTAAAAATAGGCCTCCAACAACTGAACTTACAAGGTCCCAAACCGACGAGAATGGCTTTATAATATAATAGTAAATACAAATAACATCCATGACGCCCCAAAAATAGAAGATTTTTTCTTTTGTGGTCATAATCCGTTTCTCACTTTTTAACAGGGTCTGGCGGCCACTTTCCACCGTGCTCAATCAGCTTCTCTTTTATTTTGAGTATGTCAATCGCTTAACAACTTAATATATTTAAATGTTAAGCATATGCGATACACCGAACAAAGCATACTGTCAGAGTGTCACTTTTCCTTTTTTAGGATGTAAACAAGGGAGCCTATTTTTACTGCTTCAGACAAACAAAATAATAGTAAACCCACCCAAGCACTTGCAACCCCAAATAAACCTAAAACAAGTGGGAAGAAGGCAATCGAGCACCGAAAAGAAATTAATCGAAACAACTCCTGTGCAAATGAGAACCTAACTGCATAGGGACTTTTTTTGTAGAACAACCAAGCGGAAACAAACAATAAAAACAAAAAAACAATATCCAAAACAAAAAGAAGAGCAACAACTCCACTATATAATCCCTGTCCAGAAACAGAGTGAGATAAATTTGAAAAATTAACAATATCAGTAAAATATGGAATTTTACCCTGCTTCAGGGAAAGAATGAGATACAATAAAATGGCAAGTACATCCATGCTACCCCAAAAGTAAAATACTTTATTTTTTGAATTCATAATCTTTTTCTCTTACTCCAGGGATTCATTGCCATGATTTACCACTTACTGCCCAAGAGTCATCACTCTCTAGATATTTTTGATATATTTTACGCTGCTCCCCATACCTTCTAATAACCGATCTTTCTGATATGATAGCCCGTGTATCTGAAGCCAAATTATTAGGAAGGGCACTCCATACCTGGATTTTATCACGTGATGTGTTCATATAATCTTTTCCATCAGAGCCAAGCGCTGGACCTTCCCCCTGCTGTCCGGGTTTGTTGAGATAGGTTTCTGGCGCGAGTTTTATAACCTCGTCAACTTTGCCGCCTTCAATTGCCTTTGCCAGAACGAGCTGTTGGCCGCTGAAGTAATCCTATGGATTCTACTCCACTCCCTGCCTGCATCCCTGCACAATGAAAGTAAGCATCAGCGCGAGGCACACCGATAATAATGCTCTCATTAACAACTTCCTGTTATATTAATAACTCTGCATCAGTTAAATAGTTAATGAGCGGGCGGCGCAGGCGGCCACGTCCCACCGTGCTGGATCAGCTTCTCTTTTATTTTGATCAAATCTTGATAGTGTTCGTCGCTTGCTTTAGACCTATTTAAAAAGCGTTGCAGCTGATATCCCATTGTCCAGCCACCTTTACCCCGGAAATCAGGATCGGCTCCACGCTCCAGTAAAAGCAAAACATGGTCGTATTCGCCAAAATCGAATGCTTCAATTAATAGGGTATTCCCTAGTGAGTCAGTGATGTTGACATTAGCTCCATGATCAAGCATCGCTTTTAAAGTCTCGGTATTTTTAGCTTTAATGGTTTCGAACAGAATAGGCTGATGATGGATTTTGTCTCTTGCATCAGGCGATAATCCACCATCAAGCATTGCCCTGATCCAGTCTCCACTGTCTCCTTTTAAGACAAACTCAGCCGGGCTGCTTCCACCAGCCGGGCGAGGCTGGAGCGGGTCAGCCCCCGTCTTCACCAGGTCGGTGATAATTTCTAACTGGGGTGCTGTTTTCTTATCGTTTATGGCATTGCTCAGCGCCCAGAACAGCAGCGTCATATCCTGCTGTCCAGGTTTGTTAAGATCGGTTTCCGGCGCGAGTTTTTTTACCTCGTCAACTTCACCGTGCTCGATTGCCTTTGCCAGAACGAGCTGCTGGCCGCTGAAGTAATCCTGCGGATTCAAATCCATATTCTGCTTACACCCCTGAATCATAATCGTAAAGAGCAGCGCGAGGCTGAATGAAAAAAACGTCTTCACACGCGACTCCCGATAATTGCAATATCTTCATCTTTCTGCTGGTCGATGCAGTGAATAGCCTGATCAATACCGTGCCGGTCAAGTGGTCCACCCGCTCCGCCAGGCAGATCGTGTGGAATACCAGCCGCGTTTGGACTTAGCGCTGATATCCCTTCTTTAAGAATAAAGCTTCCCGGTCCATAGTCCTTAATGATACCTGCGTCATCCAAGGGATTGACCTCCTGAAGTTTTGTCAGAAGTTCTCCTTCCACCCGGTAGGCCTGGATGCTGTCTGGGCTGCCTATCAGCTGACCACCATATTTTTTAACAGTGCCGCTGTTTAACCCGGCGGCGTTAAACGTCCATCCGGGCTTGCCGCTGGCAATTGATGTTGCCGAGGCCAGCCCACCACCCAGTGAATGTCCGGCGATATCTATGGTTTGGCCTGACTTTTCCAACGCGTTACCTATGCCCACTGCTCTTTTATAGTATGAAGCATTCATTCCTGCTCCCTGTGACAAATTGTTCGACCAGTCAGCACCGTTTTTAATTATTCTCCCTCCGTCTTCATTGTAGAACCAAGCTAACAGCTCTTCTTTAGACGCCAATCCTGGCGCTCTAGATCCCCTGAATACCACGGTAGGATTCATATCGTTGCCGAAAACACTGGGGTCTGGCTGATAAACACGCGCAAGGAAATCAGGCGCGACCTCTTTGTCGTATAGCATATTGCTTTTTAGCCATAACTTATCAAGCATCGCATCATCGTTGCTGATATCCGTCCAGCCCTCTGGCACACCCGGCGTCGCTTTCAGCGGATCGACGGTTTTATAGACATTTTCCGCAAGCTTCGCTTTTTCCACGGCAATATTGTTTGCTGCCAGCCGCTTTGCGGCAATTTGCGCATCCGGAAAGGGACTGGCACTACCCTTGCCGATCAGATCTTTTCGTGCCTGCCAGCGCTGGGCCTTGGTCATCTCCTGAAGTTGCGCGGCATAGGTCTGATTGTCTTTTCCAGGTGTTGCCTGCTGTCCCACCTGAGGTGCTTTGGATTTCACCACATGCATCGCAGGGATCACGGTAGCCGGGGGGCGTCCATACGTCCGCACCATGGTTTCGTAGCGTTCGATGACGGTGCTTACCGAGTACGACCAGCTCAACCCCTCCTTCCCCGATGGGCCGAGCGTAAGCTCGCCCTCACCGTTGATGTAAAACATCTCTGTCGCCGCTGACCAACCGCGAGCGCTATCATCAATCGCCACCAGCCTGCCGAAATCCAGATCCCGCACGATAATCTTTCGCGTATTGCGCCCGGGCTGGTTCGGGTTGGCTCCGCTAACCGACTGAAGCAGATCGTAGCGCGTAAACAGCGAGCGTAACGAGTTTTCCGGTACCGACATGATCCACTGTCCGGCTACCGAAGGCCGCATAATTTTATCGAACATTGCGGGCGGCACTTTTTCACTATAAAGATAGATAAATTTAATTTTGTACATAGGCTTTGTCCTGTCACCCCTCCCTGTCTTCCGCCGCGTTTACGGGTTCACCAGCCACGTACCGGGCTTGGCAATGTTCAGCGTCTGCATGCGCGTTTTACCGCTCCCCTGCAGTTCAAAAGTGAACTCCCCTGCCGGGAGAGTCAGAGAGGCGTAGCCGTTGGTTGCCGGGCGCAGCGCTTTAGGCTCACCATTGATCTGCAGGGTTTCACCCTCCAGCATGCGAATGTAGACCAGCACAACTGGCTCGGCTTCAACTGCCGCCGGAGAAGCACTTTCCGCCACCGGTGGAGCCTGGGTCTGGGTAGCGGCCGGGGCCTCATTCGCCGCGACGGGTGGGGTCGCCTCGGTTGGCACAGGCGGTGCGGTGACGGCGGTCTCTGTGCTGGCAGTTTCCGGCATCTCATCATCGCCGCCGCTGAACAGCAGTGCGCCCGCAATAATACCTACGATAACCCCCGCCGCACCAATCGCGGGAACCTTGTAGCGCCGCCAGTCCAGCGCGGAGGTCGACTCCGGCGTCTCCTCTACCGGTACCAGCATGGTGCCCGGCTTTTTGGCGCTCAGCACGTCGTCAATGCCCGCGACGGGCATCTCGATAAGGGCTGCAAACTCGTCAATCGACTGGGGACGATCCTCCATGCGCAGCATCAGCGCGCGGTCCACTGCCTGCAGCAGAGGGAGCGAGTAGCCCGCCGGTTGCAGCTCGGCCAGCGGCTTGTAGGTGTCCTGAATCGAGCGCACCACGCTCACTGGCGGCGGCGAACCCGCGATCAGGGTATGGATCACGGCACCCAGGGCGTAAATATCGGTCCACGGCCCCTGCTCGCTCTCGTTGTCATCGGTGTACTGCTCAATAGGTGCAAAGCCTGGACGTAGCATGGTCTCCGTCTCGTCGGAGAGGTTGCCGATGGTGCGACGCGCCGAGCCGAAGTCGAGCAAAACCGGCAGGCCGTTATCCTGGATCTGAATATTATCCAGGGAGATATCACGGTGCAGATAACCTTCGTCGTGAATGGTCTTGATTGCGCCAAACAGCATCGGCAGCATGCGGCGGATCCACGCCTCGTTGACCATCTCTGGCTTCTGCTCGCGCAGGCGAGAGAGCGTGGTTCCGCTGTAGAACAGCGTCCCCATGTAGGCGGTGTCGTTCTGAACCCAGAAGCGCAGGACGTGCAGCAGGTTAGGATGGTTAAAGCGCGCCAGCAGGCGCGCCTCCTGGATAAAGCTGTTCAGCCCGGCAGAGAAGGCCTTACCGAAGCGCTCGCTGCGCAGTACCAGCGTCATATCATCGCCACGCACGGCAAGCGAGGCGGGCATAAACTCTTTGATAGCGATAGTGCGCTCAAGCTGGTGGTCCCAGGCACGATAAACGATGCCGAACCCACCGCCGCCAATCACCTCTTTTATCTCAAACTCATTGAAACGGTACCCGACCGGCAGCGCGTTTGGGACAGTCCGATTGTTATCATTATCCATCATGTTTAACAGTTCTCTTGATGATTGCGTTACACGGCAAACTGACAGTGAAACTCGCCCTGCTCACAGGTGACGCGCAGACGTTGATACTGCTCGTCACTGCGGCTGGCGGTCAGTAAAATCTGGCTCATCTGCGGCAGCAGCGTATTGGTAAGAATGGCGTCAACCATACGCCCGCCGGACTCGACCTCGGTACAGCGCTGAACAATCTGCTCTACAACGCTGTCGTCAAATTCTGAATGGATGCCGTGGTTCTCCTCCAGACGGCGCTGGATGCGTTTAAGCTGCAGGCGAACGATCTGGCCCAGCATATCGTCGCTGAGCGGGTAGTAAGGCACTACCAGCAGACGGCCCAGCAGCGCAGGCGGGAAGACCTGCAGCAGCGGCTGACGCAGCGCACCGCCCAAGGCTTCCGGCTCCGGCATCAGCTCTGGATCGGCACACATGGCGCTAATCAGATCCGTCCCGACGTTAGAGGTGAGGATGATAATGGTGTTGCGGAAATCGATCAGGCGTCCTTCGCCATCCTCCATCCAGCCCTTATCAAAGACCTGGAAGAAGATCTCATGCACATCCGGGTGCGCTTTTTCAATTTCGTCCAGCAGCACCACGCTGTAGGGGCGACGGCGTACCGCCTCGGTTAACACGCCGCCCTCGCCATAGCCAACGTAGCCCGGAGGCGCGCCTTTGAGAGTAGAGACGGTATGCGCCTCCTGGAACTCGCTCATGTTAATCGTAATGACGTTCTGCTCGCCGCCGTAGAGCGACTCTGCCAGCGCCAGCGCGGTTTCTGTTTTACCGACGCCGGAGGGACCGCACAGCATAAAGACGCCGATGGGTTTGTTGGGATCGTCAAGCTTCGCACGCGAGGTCTGTACCCGGCGAGCGATCAGCTCCAGGCCGTGGCGCTGACCAATTACCCGCTGATTGAGCGTATCGGCCAGGCTCAGCACCGCGTCGATCTCGTTTTTCACCATCCGCCCCAGCGGGATGCCGGTCCAGTCTGATACCACTGCGGCCACCACGTTCTCATCCACGGCGGCGAACAGCAGTGGTGCATCGCCCTGCAAGCTCTTCAGCGCCTGCTGCTGGTCAGCCAGCTGGCTACGTAGCTCGGTAGTCTCATCCTCCCCGGCGGCAAACAGCGCCGCGCGCAGGCGGATAATCTCTCTGACCAGGCCACGCTCCTCTTCCCAGCGCTGGTTTAACGCCTCGCGCTGGGTCTCTTGCTGGTCGCGCTCTGCCTGGAGGGTGGCGACCCGGTCGCTTTCACCCACGCCAACCCGCGCTTCGCGTCCGGCAATTTCGATCTCCACGTCGAGGGCAGCAATACGGCGCAGGCAGGCTTCAAGCTGCGCCGGCGGTGCGCTCTGGCTGACGGCGACGCGGGCGCAGGCGGTATCAAGCAGGGCGACCGCTTTATCAGGCAGCTGGCGCGCGGGAATATAGCGATGGGAGAGCTTCACCGCCGCGCTGACCGCTTCGTCCAGCAGCAGCACCTGATGATGCTTCTCCAACGGCGAGACGGTGCTACGCAGCATCAGCACGGCTTTCGCCTCGTCCGGTTCATGCACCTGCACCGTCTGGAAACGACGGGTCAGGGCCGGATCTTTCTCAATATACTTTTTGTACTCCGCCCAGGTAGTCGCGCCGATGGTACGCAGCTGACCACGCGCCAGGGCCGGTTTTAACAGGTTGGCGGCGTCGCCGGTGCCCTGCTGGCCACCCGCGCCAATCAGGGTATGAATTTCATCAATGAACAGGATCACCGGCGTAACGCTGGACTGGACCTCATTGATCAGCGCCTGAAGGCGGGCTTCAAACTCCCCTTTCATGCCCGCGCCCGCCTGCAACATGCCGATATCCAGCAGCCACAGCTGAATATTTTGCAGCGGCTCAGGCACGTCACCCTCGGCGATACGCAGCGCTAATCCTTCCACGACCGCCGTTTTACCGACCCCCGCTTCCCCGGTCAGCAACGGGTTGTTCTGCCGACGGCGCATCAGAATATCCACCATCTGGCGGATCTCCTCATCGCGTCCCACCACCGGATCGATTTTGCCCTCTCTGGCCCGCGCCGTCAGATCCTGACCGTACTGCGCCAGCGTGCCCTGCGCAGCGGGAACGGTTCCGGTGGATGCTTCAGCGGCAGCGGCGGCCTGCTGCGTCTCTTTGCTTGAGGCGCAGATAGCGTCAAACTGCTCCAGCAGCACCTCAACGTTGATACGGCCAAACTGGGCGGAGATGCTTTTCAGCACGTTCGCCAGGTTCCAGGTTTTAAGCAGGCCGATGAGCAGGTGCCCGCCGCGAATACGGCTTACGCCAAACGTCAGCGAACCGTATACCCAGGCGCGCTCTACGGCGCTATCGATATGCTCTGAGAGGTCGGAGACCGAGCTGGCCCCACGCGGCAGCGCATCCAGCGCGGCGACAATATCGCGGGTGAGCTGCGGCTCATCGAGAGAGAAGTGACGGATAACCTGCTGCAGATCGCCATCCTGCTGCTGCATAAGCTGATGCAGCCAGTGCACCAGTTCAACATACGGGTTTCCGCGCAGCTTGCAGAAGGCGGTGGCGCTTTCCAGCGAGGTGAATAACAGCGTATCGAGTTTGCCGAAAAGCACGGCACGGCTGATTTCTGACATGTTCGGTTCCATTGATAACATTGATGTGTGACGTCAGAGACGAAAATCAGAGCTCTGCGCTAAAAACCAGGTCGCCGCGAGGTATCGGCAGAGGCTGTTGTCCAAGCCAGGTGTTGTAACCCAGCCGACCGCCCCCCCCGAGCGCCACGCCGCGTACCGCATCGGCTCGTAATAAAATTTGTGTATCCCACTGATACTCCAGGCCAAGATACTGGCGCACCCAGTCGCGCAGCGCCGTTACCCAGGCTTCGCCAGGCAGAAAGCGGTCATACTCCTCTGCACTCAGCGGGCCTATTTCGATACGAAACTTATGCTGCACGTCGCGGACGGCGACGCCAAGAAATGCCGACTGACCTAACCGTGGCAGACGTCGTCCTGCCCCGAGTTGCGCCTGCTCACGGGTGGAGAGCGGCATCCACTGCGGCACGTTCATCACCAGCTTCACGGGCACCTTAAAGTAGTTGCGCAGGATCTTCTCCAGCCCTTCAGGATCGCGACTATGACGCGTCAGGTGTCCGGCATGGGTAAAGCGCGCGTGTGAACTGAGGCTGCCTTTCGCCATCTGCCCTGGCTGACCCATGCCGATAAGCGACGACAGATAGCGGTCAAAACGCTTATTGTCAGGGCGATCGAGCGACACGGCGGGCTGCGCATCGGCCCAGGCCCGGTAGAAGAGCAGCGTCAGACGATGATGAAAGAGATCGGCGAAAGCGGCCAGGCTATCGTCCTGATGGTGGTAGATACGCTCCCGGGCGTACTCCGTCATATGTACCGGCAGCGGACCGTTAGGACCAAACATGCCGAAACTCAGGATCGAGACCTCATGCAGTCCGCTCTGCGCGCGCTGGCGAACCTGTGCCACCGTGGAGGGGGCAAAGCTCATGGAGGGCTGCTGACCGATACGCAGCGGCTCAAATTTCGGCAGCGGCGCGCGCCCCAGCGGATAACGCTCGCCCCCCTGGGCGTCAACGCGTCTCAGCAGTTGGAAGAGATCGTAGCGCCAGGGCGCGTCCATCACCCTGCGCCAGAAGGTCTCCGGCAGCGGCGTCAGGCGATGAACCTGCCGTAGCGTGGTCACGGTTTCACTCATATCAGCGCCCTTTTGCCCATTCTTGGTGCCCAGTAGCCAATCTCCCCCCGCTGCTGGCTCTTAAGCGTGAACTCGGTAAAGCTGTTGATGGAGACCAGGCGGGCGAAAAGGCGCTCCAGCACGCTGCCAAACAGCCACGGGCTGGAACCCGAGAAGGCCTGCTCGTCCACCGTCAGGGTAATGCCGATGCCACGGGCGAAAACGATAGGCCCCGGCTCCGGCACGCGGCGATGAACGGGCTCCAGCACGCAGTGGCGAACGCCCTCGATCTGGCGGGCAATGGGCGCTTCGGCGAGACCGGCATACAGGCCGAGCAGCTGGCGCAGCGCGGCGGCGCCGTCTTCGTTTTCACTGTCCATCAGGCTCAGGTAGTTCATTTGCAGCTGGCTGATGAGCCGCCAGGTGCTGAACCCTTCCGCCAGCGCCGGACGCGGCGGCGTGGGGCCTTTACGCAGGCTCAGCTTTTTCACCGGCATCGAATCCGACAGGATAAACTGGCCCAGCTCCTGCTGAAGCATCAGCGGCAGATCGCGGCTGGTACAGAGCACGTCGGCGGTGATATAGCGCAGGCTCTCCTGCCACGGCGCATGCTGTTCATCCACCAGCGAGACAAACACTTCTGAGCCGGTGTAGCCGGTTCGGGTGCCGTAGCGAAGCGCATGTTCAGAAAGCACGCGCTGCTCGCGACGCAGGGAGAAGTAGGCCCCATAGTTGCCTGCATCATGACTCCATGTGCTCCAGAACGGACGAAACGTCTGGTCGTCACGCTGGCCGTCGGCGCTACCGTGGATCTTGTTTACCGCATAGATTTCATAATCCAGCGGACGGATATTATCGACCACCAGATGACATTCGTGCTGGTTATCACTTAGCTTCTGGCGGGAGGCCACCTTCGGGAAGAGGTTGATCACCGGCGTGCAGTGCATCGCCAGGTGGCTGGCGTCCACCACCCGCTCCAGCTGTTCGTCGGTTTTGTCCAGCAGGATGAAAATATCAAATGCCTGCTCTGCTTCGCAGCGGCTAATCAGCTTGCCCAGACCGCTTAGGCTGATAAAGCGGAAGCGCGCCGGGAAGGCAAAATACTCCTGAAGCAGCCGATAGCCATCAAAGTTGCGCAGATCTTCCGGCAGCAGCGCATGGTCGGCGTCAAAACCTTCATGACGCAGGGCGCTCTCTGGCAGCTGTTGACGCTGCGGCTGCGCGCCTACGGTCTGGCAGACAACGCCAACGTGATGCTCCATTACCAGTTCCAGCAGCTTCAGCGCTTCGATGTCGGGGCCGCTCAGGAAGAAATCCAGCCGGTCAAAGTTGAGATGTCCAAGGTGCTGCGGGCCATCGCAGGCGATACGGATCCGCAGGGCGCTGGTGATCCCGCGCTGGCTGAGGCCAAGCTGGGCGAGAGGTAGATCGGCAGGCACGCCCCCCAGCTCAACACTGTCGATTTTCAGCGGCAGCAGGTTGACGTCATGCGCCGTGGTATAGCTACAGGTGACCCCGCTCTTTTTCAGCGCCAGGCTATCCATCATGGTGCCGCGCGGCACGATAAACCCGTTGCTCAAATCGCCCCGCCCGCTGTCGGGCTGCAGTTCAGCGATGGCCATGGACGGCGTGGGAGCTAAATAGTTGGGGGCCAGCATCTCCAGCAGGCGCTGGGAGAAGCGTGGAAACTCGGCATCCATTTTGAGCTGGACGCGGGAGGTCAAAAAGGCAAAGCCTTCCATCAGGCGCTCGGTATACGGGTCCGCCACCTCTATGCCCTGCATCCCTAACCGCCCGGCCACTTTAGGGTAGCGCTGGGCAAACTCTGCGCCCATCTCCCGCAGATAGGCCAGCTCGCGGTTGTAGTACTCAAGCAGTTTACTTTCCATAGTTACCCCGCATCTTTAAGTTCAAAATGACCGTTTTCCAGATCGACATCCGTGCGAAACAGAAACTCCAACGGGTACGGTACGCACCACATACGCCCTTTGATCTCTATCGACAGCACGTTATGCAGATCGAGCGACGCCGTGTCGGATATGCAGCGCACCTGGAGCCCTTGTGCCATGATACGCGGCTCAAAGTTAACGATCGCCTCGGTTAACTTGCGCTGGATGTCATGCCATTCGATATCCGACATCCGTTTTCCCGCCAGCGGCGCCACCCCGAAGTTCACCACCGAACGACGCACTTCCGGCAAGGCGCTGAGGTCGTGGGACGAGTCCTGATTGATGGTATTAAACAGCCACTGCAGATCGCGCAGCACCTGGTGCCGCAAAGCCGAGTGGGTAATAAAGTTGCTGTTTGCGGGCTCCCGCTGCTTTCCGGGATCGTTGTCCGTCAGGCGATCCAGCAGCGAGGGCTGCATCTTGTCGCGCGCGCCCACCCTCTCCTGCTTGCTGCGGGCTTGCCAGCCACTGCGCAGCAGATCGCCTTCGCCAGCGGGTTTACTCATGTTCGCTGCCTGCCGTAAAGGTGATCAGGCTGAGTGACAGCAGCGGGCTTTCGCTCTGCTCGCTGAGCCACGCCTTCTGGCCCAGCCCTTGATACAGAACGCCGTCGTCATCCAGCGGCAGCCATTCCGTCGCCCGCCCCAGCTTGACCGCGTCAGCCGCCTCGGTCTCAAAGGGATAGCGCGCCGGGAGCTGGCAGACCTGCTCGGTGCCATCGGTCAGGCGCACCAGCGCGTGACGCCACACCAGGTCGGTGACGCTGGCCGGAGCCTGAAAACGGATCTCTTCGATGGCGCTAAAAGGCAGCCAGAAATAGCGGCCGTTGAGGATAGTTTCACAGACCGGCCCCAGGCGCGCGTCACCATCCATCAGCCATGCAAAGCTCTGGGTCTCTTCGTTCTCAAACGTAAGCACGCCAGCGCTGGCCTCAGCCTGCTCCAGCGCCTCAAGGCGTAGCGTCCGGGCGCGCTCCCCGGTTTCAGCCAGCGCCGAGGCGAGCGTAGCCAGCCAGGGCCACTGCGTATCCGGCATTGACGGGCGCGCCTGGCCAGCCAGCACCTGGGCGCGCTGCAGTTCACCCTGCATGGCCTGCTCAAGCAGCGTCACGGTAGGCTTCGCCTGTGGCTTCATTGCCAGCCAGCTTTTCAGCTGGGTTATCGCCCGCGTCCAGTTACCGCTCAGGGCCAAAAACTGGACAAAGGCGGCGCGCAGATCGGCGTCCGCCGGACGGGATTTGATCTCAGTTTCCAGTCGCAGCAGGGCGTCATTAATCGACTCATCACCCAGATGTTGATAAAGCGTATTCATAGCTGCTCCTTAATTGGCGGCGCGCCAGGCACCCACCGCAGGATCGCGCAGCTGCGGGCGCAGCGCATCGACCAGGACAATATTGAGCGTGGCATTCGGTGCCAGCCACGGGGTCCAGAGCTGTTTCACTGCCTGCAAACGCGCCTGTAGTTGCGCATCGTCGCTGGCCAGCTCCTGTGAGACCTGAACCACTACTGTACCTTCGCTCTTCCAGCTGTTTAGCGTGCTGTCGTAAGGCAGGATCATCCAGCTCTGCTCGCTACCTTTAGTGCTGAAAACCATGCGCTCTTTATTCACGGAAGTGATGAGTACATCATCCGCATTAACGATGTCGCTCAGGCCGGTGACCGGGAAGCCGTGGACATAGGTCACCGGGGTCTCCTGCTGCCCGCTGCTGCTGGTCTGCGTCATCACAGCATGACCGCTCAGCCAGCTACCTTTTTCGCAGCTCGCCGTGCCGGATGCTGGAATAAACAACGCCGGTGCGGCCGCGCCGCCCTGCCAGAAGGTACGCAGATGGCAGCCGTTTTGCAGGGTAAACTCCTGCCACGGTGTGCGATCCGCGGCGACCGAGAGCGTTTCCGGATTAACGGCAGGCGGGACCAGCGCGTCACTCGCCGCAGCGGCCACCTGCGGCTGGGCCACTGCGACAGCCCACTCTTTGTTTTTACTTGCCGTACCCTGGGCCAGCGTCTCACCGGCGGGATCGTTGAGCGTCCACGCCAGCTGTTGCAGCTTGCCGCACTGGTTTTCCAGCAGCGCACCCAGACGAGGCATAAAGCTGTCGAGTATAGAGACCTCTTTATTGCCGTTTGCCACGATACGTAATGAGACGTCTTGCTTACACCAGCTCTGCGGCGTTTTGTCCTTGATATCGTCTATCCAGATATCCAGCTTTTGTGAAGGCGACTGCACGATGCGATAGTTTTCAGCCTGCGCGGTGCCCGCCACAGCCAGAAGCGCCAAACCCGATAGCCAAAGTTTCATATAAGTCCTTGTGTGCCTAATCAATCCAATACGGGAAAAAACTGAGCTGCATCAGAGAGCGTATGCAGCAAGGTGGTGTCCTGCGGGTTGCCCATCCACACGGCGACGGCAGTGTAGTTATCCTGAGCGTTGCCCTCGCCTTCGCCATTTTTTTGGATGAGCTGCTGCATTAACGTCAGCCACTCCTGTGGCGTATTGACCATGTGCAGCGACTGCTTCATCTGCTCTT
>DAMBQR010000029.1:6998-53759 GCA_032055545.1 Pseudescherichia sp. | reverse complement strand
TGGTCATTAAGGCGCAGAGCCCGGCGGGTTTCGCGGAAGAGTACATCATTGAAAGTATCTGGAATAATCGCTTTCCACCGGGAACGATCCTGCCAGCTGAAAGAGAACTTTCCGAACTGATTGGCGTCACCCGTACTACGCTGCGTGAGGTGTTACAGCGGCTGGCCCGTGACGGCTGGCTGACCATCCAGCACGGTAAGCCGACCAAGGTAAATAATTTCTGGGAGACGTCAGGCCTTAATATCCTGGAGACCCTGGCCCGGCTCGATCACGAGAGCGTGCCGCAGCTGATCGATAACCTGCTCTCGGTGCGCACCAATATCGCCACCATCTTTATTCGCACCGCGTTTCGCCAGCATCCGCAAGAGGCGCTGGAGGTGCTGGCCCGCGCTCGTGAAGTAGAAGACCACGCTGACGCCTTTGCCGAGCTGGACTACAACATTTTCCGCGGCTTGGCCTTCGCGTCGGGCAACCCTATCTACGGGCTGATCCTCAACGGCATGAAGGGGCTGTACACCCGTATCGGGCGGCACTACTTTGCCAACCCTGAGGCGCGCAGCCTGGCGCTGGGCTTCTACCACCGCCTTGGCGAAGTGTGCGAGCGCGGTGAGCATGACAAGGTCTATGAGATCGTGCGCCACTACGGACGCGATAGCGGGGATATCTGGCACCGGATGCAGAAAACCCTGCCGGGCGATCTCGCTATCCAGGGGCGATAGGTTCAGATAACCCCCTCTCCGCCAGAAGAGGGGGGTAAAGGATTACAGGCTGTTCTGGCGCGGCGGGCAGCGATCCAGCAGCTCCACGCTACCGTCTTCGTTCTGCTGCTCCAGCATCACATCAAACCCCCACAGACGGTGCACGTGCTTCAGCACCTCCCGACGGCCCTTATCCAGCGGCGCACGGTTGTGCGGCACATAGCGCAGGGTCAGGGAGCGATCCCCGCGCAGATCGACGTTCCACACCTGAATATTTGGCTCGAGGTTGCTCAGATTATACTGCGCTGAGAGCTTAGCCCGGATCTCCCGATAGCCATCTTCGTTATGGATGGCCGCAATCTCCAGATAGTTGTTGCGATCGTCATCCAGCACGCTAAAGAAGCGGAAATCGCGCATGACCTTCGGCGACAGGAACTGGCTGATAAAGCTCTCATCTTTAAAATCACGCATCGCGAAGTGCAGCGTCTCCAGCCAGTCGGAGCCAGCGATGTCCGGGAACCAATACTTGTCCTCCTCGGTAGGAGACTGACAAATGCGTTTGATATCCTGGAACATGGCGAAGCCCAGCGCGTAGGGGTTAATACCGCTATACCACGGGCTGTTGTAGGGCGGCTGGAACACCACGTTGGTGTGGCTATGGAGAAACTCCAGCATAAAGCGGTCGGTGACTTTCCCTTCATCATAGAGATGATTGAGGATGGTGTAGTGCCAGAAGGTGGCCCACCCCTCGTTCATCACCTGAGTCTGCTTCTGCGGATAGAAGTACTGGCTTACCTTGCGCACAATGCGCAAGATCTCGCGCTGCCACGGCTCCAGCAGCGGCGCATTTTTTTCCATAAAGTAGAGCAGGTTCTCCTGCGGCTCAGAGGGGTAGCGCCGCGCTTCGGCGACCGTCTTCTCCTCCTCGCGTTTCGGCAGGGTACGCCACAGGGTGTTCACCTGGCTCTGCAGATACTCTTCCCGGCTTTTCTGCCGCGCTTTCTCCTCCTGCAGAGAGATCTTCTGCGGCCGTTTATAGCGATCGACGCCGTAGTTCATCAGGGCATGGCAGGAGTCGAGCAGCTTCTCTACCTCCACCACGCCATAGCGCTCTTCGCAGTCGCTAATGTAGTTCCGGGCGAAGATCAGGTAGTCAACAATGGAGCTGGCATCGGTCCAGCTACGGAACAGGTAGTTGTTTTTGAAGAAGGAGTTATGCCCATAGCAGGCATGGGCCATCACCAGCGCCTGCATGGTGATGGTGTTCTCCTCCATCAGGTAAGCGATACAGGGGTTGGAGTTGATCACAATCTCGTAGGCCAGACCCTGCTGCCCGTGCTTGTAGAGGCGCTCGGTCTCAATAAACTTCTTACCAAACGACCAGTGCGTATAGTTGATGGGCATCCCGACGCTGGAGTAGGCGTCCATCATCTGCTCAGAGGTAATGACTTCAATCTGGTGGGGATAGGTATCCAGCCGGTAGAGTTTAGCCACCCGATCGATCTCGGCCAGGTAGGTATCAAGCAGTTCGAATGTCCAGTCGGGTCCATCGCTGAGACGGGAGGTGTCCTTGTTCATGGAGTCAATCGTAGCCATTAGCGCACCCTCATTGTTGGCGACTCTCTCTAGCAGGAGAGTCTCCTTTCAAGCATAGATCACCCCATCGGAAACCGTGCTGGCGGGGAAATTTTTTCTTCGCCATATCGCCGTGCAAAAAGAGGAAAAGGCGTGCCGTTTGCCGCATTTTATGCTGCGTTAAAAGAGGGGTTAGCAGGAGATGCCAAATAGCCCCTGTCCGCAGCTATAGGCAGAGATGTGAGATAAGTCACCATAAAAAAGCCATATGTTGAATAACATTTTCATCTGAGTTATCAATTTGTAATCAGATGATTGTTCTTAACCGATGAATGTTCTTAACTCGTCAGTTTTACTCATAGGGAGTGACTATGCGCGTTGTGGTTCTGGGAAGTGGCGTGGTGGGCGTAACCAGCGCCTGGTATCTGAGTCAGGCGGGGCATGAGGTAACGGTCATTGAGCGAGAGTCGGGATCGGCGCTGCAAACCAGCGCAGCTAACGCCGGGCAGATCTCTCCAGGCTATGCTTCACCCTGGGCCGCACCGGGGGTGCCGCTGAAGGCGATTAAATGGATGTTTGAGCGCCACGCGCCGCTGGCGATTGGCCTTGACGGAACGGCTTTTCAGCTAAAGTGGATGTGGCAGATGCTACGCAACTGCGACACCCGCCACTACATGGAGAACAAGGAGCGCATGGTGCGTCTGGCGGAGTACAGCCGCGACTGCCTGAAGACCCTGCGCGACAGCACCGGCATTGAGTACGAAGGGCGGCAGGGCGGCACGCTCCAGCTCTTCCGCACCGCTCAGCAGTATGAGAACGCCACCCGGGATATCGCCGTGCTGGAAGAGGCTGGCGTACCCTATCAGCTGCTGGAGTCCGCCCGCCTGGCGGAGGTTGAACCGGCTCTGGCGGAGGTGGCACACAAGCTAACCGGCGGCCTGCGCCTGCCCAATGACGAAACCGGCGACTGCCAGCTCTTTACCCAGCGGCTGGCAGAGATGGCAGAGCAGGCAGGGGTGGTGTTTCGCTACAACACGCCGGTTGAGCGTCTGCTCTACGAGGGCGAGAAGATCTACGGCGTGAAGTGTGGTGATGAGGTGATCAAGGCGGATGCCTACGTGATGGCCTTTGGCTCGTACTCCACCGCCATGCTGAAAGGCATCGTCGATATTCCTGTCTATCCCCTGAAAGGCTACTCCCTCACTATTCCCGTCGCGGAAGAGAGCGGTGCGCCGGTATCGACTATCCTTGATGAGAGCTACAAGATTGCCATTACCCGCTTCGATCGGCGCATCCGCGTTGGCGGCATGGCCGAGATTGTTGGTTTCAATACCGAACTGCTGCAACCGCGTCGGGAGACGCTGGAGATGGTGGTGCGCGATCTCTTCCCGCGTGGTGGCCGCGTCGAGGAAGCCACGTTCTGGACCGGGCTGCGTCCGATGACGCCGGACGGCACGCCGGTGGTAGGGCGCACGCCGTTTAAGAATCTCTGGCTCAACACCGGGCACGGTACCCTCGGCTGGACGATGGCCTGCGGCTCGGGTCAGCTGCTGAGCGATCTCATCTCTGGCCGCTCACCGGCCATTCCACATGATGATTTGGGCGTGGCCCGCTACAGCACCGACTTCACTCCCGCGCGAGCCAGCCATCTGCACGGCGTACACAATACATAGGGGGCAGTCATGACGCGTCCTGTTCAGGCCACTCTTAATCTGTCGGCCTTACAGCATAATTTACAGGTTGTTCGCCGCGCCGCACCTGGCGCACGGGTCTGGTCGGTGGTTAAAGCTAACGCTTATGGGCATGGGATCGATCGCATCTGGCGTGCGCTGGGCACCACGGATGGCTTTGCCCTGCTGAATCTTGAGGAGGCGGTGCTGCTGCGCGAGCGCGGCTGGAAGGGACCTATCCTGCTGCTGGAGGGGTTCTTTCACGCCGACGAACTGCCGCTGCTGGATAGCCTGCGCCTGACCACTACCATCCACAGCAACTGGCAGCTGAAGGCGCTGCAAAACGCCCGGCTTAGCGCCCCGCTGGATATCTACCTGAAGGTCAACAGCGGCATGAACCGATTAGGGTTTATGCCGGAGCGGGTAAGCTCGGTGTGGCAGCAGCTGCGGGCGATGAAAAACGTTGGCCAGATGACGTTGATGTCGCACTTTGCCACCGGGGAGAGGCCCGACGGCATCGTGGAGGCGATGGCGCAGGTTGAGCAGGCAGCGGAGGGGCTTAACTGTCCCCGCTCCCTTGCTAACTCGGCGGCAACGCTCTGGCACCCTGAAGCCCACTTCGACTGGGTCAGGCCTGGTATCATTCTCTACGGCGCGTCGCCCTCCGGGCAGTGGAACGACGTGGCCACCAGCGGTATTAAACCGGTGATGACCCTGCACAGCGAGATTATCGGCGTGCAGACCCTGAAGCGGGGCGATCGGGTAGGCTACGGCGGACGCTATCAGGCCAGCGGAGAGCAGCGGATCGGCATTGTTGCGGCAGGCTATGCCGATGGCTATCCGCGCCACGCCCCTGACGGCACGCCGGTGCTGGTGGATGGCGTGCGCTCGGGCATTGTAGGTACGGTTTCGATGGATATGCTGGCAGTGGATCTGACTCCCTGCCCGCAGGCTGGGATCGCTACCCCGGTTGAGCTGTGGGGCAGCGAGATCAAGATTGACGACGTTGCCGCAGCGGCAGGTACGGTGGGCTACGAGCTGATGAGTGCGCTTGCCCCCCGTGTGCCGGTCGTGACGGTGTAACTTATTGCCCGGCGGCGCTGCGCTTGCCGGGCCTACGCTGTTACTCGCTCTCTTGCTCTGCGACCCGGACACCCACCTTACGCACGGCGTTGTCCTCTTTCTCCGCGACCGTCCAGATCATCCCGGCAAACTCGACCTGATCACCGACCACCGGCGCTGCGCCAATCAGCTTCTGCACAATATCCCCCAGCGTCTGCTGCTTATCGGGGTACTCCGTTCCCTGATCGAGACCGTAGATCAGCGCCACGTCGGCAAACTTGGCGCTGGCCTCCAGAATAAAGTCCCCGAAGAAGCGCTGATCCAGCGCCACCGGCGGCGAATGGCTAAAGAGCTTGCCCAGCGCGGGCAGGTCGCGCTCGCGGCCAATCACGCACAGCACATCGCCTTCCCGCAGATGGGTACTGCCGGTTGGGTGCAGCAGCGTGTTGCCGCGGAACAGGGCCGCAATACGCGTTTCCGGCGGCATATGCAGATCGCGCAGGGCCGCGCCAACACACCATTTGTCGGCGCTCAGCTGATAGATAAACTGCTCCCACGCATTCTCCGGACTGATGTCCAGCCCGACCCGCGACTCGGGCCAGCCCACCGGGGGCACCACCACCTTGGCCTTTTTCGCCGCCCAGCCCAGGGAGGTCCCCTGAAACAGCAGCGAGACCAGCACCACAAAGAAGGCGACGTTGAAGAACAGCCGGGCATTGTCCAGACCGGCCATCATCGGGAATACGGCGAGGATAATCGGCACCGCGCCACGCAGCCCCACCCAGCTAATGAAGATGCGCTCGCGCAGGTTGAAGCCACGGAACGGCAGCAGGCCAGCAAAGACCGACAGCGGGCGGGCAATGAAGATCATCCACGCCGAGAGCAGCAGGGCCGGAATGGCGATCATCAGCAGGTCGGAAGGGGTGACCAGCAGACCGAGCACGAGGAACATGCCGATCTGCGCCAGCCAGGCCAGGCCGTCGAAGTTCTGCTGAATGGTATAGCGGTTACGGATAGGGCGATTGCCAAGCACAAAACCGCACAGGTAGACCGCCAGAATACCGCTGCCCTCCATCGCCGTGGTAACCGCAAAAATCAGAATGCCGCCGCTCAGGGCCAGCAGCGGGTATAGCCCGGAGGGGAGCGCGATGCGGTTGATCATCTGCTGCAGCAGGTAGCCGCCCGCGAGGCCAACAATAATGCCGAGACCAAACTCCTGGACGATATGCAGAGCAAACTTCCAGTCCAGTCCGAGCTGGTGATGCTGGATCATGTCAATCAGCGTGATGGTCAGAAAGACGGCCATCGGATCGTTGCTGCCGGACTCAATCTCCAGCGTTGAGCCGACACGCTCATTCAACCCCTTGCCACCCAGCAGGGAGAAGACTGCTGCCGCATCCGTCGAGCCGACGATGGCGCCAATCAGCATACCCTCCATGATGTCGAGTTTGAACAGCCAGGCGGCCATCATACCGGTGAGACCCGAGGTGATCAGTACCCCGACCGTGGCCAGCGACAGGGCTGGACCGAGGGCGACGCGAAACGAACTGGCCTGGGTACGCATGCCGCCATCCAGCAGAATGATCGCCAGCGCGAGGTTACTGATCATGTAGGCGAGGGGGTAGTTATCAAAAGGGATACCGCCGACGCCGTCAACACCGGCCAGCATGCCGATGGCGAGAAAGATGACCAGGATGGGAATACCAAGGCGTGATGAAAAAGAACTTAATAAGATACTGCAGGTTACAAGCACTGAACCCAAAATGAAAAGACCGATGATCGCCTCAGCTTCCAATGTCGCTTTTCTCCTCTAAATACATTTACCACCCAAACGGGGCCGAGGGCGCTCGCGCCAGAGATGGCGCGGCATGACCTTCTAAAACCTTACCATATCCACGCCGTAAACAGCGTTTTAATAGAGGCTAAAAACGATATTTTTATTCACTTAAAACGGGATGACCGCTAAGGGTAAGCTGCGTATGAAAATCCTGATGCCGCAGATGTGCCTTCGCTCCCAGCGGCAGGGTCACCGTCTGCGGTTCGTGGCCAAACGGCAGGCCGCTCACCACGGGAATTGGCAGGCGCGATCGCAGGTACTCCACCATCGATTCAAGCGTAAATCCGGCATCGTAGTCGTTAGGATCGCTGCGGCTGAAGCTGCCCAGGATCAGCGCCTTCTGCTGCGCCAGAATGCCGGCATGGTGCAGCTGCAGCAGCATGCGCTCAACGCGGAAGGGGTGCTCGTTAATATCCTCAACCACCAGAATGCCGTGTTCAATGGCAGGCAGCCACGGCGTGCCGATAAGTGATACCAGCATTGCCAGATTGCCGCCCCACAGCGTCCCTGCAACATCGCACGCCGGACCTGTGCCCTCCCAGGTGACGGTGAAGGTCTCATTGCGCAACGCGCGCCAGAAGTGCGCCACCGTAAAGTCATCCAGCGCCTCGGCGCCAAAGTTACCCGCCAGCATCGGCCCGCTGAAGGTGATGACGTTATCTGCTGCCAGCAGGCCAAGCTGCACGGCGGTAAAGTCGCTGTGGCCGCAGATAAGCAGCGGATCGTGACGCTGGCGGTCGGCCAGCCCCTGCCAGTCGATCTCTTCCAGCAGGCGGCTGGCACCGTAGCCGCCGCGTACCGGCATTACAATCGTATCTGATCCTTTCAGCGCAGCCAGGTCGTTAAGATCCGCCAGGCGTTCGGCGTCGCAGCCGGCAAAGCGCTGGTCGCGGCGGGTAATGACCTGCTGGTTCTCTACGCGATGGCCTGCGGCCTCAAGGCGTTGTACGCCCATGACGGCGGCGGGCTGATTGATGCAGTAGCCGGAGGGGGCGATCAGATGAATCCGGGACATGGCAAATCCTTGCTGACATTCTTAATGAAATAGTGGGTGAAACGGTTATCATGCCGCTTAGGTTTACTATTGTCATCTAAACTCCCGGTAAAAGGATTGTTGGTGTGAAATTGAGATGGTTTGCGTTATTGGCGGTGCTGCTGGCAGGGTGTAGTTCAAAACAGGATTATAAAAACCCGCCGTGGAACCCGGAGGTCCCGGTTAAACGGGCCATGCAGTGGATGCCGATTAGCGAGAAAGCGGGTGCGGCGTGGGGCGTCAGCCCGCGACTGATAACGGCTATCATTGCCGTTGAGTCGGGCGGAAACCCGACGCTGGTGAGTAAATCCAACGCCGTGGGGCTGATGCAGCTCAAGGCCTCTACCGCCGGGAGAGAGGTTTACCGCCATATGGGCTGGAGCGGACAGCCCTCCACCAGCGAGCTGAAAAATCCCGAGCGCAATATCTCGATGGGGACAGCCTATCTGAGCATTCTTGAACACGGCGTACTCGCCGGTATCAAGGATCCGGAGGTGATGCAGTACGCGCTGGTGGTCTCCTACGTCAACGGCGCAGGGGCATTGCTGCGTACTTTCTCATCGGATCGTAAGAAGGCGATAAGCGAGATCAACGACCTGGACGCGGATGAGTTTGTCGAGCACGTAGCCGAAAACCATCCTGCGCCGCAGGCGCCTCGCTATATCTGGAAGGTGCAGAAAGCGATGGATGCGATGTAGATCAGCGTACCCTACTGGCCCGCTCGCGCGCCTCACGCTCCAGCGAGAAGATGATCCGCTGGAGCTCGCGTTCCACCGCCGGGTTAATATTGAGGAAGCGGAAGCTCAGACGCGGGGTAGTAACGGTTTCGTTTTTGCCGTCCACCACCTTGCGCTCGCTGATAGAGATCAGCTGAGCATCAAAGTAGAACTGCCCCCAGCCGCCCATATCCAGCTCAATCTGTGAGAAACGCTGCCCCTCTTTAACGCTCTCCGGGGTAGCTCCTTCCAACAATGCACCCATGCCGCCCAGCGACAGATCATACAGGCGGAAGCGCATGGGACTCTTGTCAGGCAGCGTGGCCTTACCGAAGTAGGCCGGATGCAGTGGGGCGCTGATGCGAAAATATTCCCGGCGCTGAATAAACCACAGGGAGGTAGGTAGCGGCGTGACAAATGCTGGCAGCGCCTGGAAATCGCCCATGCTCAAGCCGGAGGCGGTAAATTCCACTTTTGCCCCCCGGGTCTCTGCGGTGATGGTGACGTTATCGACACGCTGCACCGCTTTGTTCTCGTACTCCTGACTGCCGAGGTCCACCACCAGCCTGTCGGGATCCGCATCGAGGATCTTGCTGATGAACTGGCCGCTGCCCCAGGTAATACAGATCGGCACCTGCTCTTTGTGCAGATCGCGCAGTACGCCCAAAACGGCCAGGGGGGATTGTTTCAGGAACTGCTCACTGTAGTTGCTCACGCCGGATGGCTCCTTGATGACTGATAGCCCTTCGTTCTCTTATCGGCATTCGGGGCGGGAACTTAAGCCGTAATGTAAATTTTTTTATCGATATAAAATTAATAAGTCTGTGACATTTAACCTTTTTTGGAACCATTGCCTATACTCAATTCACGGTGCAGGCGTTTTGGCCTGCAAAGTAAGCAACCATGTAAAAGGAGACAACGCAAAATGGGTATTATTGCGTGGATTATTTTTGGCCTTATTGCCGGTATTATCGCTAAGTTCATCATGCCGGGCCGCGACGGGGGTGGATTTATCCTCACCGTTATCCTGGGTATCGTTGGTGCAGTAGTCGGTGGCTGGCTGGCAACAATGTTTGGTATTGGCGGTGACGTAACGGGCTTCAATTTACCAAGTTTCCTCGTCGCAGTAGTGGGTGCGATCGTGGTTCTGGCTATCTACAGAATGGTGCGTCGGAACTAATGTTCCATGCCAGCCGGCAATATTGCCGGCTGGCATCTCTCCTATCTTAACCTATCAAAAATCATATCCCACCGTAGCGAGTACGCTGCGCTCTGCGCCGAAGTAGCAGTTATTAGTCCCGTAGCAGCCTGAGATATAGTTCCGGTCGCCGAGGTTATTGGCGTTAACCTGCACAAATGCTCCCTTCAGCTGCGGCGACCATGCACCGAGATCGGCCCTGACCGACGCATCAAACAGCGTTGCCGATGGCAGCCGTGATGTGTTGGCATCATCGGCGTACTGCTTGCCGATATAGCGCACGCCCGCGCCCACGCTTAAGCCATAATCAAACTGATAGTGCGCCCAGAGAGAGGCCATCTGATCCGGCGTCAGCTGCGGCGTATTAGACTCGTTGCCGTCCAGCGAATCCTCGAAGCGCAGGTGGTTCCAGGAATAGCCAGCAATGGTGCTCAGGCGCGGCGTGAGCTGGTTACGCGCTTCGATCTCTACGCCCTGGGAGTGCACCTTCCCGGCGGGGAGGTAGGTGGCGGTGGCGATGTTGATATCGCGGGTTGCCACGTCCTTCTGCGTCAGATCATAGATGGCGATGCTGTAGATATCCGACGTGCCCGGCGGCTGGAACTTCAGCCCCGCTTCGTACTGTTCGGCGGTGGTCGGCTTCAGCAGCTTGCCGTCCGCGCCCGGCAGCGATGCCGGGGTGATCGCCTGGCTATAGCTCAGGTAGGGCGAGAGGCCGTTTTCAAAGGCATAGAGCAGGGAGGCACGACTGCTGATGTGGTCATCGGAGCGGCGGCTGTCGGTATCGTTAGTGTCGCTGGCTTGCTCGGAGACGATACGGTCATAGCGCCCGGAGAGATCCAGATGCCAGCAGTTCCACACCATCTCGTCCTGCAGATAGGCACCGGCCTGATAGTAGCGACGGCTATTATCGTCGCTATAGGTGACAGTGTAACCGTGCTGCGGCGTATAGCCGGTAAAGGGATCAAGCGGAGCGGCACTGCCTGCGCCGGTCCAGAGATCGTTGCGGTAGCGATGATACTCTCCGCCGACGATCACGGTATGCATCACCTCGCCGGTAGCAAAATCGGCCTGCAGGCGGTTATCGGTTGACCAGGCGTCGAGGGAGCCGCGCGAGCCGCTGTAGCCCCGGGCAAGATTGTCTGAGTTATCGATCCAGCCGGTCTGATAGACCTGATCGAGGGCGACGTTAGCATGGGTATAGCTGCCGCTGGAGTGCACGGACCAGACGTCATTGAACTGGTGGTCGAACTCTACGCTGTAGAGCTGCTCCCGGCGCTGATAGCCATCTCCGCTCTCGCCCTCGTTGGTGCTGTTCGACAGCTTCTTACCGTTGTGGGCAAAGCGCGCGCCGTCCATTGGCAGCGAGCCGTGGTAACCGCCGGAGGGATCTTTTTGCAGATAGGCCCGCAGCAGCAGGCTGGTATCGGAGTCTGGCTGCCAGAGTAGCGATGGCGAGAGGGCATAGCGCTCTTCGCGGGCGTGGTCATACTGGGTGTCGCTGCTGCGGGTCATGCCGATCAGGCGAAACGCCCACTGGTCATTGATGGCATCGGTGTAGTCAAACGCGCCGCCCTTAGTGTTCTGGGTGCCGCCGGAGAGGCGGAAGTGGCCCTCAGACTTAAACTGCGGACGCTTTGAGGTCAAATTGACCAGGCCGCCGGGGACGCTCTGGCCATACAGCGCAGAAGAGGGACCTTTCACCACGTCGATGCGCTCGATAAACCACGGGTCGATCTGCAATACGCTGTGGCTTCCGCCGTCGCTCATCAGACGCATCCCGTCGAGGAAGATGTTATCCACGTCGCCGCCGTGGAAGCCGCGCAGCGACACGGTATCGAAGCGCGTCGCGCCGCCGCCAAAGTTGGAGTTGACGCCAGGGGTATAGCTCAGGGCCTGGTTGACGTTCATTACGCCCTGATCTTCCATCTGCTGGCGCGTAACGACCGATACTGACTGGCCGGTAACGATCAGCGGTTCATCGGTCTTGGTGGCCCCGCGCGTGCTCTGCACGGTGTAGCCCTGCGTTGGCGCAGTAGCCGACTGGGGGGCGGTAGCGCTAACGACGACGGTATCTTCAGCCAGAACGGCATGAGGAAGGGCAATGCCCAATGCGCAAAACCAGACAGAGCGTTTTAGTGTTGTTTTCATTCGCAATCCATACTCTTTTAATCGGAACGCGAATTATTATTGTTTATATTTGCGTATACAAGTCTGATGCAGGGTTAAGTGAGATCCGCTACCAGAATTGGTAGCGGATCAGGGGAGAGGCTTACTGGGCCACTTTTTGCGCCTCTGGCGCGCTCTGTGGGGCAGGCTGTTGTGCGGTGGCTGGCGCAGCGGATGCCGCAGCAGGCTGCGATTTCGGCACGCTGTCGCACGGCTGCGCCTTCGGACAGACCTGATCCAGCATCATCAGCGTGACGCCGTTAGTCCAGCCGAAGCCATCCTGCAGCGGATATTCACCGCCGCCGCCGCCGGTGCCGGTGCTGCTGACATCATACTTCTCAACCAGCTTCTGCTCGCGATCGTAGGTATGCTGCACGTTAGAGAGGAAGCGCCAGGTCACGTCCATCGCCAGCTTATCCTGATCGTAGTTTTGCAGCCCGGTGGTGGCGACCCACTGCAACGGCGCCCAACCGTTCGGAGCATCCCACTGCTGGCCGCTGTTGACCGTGGTGGTGGCGATGCCGCCAGGCTTAAGCAGATGGGCCTCAGCCGCCGCGGCCACCTTATCAGCACGATCCTTCGCCGCAGCGTTAACGTACAGCGGGAAGAGCGCCGCCGCCGTCAGCGGGCTACGCACTTTTTTGGTCTTCAGATCGTAATCCGCATACCAGCCCTCTTTGTCATTCCACAGGTTGGCCTCCATCCCTTTCTGGCGGGCGGTGGCCATCGCGTCATACTGGCTCGATTTGGCGCTGTCTCCGGCGGCCTGGCTGGCGCGGGCCAGCACCTTCTCCATCTTGAACATCAGGGCGTTAAGATCCACCGGCACGATGCTGGTGGTGCGGATGCTGCCGAGCTGGTTAGGATCGTCCATCCAGCGCGAGCTGAAGTCCCAACCCGATGCAGCGGCAGATCGCAGGTCACGGTAGATCTCAGTGGCCGGACGATCCGGATTGTTCTTCGCGGTGGTCACGTCATCAAGCCACGACTCCGGACGCGGCGTGTCGCGGTCGTCCCAGTAGCGGTTGAGAATCGAGCCATCCTCCAGCTTCACCACGCGCTTGTTCGCCTGGCCTGGCTGCAACGTATCTGCCCCTTCCATCCAGTAGCTGTACTCTTTCTCCAGCTGCGGACGGTAGGTTTTCAGGGCTTCATCCCCTTTGTGGCTGGCCAGCAGCTCCACCATAAAGGCGAAGAACGGCGGCTGGGAGCGGCTGAGATAGTAGGTGCGGTTGCCGTTAGGGATGTGGCCCCAGGCATCGATCTCGTGGGCGAAGTTCGCCACCATATCTTCCACTTTATCCCAGTGGCCGCTTTCGGCCAGGCCGAGCATGGTGAAGTAGCTATCCCAGTAGTAGATCTCGCGGAAGCGGCCCCCGGGCACAACGTATGGCTCGGGCAGCGGCAGCAGCGAATCCCATTTATTGGTGCGATCGGTAGTGCGGGTCAGCACCGTCCACAGGCCGTCAATATGCTGGCGCAGCGTCTGTCCGGCGGGGGGAACGTACTTTTCGTTCTCAGCCGGCAGGGTAAAGTTCATCTCGACAAAGTGACGCAGATCGAAGCCGGACTGGTTACGCTGCATCCGGTAGTCGGCAAGGATCATATAGGGATCGCTTTTTGGTACGGCGTCAGCGAAGGTTTTCTGATCGGGAAAGAGCTTAGCGGTCTGCACATCGGCAAACAGCGGCCCCAGCAGGATGTCCGGAGACTGGGGCGCACTCTGGCTCTCAGCCTCGGCAGCCAGCGCCTGTGCGGAAGTCAACGCGAGAAACGCGCCACCCAGCGCCAGCTGCATGGCAAAAAACAGCGTCCGGGGTCGGCGCGATAAATTTCTTCTCATCTATTATCTCCTTAGCAATGAACAGCGTCCCGCTGTAATCAACCTTTGAAAACAGTAGACGAATATCCGCCGCCCGGAGTACCAGAAGTAAAAATTTGCGCCCTTACAAACGTTTTTCGCCAAAAAAAGCGCCAACCTGTAGGCCCGTGCAAGCGCAGCGCCGCCGGGCACAACCTCCTTTCAACCCTGGGGATTAATTAGCCAGGTACCGGGCGTCGCCACCGTCAGCGATTCGCTGCGGATATGGCTGCCGTTCTGCAGGGTGAACTGATACTTGCCCGCGGGCAGCTGCAACCAGGCAAAGCCGCTGGCCGCCGGGGCAATCTCCTGCGGCTTGCCGTTGACCTGCAGCCTGTCGGCATCGCTCATGCGAATATAGATCCGGGCGATAGGGCCGCTGGCAGAGGTGCTGGCTACGGCCGCGGCAGGCCGATCGGGCGTGGCCGCTGCTGCCGTCTCCGTATCGCTATGCGGAGCGCCAAAGATCAGCGCCCCGGCGACAATTCCCACCAGCACGCCCGCCGCAATTTGCGCCGGGGTTTTAACGCGCTGCCACCGGGAAGCGGCGGGTGACGCTTCTACCGGAACCAGCATCGTGCCGGTTTTTTTCACCGTTGGAAGCTGTCCGGTGTCACCCACCGTAATGCCCGCCAGCGCGGCAAACTCCGCTATGCTCTGGGGCCGATCCTCCGGCTTCAGCGCCAGAGCACGATCGATCGCCTGCAGCAGCGCAGGGGAGTAGCCCGGCGGGGGATCTTCTGCCAGCGGCGTACAGCCATCCTGAATGCTGCGCGCCACGCTGGCGGGCGGCGGCGATCCGGAAATCAGCGTATAGAGCACCGCCCCCAGCGCGTAAATATCTGTCCACGGTCCGAGAAGATCCTCGCTGGCGTCCGCATACTGTTCAAGGGGCGTAAAGCCGGGGTGAAGCAGCAGCTTGCTGGTCTCGCTCGGATCGCCCGCCGGAGCGTGAGATACCCCAACATCAAGCAGCAGCGGCTGTCCGCTCTCCTCAATCTGAATGCTTTTAAGCGAAATGTTGCGGTGCAGTTCTCCCGCGTGATGCAGAGTGGCGAGGGCGCTGCATAGCATCGGCAGCCGCTGCAAAATCCAGGCTTCGTTGATTACCGCCGCCTGCTGCTGATGCAGCTCTGCCAGGGTGACGCCGTCATAGCGCGGCGTCAAAATATAGGCGGTATCGTTATGCTGCCAGAAGCGCAGGACCAGCATCAGGTTGGGATGGGTAAAGCGTGCCAGCTGGCGGGCCTGCTGAACAAAACCATTCAGACCGGCGGCAAAGGCGGCGCTGTCCTGTTTGCTGCGCAGCACCAGGCGCATATCCTCGCCGCGCAGGGTCAGCGCCCGAGGCATATATTCCCGGATGATGACCGGCCGCTCAAGATCGTGATCCAGGGCGTGGTAGAGAATATCGGTATGGCTGGTTTGAATAACGTCCTGGATCTCTAGCTCATCGAAACGAAAGCCCGGCGGCAGCGCGTCGGGTATGCTCGGGTTGTACTCGCTCTCTGTCATTATATGAGGATCTCTGTTCAAAACTGACGGCTATTCAGAATAGGTATTTCAGGATCACTTTTGCGTGCGCCAGGCACCGGCTGCCGGATCCCTTAACTGCGGGTGCAGATTATCAATCAGCAGCAGCGTCAGGCTGGTGTCCGCCTCCAGCCAGACGGACCACGCTTTCCGCACCTCGTTGAGCCGCGTCTGTAGTCGGGTATCGTCCAGAGCCTGATCCCGCGACACCTCTACCGCCACCGTACCGCTGTTTTTCCAGCCGTTGAGCTGCGGATCGTAGGGCAGGATCAGCCAGCTCTGGGGAGCCTGGCTGTCGCTGACGACCATGCGCTCATTGTTGACGCTGGTGATCAGCAGGCTATCAGCATTGGCTTTATCGCTCAGGCCGCTGACCGGGAAACCGTGCACAAAGGTCATGGTTGAGCGCTTTTCACCCTGGCTGCCGCGCTGGATCACTTCGCTGCGCCCGTTAAGCCAGCCGCCGCGCTCGCATTTGCCGTTAGCTTTCGCCGGGATAAACAGCGCCGAGGCGCTGGCGTCACCCTGCCAGAAGGTGCGCAGGTGACAGCCATCCTGCAAGGTAAATTCAAGCCACGGCGTACGGTCGGCAGCCGGAGAGGGCTGCTGGGCCTGACTGGCCTGAGCAGCAGGCTGGGCCGCTCGCGGCGTAATAACGACGGCCCATTCGCTCTCTTTGGTGGCAACGCCTTCTGCGAGCAGTTCGCCTTCCGGATCGACCATCTGCCAGTTTACCTGAGCAATGGGAGTGCACTGGCTCTCCAGCAGCGCGCCGAGGCGTGGCATAAAGGAGGTCAGAATCGAGGGCGTTTTATCACCGCTGGCAACGATGCGCAGCGGTAATCTTGCAGAGCACCAGCTTTGCGGTGATTTATCATTAACGTTGTCTATCCAGACATCCAGCTTCTGAGAGGGGGATTGGGCAATACGATAATTCCCTGCCGACACGGTTGTGGATGCTAAAAGCAACGCCAAACCCGAAAGCCAGACTTTCATAAAATTCCTTGTTAGCCAGAGTAATTAATCAATAATCCAGGTACCGCTGTCGCCTTTTTGACAGGCCTTGCTGCTGTCGTCTACCGCCACGCAGGTGGTTTTCTTTGCGGCGCGTTTAGGCCGGGGGCGATCGTTTTTCAACGTCTGTGCGTAGAGAGCACTCTTTACCAGCGCGCGCGGCGGCACGTAACCAATCAGCTGCTCATTATCCTCTTCGGCAATGGCCAGCCAGGCGTCATCCACCTCGCCGAGAACGGTATAGGTCTGGCCATTTGTCAGCTGGCCGAGCACTTTTCCGCCGTAGGCGGGGGTGCTGAGAATTGAGCCGGGGTAGAGCGCCCGGTAGGCTTCGTTAACCGGCTTAAAGGTAGCCGGTGGCGAAACCGCATAGCGGTGCGTCAGCGTAATGCCGTTGACCTGGCTGGTCACCAGCGTATCGTCCGTCATTGCCGGCGGGGGTGCCTTACAGCCAACAACGAGAGTGACCATAAAGAGAAGTAACAGGCCTCGCAATTTCATTATAACTTTCCCTGAAAAAATGATTAAACCCGACCGCCGCTGACTACTAAAGGATTAATACAGCTTAAGCATAGTCTGATGATTCTACATTGAGTTTATAACAATTCAATCGCCTTCTGCTGGGCGGGGATTGTTAAATATACCCTTTGCTTGCGTATATTCTTATTAAAACAATATTTGCCGTGGTTTATCCCACAAGCAGATATATTTTCAAAGAGGGGTAGGCAGTAAACCTTGTGCCAGATCAAGATCGGCCAGCGTATCTATATCACGCATAATACCGTCGTCGTTGACGGGCAGATCCTGTACGTAGCCGTTGGCCCTGGCTTCCCGCACAACAGCCGCTGCGCCAACGTCGCCCGTCAGCGAAGCCAGGGCATGAAAATAGTGGCGCCCAAAGCCTACCGGATGGCCCCTATGCTGTTGAAAGCGAGGCATGACGATGGTCCGTGCCGTTAGCGCCCCGGCAATGTGCCGGAGCGTAGTAGCCTGAACCAGAGGCAGATCGCCGGGCAGGATCAGCCAGCCTGCCGCTTCTGGCGTGGCCTGCACCCCCATCGCAATTGACTCCCCCATACCGCCGGTACCCCCCTCTGGCCGGACAAGATGCCACGACAGGCCAGAGGATTTCACCGCCGCCAGGGTGTGATTGAGCACCGTCACGCCGTTGAGCAGGGTATCGAGCTTGTGGGTTGTCGCCCCGGAGGCGATAAACCGTTCGCCCCGCCCGGCGGCAAGCACAATAACGACAGGCAGAGCGGCCATCATTCAGCCTTCCGGCTGCGCGCCGCCGCCACGTCTGCCAGGACCGACAGCGCTAGCGAGCTGGCATCCCGCGCCTGGGGAAAGATGCCGATCGGCGCTTTAATCCGTGCGATCTCGTCGGGATGATATCCGCGCGCGGACAGGGCGCGCACCCGTTTCTCATGGGTACGGCGGCTGCCCAATGCGCCGATGTAAAAGGGCGCAGCGGCGAGGGCTGCGGTCAACAGAGGTAGCTCCCGGTCGAGATCGTGCCAGAGCAGGATCACCGCCGTGTCAGCATCGATCAGGGCTGATGTGGTTCGCAGCCGGGAGCCGTCGTCGATGTGGACATCGTAGCCTGCGGCGTCGGCGAGTTTGGCCGTCATGTCAGCCTCGACCGAGCGGCCAAAAATAATCACCCGCGTCGCGGGGCGGTAGCGGACGACAAACGCATCCTCCTCCCAGCCAGTCTCGCCCTCAGGCGTCGCGATTTGCAGCCTCTGGGATCGAGGCGTGTAGCGTAACGCCGTGGGATGGCGTCGCTCCAGCGCCGCCAGCACCGTCAGCAACGGGCGCGCCGAACGGAGCGGGTGGATGCTTAAGGTAATCCCGCCCCCGCAGGGCAGGACAATATCAAACCACGGCGATCCCTCGCCGTAGATAACCGTCCGATCCTCGCCGGACTTGATCGCCTCCAGTGCCTCCCACGCGGCGGCGGCCTCAACGCAGCCGCCGGAGACGAAACCGCAGTAGAGGCCATCCTCGCGTACGGCCATCTGCGCCCCTAAAGGACGCGCCGCGCCGCCACGGATCCCGGTCAGCACAATCAGCGCGGCATCCATGCCTGCGGCCAGCGCCTGGGTGGCGAAGCGCAGCACCGCTACGCTATCGTCGGTTAAAAACGCCCGCTGCGGCCTGGCAGGCGGGTAACTTTCATTTGCAATGTGAGCCAGCACAACGTCCCCCTATATCGCTTCCGGCAGGCCGCTCAGCAGCTTGTCGAGCGTGATAGGGTAGTCGCGTACCCGTACGCCGGTGGCGTTATAGATCGCATTGGCGATAGCGGCACTCACCCCACACAGCCCCAGCTCGCCGACCCCTTTGGCCTTCATTGGAGAGGAGACGGGATCGGTATCGTCGAGAAAGATGACCTCCTGTACGGGGATATCGGCATGCACCGGCACCTCGTAGGCGGCGAGATCGTGATTGACGAAGTAGCCCAGCCGGGTGTCCACCGCCAGCTCCTCCATCAGCGCCGCGCCAAGACCCATGGTCATTGCCCCGATAACCTGGCTGCGTGCCGTCTTCGGGTTGAGGATCCGCCCGGCGGCACAGACTGCCAGCATCCGGCGCACCCGCACTTCGCCGGTAGCCATATCCACCCCGACCTCAACAAAGTGCCCGGCAAAGGTAGACTGCTGATACTTCTCCTGCAGATCGCCAAACTCGATGGTGTCTTCAGCCGTCAGCGTCCCGGCTGCGGCGGCGTCGGTGAGCGGGGCGCTGCGTCCGTCCACGATGACTCTGCCATCGGTAAAGACCGCGTTTTGCGGATCGAATCCCAGCTTGTTTGCCACCGCCTCGCGCAGCTTAACGCAGGCCGCGTAGACCCCCGCCGTGGAGCTGTTGGCTCCCCACTGGCCGCCCGATCCAGCAGAGACCGGGAAGGTGGAATCCCCCAGCTGCACCACCACCTTTTCCAGCGGCAGGCCCAGCATCTCGGCTGCCGTCTGGGCGATGATGGTGTAGCTGCCGGTGCCGATATCGGTCATGTCGGTCTCGACGGTGAGAATGCCCTGGGCGTCGAGGTGCACCCGCGCGCCGGAGGTCATCACCAGGTTGTTACGGAAACCGGCGGCGACGCCCATGCCCACCAGCCAGCGGCCGTCGCGGATCTGGCCCGGCGTTGGGTTGCGGCGCTGCCAGCCAAAGTGCTCAGCACCAGTACGCAGGCACTCTACCAGCTGACGGCGAGAGAAGGGGCGATCCGGGTTAGTGGGATCGACCTGGGTGTCGTTCAGGATACGGAACTCTACTGGATCAACGCCCGCCTTCTCGGCAATCTCGTCAATGGCGATCTCAAGAACCATCATTCCTGGCGCTTCCCCCGGCGCGCGCATGGCGTTGCCCTCCGGCAGATCCAGCTCCGCCAGCCGCAAGCCGGTATGACGGTTCGCCCCGGCATAGAGAAAGTTTGTCTGCTGCACGGCGGTTTCCGGCTCGCCTTCGGGCAGGTTGCCGGACCAGCTCTCATGGGCAATGGCGGTAATATGCCCGGCCTCGTCGGTGCCGATGCGTACCTGCTGAATAGTGGCCGGACGGTGGGTGGTGTTGTTGGGGATCAGCGGTCGGGAGAGCATCACTTTCACCGGACGCTTCGCCGCCCGTGCCCCCAGCGCAGCCAGCAGGGCATCGCTGCGCAAGAACAGCTTGCCGCCAAAGCCGCCGCCGATGTAGGGCGACAGCACGCGGATCTTCTCTTTTGGCATATTCAGCGTTAGCGCGAGGTCGGAGCGGCACCAGTCAATCATCTGGTTAGAGGTCCAGACGGTGAGCTTATCCCCCTCCCAAACCGCCATAGAGGCGTGCGGCTCCATCGCCATATGGCTCTGATCCGGCGTGGTATAGGTTGCGTCAAGCTTGACCGGAGATGAGGCGAAGGCGGTAGCAAAATCGCCGGTCACGCTGTCCGGTTGATCCTCCTGCGGCGCGGTCACGCTGGGTTTCACGTCGGCTAAATCGTATTCGCCCCGATCCCGCTGGTAATCCACCTCGATTAGCGCCGCCGCCGCCCGCGCCTGCTCAAAGGTTTCTGCCACTACGACGGCAATCGCCTGGTGATAGTGCTGGATCGCCGGGCCGCCGAGCAGAATGGCGGTATTCTTCTCGCCTTTACCCAGTTTCCCCGCGTTGTCGGCGGTAACCACCGCCAGCACGCCGGGCGCGCTGCGGGCAGCCTGGATGTTAATGCTGCTAATTCGCCCCTTCGCGATCCCCGCCCCGACTACGTAGCCATAGGCGGCGTTGGGCACTTTGTCATGCCACTCGTAGGCGTAATGCGCGGTGCCGCTGGTTTTCAGCGGGCCATCAATGCGATCGTGCGGACGGCCAACCACCTTCATGCGGTCGATAGGGTTTTCTGTGGCGGGATTATCAAATTTCATCGCTCTATGCCCTCGCTTCTGCCAGCACCGAGGCGATAGTGCGCTTCGCCAGGGTTAATTTAAACGCGTTTTCATGGGTCGGCTGGGCCTCGGCAAACAGTCGGTCATAGACCGCCTGCGCCCCCTGAGCCACCGCCGCATCGGCATCGTCCCGCCGCCAGGGCTGGTGTGCTACACCGCCCAGCGCTACCCGGCCGCTGCCGTCCTGCTGCACGATGGCGGCGACGGAGACCAGCGCGAAGGCGTAGGAGGCGCGATCCCTTACCTTACGGTAGATATGGGTTCCGCCCAGCGGCGGCGGCAGGATCACGGCGGTGATCAGCTCTCCTGGAGCAAGGTTCGTTTCGATGTGCGGCGTATTGCCCGGCGCGCGGTAGAACTGAGCGATCGGGATCGCCCGCGTCTGGCCATCCGGACGCACCGTCTCTACCACCGCGTCGAGCAGCCGCATAGCAACGGCCATGTCGCTGGGATGGGTAGCGATGCAGGCTCTGCTGGTGCCGACCACCGCAAGCTGGCGGCTGAACCCCTCCAGCGCCGCGCAGCCGCTGCCGGGGAGGCGTTTATTGCAGGGCTGGTTGGTGTCGTAGAAGTAGGGGCAGCGGGTGCGCTGGAGCAGATTGCCCGCCGTTGTGGCCTGGTTACGCAGCTGCCCGGAGGCCCCGGCCAGCAGCGCCCGGGAGAGCACGGCGTAGTCGCGGCGCACACGCTCATCGGCAGCCAGATCGGTATTGCGCACCAGCGCGCCGATGCGCAGGCCGCCGTCGGCGGTTGCCTCGATCTTATCCAGCGCCAGGCTGTTGATATCGATAAGGTGCAGCGGGGCTTCAATCTCCAGCTTCATCAGATCGAGCAGGTTGGTACCGCCTGCGATAAATTTAGCGTGGGGCGTGCGCCCGGCGCTGGCTGCCGCTTCGGCAGGGGTGGTGACGCGCTCATAGGTAAAGGCCTTCATGATTTCAGGCCTCCGGCAGCGTCATCAATCGCAGCGAGGATATTGGCATAGGCTCCGCAGCGGCAGATATTACCGCTCATCCGCTCGCGGATCTCATCCGGCGTTGCCTGGGGGGCAGAGACCAGATCCAATGTGACGTGGCTGGGAATGCCCGCCTCAATCTCTTTCAGTACCGCCACCGAGGAGCAGATCTGCCCCGGCGTGCAGTAGCCGCACTGAAAGCCATCGTGTTTCACAAAGGCGGCCTGCATCGGGTGCAGGTTATCCGGGGTGCCCAGACCTTCAATGGTGGTGATCTCAGCATCCTGGTGCATGACGGCGAGAGTCAGGCAGGCGTTAAGGCGACGGCCGTCAACGATAACCGTGCAGGCTCCGCACTGACCGTGATCGCACCCTTTTTTGCTGCCGGTAAGGTGCAGATGTTCACGCAGGGCGTCCAGCAGAGTGGTACGCGTATCCAGCTCCAGCTGGCGAACCTCACCGTTTACCTTAAACGAGACCGGCATCGTTTCAGGCGGTGGCGTTACCGGAGGCTCCCCGGCGCTGAGCGCCACGGAGGGTGAAATAGCCGCCGCCGCCGCAGACGCGGCGCTGGCCTTGATCAACACCCGACGGGTTACGCTGAAATCATACGGCCCGCTGTCCGCTTCATTGCTCTGATTGCTCATAATTGCCTCCACATCAATAGCGTTATTTTTATACGTGCGCTAAATAATAGTAGGCGTTGAGACAAAAATTACCCCTGGCTTTTGTATATGCAAGCCAGGGGCGTAGCGTTACCAGTGCTTAAGCACGCGCTGACGCACCTCTTCTGGGTAGCCCTGTTCAAACGAGGCGTGCAGGTGGCGGGTGGTTTGCAGCGTATCAAACACGACCTTCGCTCCTTTACCTGCGACATACTCCGCTTCGTCATAGCACTGCGGCAGGCGGATCACGCGCTGGTCATCAAAAATTGCCCGGCGGCCAACCGGGTGGACGCGGGTTGATAATGCCCAGACCACTTCACGCAAATTGGTCGGATCGAAATCGTCATCCACCACGTAAACCTTGGGAATAAACACCATCGCATCGGTTTTAAACAGCACTTCGCCGATGCGCTGGGTCAGCGCTTCGCTGGAGACGCCCGGCAGCAGATCGCGCCAGTTCTCCGGCATCACTACCAGCAGCCAGTGCACGGTTGAGTCCTCGGGGATCCAGGTGGTTTTTACCGGCAGCTGCGCCTCACGCAGATGGGTCAACGCATCTGCGGCCAGCCCAATAGCCCACAGGGTATGAGACTCGTCGGTGGGGCGGCCGGTGATCGACATCGGCCAGATCGGATCGTCGCGGTGGGTAATGGTCTCGACGTGGAAGGTCGGCTGGGCAGAGGAGCCCTCCCCAAGATAGCCGCCATATTCACCATAGGGACCTTCCTGGCAGTCGCGGCTGATGGAGACGTGGCCTTCAATAACAATTTCTGCCGTGGCGGGAACGTCGAGATCGAGGCTGACCGCTTTCACCACCGGCACCGGCTCGCCTGCCAGGGTGCCGATATAGTCCGCTTCGTCGGCCTGGGTTGGAATAGGGATCCCGGATACACAGGAGATAGCCGGGGCCGGGCCTTGCACCAGCGCGTAGGGCATGGGTTCACCGCGCTCCACCCACTGGGTCCAGATCTGGCCGATATGCTGGCTCGGCACCATCAGCCCCACCATCCGTTTACCATCGACCTTCATTACCCGGGCGATAGACCAGTTAACCCATTTTCCGTCCGGGGTTTTGACAATCAGCGTCCCCCAGGTATTGGCGTAGCGGCCGCCGTCTTTATCATGGGCGAAGGGGATAGGGAAGCGATCGAGGTTAGCATCGTCCCCGCGCAGGATATTCTGCTGACACGGCGCGGCGTCCCGCTCGACGCGTACCGGCGGAATACCCGGTTGCTGGCGCGCGTCATAGAGGGCTTCGACAATCTCCGGGCCGCTGGCAGCCGGATCCAGCCCCAGTGACATCGCTACACGGGCATAGGGCATCTCGGCGCGGGACGAGAGGCCCGCCGGAGCGCCAAACAGGCGAAACCCGGTGTCTACGCCAGCGACGTTGTGGAATAGCGGTGCTGGAGAGTGGATCTCATAGCTGCGGCGGGTAATGGCGCTTGGTTCAAAATCACAGTCTACCTCGCGCGTAACGTGCATAATGTCACCCATCGCGTCGAGGGCGTCGATATAGCTTCTTAAGTCGTTATAGTATTTCATCTGGCTCTCCTTCAGCCGTTGTGGAGCCTTTGTGGTACAGTTTGAGTTCAAACTGTTAGTGTTCGAACTATATGATTGCTCGTGTCCCGGAGTCAAGAGAAGGAGTCAAGAGAGCCGATGGCGGAAAATCGCTACCCCACTGTTGCTGCGCCCCTGTGGCCGCATGGCGACTGTTCATTAATGCACCTGATGCGTCGGGCAGGGCAGCGCACGACCCTCCACTGGACGCAAAACGTCGATACCGGACTGTCTGCCGTGCAATACGCCATACTTGTAGTATTGAAAGAAGAGACCTCCTGCGATCAGCAAACCCTCGGTAACCGCGCCGGGTTTGATAAAGCCACCGGCACCTACGTGATCGATCGGATGAGCAAAAGCGGCCTGCTGCAGGTTCAGACCGATCCCGCTAACCGTCGGCGTAAGCTGGTCTCGATGACCGCTGCAGGCGAGGCGATGCTGGAGCGGATGATTGAGCAGGCGAAGCGCGCGGAGGCGACCCTCACCGCCGGTCTGGATGCGCAGGATATTGCCGATCTCAAACGTCTGCTGAGCAAGCTGAGTGGACTACAGGAGCCTGATGACGATGCCGCACCGGATAGCCCCTGAAAGCAACGTTGAGCCGAAACCCGATCTCACCATCGGTTTTCTGCTGATGAAACAGTTCACCCTGGCCTCTGTAGCGGGGCTGGTGGAGTCCCTGCGCTTTGCAGCGGATGAGTCTTTCTCCAGCCGCCAGATCTTCTGCCGCTGGGAGTGGATGACCTGTGATGACCAGCCGGTGACCGCCAGCTGCGGCCTGCCGGTATCGCCAACGGCGAAACTCGATTTCAGTAAGGAGTGGGACTACTTCGTGGTCGCAGGAGGGCTGCTGGAGGAGACGAGGCACTCCCCGGCCTGGCTGCTGCAGGCGTTGCAGGATCTGCACGCGCGTAATATTCCCATTATAACCCTGTGCAGCGGGGCTTTTGTCGCGGGCAGTGCGGGACTACTGGATGGTCGCCACTGCGCAATCCATTTTACGACCCGGGATGAGTTCAAAATGCGCTTTCCAAAAGCCATTCCGGTGATCGATAAAACCTACATCAAAGATGGCGGCATCATCTCCTGCCCGGGCGGAACCGCCATCGATCTGGCAGCGGATCTGATCCGTCACCACTGCGGGCTGGTGCGCACCCAAAAGGTGCTTAAATATCTGCTGGTGGATGACGCCGCCATGCCGGGGGCAAAGGCGAAGCAGAAGGAGAGGCTCAGCCAGCCGGACATCTATGAGAACGAGCTGGTGAGCAAAGTGATCGCCTTTATGCGCCACCATCTCGATTCGCCGGTGCCGCTGGCCGACGTGGCCGGGTTCGCGGGGGTGACGTTCCGTCAGCTCAACCTGATCTTTACCCAGTGTACGGGTCACTCGGCTGCTGTCTACTGGCGGCGGATGCGCCTGGAGCAGGCGCGAAAGCTGATGGCCGACTCCAGCAACAGCATCAACGCCATTGCCACCGCCACCGGATTTTCGGATGCCTCGCATCTGATTGCCTGGTTTCGTAAGCAGTACGGTGAGACGCCCAGCTCGTTCAGGAAGCGCCGCAGAGTAGTCGAGAAGCTGGTGAAGGAGTAGGGCGAGGGTTCTGTCGTTTCGCAGGCCGGGCAAGCTCGCGCCGCCCGGCGTTACGTTTACATTTTTTGCAGCACGCTGCGTTTCGGCATCTGGCCCGGCGCGCGCACCTTGCGCGGTTGCTCATCATCCAGCGCGGCCGCATCTTCCAGGCTGCGGGCGTTGGTCTCAGGGGCAAGGAACCAGGAGACGATCAGCCCGACAAAGGTAATGGCGGCGGCGATGTACATTGTTGAACCGATCCCCAGAGTCTGTAACGAGACCGGCACCAGCCAGGTTCCTACCGCTGCGCCAATGCGCGACAGGGAGGTACCTACGCCAACCGCCCCGGCGCGGATCTCCGTCGGGAAGATCTCGTTGGGGTAGACCAGCTGCAGTACCTGTGCGCCACCAATAAACAGGGCGTAGGCACCAAACATCAGCAGGATAATCATCGACGGACCGTCGCGCAGCAGACCCAGCAGCAGCAGCGCCAGCCCGGACCACAGGAAGCTCTGCAGCAGCAGCTTACGGCGGCCTAAGGTGTTGACCAGCCGGGTCGCGATGATGCATCCCACCACGAACAGCAGCGTAATGGCGATAGAGCCGTAAGAGGCCCAGCCGCCGCTCAGATGCAGCGCCTCCAGCACCTTCGGCGCAAAGGCGTAGACGGCAAAGACCGGGATCACCGAGCAGGTCCAGAAGATGGTCACGAAAGCCATGCGCTTGCCGTAGCCGGAGTGCAGCAGGTTAACGAAGGAGAGGTTTTTGCTCTCGGCCTGTGCCGGCAGGTTTTGCAGGCCGAAGTCAGCCCCGTAGACGCGGCGAATAATCACCTCCGCTTCAGCGTGGCGGCCTTTGCCGATCAGCCAGCGCGGCGACTCTGGCGTTCCCAGACGTACCAGGAACAGCAGGGCGCCGATAACGGCGGTGCTGGCAAGGGTCAGACGCCAGGCTTCCGGGCCGCCAAAGTTAAGGAGCGCTTCCCCCACCAGATAGGCGGTAGCGGCCCCGGCGAACCAGAGGATAGTCAGGGTGGCGAGACAGGGGCCGCGGTTTTTCTTCGGCAGAAATTCAACCAGGAAGGCCGTCGCAACCGGGTACTCAATACCCACCGCGACGCCGTTGAGGAAGCGCAGGGCAAAGAGCATCTCACCGCTCTGGACCCAGTACTGGGCCAGCGAGCAGACGATAAACAGCGTCGGACCAACGAAGTAGAGCAGACGGCGACCCAGGCGGTCAGTAAGAGCACCGCCGATAAAGCCGCCAAAGAAGATGCCAATCAGCGCCGAGGCGGCGATCATCCCCTCCCAGAAGGCGCTTAGTCCCAGCGCGGGGGAGACTTTTGTCATGGCAATGCCGATAATACTCAGAACATAACCATCAACAAACGATCCTCCGCCGGAGCGAACGGTGAGCAACCGGTGGAAACGGTTAAGCGGTACGTCTTCAACAGAAATGGTATTTGACATAGTAACTCCTGTCTTCCACGGCGTTGTAAAATAAAAGTTAGCTATTAACTTTTATTACAACGCGCACGGAATTCATGTAGGCCAGATAAATTCGAATCGGATAAAACACACGTAATAAATAATGGGTCTTGCCACACTCTTATAATTAATGCGTTACAACGATGACTCCCTGCTATTTAAAAATTATGTCACTTCATTAGAGAGCTTTTTTGCTACTACGGTGCGGGTTGACCACCAGCAGAGCAGCGATCCCAGACAGACCATGGCGGTGCCCTGCCAGAAAGAGACCGTCAGGTGAGAGTGGAGTATAAACGCTGCCAGCACCGCCGAGACAATAGGAATAAAGTACGACGCCGCCGCCAGCACCGTGACGTTGCCATGGAGGATGCCGACGTTCCAGGCGGCGTAGCCAAAGCCCATGGCGATAGCAGCGAACAGCAGGCTGATCCCTGCATGCCAGGTGATAACAAATTCAGGCTGCGGCGACGAGAGGAATTTCACCCACAGGGTTAACGCCGTTAAAATAAAGAACAGGGTGATGCCGTTATTTCCCTCGGCAATAATTTTCGTTACCACACAATATATTGCCCAGATAATTGCGCCGCTGAGGGCCAGGCCATAGCTTAACGGGTTATCCATTACGTTATTTGCCATTTCAGCGAATGAAAAGCCCTGGTCGCCGCCCAGCACAAAGCCTATTCCGGCGATGGCTAAAATAATACCCGGAATAATCAACGGGCTGGTTCTCTGGCGGTTAACAATAACCGATAGCAGAATAGTCATACTCGGCCAGAGATAGTTCACCATGCCCACCTCAATGGCCTGGCGACCGCTGTGGGTAAAGCCCAGCGACAGCGACAGGCAGAGTTCGTAGCAGACAAACAGCACGCTGCCGAGGATCAGATAGCTGACGGGAAAGCGGCGGATCTTTGGAAAACCGATGGTACAGAGCAGCAGCACCGCGCTACAGGTATAGATCAGCGCTGCACCGCCGACGGGACCAAAGCCTTCGCTGACGCTTTTAATCAATCCTACAATGGCGCTCCACAGCAGGATGGCAATGAATCCAATGAGTGTCGCTTTCTTCTGGGGCATAACCCTCTACCTCTGTTTACCATTCCGCTGTTTACAATTCGGTCACAAGCTGCGCTGACGAACTGCCGTTCTGTTAAATTCTGGTTAAATGCAGGATTAAAACTATGCCTTCAGATTGACGGTGTAAATACGCCCCGGGAGGCCAGAATCATGGAATGTGATCGTTATCGGAATTTATATAGAAAATTACTACGTGGCGCATGTCATTTTAATTCATTGATATTTAATGTGTAATTTTTTAATTACGGTAAAAATATCCTATTAAATCGTATTTCCTTTGTATTCATCATGTATACAAATTTTTTTCACCCATTGACCCCGGTCGCTCCTGAGTGCAAATTTTTAACAAACGCATCCTGCCCCTGCCAGTAAGCAGGCAGTCATGATCATAAGTTTCTACCCTGGAGGTAATCGTGTTGACATTCGAAGGTATCTACACCCCGGCAATCACCCCTTACGCCGCTGACGGCAGCATTGATTTTGCACGCTTTGCTGAAGTGCTGGAGTCGCTGATTGAGGCACGCGTTCACGGCATTATCATCGGTGGCTCCACCGGTGAGTACTATGCTCAGAGCGCAGAGGAGCGGATGGCGCTGGTCGAGCACGCCCGTCAGGTGATTGGCAACCGTCTGCCGCTGATCGTGGGCACCGGCGCAACCCGCACCGAAGATGCTGTGCACTATGCGAAGCATGCCCGGGAGACCAAAGCCGACGCGATCCTGGTGACCTCACCACCCTATGCGCTGCCCACCGAGCTGGAGAACGCCCACCACGCGCTGACCGTCGATAACGCTGCCCGGCTGCCGATCATGCTCTACAACTACCCGGGCCGCATGGGCATCACTATGGGGGAGACCTACTTCAACGAAGTCAGTAAGTCTCCTAACGTGGTGGCGATCAAAGAGAGCTCGGGCGATTTTAACAATCTGCACCTGCTGGCCTGTAAGTTCCCGAATATCGCTCTCTCCTGCGGCTGGGACGATCAGGCTCTTGAGTTCTTCGCCTGGGGGGCGCGCAACTGGGTTTGTGCCGGTTCGAACTTTATTCCCCGCGAGCATGTGGCGCTCTATGAAGCCTGCGTGGTAGAGAAGAACTTCGAGAAAGGCCGCAAAATCATGGCGGCGATGATGCCGCTGATGAACTTCCTCGACGGGGGCAAATTCGTCCAGTCTATCCGCTACGGCTGCGAGCTGAACGGTCTGCGCTCGGGCCAGGTTCGCGCTCCGCTGCTGGATCTCAATGAAGAAGAGAAGGCCCAGCTGCAAACTATCATCGCTGATGTTAAGCGCAACGTGGCGGCAGCGTAAGGAGGATCTATGCAGCAGCTCTCGACGTTAAATGATGTCACAACCCTGGCGCGGGATCTGCCCCTGCCGGACAAGGCCTTTATCAACGGTCGCTTTACGGCGGCTGCCTCGGGCAATACCCTGGCGACCACCAACCCGGCCACGGGCGAGCATCTGGCGAATATCGCCGCCTGTGACGCCAGTGACGTTGACGCAGCGGTGAGTGCTGCCCGTGCCGTCTTCGAGGCCGGAAGCTGGTGCAAACTGGCGCCAGGCGAGCGGAAAGCCGTGCTGCTAAAGCTGGCCGATCTGATGGAGCAGGAGATTAACCCTCTGGCAGTGCTGGAGAGCCTCGACAGCGGCAAGCCGGTCAGCGAGTGTCTGGCGGTGGACGTGCCGGAAACCATTCACGTACTGCGCTGGCATGCGGAAGCGATCGATAAGCTCTATGACCACACCGCGCCGGTAGGCAACAGCGCCATGGCGCTGGTGGTGCGTGAGCCGATCGGCGTCGTGGGCTGCGTGCTGCCGTGGAACTTCCCGCTGCTGATGCTGGCCTGGAAGATCGGCCCGGCGCTGGCGGCAGGCTGTTCAGTCGTAGTGAAACCGGCCGAGCAGACCTCGCTCACCGCGCTCCGGGTCGCGGAATTGGCGTGTCAGGCTGGTGTCCCGGCAGGAGTGCTGAATATCGTGACCGGGACCGGGAAAGAGGTCGGGGAGCCAATTGGCCTGCATCCGGATATCGATATGGTGAGTTTTACCGGCTCAACCGCTACCGGACGACGCTTCCTGCACTATGCTGCGGAGTCCAACCTTAAGAAAGTGGTGCTGGAGTGCGGCGGCAAAAACCCGGCTCTCGTCTTTGACGACGCCGAGGATCTCTCCGCCGTGGCCGGGCACGTGCTTAACGGTGCCTTCTGGAATATGGGCGAGAACTGCTCAGCCACCTCGCGCCTGCTGGTGCAGGAGGGGATCAAGGAGACGCTGCTGGCTATTATTGCCGGGCAGATCGGCGAGTGGCGGATGGGAAACCCCAGCGATCCGCAGAACAAGCTGGGAACGATGATCTCCCCGGAGCATTTCAGCAAAGTCAGCGGTTATCTCGATACCGCACGCAAGGAGGGGCTACGTATCGTGCAGGGCGGCGACACCGAGCAGGGGATCTACGTCCAGCCCACCATCATCGATGGCGTTACCCCGCAAAGCGCGCTGTTCCGGGAGGAGATCTTCGGGCCGGTCCTCTGCGTCACCACCTTCAAAACAGAAGCCGAGGCGCTGGCGCTGGCCAACGATACCCCGTATGGCCTCGCAGCATCGGTCTATACCGGTAAACTCAACCGGGCGATCCGCGTCTCGCGTGCGATTCGAGCCGGAACGGTGACCGTTAACTGTTTTGGCGAAGGCGATGCCACTACGCCGTTTGGCGGTTACAAGCAGTCCGGCTTTGGCGGACGCGACAAGTCTGTCTTCGCCCTCGATCAGTACACGGAGCTGAAGACCATCTGGATCGATGTGCCAACGGAAGAGGCATAAGGATCGGAGGACGATCTCCTGTGAAAACATCGCCTTGTGTGGGGTGTGAATTTTTTAACTATTTTTGCGGTATACAGGCTTTTTCTGTAGGTTAATCACTATCACACTCAATATGCACAGGGCATTTCCAGGAGGCGACAATGAGAACGGGTAAAGCGGCGCTCTATGAGGATCTAAAGCGTCTTATCTTAACGATGGAGCTCGACCCGGATGAGCTGCTGGATGAAGCCAGCCTCACCGCGCAGTACGGCCTGTCCCGAACGCCGGTGAGAGAGGTTTTCCAGCGGCTGGCCGGTGAGGGCTATCTCGAAATCGTTGAGAAGCGCGGCGTGCGTGTGATCCCGATGAGCCACTCAACGCTGCGCAACTTCTTCCTTGTCGCGCCGATGATCTACGCCGCCACCGGGCGACTTGCGGTGCAGAACTACAAGCCTGCTCAGCTCAAGGCCCTTAAGGAGACGCAGAAGCGTTTTCGTAAGGCGGTGCAGACCCATGACGCCGAGGCGCTGGCGCTGGAGAACAACCGCTTCCATGAGCTGATGGGGGAGATGGCGGGCAACCCTTATCTGCAACCCAGCCTGGGGCGTCTGCTGATCGATCACTGCCGCATCGGCCATACCTTTTTCCGCCCGCAGGATGACGATATGGAGCAGCGTTTGCAGCTCGCGGCGGATCATCACGATGCCTTTATTGCCGCCATTGAGGCGCGGGATGAACAGGCTGTTGTCGATCTGGTATTTGAGCACTGGGAGCTGTCCCGGGTCAATATGGAGATCTTTATCGCTCCCCAGGGGCTGAAAGCGGACCATCTGATCCAGACGCCGGAAGGCAACCGCTAAATACCGTTTTAAGCCTGCTGGCGCTCGCCGGCAGGCTCCGCCACGCCTGCATTTCACCCCTCTCCAGCCACGTTTTTCTTTTTTTTCGCAGAGTGCAATTTTGCTACGCGCGTCATGTTTTTTATACATATTGTATACATAAAATATACAGGAGATATTCATATAACACATTCCTGTAACATACCGGAGTAACGACCGTGCAAAAGATCACCTCTCTGCCTTCTGACGACGCCCTGCCGGGCTGGTATCACACCAGTAAAAAACGTACCCCGCGTCCTGCCCATGAGGGACACAAGCACGCCCGCTGGGCGATTGTCGGGGCCGGGCTAACCGGACTGGCCGCTGCCCGCCAGCTGGCGCTCAACTTCCCGGAGGATGAAGTGGTGCTGATCGAGGCGCAGGAGGTGGGTTTTGGCTCCTCCGGGCGCAACGCTGGCTTTGCCATTGATGTGCCGCACGACATCGGGGCGAAAGATTACATCGGTGACGTAAAGACCGCGAACCTGATCCTCAAGCTCAACACCCTGGGCCAGAACACTCTGCGTGCCATCGTTAAGGAGCACGGCATTGAGTGTCAGATGTCAGATTCCGGCAAGTACCAGGCGGCGGTAGGCGATCAGGGCATTGCCATCCTTGAGGCATACCGCAGCGGGCTGGAGAAGATTGGCCGCGAATCGCAGATGATCGCCGGGCGGGATCTGCCGGACCATATCGGTACCTCTTACTATAAGCAGGCGCTCTATATTCCCGGCACCATCCTGTTGCAGCCCGCGGCGCTGGTAAAAGGGCTGGCGGATAGCCTGCCTGCTAACGTTACTCTCTATGAGAACACCCCCATCGCCTCCATTGACTACGGCGAGAAGGTGACCCTGGTGCATGACAGGGGCAGCATTACCGCCGATAAGCTGATCCTTGCCAATAACGCTTTTGCCGCACACTTTGGTTTCCTGCGCGGCCGCCTGCTGCCCACCTTTCTCTACGGCAGCCTGACCCGTCCGCTAAGCAGCGAAGAGCAGGCAAGGCTTGCCGGCAAGCCGGTGTGGGGCGTTATTCCGGCGCATCCGTTTGGCAGCACGGTGCGCCGCACCGTGGATAATCGCATCCTGATCCGCAACAGCTTCAGCTTCCAGCCGGACGGCCGTCCGCGTGAACGGCTCCTGAAGGGCTATATCGACACGCATCGCAAATCCTTTGAGCGCCGCTTCCCGACGCTCTCTGAGGTCGATTTTGAATACTCATGGAGCGGGGCGATCTGCTTGTCGGATAACCACGAAGGCTTCTTCGGCCAGCTGGCGCCGAACGTCTACGGCGCGCTCTGCTGTAACGGACTGGGTATTACCCGCGGTACCGCTACCGGCAAGCTGCTGGCGGATATGATCGCCGGGGAGCGCAATGAGCTGATCGATTTCCTGGTGGCATCGCCGGGACCGAACAAAACCCCACCAGAGCCGTTCCTCTCCATTGGCGTCAACTCGGTGCTAAGGTGGGGCCAGTTCCGCGCCGGGCTGGAGGTTTAAGCCAGCGTAAAGTTTGGTGATATATTAAGCACAGCGCTTGCTGGCCAAAAAAACGGCGGTAGAATAGGCCAACTCCCGCCGTTTTTTTATTTCCCAAACAGGTGCCATGATCGCTCTCAAAACAGTTCTATTGAGTCTGCTGTGTATTATTCTGCTCTCTCTCGTCGCCAGCCTCGCCCAGGCGGTAAGCCAGCGCGACGCAAAAGCCAGCGAGGGGTGGTGGTCCGCCCGGCGTGACTCCTCCGGCATCGCCCCCGATCCGCTAAAGTTTGCCCGGCTGGCGATCGTGCAGGTCTACGCTGCGCCCACCTACGGCTGGAAAGGGGCGGTGGCAGTGCATCCGTGGATCATCTTCAAGCGTGCCGGAGAGGATCGCTATACCCGCTACGAGGTGATTAGCTGGGGCAGCGGTGATAAGGTGCGCCGTGACCGTAATCTTGCCGATGGTTACTGGTACGGGTCCAGACCGCGCCTGCTGGTGGATCGTCGTGGGCCAGAAGCCGAAGCGATGATCCCGCAGATTGAGGCGGCGATTGCCTCCTATCCGTGGCCGACCACCTATCACGCGTGGCCGGGTCCCAACAGCAACACCTTTATCGCTCATATCGGGCGGGAAGTGCCAGACCTCAGGCTCGACCTGCCGGCCAACGCCGTAGGAAAAGACTATCGTCCGCTCTATCGCCCCATCGGCTTGCCGCCGTCGGGGCGCGGCCTGCAAATATCGCTGCTGGGCGTAGCGGGAGTGACCCTGGGGGCAGAAGAGGGGTTCGAGCTTAACGTTCTCGGGCTTAACGTCGGTCTCGACTTTACGCCTCTGCGTCTGCGGCTACCGTTTATCGGCGGCGTTGGGTCGGACAATTTGCAGGAGCAGTAAAAAACCCACGCGGACGTGGGTTTTACGTTTTATTACTTACTCGCTATCTGCGCTTGCAGATGCTTACTGCGCTTCTGCTTGCGCAGCTTATCAATCAGACGGTGCGCCTCGGCATGCGTTGCCACCGCTGGGGAGGAGCCGCTCAGTGGCTTCTGTGCCGTCTCACGCAGGGTCAGGACGGTAATCAGACCGATAATCCCCGCGCCCATCATATAGTAAGCTGGCATCATCACGTTGTGCGTGGTATCCACCAGCCAGGCGGTGACCAGCGGCGTGGTACCCCCGAAAAGCGAGACCGAGAGGTTAAAGCCAATTGCCAGGGCGCTATAGCGGATATCGGTTACGAACAGGGCAGGAAGCGTCGCAGGCATAGTGCCGCTGAAGCAGGTATGCAGCACGCCAAGAATAACCAGCCCGCCAAATACCGCCAGCATATTGCCGGAGCCAATGAGCATAAAGCTCGGGATCGCCAGCAGGATCAGTCCGGCCGCGCCAAGAGCAATGACCGGGCGGCGGCCGATGCGATCGGTCCAGTAGCCCCAGGCCAGGGTCAACGGCATCATCACAAACATGATCACCATTACCAGCAGCAGGCCGGTCAGCTCGCTCATGCCCAGTACGCTGGTCAGGTAGCTTGGCATGTAGGAGGTCAGCATGTAGTTAGAGACGTTGAACACCAGTACCAGCCCAATGCACTTCAGGATCTGCTTACGGTGTTTGTTCAGCATCTGGAGCAGGCTAAGCTGTGGCTTGCTGTGCTCCAGCGCCTCCTGCTTATCCATATGATCCTTAAACGCCGGGGTCTCCTCCAGCTTCAGCCGGATGTAGAGGCCAAACAGCCCCAGCGGTGCAGCAAGGAAGAAGGGAATACGCCAGCCCCAGGAGTGCATCGCCTCGGTGGGCAGAACGGCGATCATGATCGTCACCAGGCTGGCCCCCAGCAGATAGCCGCCGAGGGTACCAAACTCCAGGAAGCTGCCCATAAAACCGCGGCGTTTGTCGGTGGAGTACTCGGCAATAAAGGTTGCGGCTCCGCCATACTCGCCGCCGGTAGAGAAGCCCTGCACCAGACGCGCCAGCAGCAGCAGGATCGGTGCGGCGATGCCAATGCTGTCGTAGTCGGGGATCAGGCCGATAGAGAAGGTGCCCACCGACATCATAATCATCGTCAGGGCGAGGATCTTCTGGCGACCGAAGCGGTCCCCCAGCGGGCCAAACACCATCCCGCCGATAGGACGCACGAGGAAGGCGGCAGCAAAGGTGCCGAAGGAGGCGATCAGCTGCGCGGTGCTGCTGGCACCCGGGAAGAAGACCTGACCGATGATTACGGCCAGATAGCTGTAGACCCCAAAGTCGAACCACTCCATGGTGTTACCGAGCGCGGCTGCGCCGACGGCCTTTTTAAGCAGGCCGCTATCAATAACGGTGATGTCATCTACGGTTAATTCATTCCCTGGTGAAGCGTGATTTTGTTGCTGGTTTAACGTCGTTCCGTTGCTCATAAACTCCCCATGAGTGTGGATGGCGCAACCTTATAGCTTTCGCAGCCGTAAAACCAATATCAAAGGAAATGAAAGCTATAAGATGCAAATGATGATTAATTCGCCACAATTAGCAGCGGGGGTACACCATAAATAAAATAGGCGCTGGGTGCAACTTTTTGGCGATAATTACTGGTTTTGCCGAAAATAGTGGCAATATCAGCTTAATCTGAAGCTAACCATAGCAATAAATAACCCACCTAAAGTACAGGGATTAATCTTTCGCCTGCTAACGATCTATTTAATTGATGTCGTTAGCACTATGATGACACAACCGTTTTTTATATCTGTTTGTAGTGATGAATATTTCAATGAACCCGCAGCGGCAGGCTGATGTACTTCTCGTTATGGTCACCCTTATCGCCGCTTGCGGCTGGATCTTCTCCCGGGAAGGCATCTCCGGGATGCCGGTTTTTGCCTTCCTGGGGCTACGTTTTGGCTGTGCTGCCCTGGTTCTGCTGCCGTTCTGCCGGGGGCAGCGCATCCCACGTGAACAGATAATAAGGGTACTTATTAGCGGTGGCTGGATGGCACTGACCATGTGCCTGTGGATCTACTCCGTTTCTACCACCCCCTCGCTGGGCGAAGGCGCATTTATCATGAGCCTGTCGATGCTGTTCGTGCCGCTGGTGGCGTGGGGAATGATGAAGGTCCGGCCTGCCCGCGCCTACTGGGAGTGTCTGCCGCTGGCCTTCGTCGGGTTAGGGCTGCTGAGCCTGCAGTTTCCAGTCTCGTTTCATGCCAGCCAGGGGTGGTTTCTGCTGACCGCCGTGGTGCAGTCGATCTCTTTCTGTTACACCAGCCGCTGCGCCAGAGAGGTGCCGCTGCTGCCGCTGACGGCAGTGCAGCTGGGCATGACGGGGGTTGTGGGGCTGGTGCTGTCCGCCGTGACGGAGACGTGGAGCCAGCCATTTACCGCTACCACCGCGATGTGGCTGCTGGCCAGTATCCTGATCGCCACCAGCCTGCGCTTTGGCCTTCAGCTTCAGGGGCAGAAGCATGCCGCCGTCGCCAATGCGGCCATTATCATGGTGCTGGAGCCGCTGTTGACGGTGATTGCGGCGGCAATCTGGTACGGGGAGAAACTGCCGATGCAGAAGATTACCGGTGGAATAGTGATTCTGATAGCCCAGCTGTGGTTTAGATGGCGGATGGTTAAGCAGCTCAGGCAGCCTTCTACAGAGTAAAAAGGGCGGAAAAATCCGCCCCGAACGTTGATCGCTATTTTATATACGAGATATTTCCCTGCAGTGAAGAGGGAATATTATCGCTATTGCCTGAAGCGTCTACGCCCCACACCACGACGCTATTATCGGCTTTAAGAGCAAGAAAGTTATTCATATTAGTGTATATCGCTACCACCCCGGTCAACAGAGGGGCGACGTCGGCGGGAACAGTCGCGCCGCTTAACGTTGAACCCCAGGTGACGACATCACCTGATGCTGTAATAGCCGCGAAAGCGCCCCAGCTTCCGGTAATGCTGACCAGATCGGTACGGGAGGCAATATCGTCAGGCACAAACTGACCATAATCCTTATTGCCCCATGTCACTACGCTACCGGATGCAGTAAGCGCGGCAAAGACATAAGCGCTGCCGGCCACGCCAATAAGATCGGTTCGTGAGGCGATCTCAGCCGGGACGCTACCGCCGTTATTGGACAACCCCCATGCAACTACCCCGCCGCTGGCAGTCAATGCCGCGAAAGCGTTCTGATTTCCAGTCAGGCTGACCAGGTCGGTGCGTGAGGCAATCTCAGCCGGCACCTTGCCACCTGGGCCGCTATTTCCCCATCCCACGACACCGCCAGAGGCGGTCAGGGCGGCAAAAGCCGACGCGGTGTTAGCGAGGCTAACCAGATCGGTGCGTGAAGCAATCTCTTCCGGGACGTCACCATCGCCAGTGCTCCCTCCCCACGCAACGACACCACCGGAGGTGGTCAGCGCGGCAAAGGCAGCACTACTGCTGGCCAAACGACTCAGATCGGTCCGCGAGGCGATGTCGGCCGGTATGCTACCACCATATTCTGAATCCCCCCAGGCGACCACGCTACCCGAGGCGGTCAGGGCGGCAAAGCAGTTCCCGTTCCCGGTCAGACTGACCAGATCGCTGCGCGAGCCAATGTCTGCCGGCACGCTGCCACCGTATCTACTGTCACCCCACGCGACCACACTACCTGTTTTGGTCAGGGCGGCGAAGGCAGCCCGGTTTCCGGCCAGAGAGACCAGGTCAGAGCGCGAGGCAATGTCAGCCGGGACGCTGCCGCCGTGGCTACTGTAGCCCCAGGCTACAGCGCTGCCGCTGTCCGTCAGTGCAGCAAAGGCGTTATTGTTAACCTGAGTGTCCCAGGTTCCGGCGATGTTGACAGGCCGGAGGATCGTAGCTCGTCGGCCCCGACCGCTGCGCAGGATCAGCGGACGATAAGGTGCAGTGTCGGTAAAGCAGGTGGATCGCACAGAGGTAGTTTCACCCTCATATTGCCAGAGTGCTTCTGTTAGCTTTAGCGTGTCTGCATCCTGCGCCATCAGGATCCCTCGACTGCAGCTATAGGTGACGCCTCGCGGTCCACGCGGTATGACTGTCGGAGCCAGAAGATTACCGCCAAGTACTGCACGATACTCACCGGTAATGCCCGTAGGCTGGGGAGGGTAGAGTACCCAGTCGTCAGGGGCATCTGCACCCAGAGCCAGCCCAGGGCGCTGCTCTTCCTCATTCCAGCTGACAATCAGGGTCGTGGTCACCTGCCACGCCACAATGCCCGTTGCGGCATCCATCTCCCCCACCTGCATGGGCAGGAGGAGAGGGGTTTGCGCCTTGTTCAGTACGGCAAGCACGCCCGAGACGCTAAGCAGACCGTTGGCGACGCTGGCAAGGGGTTGCATCAGCAGCCCGGAGGGAGCGGCCTGAAGGGTCACTGCCACTGCGGCCTTGCTGGTATCATTGGGCAGCAGAGCGATACGTATCACCACTTCATCCGCACCGAGAGCCGTGCCCTCAACGGTAGCGGAATCCATGATAAGCGGATAGATCGTGGAAAAATCAGCCACGTCGGCGATGTCATAGCTGTCGGCATAGGTACGGAAATCAAATCTTTCCACGTCAGCCACGACGGTATGGCTAAAGAGGGCGTCGCCGTTAAGCCGCGCTGACTGCCAGTTCCACTGCCATAGCGGAGAGCGCAGCAGGATACTGTCGCCGTTAGCTAGCCGCATACTCTCCCCTTGATAATCTGTGTCAGTGTAGAGGGTCACTTCGCCGACGGCACCATCGGAGAGAGTCACGAGCCAGGTCCCATCGGCCTGCTCCATCGGTGCGCTGAATGACCAGTAAGCGGGTATGCCGCTACCGGAAGTAATAGTCGGTACGCCGCCGCTGAGAGAGACGGATAGCTCACCGGAGAGAGAGAAGGTAGCTGAGCCATCGGCGTTCAGCACGCCGGACTGGACGATAACGCTCTGCGCGTCACCGGAGGCAGGAAGGATTGCCAGCAAACCGGTATTGCCGCGGGTAACGGCGGCGTAAAAGGTGGAGGGATAGGCCTGCGTCAGAGCAACTACGGCATCCTCAGAAGCAGTCGTGCTGAGGTTGACGACGATTTGAACGTCGGTATGGTCAAGCGCGAGCAGTTGAGCAGGCAGATTGCCGGTAAAGAGGGTGTCAAAATCCGGCGTGTCGCGGATCATACGAATGAGCTGATAGCCAGTGTAGTCGTAGGCAGCATCAACAGGATTAAAAGAGGAATAAAGAAGGACCGGCATATCTAAAAGTCTGGCGGAGCGCCAGAGCCAGCCGGAGCCGGAGTTAGCCTGAAGCGACTCGTGTGGTAAGAACGTCTCGCTGCTGCCGGTGTAGTTTGCACCAGTAAAGAGGGTGCCGCTATCGGTGGCCTGTCCGGCAGAAAGCGTAACGAGCCAGGAGCCGTCAGATTGCAGGGTGGGTGCGTTAAAGATCCAGCTATCAGGGAGACCGGAAGCCGAGGAGAGCGTTACCGTGTTATCTGCATAAACGATCATCAGCGAGGCTGCGCCAACCCACTGCACGGTGCTATCCGTGGCGGAAAGCGTTCCGGTCATAAGCGAAACGAGAGTAGACGCACCATTTACAGGCTGAATAAACCCAAGCGCCCCGTCGTGCCGGGAAGAGGCGAAGGTGGTTACCGAGTTGGCGGATCCCGGAACGAGCGCAGTGGCGGCGAGGCAATTCTCTGCGGTGAACTCTCCGGATAGCTGCACAAAAACCGGGACGGCAAAAGCGGCGTCTATCCCAAGAAACTGCAGCGGATACTGGGGGGAGGGGAAAGCATTCTCAATAGAGGGAAGACTGGCTTTAATATATTGCTCGTCATGTCCTGCATAGGACACGGCTGGGTTGCCGGTATCAACGGCGGACCAGATAAAGGTGTACATGCCGTCGGTACCGGGTACGGAAACGGACCGTTCGAGCCAGGACGAGGCGGAAGAGGCAACGATGCCGGTCTGCCCATGGGCGACGGCAAGGGAGGATCCTGCATAGTTAGGTAAGGACCAGAAGACAAGGGAGCTGGCGTTAGGAACAGATGCGGTCATAATGATCTCCTTATTAAAATATAAGATGCGGGTACAGCCATCAAAACTGTAATCCGCAAGGAAATCAGACTATGGGCAAATATGGACAACGACGTGGTTAAATAAGCAGCCACGCGATCCTGGCTTGAGTGAGCAGATAAACAAAAAATCCACGCCGGAGCGTGGATTTTGATTGTGAAGCAGAGCGCGTTATTATTTAGACGTTAAACAGGAAGTTCATTACATCGCCATCTTTCACGATGTAGTCTTTCCCTTCGGCGCGCATCTTACCGGCCTCTTTCGCACCCTGTTCGCCTTTATAGGTAATAAAGTCTTCAAAGGCGATGGTCTGGGCGCGGATAAAGCCCTTCTCGAAATCGGTGTGGATCTTGCCTGCAGCCTGCGGGGCGGTAGCGCCTACCGGAATAGTCCAGGCACGAACCTCTTTCACACCGGCGGTGAAGTAGGTTTGCAGGTTCAGCAGCTCGTAACCGGCGCGGATCACGCGGTTCAGGCCCGGCTCTTCCAGACCCAGCTCGGCCATGAACTCGTCACGGTCGGCATCGTCCAGCTCGGCAATGTCGGACTCAACGGCGGCGCAGACCGCAACCACTACCGAACCTTCCGCAGCAGCGATTTCACGTACTTTGTCCAGGTACGGGTTGTTCTCGAAACCGTCTTCGTTAACGTTGGCGATGTACATGGTCGGTTTCAGCGTCAGGAAGCTCAGGTACTTGATGGCTGCCTTATCTTCATCCGTCAGGTTTTTTAGCGCACGCAGCATGCCCGCGTTTTCCAGCTGTGGCAGGCATTTCTCCAGCGCGGCCTGTTCCGCCTTCGCGTCTTTATCGCCGCCTTTGGCTCTCTTCTGCACGCGCTGCAGGGCGCGCTCGCAGGTGTCCAGGTCGGAAAGCGCCAGCTCGGTGTTGATCACGTCGATATCGTCAGCCGGATCCACTTTGTTGTTCACGTGGATAATGTTGTCGTTCTCAAAGCAGCGCACCACGTGACCGATCGCTTCGGTTTCACGGATGTTGGTCAGGAACTGGTTGCCCAGGCCTTCGCCTTTGGACGCGCCTTTAACCAGACCGGCGATATCCACAAACTCCATGGTGGTCGGCAGAATACGCTGCGGCTTAACGATCTCCGCCAACTGATCGAGGCGCGGATCCGGCATCGGCACCACGCCGGTGTTTGGTTCAATAGTACAGAACGGGAAGTTGGCAGCTTCGATACCCGCTTTGGTCAGCGCGTTGAACAGGGTAGATTTACCGACGTTCGGCAAGCCGACGATACCGCATTTGAATCCCATGGTTTACATCACCTTAATATCTTAATAATCAACCTGTTAGATGAAACAGATTGCAGAAAAGTTAATCGCTTTGCCTATTATACACGTTACAGAGGCGCTGCGCGGCAAAAATGGCATCGCTGAGGGCTACTGGGCCTTAAAAGCGTGCAGGCGATTGGTGGCCTTCACCAAATCCTCTTTCAGCCACAGCTCGGTGCAGCGCACCGCTTCGTCAACGGCGTCGTCAATCAGCGTCTGCTCAGAGGCGGGCGGTTTGCCCAGCACAAAGCCAACGACCTTGTTTTTATCCCCCGGATGGCCAATTCCTACCCGTAAGCGGTGAAAGTTGGGGTTATTGCCAAATTTGCTGATGATATCCTTCAGGCCGTTATGGCCACCGTGACCGCCGCCGAGCTTGAATTTTGCCACGCCCGGGGGCAGATCCAGCTCATCATGCGCCACCAGTACCTCATCGGGGTTGATGCGGTAGAAGGTAGCCATTGCCGCCACGGCTTTACCGCTGAGGTTCATAAAGGTTGTCGGTACCAGCAGGCGAACGTCCGCCCCGGCCAGATTAATGCGTGAAGTAAAGCCAAAGAATTTAGGCTCTTCCCGTAGAGGGGCGCGGTAGCGATCGGCCAGCAGGTCAACATACCATGCGCCGGCATTATGGCGGGTAGCGGCATACTCCGCGCCCGGGTTGGCAAGGCCGACAATCAATTTAATCGTCACGTCTCTTTTCCTGAAAAGTTCACTCTTTGGCGCGTAGTTTACGTGGTCGCGCAGGCATTGACAAAATTCTGCGGTCAAAAGATAAAATTAGAAATAATTGCCCGCAATAACTATTAGAAGATGATTGAGTTCAGGAGGTTATATGTAAAGTTCTGTGAATAATATATTTGTAATTGTGATCGCGCCCGCACCCTGTAAAAGAAGCCCTGCCTATACTTTACCCATAAGGATTGGGGATATTTCCCGTTCAGCCCACAACGCCGGAGGTGAGATATGAAACGCAAAAACGCATCGAGACTCGGTAATGCGCTTATGGGTTTAGGGTTAGTGGTGATGGTGGTTGGCGTCAGTTACTCCATTCTAAATCAGCTCCCACAGCTTAATCTGCCGCAGTATTTCGCCCACGGGGCGATACTCAGCATCTTCCTGGGGGCCATTCTCTGGCTGGCGGGGGCACGCATCGGCGGCCACGAGCAGGTGTGCGATAAGTATTGGTGGGTACGCCACTACGATAAACGTTGCCGCCGGGATCAGCATAAGCATAGCTGATGGTTAATTGGATACGCCCGGCGGCGCTACGCTTGCACGGGCCTACACGCATCTTCATAAAACGACTCAGGTGGGTCGTTTTTTTTTTCGTTTTTTTTTGCTAGTCCCTTGACCCTCACGTAACGTAAGGTCCCAGAGTGGCGCTACTGGTTAGGACAAGGAGCAGCAATGTTAATTCAGGTAGGCGAGCTGGCAAAACGCGCTGGCATCACCGTTCGCACGTTACATCACTACGAACAAACCGGGCTGCTGCTGCCTTCCGCCAGAAGCGAGGCAGGCTACCGGCTCTATAACCTTGCGGATGTACAGCGCCTGCATATGATCCAGGCGCTGGCAAAAGCAGGGCTGGAGCTTGCCGAAATCAAGGACTTTCTGGAGCAGGATACGCTCTCACTTCCCGAACTGCTCGATGCGCAAATCACGCTGCTGGACAGGCAGCTGCGCAGCATCCATACGCTACGCGACCAGCTTCGCATGCTACGTACCGGGCTGGAAAATGAGAGCGAACCGGATCTGGAGTCCTGGCTACAGACTCTGGAGTTAATGACTATGTACGATCGCTGGTTTACCAAAGAAGAGCTACAGCAGCTGCCGTTCGCTGCCGAAGGCGAACGGCTGGCCTCCCTCTGGGCGGCGCTGGTCAAGGAAGCGCAGACCCTGATGGCGCAAAAGGTTACCGAGACCGATGCCAAAGCCATGGATCTGGCGATCCGCTGGATGGATCGTCTGGAGCAGGATACTGCGGGCAAACCGGAGTTTCTTTCCCGTCTTAATGAGATGCACAGCGTGGAGCCGCAGATGCGCGAGCGAACGGGGATTACGCCGCAGATTATCGATTACATCACCCACGCCTTTGCCGAGAGCAAGCTGGCTATCTGGCAGCGTTATCTTACTCCGCAGGAGATGGCCTTTACCCGGACGCACTACTTTGACCGACTGATGGAGTGGCCTCTGCTGGTGGCAAAGCTGCACCAGGCCACGCGGGAGGCGTGCGATCCTGCCTCTGAACGTGGCCAGCAGCTGGCGCAGAACTGGCTCGAACTTTTTCAGTCCTACGCGGGAGAGGATCCAACTACCCAGCAGAAGTTCCGCGTTGCCATGCAGCAGGAGCCGCTGCTAATGAAGGGGACCTGGATGACCCCCGAGGTGCTGGCCTGGCTACAGCAGGCGATTGGGGTAATGATGCAGCGCCGGTACGCTGCACCCTAATTATTACAGATCCGCCAGTGCCGCTTGCCGGTCAGGGTAGAACGCCAGCCGCCCGGTAATAGGCTTCACGCCTGCGCGCGCCATCGTGCGCAGGGGCTGAAACTCCAGGTTGCTGACCCGCAGCTCACAGCCTTCCGGCAGCCGTTTTACAAAGCGCTGCAAGGCATCCAGTCCGCCAGCGTCCAGCACCGGTACTGCGTCGCACTTCAGCACCACGATTCGCTTGCCGGCGATGCGCGTCGCCAGATCGTTAAACAGCCCGTCGGCCGCGGCGAAGAAGAGCGGCCCAATGACCCGTAGCACGACCACATCATCGGGCACCTCAACGTTAACCGGCGCGAGGCGCGTCATACGGGCGATGCGGCGCATAAACAGCAGCGATGCCAGCACGATGCCGACGCTGATAGCGATAACCATGTCAAACAGCACCGTCAGCGACATGCACATCAGCATCACCAGAATGTCATCCTGAGGGGCGCGTCGCAGCAGGTTCACAACCTTGTGCGCCTCACTCATGTTCCATGCCACCATCAGAAGTAGCGCAGCCATCGCCGACAGCGGTAGCCATGAGAGCAGGGGGGCCAGCGCCAGCAGGGCGAGGATCACCAGCAGAGCATGAATTACCGCCGCCACCGGCGAGGTTGCGCCTGCGCGCACGTTAGCCGCTGAGCGAGCAATCGCCGCAGTAGCGGTAATGCCGCCGAAGAAGGGGGCGATCAGGTTGCCCAGCCCCTGACCGATCAGCTCGTTATTGGCCTTGTGCCGCGTGCCGGTCATGCCGTCGAGCACCACCGCGCAGAGCAGAGACTCAATTGCCCCCAGCATCGCCATGGAAAATGCGGCGGGCAGCAGCGCCTGCACCGAGGTCCAGCTCAGGGTAAACGAGGAGCCGGGCATCTGCCACGGCAGCACCAGCTGGGGTAGCAGCTGTGGGATGCCGTTGCCCTGAGTGCCGTCAGCCAGCAGATAGTGAAAACGCGAGCCGATGGTTGCCACATCAAAACCAGCCAGCTTAACCAGCCCCATTATCGCGCAGCCCGCCAGCAGGGCGGGAAGATGGCCCGGCAGGCGGATCCCGAGCCGCGGCCAGAGTATCAGCACGCTGAGCGTCACCACGCCAATGGCGGCATCGCCCAGGTTTGAGGAGGGGAGCGCCATTACCAGCGCGCCGACTTTCTGCAGGTAGTGCTCCGGCACCTGGGCCATCTCCAGACCAAGAAAGTCTTTGATTTGCATGGTGCCGATGGTGATGCCGATCCCGGCGGTAAAGCCGAGCGTGACGGGAAGCGGAATGTACTCGATCAGGCGGCCAAAGCGGGCAAGGCCAAAGAGGATCAGAAACAGCCCGGAGATCAGCGTAGCCACTAACAGGCCTGCCAGACCAAACTGCTGGGAGACAGGATAGAGGATCACCACAAACGCCGCCGTCGGGCCGGAGACGCTAAAGCGCGAGCCGCCGCAGAGGGCAATGACAATCCCGGCCACTGCCGAGGTATACAGACCGTACTGGGGTGCCACGCCGCTGCCGATAGCCAGCGCCATCGCCAGCGGAATGGCAATGATGCCGACGGTCACGCCCGCTACCAGGTCACGGGTAAAACGTGGGAAGGTATATCTCTCTTTCCAGCACGCATCGATTAGTGCGCGAAAGGGTAAAATCTCTGAAAGGTTCATCATCTTCATAAGGTCAGTCATTCATCAACGTATTATCCGCCATATGAATGGTAGATAATGCATGAATACATCATACAAATGTTTTTCAGGCACAAAAAAACCCGCCGAAGCGGGTTTATGTCAAACGTTACGATTAATGCTCAAACATCGCGGAGATGGATTCTTCGTTGCTGATACGACGAATCGCTTCGGCCAGCATGCCGGAGAGCGTCAGGGTACGCACGTTTGGCAGCGCCTTGATCTCAGGAGAGAGCGGGATGGTGTCACAAACGACCACTTCGTCGATCACCGAGTGGCGCAGGTTGTTCACTGCGTTACCGGAGAAGATCGGGTGGGTGGCGTAGGCGAATACACGCTTCGCGCCGCGCTCTTTCAGCGCCTCTGCCGCTTTGCACAGCGTACCGCCGGTATCGATCATGTCGTCAACCAGTACGCAGTCGCGGCCGGCAACGTCACCAATGATGTGCATAACCTGAGAGACGTTGGCGCGCGGGCGGCGTTTGTCGATGATAGCCATATCGGTATCGTTCAGCAGCTTAGCGATAGCACGCGCGCGAACCACGCCGCCGATGTCCGGAGAGACAACGATCGGGTTATCGAGATTCAGCTGTAGCATATCTTCAAGCAGGATGGGGCTACCGAATACGTTATCGACTGGAACGTCGAAGAAGCCCTGGATCTGTTCTGCGTGCAGGTCAACGGTCAGGACACGGTCAACGCCAACGCTGGAGAGGAAGTCGGCAACCACTTTTGCAGTGATGGGCACACGCGCGGAGCGCACGCGGCGATCCTGGCGGGCATAGCCGAAGTAGGGGATCACGGCGGTGATACGGCCTGCGGAAGCACGACGCAGCGCATCAACCATGACAATTAACTCCATCAGGTTGTCGTTCGTTGGAGCACAAGTGGACTGGATGATGAAAATATCACCACCGCGTACATTTTCGTTGATTTGTACGCTGACTTCGCCGTCGCTAAAGCGACCTACGGCGGCGTCGCCGAGAGAAGTGTACAGGCGGTTGGCAATACGTTGTGCTAGTTCCGGGGTGGCGTTACCA
>DAMBQR010000029.1:0-6988 GCA_032055545.1 Pseudescherichia sp. | reverse complement strand
TTCATATCAGGCACGAGAAGAACCTCAGGCATGCGTCCAGTGGTGGATAGCGTTGCCGTAAACTGTGCGGGCCAGGCTACGCTATCCAGGCGATGTATTTAAAGAGCGCGATGCAACGTCTGGAACAGAGGTGACGTTGTCACCGAAACTCAGCTAACCCAGAATACTCATCAAAAAGTATTAAAGCTTGTCAGTGTTAAGCGCTTGCATAAGCGGTGAGACGTTTACGCCTCGCGCGACAAAACCCTGCAGCCATTCCGGGGCTTGCTCTAGCACCTGACGAGCGGAGGACTCTGAGTCAAATTCAGCAAAGACGCAGGCTCCTGTGCCAGTCAGGCGCGACGGCGCGTATTCTAACAGCCAGGAAAGCGCGGCATCAACCTCGCGAAAACGTTTTCTTGCGATAACCTCGCAATCGTTGCCGAATTCACAGTTCAGTAAGGTATTAATCGGCCGTTTTGGCGTATTGCGAGGCAAATCAGGATCGTTAAAGATAGCGGGGGTCGAAATCTGTACGCCAGGATGCGCCACCAGGTACCATTTTTCCGGCGGATCGACGGGGGTCAGCTCCTCGCCAACGCCCTCGGCAAACGCCGCATGGCCGTGGACAAATACCGGCACGTCTGCGCCCAGGGTCAACCCCAGCGCCGCCAGCGCCTCTGCCGACAGTCCGCAGCCCCAGAGATGGTTAAGGGCAACCAGCACCGTCGCGGCATTAGATGAGCCGCCCCCCAGCCCGCCGCCCATCGGCAGACGTTTCTCAATGCGAATATCTGCGCCGCTGCCCGCCGGCAGGGAGTCACGCTCTGCCGCCGCCTGCTGAAGCAGCCGTGCGGCGCGGACGATCAGGTTATCGCTCTCCGCCACGCCCTCTACCGGCGTCAGCAGACGGATCTTGCCATCGCTGCGCGGTTCAATGCTCAGCGTGTCGCCGTAGTCGAGAAACTGAAACAGCGTCTGCAGGTCGTGGTAACCATCGCTACGCTGGCCGGTGATATAGAGAAAAAGATTAAGTTTTGCCGGGGAGGGCCACTGGGTCATCATTTTACAATCCAGTTATCCATCTTCATTTTGATCCGCTGGCCGTCCTGGTTTAGCTCCATGTTGGACGGCATCGCCGGGGTTGATTTTGCATCATAGCCGCCGTAGGTCACCTTCCAGGTCTTCCCGTTCTGGATGTAGTTAAGCTCGCTCAGGCGGTACTGGCTGTCAAGCTTATAGTCGGTGGCATCGCCGGGTAAACCGAGGATCCACTGGCGCAGGCTGTTCAGCGGGATGGGCATGCCGGTCAGCTTGCCAATCATCTCTTCTGCGTCAGTAGCGGTATAGTGCTGGCCCTTGTTATCTACCAGCTCTACGCTGCCCGGCTTAGCGTTCAGCTCCAGCTCGGTGCTGCCAAGGGGGTTGGTCAGCAGCAGGCGGTAGTTATCCTGGCCGGTCTGCTGCCAGAAGAAGCGGGCATACACCTTCTGGCTGTCGGAGAGGTAAGCAAAGGCGCCGCGCGTCTGATACTGGCTCAGGTTACGCACCTCCTGCTGATGCTGGCGCCACTGCGGCGAGTCCGGGCTTTTGCCCGGTCCCTTCGGTGCATTGATAGAACAGGCGGTTAGTACCAGGCTTGCGAGAGGTAACAGGCGAATCAGGCGACGGTCCGGTAAAGTCATAATGATGACAAATCCTTGTGGTGCGTTACGGTTATAATCTTTAATGCTAGCGCCGAGCAGGAATACCGTCTACGTTCAAGTTGTCTTAAATCATGAAATTACCAATTACTCCAAAAGGGGGCTGTCTCTTTTATTGACCGGGCTCATCCTGTATGATGCGCTCAGACTAACCTTATCAACGCTGGTACTACTCCCGCTGACATGACTCTTTTAGCGCTCGGCATCAACCACAAAACGGCACCTGTCTCGCTGCGGGAACGCGTCACGTTCACGCCGGACACGCTCGACCAGGCTCTGGAGAGCCTGCTGGCGCAGCCCATGGTGCAGGGTGGGGTGGTGCTATCGACCTGTAACCGTACTGAGCTCTACCTGAGCGTCGAAGAGCAGGATAATCTGCAGGAAGCGTTGATCCGCTGGCTCTGTGACTACCACCACCTTGATGAAGACGAGCTGCGTAAGAGCCTCTACTGGCATCAGGACAACGACGCCGTCAGCCACCTCATGCGTGTAGCCAGCGGCCTCGATTCGCTGGTGCTGGGCGAGCCGCAGATTCTGGGCCAGGTGAAAAAAGCCTTCGCCGACTCCAGCCGTGGCCATATCAACGCCAGCGCGCTGGAGCGTATGTTCCAGAAGTCTTTCTCGGTTGCCAAACGTGTCCGTACTGAAACGGATATCGGCGCCAGCGCCGTGTCGGTGGCGTTTGCCGCCTGTACGCTGGCGCGTCAGATCTTCGAGTCGCTCTCCAGCGTGACGGTGCTGCTGGTGGGGGCAGGCGAGACCATTGAGCTGGTGGCCCGTCATCTGCGCGAGCACAAGGTGCAGAAGATGATCATCGCCAACCGTACCCGCGAGCGCGCCGAGCTGCTGGCCGATGAGGTGGGTGCGGAGGTGATCTCCCTCAGCGACATCGATGCGCGCCTGCAGGATGCCGACATTATTATCAGCTCCACCGCCAGCCCGCTGCCGATCATCGGTAAAGGGATGGTCGAGCGCGCGCTGAAGTCCCGCCGTAACCAGCCGATGCTGCTGGTGGATATCGCCGTGCCTCGTGACGTCGAGCCAGAGGTGGGCAAGCTGGCGAACGCCTATCTCTACAGCGTTGATGATTTACAGAGCATTATTTCGCACAACCTGGCGCAGCGGAAAGCCGCCGCCGTGGAAGCGGAGACCATCGTTGCTCAGGAGAGCAGCGAGTTTATGGCCTGGCTGCGCGCCCAGAGCGCCAGCGAGACGATCCGTGAATTTCGCGGCCAGGCAGAGCAGGTGCGCGATGAACTCACCGCGAAAGCCCTTGCCGCGCTTGAGCAGGGCGGTGACGCCCAGGCCATCATGCAGGATCTGGCCCGCAAGCTGACCAACCGCCTGATCCACACGCCAACCAAATCACTTCAGCAGGCCGCCCGTGACGGGGACGACGAACGCCTGCATATTCTGCGCAACAGCCTCGGGCTGGAGTAGCACAACAACCTCTTATTACAGGGTGCATTTACGCCTATGAAGCCTTCTATTGTTGCCAAACTGGAAGCCCTGCACGAACGCCATGAAGAAGTTCAGGCGCTGCTCGGCGACGCGGGAACCATTGCAGACCAGGATCGCTTTCGCGCGCTGTCGCGTGAATATGCGCAATTAAGCGATGTTTCACGCTGTTTTACTGACTGGCGACAGATTCAGGAAGATATCGACACCGCGCAGATGATGCTCGACGATCCCGAGATGCGCGAGATGGCGCAGGAAGAGCTGCGCGAGCTGAAAGAGAAGGGTGAGGCGCTTGAGGCCCACCTGCAGGTTCTGCTGCTGCCGAAGGATCCCGATGATGAACGTAACGCCTTCCTTGAAGTCCGCGCCGGAACCGGCGGTGACGAAGCGGCGCTCTTTGCCGGGGATCTGTTCCGCATGTATACCCGCTACGCCGAATCCCGCCGCTGGCGCGTGGAGATCATGAGCGCCAACGAGGGCGAGCATGGCGGCTTCAAAGAGGTGATCGCCAAGGTGAGCGGCGAGGGCGTTTACGGACGCCTGAAGTTTGAATCCGGCGGCCATCGCGTGCAGCGCGTCCCGGCCACCGAGTCGCAGGGACGTATCCACACCTCTGCCTGCACCGTGGCGCTGATGCCGGAGCTGCCGGAAGCCGAGCTGCCGGACATCAACCCGGCGGATCTGCGCATCGACACCTTCCGCTCCTCCGGCGCGGGTGGCCAGCACGTTAACACCACCGACTCGGCGATCCGTATTACCCACCTGCCTACCGGCATCGTGGTGGAGTGCCAGGACGAACGTTCCCAGCATAAGAACAAAGCCAAGGCGCTGGCGGTGCTCGGCTCGCGTATCCGTGCCGCTGAGATCGATAAGCGTCAGCAGGCGGAAGCGTCAACCCGCCGCAACCTGCTGGGCAGCGGCGATCGCAGCGACCGCAACCGGACCTATAACTTCCCGCAGGGGCGCGTCACCGATCACCGCATCAACCTCACGCTCTACCGTCTGGACGAGGTGATGGAAGGCAAGCTCGATATGCTGATTGAGCCTATCGTGCAGGAGTACCAGGCCGATCAGCTGGCGGCGCTGGCCGAGCAGGAGTAATGGATTATCAGCACTGGCTACGCCAGGCGGTCAGCCAGCTTGCGGCAAGCGAAAGTCCCCGCCGCGATGCGGAGATCCTGCTGGGTTTTGTCACCGGCAGGGCGCGTACCTTTATTCTCGCCTTTGGCGAGACCGCGCTGCTGCCTGCCGAGCAGGCGCAGCTTGAGGCGCTGCTGGCCCGTCGCCAGCGGGGCGAGCCGGTGGCGCATCTGGTGGGCATTCGCGAGTTCTGGTCGCTGCCGCTGTTTGTCTCTCCGGCGACGCTAATCCCCCGCCCGGACACCGAGTGTCTGGTTGAGCAGGCGCTGGCCCGCCTGCCTGCCTCCCCCTGCGCTATCCTCGATTTAGGTACCGGCACCGGCGCGATTGCGCTGGCGCTGGCCAGCGAGCGTCCCGACTGTCATGTCACCGCTGTGGATCTGATGCCCGACGCCGTGGCCCTTGCCCGGCGTAACGCCGAGCAGTTAGGCATCGCTAACGTCACGCTGCTACAGAGTCATTGGTTCAGCGCGCTCGGGAACCAGCGCTTCGCCACTATCGTCAGCAACCCGCCCTATATCGACGAGCAGGATCCGCACCTTGCCGAGGGCGACGTGCGCTTTGAACCGCGCAGCGCGCTGGTGGCAGCGGAGCAGGGGCTGGCGGATCTGGCGTGGATTATCGACCAGGCGCGCGCGTTTCTGTTGCCCGACGGCTGGCTGCTGCTGGAGCATGGCTGGCAGCAGGGCGAACAGGTGCGAGCACTTTTTGCTAAAAATGGCTACCGGGATGTTGAAACCATGCGGGATTACGGCGGCAACGAGCGGCTAACCGCGGGCAGGTTATGCTGTTCGCATACATAAGCAAGGCTGACTGAAACGCCGTTTGGCGTTATCATCGACGTTGAATACCGTGACTGGGGTAAGTAATGAGGTCGTTAGCCGATTTCGAATTTAATAAAGCACCGTTATGCGACGGGATGATCCTCGTTTCACAACTTATCCGCGACGACTTTCCGTCGCAGTATGTCTGTGATGAACTGGAGAAGCTGGTTGCGCTGGCTCGCGAAGAGATAAGCCAGGCGCAGCCGCAGGAAGGACAGCTGGAGAAGCTGATCGCCCTCTTTTATGGCGACTGGGGTTTTCAGGATTCGCAGGGTGTCTATCGCCTGTCGGATGCGCTATGGCTTGATAGCGTGCTGAAAAACCGCCAGGGCAGCGCCGTCTCCCTCGGGGCGATCCTGCTCTGGGTGGCCGAACAGCTGGATATCCCGCTAAGCCCGGTGATCTTTCCGACGCAGCTGATTTTGCGCGCCGAGTGGCTGGACGGCGAGATGTGGCTGATTAACCCGTTTAACGGCGACACGCTGAACGAGCACACTCTTGAGGTGTGGCTGAAGGGCAATATCAGCCCAACGGCCGAGCTGTTCAACGAGGATCTCGACGAGGCGGACAACGCCGAGGTGATCCGCAAGCTGCTCGACACGCTGAAGTCGGCGCTGATGGAAGAGCAGCAGATGGAGCTGGCGCTGCGGGCCAGCGAAGCGCTGCTACAGTTTAACCCGGAAGATCCCTATGAGATCCGCGATCGCGGGCTGATTTACGCCCAGCTTGATTGCGATCACGTCGCGCTGCATGATTTAAGCTATTTTGTGGAGCAGTGTCCGGAAGATCCGATCAGCGAAATGATCCGCGCGCAGATCAACACGATTTCGCATCGACAGATTACGCTGCATTAATCCGATGAGTTCCGATTCAAACCTGATAAGGCGATTCTATGAAACAAAAAGTGGTTAGCATTGGCGATATTAACGTGGCAAACGATCTGCCGTTCGTGCTGTTTGGCGGCATGAACGTGCTGGAGTCACGCGACCTTGCGATGCGCATTTGCGAGCACTACGTTACCGTGACCCAGAAGCTGGGCATTCCGTACGTGTTCAAGGCCTCTTTTGATAAAGCCAACCGCTCCTCTATTCACTCCTACCGTGGCCCGGGCCTCGAAGAGGGGATGAAAATTTTCCAGGAGCTGAAGCAGACCTTCGGCGTAAAAGTGATCACCGACGTGCATGAGGCTCACCAGGCGCAGCCGGTTTCTGAAGTGGTTGATGTGATCCAGCTTCCGGCGTTTCTTGCTCGCCAGACCGATCTGGTGGAAGCGATGGCGAAAACCGGCGCGGTGATCAACGTGAAGAAGCCGCAGTTTGTTAGCCCTGGGCAGATGGGCAATATCGTCGATAAGTTCCGCGAAGGCGGCAACGAGAAAGTGATCCTCTGCGACCGTGGTGCAAACTTTGGCTACGACAATCTGGTTGTAGACATGCTGGGCTTCAGCGTGATGAAGAAGGTCTCCGGCAACTCACCGGTGATCTTCGACGTGACCCACGCCCTGCAGTGCCGCGATCCGTTTGGCGAGGCCTCCAGCGGCCGCCGTGGTCAGGTGACCGAGCTGGCGCGTGCCGGTATGGCGACCGGGCTGGCAGGCCTGTTTATCGAGGCGCACCCGGATCCAGCCCACGCCAAATGCGACGGCCCGTCCGCGCTGCCGCTGGACAAGCTGGAGCCGTTCCTCAAGCAGATCAAAGCCATTGACGATCTGGTGAAGAGCTTTGACGAGCTGGACACCGAGAACTAATAAAAAACCCCGCCTCGGCGGGTTTTTTTATGGGGGCAGGGTAACACCAACGCCGGGTGGCGCTGCGCTTACCCGGCCTACGGTTCGGGGCCGGATGCGGGACTGGTAGGCCCGGCAAGCCTGCGCCGCCGGGTGTT
>DAMBQR010000028.1:0-54026 GCA_032055545.1 Pseudescherichia sp. | reverse complement strand
ACCTTGAACCAAGGGTTCAAGGGTTACAGCCTGCGGCGGCATCTCGGAGATTCCCCTTCCTCTACCCAATATCATGACATCACTCGCGCTACCCGTTTCACCCCGACAGCATATTCGCCAGCAGATCCGCCAGCGTCGCCGCGCCCTGAGCAACGACCAGCAGCGCGATTACGCCCAGCAGGCCGCTAACCGCATGATGGCGTTTCCGCCGATGGTGCTGGCCCATACCGTGGCGCTGTTTCTCTCTTTTGATGGTGAGCTTGATACCCGCCCGCTGATCGAGCAACTCTGGCGCAGCGGCAAGCGCGTCTGCCTGCCGGTATTGCACCCCTTCAGCCCCGGCAATCTGCTTTTTCTGCACTACCATCCTGAGAGCGAGCTGGTGGTGAATCATCTGAAAATTTATGAGCCAAAGCTCGACCTGCGCGACGTTACGCCGCTCGATACGCTGGATGTTTTAGTCACGCCGCTGGTGGCCTTTGACAGTCAAGGGCAACGGCTGGGGATGGGCGGTGGCTTTTACGATCGCACGCTACAGAAGTGGCAGCAGCACGGCTTCACGCCGGTAGGCTATGCCCATGACTGCCAGCAGGTTGATACCCTGCCGGTAGAGGAGTGGGATATTCCATTGCCTGCGGTGGTGACCCCATCGCAGACGTGGCAGTGGTAGGCCCGGCAGGCACGCCGGGCAACACGGATCAGTAAAGCAGACGTGCGCGGATGGTACCCGCGATGCCCTTCATGCTCTGCAGCGCCTTCTGCGCGACCTCTTCTTCCGCTTCGATATCAATGACCACGTAGCCCATCTGCGGCGTCGTTTGCAGATACTGGGCGGCGATGTTGACCCCCTGCTCAGCGAAGATCTGGTTGATGGCGGTCAGCACGCCAGGGCGGTTCTCATGGATATGCAGCAGACGACGACCGCCGTGCAGCGGCAGGGAGACCTCCGGGAAGTTGACGGCAGAGAGCGTGGAGCCGTTGTCTGAGTACTTCACCAGCTTGCCCGCCACTTCGAGGCCGATGTTCTCCTGCGCTTCCTGCGTAGAGCCGCCAATGTGCGGCGTCAGCAGCACGTTGTCAAATTCACAGAGCGGAGACTCAAACGGATCGCTGTTGGTCGCCGGCTCGGTCGGGAAGACGTCGATAGCCGCCCCTGCCAGGTGCTTGTTACGCAGCGCGTCGCAGAGGGCCGGAATATCGACAACCGTGCCGCGAGAGGCATTGATCAGCAGCGAGCCGGGCTTCATCAGGGCCAGCTCTTCGACGCCGATCATGTCTTTCGTCGAGGCGTTTTCCGGCACGTGCAGGCTCACCACGTCGCTCATGTTCAGCAGGTCGGAGAGATGCTGAACCTGGGTAGCGTTACCCAACGGCAGCTTGCTTTCGATATCGTAGAAGAAGACGTTCATCCCCAGCGACTCCGCCAGAATACCCAGCTGGGTACCGATGTGGCCGTAGCCGATAATCCCGAGCTTCTTGCCACGCGCTTCATAGGAGCCAGCGGCGAGCTTGTTCCAGACGCCGCGGTGCGCCTTGGCGTTGGCTTCCGGGATGCCGCGCATCAGCAGCAGCAGCTCGCCGATCACCAGCTCCGCCACTGAACGGGTGTTGGAGAACGGGGCGTTGAATACTGGCACGCCGCGTTTGGCGGCAGCGTTGAGGTCAACCTGATTGGTGCCGATGCAGAAGCAACCGACAGCGACCAGCTTCTCTGCGGCAGCGAAGATCTCTTCCGTCAGATGGGTACGGGAGCGCAGGCCGATGAAATGGGCATCACGGATCGACTCTTTCAGCTGGGCGCTGTCCAGCGCACCTTTGTGAAATTCGATGTTGGTGTAACCCGCCGCACGAAGGCTATCCAGCGCTTTCTGGTGTACGCCTTCGACCAGCAGAAACTTAATTTTGTCTTTTTCCAGTGATACTTTTGCCATTTCCCCGACCCTGTTATTTTCTAAATCAATGTGTGTTCGCTTTAGCCAACATATCAAAAAAAACTATTGCGGCAATATGAACGTTTGCGTCGGCGGTATGAAGAAAAGTCACGCAGCGAAGTTTGGCAGAGGAAAATGCTGGCAGATTGGCGAAACGGCGGCATGATCGCCAGCGACTGGCTGAAAACGTGACACAAGTCACCAAAATCAGCCAGGGAAATTTTTTTCAACGGCGAGAGCGGCTCGCCGTCAGATCATTTTACGATGGTTTTCACGCCGTCGGCGGTCCCGATCAGCGCGACGTCCGCGCCACGGTTGGCGAACAGCCCGACGGTCACCACGCCAGGAATGCCGTTGATGGCGTTTTCCAGCGCCACCGGATCGATAATCTCCAGGCCGTGCACGTCGAGGATCACGTTACCGTTATCGGTCACCACGCCCTGACGGTATTCCGGGCGACCGCCCAGCTTTACCAGCTGACGGGCAACGGCGCTGCGGGCCATAGGGATCACCTCTACCGGCAGCGGGAAGCTCCCCAGAATGGCCACCTCTTTTGACGCATCGGCAATACAGATAAACTTATCCGCCACGGAGGCAATGATCTTTTCGCGGGTCAGCGCCGCGCCGCCGCCTTTGATCATCTGCATCTGGCCGTTGATCTCATCCGCGCCATCCACGTAGACGCCAAGACGATCGACCTCGTTGAGATCGAACACGGTGATGCCGAGGGATTTTAGCTTCTCGGTGGAGGCGTCAGAGCTGGAGACGGCCCCTTCAATCTGCCCCTTCATCGTGCCCAGCGCATCGATAAAATGCGCAGCGGTTGAACCGGTGCCAACCCCGACAATGGTGCCTGGCTCAACGTAATTTAGCGCCGCCCAGCCTACTGCTTTTTTTAGTTCATCCTGCGTCATGATCGTTTGCCTGTGGTGTGGAGACTCAGGGCGCATTATAAGGCATCGATCGTTAAAATGTCCCTGTGATCTATGTCACAACTCTTAGTGAAAACTGCAGACGTGCATTTCGTCTGTATCTAACGAAAATTTATGTCATAGTGCTGTTAATCACACTTTGGAGCACCTCTTAGCAATGAAACGTCCGGACTACAGAACATTACAGGCGCTTGATGCGGTCATTCGTGAACGCGGGTTTGAGCGTGCCGCGCAAAAACTGTGTATTACCCAGTCCGCCGTCTCACAACGTATTAAACAGCTGGAAAATATGTTCGGCCAGCCGCTGCTGGTCCGCACCGTGCCGCCGCGTCCAACCGAGCAGGGGCAGAAGCTGCTGGCGCTACTGCGCCAGGTCGAGCTATTAGAAGATGAGTGGCTGGGGGATGAGCAGACCGGATCCACGCCGCTGCTGCTCTCCCTGGCGGTCAACGCCGACAGCCTGGCGACCTGGCTCCTGCCTGCGCTGGCACCGGTGCTGGTTGACTCACCGATCCGCCTTAATCTGCAGGTAGAGGATGAGACCCGCACCCAGGAGCGCCTGCGCCGGGGTGAAGTGGTCGGGGCGGTCAGTATCCAGTCCCAGGCGCTGCCTAGCTGCCTGGTGGATCGGCTCGGGGCGCTTGACTACCTGTTTGTTGGCTCAAAAGCCTTTGCCGATCGCTACTTCCCCAACGGCGTCACCCGCTCGGCGCTGCTGAAGGCCCCGGCGGTGGCGTTTGACCATCTTGACGACATGCACCAGGCCTTTTTGCAGCAGAATTTCGATCTGCCGCCGGGCAGCGTGCCGTGCCATATCGTTAACTCGTCCGAAGCCTTTGTGCAGCTGGCGCGCCAGGGCACGACCTGCTGCATGATCCCGCACCTGCAGATCGAGCGCGAGCTGGACAGCGGCGAACTGATTGACCTGACGCCGGGTCTGTTCCAGCGCCGGATGCTCTTCTGGCACCGCTTCGCGCCGGAGAGCCGCATGATGCGCAACGTCACCGAAGCCCTGCTGGCCCACGGTCGCCGCGTGCTGCGCCAGGATTAAAACGGAAGAGTATCCGGCCAGGTTGGACCCCGGCCGGATAAGAGAAGGTTACTGCTGGGCTGGCTGAGTTGACTGGGCGGGTGTTGACTGCGCTGGCGCAGGCTGAGACGTGCTTCCCGCCTGCGGCTGCAGTTCAAACACCACGTCAACCTGATCGTCAAACTGGATCGTTGGCTGCTCGTAGGTCTCCTGCGCCGACGTTGGTGCCGCGTCCGCCTTCATCATGCGTACCATTGGGGTAGGCTGATAGTTAGAGACGTGGTAGCGCACGCTGTACACCGGCCCCAGGGTAGACTTAAAGCCTGCAGCCAGCTGTCCGGCCTGACGCACGGCGTCATCAATTGCCGCTTTGCGCGCCTTGTCTTTATACGTATCCGGTTGCGCAACGCCGAGGGTAACCGCACGGATCTCGTTTAGCCCTGCCTTCAGCGCGCCGTCCAGCAGCGAGTTAAGCTTATCCAGCTCGCGCAGCGTTACCTCTACGGTACGTACCGCCCGGTAACCCTTCAGAATGCTTTTGCCATTCTGATAGTCATAGTCCGGCTGCGTACGCAGATTAGCGGAGTTGATGTCCTTTTTCGCCACGCCGTTCTGCTCAAGGAAGCTCAGGTATTGCGCAACGCGATCGTCGGCCTGCTTCTTCGCCGATGCCGCATCTTTTGCCGCAACGTTAACTTCAATCGCCAGGGTGGCGATATCCGGCACGGCATCCACGCTCGCCGTACCCGAGGTCACAATATGCGGGCCGTTTGGCAGCTCATTTGCCTGAACCGACAGCGCACCTAATCCAACTAATGCCGCAAGGGCCATCACTTTGAACTTCACCGTAGCTTCTCCTTGTCTGAATATTCGCCGCGGACGCGGACGTCTGGCTGCAAGCTTAACGTTTCCGGCCCGGTTGTCCATCGGACTTAGCCTGATAACGCTGCCTTACAGCACCTGCAAATGATGAATACCTTCTTTCGCCAGTTGAAACGCAATAAACCACATAATAACGCCAACGACGAGGTTAATAATACGTTGCGCCTTTGCGGTGCGCAGGCGCGGCGCAAGCCAGCTTGCCAGCAGCGCCAGGCCGAAAAACCAGATAACCGAGGCGCTGATAGTACCGAGCGCAAACCAGCGCTTCGGCTCGGCCGCCAGCTGCCCGCCCAGACTGCCCAGCACCACAAAGGTGTCGAGATAGACATGGGGATTAAGCCAGGTCACCGCCAGCATAGTCATAATAATTCGCCAGCGCCCCTGTTTTAACACCTCTGCATTAGCCAGCTCAAGCTGCTGGCTAAACGCCGTCTTCAGTGCGCCAAAGCCGTACCAGAGCAGAAACGCCACGCCGCCCCAGGTCACCAGTGCCATCAGCCACGGCGACTGCATCAGCACGGCGCTGCCGCCGAAGATCCCGGCGCAGATCAGCGCCAGATCGCTAAGCGCGCATAGTCCTGCCACCATAATGTGGTACTGACGGCGTATCCCCTGATTCAACACAAACGCATTTTGTGGCCCCAGCGGCAGGATCATCGCCGCACCTAAAGCAAGCCCTTGAAAATAATAACTTAACACCATAACTGCCTCTACCAGCTAACCCATGGCGGAGACTATAGCGCGCACTTATTATAAGCGGAAATTTAAAATTCTAATCAGTAATCAGTATTGCTAATAAGAAGAGGGCCAGCAGCGCTGGCCCTGGAGAGATTATTGTTGTTCAGCAGGCTGAGCCGCTTTCTCGCGCTTGAAGTGCACATCCATCTGCGGATAGGGGAAGCCAATGCCGTGGGCATCGAACGTCTTCTTGATGCGCTCCAGCACGTCCCAGTAAACGTTTTGCAGATCGCCGCTGTTGCTCCAGGTGCGGATCACAAAGTTAACCGAGGAGGCACCCAGCTCGTTCATACGCACGGTTCTTTCACGATCTTTCAGGATACGTTCGTCAGACTCGATAATCTCGGTCAGCAGCTGTTTCACCAGATCGATATCCGCATCGTAATCAACGCCGATAATGAACTCATTACGGCGCACCGGCTCGCGGGAGAAGTTAATGATGTTCCCGGCAATGATCTTGCCGTTGGGGATGACAATATAGCGACCATCGGCGGAACGCATGGTGGTAGAGAAGATCTGCACATGCAGAACGGTCCCCGCCACGCCGCCTAAATCCACATACTCACCGGCGCGGAAAGGACGGAAGGTCACCAGCAGTACGCCTGCGGCCAGGTTAGAGAGCGAGCCCTGAAGCGCAAGACCAATGGCCAGACCCGCGGCACCCAGCACGGCAATCACCGATGCGGTCTGCACCCCTACCCGTCCCAGAGCAGCGATCAGGGTAAAGGCAATAATGCCGTAGCGCACCAGCGCAGAGAGAAAGTCAGCCACCGTAGGATCGATATGCCGGGCGACCATCACCCGATTGAGCGTCTTAGAGATGGCCCTGGCCACCACCATCCCGATAGTGAGGATGACAATCGCAGCAACGATATTGACGGCATAGCTCAGCAGCAGCGCCTGGTTGCGCACCAGCCAGCCGCCGGCGTTGTTTATGCTACCCAGCACATTAAGATCGTCCATTCACTGTTCCTTATGCTTACCAAAATGAATTAAAACTCACGTAAAACGTGAAGCAGGTCAGCAAAGCGTAAACAAAAAACCACACCTGTGCCAAACCCTAAGCGCACCGGCCGCACAAAACGCCCGCAAAGTGGGTGACTTTTCAGACTGGGTTTACGCTATTCAGGCAAAAAAAATGGCTCCCCGCAGGGAGCCACCGTTTATTACGAGCGTTAAATTACAGAACGTCGATCGCGTTCAGCTCTTTAAATGCCTGCTCCAGACGCGTTACCATGCTGCTCTGCGCAGCACGCAGCCATACGCGCGGATCGTAGTATTTCTTGTTCGGCTGATCTTCGCCTTTCGGGTTGCCCAGCTGAGACTGCAGGTAAGCTTCGTTCTCTTTGTAATACTTCAGGATACCTTCCCAGTTAGCCCACTGAGTATCGGTATCGATGTTCATTTTGATTACGCCGTAGCTTACGGAGTCTTTGATCTCCTGGGCGGAAGAGCCGGAACCGCCGTGGAACACGAAGTTCAGGCTGTTGTGCGGCAGGTTATGTTTCTTAGAAACATACTCCTGGGAGTCGCGCAGGATGGTCGGGGTCAGCTTAACGTTGCCCGGCTTGTACACGCCGTGCACGTTACCGAAGGAAGCTGCAATGGTGAAGCGCGGGCTGATCGCGTTCAGCTTGGTGTACGCGTAGTCAACGTCTTCCGGCTGGGTGTACAGAGCAGAGGCGTCCATATGGCTGTTGTCCACGCCATCTTCTTCACCGCCGGTGCAGCCCAGTTCGATCTCCAGGGTCATGCCCAGCTTGGACATGCGCTCCAGGTATTTAGAGCAGATCTCAATGTTCTCTTCCAGGGACTCTTCAGAGAGGTCGATCATGTGGGAGGAGAACAGCGGCTTGCCGGTAGCGGCAAAGTGTTTTTCACCCGCGTCCAGCAGACCGTCGATCCACGGCAGCAGTTTTTTCGCGCAGTGGTCAGTGTGCAGGATCACTGGCACGCCGTAGTGTTCAGCCATCTGGTGAACATGGTGCGCACCGGAGATTGCGCCCAGGATAGCCGCCTGCTGGCCTTCGCCTTTAAAGCCTTTACCCGCGATAAACGCAGCACCGCCGTTAGAGAACTGAACGATAACCGGCGCTTTTACCTTCGCAGCGGTTTCCAGTACGGCGTTGATGGAGTCGGTACCCACGCAGTTAACCGCCGGCAGAGCAAAGTTGTTCTCTTTAGCTACCTGGAATACTTTCTGAACGTCATCACCGGTGATCACGCCTGGTTTTACGAAATCAAAAATTTTAGACATGTTGTAAATCCTGTATTTACAGAAAACGGGTCTGAAATCAGGCGGAGCGATCCGCCTGCTCAGGCATTACTTCTTAGCGCGCTCTTCGAGCATCGCTACGGCTGGCAGCACTTTGCCTTCCACAAACTCAAGGAACGCGCCGCCACCGGTGGAGATGTAGGAGATTTTGTCAGCGATGCCGAACAGGTCGATCGCCGCCAGGGTATCACCGCCACCTGCGATGGAGAACGCTTCGCTGTCTGCGATAGCGTTAGCCACGATCTCAGTACCTTTACGGAAGTTCGGGAACTCAAAAACGCCAACCGGGCCGTTCCACAGAATAGTTTTGGCGTTTTTCAGGATTTCAGCCAGTTTCTCAGCGGAAACATCGCCCAGGTCCAGAATCTGCTCTTCATCTTTGATGTCGCTAACAGATTTCAGGGTTGCAGTCGCGGTTTCAGAGAACTCGGTAGCGACACGTACGTCGGTCGGGACCGGAATATCACAGGTCTGCAGCAGGCGTTTGGCTTCGTCCACCAGGTCAGCTTCGTAGAGGGATTTGCCCACGTTATGGCCCTGAGCGGCAACGAAGGTGTTGGCAATACCGCCACCGACGATCAGCTGATCGGCGATTTTAGACAGGGAGTCGAGTACGGTGAGCTTGGTGGAGACTTTCGAGCCACCAACGATAGCCACCATCGGGCGAGCCGGCTCTTTCAGCGCTTTACCCAGCGCGTCCAGCTCCTCTGCCAGCAGCGGGCCTGCGCACGCGACGTCAGCAAACTTGCCTACGCCGTGGGTAGAAGCCTGCGCACGGTGAGCAGTACCAAATGCATCCATCACAAAGATGTCGCACAGGGCAGCATATTTTTTCGCCAGGGTTTCGTCGTCTTTCTTTTCGCCTTTGTTGAAGCGAACGTTTTCCAGAACGACCAGCTCACCTTCAGCGACTTCTACGCCGTCCAGGTAGTCTTTAACCAGGCGTACCGGGCTGGAAAGTTTGTCTTTCAGGTAGTTAACAACCGGCAGCAGAGAGAATTCTTCGTTGTACTCGCCTTCGGTCGGACGACCCAGGTGAGAGGTGACCATCACTTTCGCACCCTGTTTCAGGGCCAGCTCGATAGTCGGCAGGGAGGCACGGATACGCGCATCGCTGGTTACTTTACCATCTTTAACCGGTACGTTCAGATCCGCACGGATAAAAACGCGTTTACCAGCTAGATCCAGATCGGTCATCTTAATTACAGACATGGTGAATCCTCTCGTTGATTCTTAAAGTTTTGCAGACACAAAATGCGTCCTACCTAAAACCTTTGGCGGCCATCGCTAACGTCGTGTCGAGCATTCGGTTAGCGAAACCCCATTCGTTATCACACCAGACCAGCGTTTTGATGAGGTGTGCACCGCTGACCCGCGTCTGTGTGCCATCAACAATGGCGCTATGCGGATCGTGGTTAAAATCAGTTGAGACCAACGGTAATTCCGTATAGTCAACTATACCATGAAATGCTTCCTGTGACGCTTTTTGCAGCAAGTGGTTGACTTCACATGCTTTTACTGGAGTTGTTACCGTCACGCTAAGGTCAATTGCCGTCACATTGATTGTCGGTACGCGCACGGCAATGGCTTCAAATTTATCGTTAAATTTTGGAAAGAAGCGTGTAATGCCCGCCGCAAGCTTGGTATCCACCGGAATGATTGACTGGCTGGCCGCACGCGTGCGACGCAGATCCGGGTGGTAGGCGTCGATCACCTGCTGATCGTGCATTGCCGAGTGGATGGTGGTGACCGTACCCGACTCAATGCCGAAGGCGTCGTCCAGCAGCTTGATGATGGGAATAATGCAGTTTGTGGTGCAGGAGGCGTTAGAGACAAGGCGGTCGTCCGGACGCAGATCGTCCTGATTGACGCCGAAGACCACGGTGGCATCGAGATCGCTGCTGCCCGGATGGGAAAAGAGCACCTTTTTCGCGCCGGCGTTCAAATGTGCTTCACCGTGCTCACGGCTGCCATACACGCCGGTGCAGTCCAGCACAACGTCGATCTCCAGCTCGCGCCAGGGGAGCGCCTCAATGGTACGCGCGTGCAGCAGACGGATCGCGTCATGGCCGACAAACAGCTGTCCGCCCTCATGATGAACATGCTGGCTAAAGCGGCCGTGGCTGGTGTCATACTTCAACAGATGCGCAATGCCTGCGTCGTCTGCCAGCTCGTTAATGGCCACCACGGCGATCTCCGCCCGGCGTCCGGATTCATACAAAGCACGAACCACGTTACGCCCGATGCGACCGAAGCCATTTATCGCGATGCGTAGGGTCATAAGTCTCCTGCAAAGCTATCCCTGAGTCGATGGCTGACAGAGTAATGCAGCGGCATAGTCAGGGAAACCTCGCCAATCACAAACTGTGACTAAATGGTTAAATGTCGAACAAAATTTCGACTGAAACGCTTCAGCTAGAGTAAGCGAAACACGGAATAAAGGGAATGACTCTCAGGAGCAATAAGCCAGCTATATGACATGCATCACATTTTTGCTGGAATAATTCCAGTGTCTTTTCTGCCATGCAGGAATAGCAGACATAAAAAAACCGGGCAACGGCCCGGCTTTAAGATTAACCCGGCAGACGCGCCGGGCTTAACAAATTACAGCAGCTCTTTCGCTTTGGCTACCACGTTTTCCACGGTGAAGCCGAACTCTTCGAACAGCAGCTCTGCCGGAGCAGATTCACCGAAGGTGGTCATCCCGACAATCGCGCCGTTCAGGCCGGTGTACTTGAACCAGAAGTCAGCGATACCCGCTTCGATGGCCACACGCGCCGTAACCGCTTTCGGCAGCACGGACTCGCGGTACGCCGCATCCTGCTTGTCAAACGCGTCGGTGGACGGCATGGAGACCACGCGCGCCTTCACGCCTTCGGCAGTCAGCTGTTCCCATGCGCTCACCGCCAGCTCTACTTCCGAACCGGTGGCAATCAGGATCAGCTGCGGCTGGCCTTCACTCTCTTTCAGCACGTAGCCGCCGCGGGCAATGTCCGCCAGCTGCTGCTCGGTACGCTCCTGCTGGGCCAGGTTCTGGCGGGAGAGGATCAGCGCGGTCGGGCCGTCCTGACGCTCAACGCCGTATTTCCATGCCACCGCGGATTCAACCTGGTCACACGGACGCCAGGTGCTCATGTTCGGGGTCAGACGCAGGGAAGCGACCTGCTCTACCGGCTGGTGGGTCGGGCCGTCTTCGCCCAGACCGATGGAGTCGTGGGTATAGACCAGCACCTGACGCTGCTTCATCAGCGCAGCCATACGCACCGCGTTACGGGCGTACTCAACGAACATCAGGAAGGTAGAGGTGTACGGCAGGAAACCGCCGTGCAGGGCGATGCCGTTGGCAATCGCGGTCATACCGAACTCGCGCACGCCGTAGTGGATGTAGTTCCCGGCTGCATCTTCGTTGATGGCTTTGGAGCCAGACCAGATGGTCAGGTTCGACGGGGCCAGGTCAGCGGAGCCGCCGAGGAATTCCGGCAGCAGCGGGCCGAAGGCCTCGATAGCGTTCTGGGATGCTTTACGGCTGGCGATTTTGGACGGGTTCGCCTGCAGCTTAGCAATAAATTCATTCGCTTTTGCATCGAAGTCAGCTGGCATCTCACCGCTCATGCGGCGGGTGAACTCGGCCGCTTCCTGCGGGAAGGCGTTGGCGTAGGCAGCGAACTTCTCGTTCCAGGCGTTCTCTTTCGCCGTGCCGACCTCTTTGGCATCCCACTGGGCATAGATGTCAGACGGGATAACAAACGGCTCGTGTTTCCAGCCCAGCTGCTCGCGGGTCAGAACGATCTCAGCATCGCCCAGCGGTGCACCGTGGGAGTCGTGCGTCCCGGCTTTGTTCGGCGAGCCGAAGCCGATAACGGTTTTGCACATCAGCAGGGACGGTTTGTCGGTAACGGACTGTGCTTCCTCAACGGCACGCTTGATAGCTTCTGCGTCGTGACCGTCCACGCCGCGCACCACGTGCCAGCCGTAGGCTTCAAAACGGGCCGCGGTATCATCGGTGAACCAGCCCTCAACGTGGCCGTCGATGGAGATGCCGTTGTCGTCATAGAACGCTACCAGCTTGCCGAGCTTCAGGGTACCGGCCAGGGAGCACACTTCATGGGAGATGCCTTCCATCATGCAGCCGTCGCCAAGGAAAGCGTAGGTGTGGTGGTCAACGATGTCGTGGCCCGGACGGTTGAACTGCGCGGCCAGGGTCTTCTCAGCAATTGCCATGCCCACGGCGTTGGCAATGCCCTGCCCCAGCGGACCGGTGGTGGTCTCAACGCCGGCGGTGTAGCCGACTTCCGGGTGGCCAGGCGTTTTGGAGTGCAGCTGGCGGAAGTTCTTCAGCTCTTCAATCGGCAGGTCATAGCCGGAGAGGTGCAGCAGGCTATAGATCAGCATTGAGCCGTGGCCGTTGGAGAGCACAAAACGGTCGCGGTTAGCCCAGGCCGGATTGGCCGGGTTGTGGTTCAGGAAATCACGCCACAGGACTTCGGCGATGTCTGCCATACCCATCGGGGCACCCGGATGACCGGATTTGGCTTTCTGTACCGCGTCCATGCTCAGCGCACGAATAGCATTGGCAAGCTCTTTACGTGAGGACATTTTGACTCCAGATCGGACTGTTAAAGGCCATGCCCGTAGCGACTTGACTACAGCGCAATATGGGCTACGCCGGAAAAAAGTCTCAACAATGTAACCCAAGCGGCTAGCCATGTACATGGAGCATCCTTTTGCTACTTCAGAAATCTCTGGAAGCCGCTCGCAGGTTGCGCAAACACTCGCCCACGGCTTGTGATTTTCTTTATACTCAGAGAAGGTTCCCGCCTCCCTGCGTCGGGAAGACTATTAAAATTATCAATATATTGATGCGGAAGATAACCAATGAAAATTCGGCAAGCATTGCTCGCTCTGGGTGTGGCGGCGGCGTTAACCGGCTGCCAGAACATGGATTCCAACGGTTTATTAAGCTCGGGAGCAGAGGCGTTTCAGGCCTACTCTCTGAGCGATACGCAGGTGAAAGCGCTGAGCGATGAAGCCTGTAAAGAGATGGACAGCAAAGCCACGCTGGCACCCGCTAACAGCGCGTACCGTCAGCGCCTGGATAAGATCGCTTCCGCGCTGGGCGACAACATTAACGGCCAGCCGGTGAACTACAACGTCTACATCACCAAAGACGTCAACGCCTTCGCGATGGCGAACGGCTGCATCCGCGTCTACAGCGGACTGATGGATATGATGAATGACAACGAGGTCGAGGCGGTTATCGGCCACGAAATGGGCCACGTTGCGCTCGGCCACGTTAAGCGCGGCATGCAGGTCGCGCTGGGCACCAACGCCGTGCGCGTTGCCGCCGCCTCGGCGGGTGGCGTGGTAGGCAGCCTCTCCCAGTCGCAGCTTGGCGATCTTGGCGAGAAGCTGGTGAACGCCCAGTTCTCCCAACGTCAGGAGGCAGAAGCCGATGACTACTCCTATGATCTGCTGCGTAAGCGCGGCATCAACCCGTCGGGCTTAGCTACCAGCTTCGAGAAGCTGGCGCAACAGGAAGCCGGTCGTCAGAGCACCATGTTTGACGATCACCCGGCATCTGAGGCCCGTGCGCAGCATATTCGGGAGCGCATGGCAGCGGACGGTATTAAATAATAACGACAGGAGGCGATATCGCCTCCTTTTTATTTCGCATCAATTGCTAATTAAACCGCACATAACGGTAAATAGAGATCTAAATATAATAAGCGTTCTTTCGTCGCGCGCTGCACCTGCCTGTAAACCTTGATATCTCTGGTCATATAATTATTGCAATGATTTATCATTCAGGTGAATATCGAACACGCAACAACACAATTTGATATTATCCAGAAAGAGAAGTTCCCTCAGTGAAAAAAGAGTTATCATTAATCGCATTAAGTTTATTCGCCGCTATTCCCGCCGTTGCCAGCCAGCAATCCAAAAGCCAGGGTTTTATTGACGACAGCCATTTAAATGTGCTTTTACGCCATGCGTATATTGGCCGGGATTATCAGCAGGGCGCGCAGGACAAGGCCGAATGGGGCCAGGGCATTATCGCTATCTACCAGTCTGGCTATACCGAAGGCGTTATCGGCTTTGGCGTTGATGGCATCGCCCAGTATGGCGTGCGTCTGGACGGGGGCCGCGGCCGCAGCGGCGCTGGCGGCATCGACTTCTTTAAACAGGAAGATGACGGCCGCGCGAAGTCCGAACTGGCTAAGTTTGGCGCAACCGCCAAAATGCGTATCTCCAATACCGTACTGAGCTACGGCACCCAGCGTCCTGAATTACCTATTATCAATTCCGACGCCTCTCGTCTGCTGTTTGAAACCTATACCGGCACCCTGCTGAACTCAAAAGAGATCGACGGTCTGGAGATTAACGCTGGTTATCTCACCGACGAACAGCGTAAAAGCGACGATCGCCATGACAGCGGCCTGAAGAGCCTCTCCTTCGGCGGGGCGAGCTACCAGTTCAACGACCAGTTCAGCGGCGCACTCTATGCATCTCATGTAGAAGAGGTGCTGAACAAACAGTACCTGGGCCTGAACTTCAAACAGCCGTTCAGCACCGGGCAGCAGCTGGTTCTCGATTTCAATGGCTATAACTCCCGTCTGGATCAGGGGTATGCGAACGAGCTTAATACCGGGCGCAGCAACAGCATCTGGAGCCTTGCAGCCAGCTATATCTGGGATATTCATACCTTTAAAGTGGCATACCAGCAGAGCAGCGGCAGCACCGGCTATCACTACGGTAGCTATCGCGATCGGGGCGGCGTGGGCGACGGCGGCAATACCATCTGGCTGGCGAACTCCTACTGGTCTGATTTTAATGGCGAAGACGAACGCTCCTGGCAGGCCTCATACGGGCTGGACTTTGCCGGCCTCGGTTTACCGGGCCTGAGCTGGACTACCGCTTACGTGCGCGGCGATAACATCAAGACGCCTGATACCAGCAATGGTAAAGAGCACGAGTGGTTTAACCAGGTGCAGTACCAGGTGCAGGATGGCCCGGCAAAAGATCTGAAGCTGAAGCTGCGTTACTCCGTACTGCGCGTCTCCAGCAGCGCCAGCGACTATAACGTGGGCGGCAATGAGATCCGCGCTTACGTGGAATATCCGTTTAACGTATTCTAAGCACAATAAAAAACCCTCTCCAAAAGAGAGGGTTTTATTATCCTACAGCGAGAGGCCTATTCGCCTTTTTTCGCCGCCTGGATATAGAGCATCTCCAGCGCCAGCGTCGCGGCGGCCAGAGCGGTAATTTCCGACTGGTCATACGCAGGCGCGACTTCCACCAGATCCATCCCCACGATGTCCAGATCCTGCAGGCCACGCAGCAGCTTAATCGCGCGATCGGAGGTCAAACCGCCAATGACCGGCGTACCGGTACCCGGTGCGAAAGCCGGATCCAGACAGTCGATATCAAACGTCAGATAGACCGGCATATCACCAACGATCTGTTTTACCTGCGCGATGATGTCGTCAACGCTACGATCGTTCACCTGGCAGGCGTCCAGCACCGTAAAGCCGTTGTCTTTATCGAACTCGGTACGGATGCCGATCTGCACCGAGTGGTTCGGATCGATCAGACCCTCTTTCGGCGCGGTATAGAACATGGTGCCGTGATCGAACTCGCAGCCGTTGGAGTAGGTATCGGTATGGGCATCGAAGTGCACCAGCGCCATCTTACCGAAGTGCTTAGCATGCGCGCGCAGCAGCGGCAGCGTGACAAAGTGGTCACCGCCGAAGGAGAGCATACGCTTGCCCGCCGCCAGCAGACGCTCGGCGTGGGCCTGTAGTTTCTCGCTCATCTCACGGGCGTCGCCAAAGGCGTAGACCAGGTCACCGCAGTCAACCACGTTCAGGCGCTCGCGCATGTCGAAGTTCCACGGGAAGCGGCAGTGCTCCCACGCCAGGTTGGTAGAGACCTGACGGATAGCACCCGGACCCTGACGGCTACCGGAGCGTCCGGATGTCGCCATATCAAACGGCACACCGGTGATAACCCAGTCAGCATCGCTGTCGTACGGCTGGAAGTTCAGCGGCAGGCGTAAAAAACCAAATGCGTTAGATACCAGAGAGTTATCGTATTGATGACCTAAGGTGCTCATGGCTATGACCTCTTTTTCGTCGATAAAAAAACCCTTCCGCGTCGTTAGGCCCGACGAGGAAGGGTTTGAATGGGGTGACTGCTTGTCTGGGGCGGATTATCGCCGTTAATCTGTACCGGTTCAAGTAAGTCCAAAATAATCTGCCATCACCCCTGCGTTTACATTCTTACCGACGATTATAGCCCACGCAGACGGGTGATGAGCGGCCCGGCCTCCTCAATTAAGGTTTGCCTCGAGGGTGTACAGAGGCACTCCAGCGAGACCGCATGGTGATATCCGCTGTTTTTTAATGCCCGATAGATGTCATCAATGGGAAGATGGCCATACCCCGGAAAAGCCCGGTTGGAGTCGGCGAAGTGCACGTGCTTCAGGCGCGATCCCAACCTATCAATCGCCGCGGTAAAGTCGCGATCTTCAATGTTAGCGTGGAAAATATCCCACAGCACGCCGACGTTTTCCGGCGCGTCGCTGAGGTTTAAAAATTCCACCATATCCTCTGCGCTGTGCAGGTGGGCCATTTCGTACCGGTTAAGCGCCTCAATGACCAGCGTCACCCCGCACCTCTGCGCCTGCTCTACGCAGGGCTGCATTGCTTCGGCCAACTCATGCATATACTGCGTTTTGCTCAAGGTGCGGTCGGTGGCCCGCAGGGAGCCAATCGTGACGTGGCTTGCCAGTTGGGCGGCGGCATCAATATGCTCAGAGAGGCGCTGCCGGGTGCGCTCGACAATCGCCCTGCCGCTGGCGAGCAGCGACAGACCGTCACGTTTGCGAGCCTGGCCGGTAGCGATCGTGGTGCAGCCCAGCCCGTAGCGATCCAGGTGCTGTTTCAGCCCGGCAATATTCATCTCTTCGTAATCATTAATGCAGAGTTCGGCGGCATCAAAGCCGCTTTGCGCCAGCCACGCCAGGCCCTGCTCCAGCTCATTCGCCGTAAATGGCGAAAAGAGCGTGTCATACCGGCACGTTAGCGTTGCGCTAAATCTGATCATACGTTCACCCTGATAGCGTGGCCGGAACACAGGGTTCCGCCCCGGTATGTTATTTTACGGCTTTGCTTAAGATACGTCCGGCACTACGGGAGAAGTGCTCTGCCGCCTCTTTCACCGTCAGCTTGCCGTGATCGATGTTCTCAATGGTGTTGCGCCACAGCTCCACGAATTTCGGGTTATCAAAATAGGGCGAGGTGGGAATGGCATGAGGAAGTGACAGAGAGGATTTGATCCCGGCCACGGTGATATTGTCCTCCTGAATTATCCCCTCTTCGCTCAGCTGCTGATACGCCTTTTTACTCAGCGGCGTCCCGCGCTCCAGCCCCATGGCCTTAACGCCCTGCGGATCGTTCATCAGGAAGTCGATCAGCCGCGCGGCCTCCGCCGGGTGCTTTGTTGATTTGCCGATGCTGAACATCATTGTCGGTTTGAAGAACAGTCCGGCATCTTTTGCCCCCGGCAGCATAAAGAACGGCCCCAGCTCCAGCTTGTCGTAAGGCGCGGTCAGGTTGTTTTCATACATCACGGCGTTGGTGTTCCACATATAAACGCCGCCCCACTGGCCCTGGATCCAGGGTTTCATCTCCCAGGTATTGGTTTTGCCATAAGAGGTCAGCACCCGCATGGAGGGGAAGACGTGGTTATCCACCAGATCCTTATAGATCTGGAAAAAGGCCTCCCACTGCTGCGGGGTGTAGGTGAATTTGCCCGTGCTCTCGTCAATGGCCGGGATGTTGTACTTCTGCACCATCCAGGATTGAACCAGCGTCAGCGACTCCATGTAGTCGAGAACCAACGGGTATTTCTCTTTATCTTTTGCCTCGAACGCTTTTCCGGCGGCCATCAGCGCCGTCCAGCTCTGCGGGTAGCTGACGCCCATCTCTTGCCATAGCTTTTTGTTGTAATAGAAGCTGCGGGCGGTGACCGCTACCGGCAGACCGTTCAGCTTGCCGTCTACCGTGGTGCTGCTGAGGGACTGTGGATCGTACTGCTGAAGATCGAGCACTGCCTTCTGTTTATAGAGGTCGTAAAAACCGTTGCCATCCTTTGAGAAGAGCGGCAGCCAGTTCCAGTTAGTCTGGATCACATCCGGCTCGTTTCCCCCGGCTATTTGCACCGTCAGGCGTGACAGGTAGCCTTCCCAACCGGCGTACTCCGCCTTTACTTTGATATCGGGATACTTCTCTTCAAACAGTTTGATGGCCTCCAGCGTGGCCTGGTGGCGACTGTTACCGCCCCACCATGAGATACGGATCTCCGCGGCCTGGGCAGCCGTCAGACAGGAGCACGCCAGCAAAAACGACGCGGCAACGGGGGCGATAAGCTTATGCATAGAAAGCTCCTTATTCAGCCATGGATCTGGCGTAAAACGTCTTCAGGAATTTCGGCCAGGTAGAGCGCTGGCTTGCCGTCTTTATCAGTGCTAAACAGAACCGCTTTCTCGTCGGGAGTGAACGATGGGTGCGGGTGCGTCACCTGCCGGTCGCCATCCAGCACCTGCCATGACGAGCCGTGGCGGGCGATTTTGTGAGCCTGCTTGTTTTCTAAATCAAAGAGCCAGAGCCAGGGATCGCTGGTGTCGCCATAGCCCGCGTTATCGGCAATATCAATGGGCACGCCGGAACCGTCCCCGACCGCCAGCGATCCGCTGTCATTGCTCATGACATGCGAGCAGGGCGGCATCGCCATCAGGCGCTCATCTTCGCCGGTCTCGCCGTCGATGCGGCAGAGATAGCGCACGGGGCTGTTTTTGACATAGGTGACATACATCAGGGCAGAGCCATCCGGCACCCAGAACTCGTGGGTATAGCTCTCTCCCGGCGCCGGTTCTCGGGCCTTGCGGATGTTGCTGCCATCCTCATTCATCAGCCACATGCGGGCGTCAACGCGATCGAGCGGCCCTTCGTGGCAGAAGGCCACGGTGTTATCATCGAACGGCCGGTAGATGGGATGCCCCAGCCACTGGTTTTCCTCCAGCAGCGTCTCCCGCTCCCCGCTGCGCAGATCGATACGGATCACCCGGCAGCGCGGCGCTTCAGCATAAAACTCCTGAAAGACGGTCCAGTCGCTGATGGGCCGCCAGCTGTCGCGATGGATCTCCACGCCAACCAGCTTATCGCAGGCAGAGTTTGCCACCCAGGTGCCGTACCCTACCCACTCATCAGGGACGCGGTATACCGCCTCTTCCTGGAGCGTCGCCAGGGTGACACGCATTAAATTGCGTTCGCCTTTGACGTAATAGAGATAATTTTCATCGGGTGATAAAAAGCCGCCAAAGGTATTATCTCCTGCCCCTTCGGTTAATTGCGTGGCAAGGCCGGTAGCCAGGTCGAGTAAATAATAATTACGATAGGTATCAAACTCGCCGGCAAAAATAAGCTTCTTGCCTCCGTCAATAAAGCACTTCTGATAAAAATAGTTTCTGTGGCAGATGATATCCGTTGGTGTAAAGCGGGTGACCTTCGCGCCGGTATCTTCATCAATATAGCGCTCATAATTCAGTTGCAGCGTTTTACCTTTGGCCATTTACTTTCCTCTCATTGATATGCAATCAGCCCGGTCACCTTCGAGCAGGCTCACACTTTCCGTTTTAACCAGGCCGCGATGTTTGACCTTTCCCCGCGCCGCCTCTAGCATTTCCGCTCAACGCTGGCTGCGAGATACGCGAAATGACCACCACGAAGCCTTATCTGTTAATGGAAATTAATTCCCCTGAAATATGGCGCTGGTCTTTTTTTGAAAAAACCGTCAGCATGGCGCAACGCTATGGTTTTCAGGGCCTCATTATTCATCAACAGTCATTATTAGCCCGCCTGGCCGCACCGTCGCCGCGCTGTAGTAGCGCTGACTTAATTAACCTCAAGCTTGGCCAGGAAAACGCGCTTATTTATCTGCAAAAAGCGGGAGAATATTTGCAGCAGCGCGGCTTACAATTTTGGTTGCAGGGCGAAGCAACGCCCGACAGCCATGAGCTAAAGGCAAAGTTCCCGGAGTTCTTTCTCACTGAAAATAACGCCAGCGATTTTATTGACTATTTCTTTCAGCACAGCGTTCCGCAGATCCTGGCCGCACTGCCCGCCGTACGCGGCCTGCGCCTCTCGTTATCGACCCCCGACATCAGCAGTGAACGCTGGAAAAGCGCGTTAAGGGCGCTATATCAGGGTATTCGCCAGCTGGGGCGACAGCTTATTCTGCGCGACTATCAGGACAGAACCTGGCCCCGGCAGATGCTGCGCGCTGCGCTGGAGACGCTCCCTGATGACGTTCGCGCCTCGGTTAAGGCCACCGAGCTTGATTACCGCCCGGGCTTTGCCAATAACCCTAACCTGCTTAACATTCACGGTAACCGGAAATGGCTGGAGCTGGATCTCTGGGGCCTGGAGTATGGCTGGACCCTACTCCCCTGCTATCTGCTGGAGGAGATCCAGCAGCGGCTCGCCTGGCTTAGCCAGCACGCCGGTAGCGCTCCCGAGGCCATTTCCATACGTATCGACTGGGAGTGGCTGCCCGATCTGCCCCTTTCCGACTCCCTTAACGAGCTTAACCTGTTCGGTCTTTCCCGCCTGATTAAAGAGCCAGACGTCTCTCCACGCCAGATAGTTAGCCACTGGCTGCAGCTGCGCGCGCCCTCATCCGCTGCTTATCATGAGCTGAACGAGATTGGCGATATTATCGCTGTCAGCCACGAGTGGAGCTGTAAAACACCTACTTTGCTGGGTCGCGTATTGCAGAGCCACAGCCGCCTTCCAACGGATTTTGCCCATGCGCTGCATCTGCTTCATCTCGATACCCGCAGCGCCAACTGGACGCAGTCCTTTCAACCTCTGATGCCCAGCGACGATCCCGACCTGGGTTATCAGCAGCGCCAGCTGATCGAGCTGGAGATCCAGCGCAGCCGCTTTCTTGCTGACTACATGTACAGCCGCTCGCTGAAGCTGCTGCCCGATAGCCCGCTGGCGGATGATACCCGGCAGGCCATTAGCGGCAGCGTTGTCCGCGCCCTGAAGTACACCCAGATCTACAGCGCGTTTACCCAGGCGCTGACGCTCAAGCTCTGGCTGCGTAAATATGGTGAACAGACGGACATCCGTTGCCAGTTCAACGCCGCCCTACAGGAATTTAGCCGTCAGAATCGGGAGCTTGCGGCATGGTTTGAGCAGCATGGGGCACAGCATCCGCTTGCCTTCGAAACGCTGCTCAATCCGCAGCGTATCGCTGCACTGATTTCCAGCCTGCACCACGATTAAGCGATGGTCTAAGCATGGCGCTACCGCAGCAGGAAGTAAATTGCCGGAGCAAGCCGAAAAAGGCACGAAAGCCGGAGAACGGGAGAAAAAGCGAAGGCGATCACGACCCGGTAAGATTTCAGGTGATGCCGCTCACACTCTGACAGCTGGGCTTTGTGATCTTAATAGAAAAACAGGCAGGAAAGTCCCGGCAGCACAGAGGCCGCCGGGCGAACACGATTACTCGTCTTCGAGATAGGTGTAGCCGTAAAGCCCGGCTTCAAACTCTTCGAGGAACTGCTGCTGCAGCGCATCGTCCAGCCCGGTCTGCTTCACCTGATCGCGGAAGTGGGTCAGCAGTGTATTCGGATCGAGCTGCACGTACTCCAGCATATCCGCCACCGTATCCCCTTCGTCGGAGAGTTCTACCTCAACGCTGCCGTCCGGGAAGACAAAGACGTCAACCGCTTCGGTATCGCCAAACAGGTTATGCATGTTGCCGAGGATCTCCTGATAGGCGCCTACCATAAAGAAGCCCAGCAGCGGCGGGTTGTCAGGATCGTACTCTGGCATCGGCATCGTCGTCGCGATCCCGTCGCCATCCACGTAGTGATCGATAGCGCCGTCGGAGTCACAGGTAATATCCAGCAGCACTGCACGACGCTGAGGGATCTGATCCAGCCCTTCCAGCGGCATCACCGGGAAGAGCTGGTCGATCCCCCACGCATCCGGCATCGACTGGAACAGCGAGAAGTTGACATACATTTTGTCCGCCATCCGCTCCTGCAGCTCATCAATAATCGGACGGTGCGCGCGGTTGCTCGGATCCAGCTGCTTCTGCACCTCGTGGCACATGTTCAGATAGAGCTGCTCTGCCCAGGCGCGCTCCTGCAGGCTGAATGCACCGGAGGAGTAGCCGATATGGATATCGTGCAGATCCATCTGGCTATCGTGCAGCCACTCACGCAGCGAGCGACGGGTACCTGGCTCGTGCATCTCCTGCCAGGTCTCCCACATGCTTTGCAGGGCGCGTGGCGCATTCTCAGCAGGTGGCGTCGCTTCGGTATATTCGTTGCGCTCTACGCCGATAATGTTCGACACCAGCACGGTATGGTGCGCGGTGACGGCGCGGCCAGACTCAGTGATCACCGTTGGGTGCGGCAGGCCGTGCTCTTCACAGGCGTCGCCAATGGCCCAGATAATATTATTCGCATACTCGTTGAGGCCGTAGTTAACCGAGCAGTCAGACTGGGAGCGGGTGCCCTCGTAGTCCACGCCCAGGCCGCCGCCCACGTCAAAGCACTCGATATTGACGCCCAGCTTGTGCAGCTCAACGTAGAAACGGGCCGATTCACGCACGCCGGTGGCGATATCGCGAATGTTCGCCATCTGCGAGCCGAGGTGGAAGTGCAGAAGCTGAATGCTGTCGAGACGTCCACGCTCGCGGAGGATCTCCACCAGCTGCAGCACCTGGGTTGCCGCCAGGCCGAACTTGGATTTTTCGCCGCCGGAGGACTGCCACTTGCCGGAGCCTTGCGACGCCAGACGCGCACGCACGCCGAGGCGCGGCACCACGTTCAGTCGCTCGGCCTCTTCCAGCACGATGGCCACTTCAGACATCTTCTCGATGACCAGATAGACCTTATGGCCCATCTTCTCGCCAATCAGCGCCAGGCGGATATACTCCCGATCCTTATAGCCGTTACAGACGATGACGCTGCGGGTCATACCGGCGTGCGCCAGGACCGCCATCAGCTCGGCCTTCGACCCGGCCTCAAGCCCCAGCGGCTCGCCGGAGTGGATCAGGGATTCAATGACGCGGCGGTGCTGGTTAACCTTAATCGGGTAGACCAGAAAGTAGTTGCCGTTATAGCCGTAGGACTCACGGGCGCGCTTAAACGCGGCGTTAATGGAGCGCAGACGGTGCTGCAGGATCTGCGGGAAGCAGAACAGCGCAGGCAGGCGTTGCCCCTGGGCTTCGCGGGCTTTTACCAGCTGAGCGAGATCAACGCGCGCTTCCGGCACGTCAGGATCGGGGCAGACGGTGATGTGGCCCAGCTCGTTGACGTCGTAATAATTATTGCCCCACCAGGCAATATTGTATGTGCGCAGCATTTTACTGGCTTCCTGGGAGCTCATCGCTACCTCCTGCATGGAACGTAGTACACCTTGTTCGCCCGCTGACGAAGGCGAAACTGAAGAGATGTCGTCAGACATAGCGAACCTCAAATTGTATTAGTAAGTGTAAAACAGTTGACTACTATCGCCTCACGAATGGACGATAACAACCCATAAACAGCCCGGTTATCCAGCGTATTATGCTGACACCAAAGCCGTGCGACCGGTTTCTTATTCATATCATTGTAAAACACGTATCCGAACTCTGTATGACAAGGTTCGGCGAAACCACGAGAAAACTCCTGAATTAACAAGAGCGCCCTTGTTCAGTTGTCACCAGGCGTAACCGGCCCTGGAGTCCTGAGAAGCGCCGAAATGGGTACAACATCGGCAGGTTTGCAGAGTAGATGTGCGGGTAGCGGGAAATGCATGCACGCCAGAACGGCGCGGCAGATTTTGCGGTAAACAACGGTTCATTATTGGGTATCACCTCCACGCCAACCAGCTGGTTAGCGGCTGGTCAAGGCATACAAGCCGCGTGCGGCGTTTTATACCGATAACGGGGTTAAAAAGCAAAATAAAAAAGCCCGTTTTGCCGTGTGGGTAGATAAAGTTACATCCCAAATTTCACTCATAGTGCGATGAATATCAAAAAATGCTGGAAACGGGGTCAAGAAGTGACCTAAAATAGCCGTCCAGATGTTAATCCATCCATACCGATTAACCCTCAGACCTTCTGTGCCACCTACCTGCATGCCTTGTTAAGGCCTATACAGGCACTGAGTTTGAGCTAACAAAATTTCCCCCAGGGTGAAGAGAACATGGCAAAACACCTTTTTACGTCCGAGTCAGTTTCCGAAGGGCATCCTGACAAAATTGCTGACCAGATCTCCGATGCGGTGCTGGATGCAATCCTTGAGCAGGATCCAAAAGCACGCGTGGCGTGTGAAACCTACGTTAAAACCGGCATGGTTTTAGTCGGCGGTGAGATCACCACCAGCGCATGGGTCGATATCGAAGAGATCACCCGTAACACCGTGCGTGAAATCGGCTATGTCCATTCGGATATGGGCTTTGACGCGAACTCCTGTGCGGTACTGAGCGCGATCGGTAAACAGTCTCCGGATATCAACCAGGGCGTTGACCGTGCCGATCCGCTGGAGCAGGGTGCAGGCGACCAGGGCCTGATGTTTGGCTATGCGACCAATGAAACCGACGTGCTGATGCCGGCGCCGATCACCTACGCCCACCGTCTGGTGCAGCGCCAGGCTGAAGTGCGTAAAAATGGCACCCTGCCGTGGCTGCGTCCGGACGCAAAAAGCCAGGTAACCTTCCAGTACGATGCAGGCAAAATTGTTGGTATCGACGCGGTGGTGCTCTCTACCCAGCACGCAGAAGATATCGACCAGAAATCGCTGCAGGAAGGCGTGATGGAAGAGATCATCAAGCCGATCCTGCCTGCTGAGTGGCTGAACAGCTCGACTAAATTCTTTATTAACCCGACCGGCCGCTTTGTTATCGGCGGCCCGATGGGTGACTGCGGCCTGACCGGACGTAAAATCATCGTTGATACCTACGGCGGCATGGCCCGTCACGGCGGCGGTGCTTTCTCCGGGAAGGATCCGTCTAAGGTTGACCGCTCTGCGGCTTACGCGGCGCGCTATGTAGCGAAGAACATCGTTGCTGCTGGCCTGGCCGACCGCTGTGAAATTCAGGTCTCCTACGCGATCGGCGTAGCTGAGCCGACCTCTATCATGGTGGAAACCTTCGGTACCGAGAAGATCGCGACCGAGCAGCTGACTCTGCTGGTACGCGAGTTCTTCGACCTGCGTCCGTATGGTCTGATCCAGATGCTGGATCTGCTGCACCCGATCTACAAAGAGACTGCCGCTTACGGTCACTTTGGTCGTGAACACTTCCCTTGGGAAAAAACCGACAAAGCAGACGTCCTGCGCGAAGCCGCTGGTCTGAAATAAGCCACCCGCTCCTCCTCTCTTAAGGCCAGCCTCGCGCTGGCCTTTTTTTATCCCCCTTCTCTGATAACGATTACACGCACGATCTGCGGGTTTATTCACCTAATTTATGCAAAATGCGGTATCTGGTGGCTTTGTTACATATTATTTCGGTATAGTCTGAGCGCCTTTACACAAGATTACGCTACTATTCATTAACTTTATGATTTGTATTGTTACTTTTTGGTGCCAGCGCCTGAAACGAGTGTAACCGATTACACTGGTGTGATAAGCATCACATCTTTCTACGCAGCTCTCACCTAACCTTTAGACCGTTAAAATTGATAACCCAACTGGAGGGCAGTATGCCTGACAATAAAAAATCGGGGCGCTCGAACAAGGCAATGACCTTCTTTGTCTGTTTTCTCGCCGCGCTGGCCGGATTGCTGTTCGGCCTTGATATCGGCGTCATTGCGGGCGCGCTGCCCTTTATCGCCGACGAATTTCAGATTAGCTCACATACCCAGGAGTGGGTTGTTAGCTCCATGATGTTCGGTGCCGCCGTCGGTGCCGTAGGCAGCGGCTGGCTCTCCTTCAAGCTGGGCCGTAAGAAGAGCCTGATGATTGGTGCGATCCTGTTTGTGATCGGCTCCCTCTTCTCGGCCGCTGCACCCAACGTTGAGGTGCTGATCCTCTCCCGCGTGCTGCTGGGACTGGCGGTTGGCGTGGCCTCCTACACCGCACCGCTCTACCTCTCTGAGATCGCCCCGGAAAAAATCCGCGGCAGCATGATCTCTATGTACCAGTTGATGATCACCATCGGTATTCTGGGTGCTTACCTCTCCGATACCGCCTTTAGCTACAGCGGCGCATGGCGCTGGATGCTCGGCGTGATCATCATTCCGGCCATTCTGCTGCTGATCGGCGTCTTCTTCCTGCCGGACAGCCCGCGCTGGTTTGCCGCTAAACGCCGCTTCCACGACGCCGAGCGCGTGCTGCTGCGTCTGCGCGATACCAGCGCCGAGGCTAAGCATGAGCTGGATGAGATCCGTGAAAGCCTGCAGGTGAAGCAGAGCGGCTGGGCGCTGTTTAAAGAGAACAGCAACTTCCGTCGCGCGGTATTCCTTGGCGTGCTGTTGCAGGTGATGCAGCAGTTCACCGGGATGAACGTCATCATGTACTACGCACCGAAAATCTTTGAGCTGGCGGGTTATACCAATACCACCGAGCAGATGTGGGGAACGGTTATTGTTGGCCTGACCAACGTGCTGGCGACCTTTATCGCTATCGGGCTGGTTGACCGCTGGGGCCGCAAGCCTACCCTGGTGCTGGGCTTCCTGGTCATGGCCGCCGGTATGGGCATTCTGGGCACCATGATGCACATCGGCATTCACTCGCCATCGGCGCAGTACTTTGCCGTCGCGATGCTGCTGATGTTTATCGTGGGCTTTGCCATGAGCGCTGGTCCGCTGATCTGGGTACTGTGCTCTGAAATCCAGCCGCTGAAAGGGCGTGATTTCGGTATCACCTGCTCTACCGCGACCAACTGGATCGCCAACATGATTGTCGGTGCGACCTTCCTGACCATGCTCAATTCGCTGGGCAACGCCAACACCTTCTGGGTCTACGGCGCGCTGAACGTGCTGTTCATTGTCCTGACCCTGTGGCTGGTGCCGGAAACCAAGCACGTCTCGCTGGAACACATCGAGCGTAACCTGATGAAAGGACGTAAGCTGCGCGAGATTGGCGCAAGCAACTAACCTGATAAGCTTCCTCTCGCCTAAGAGGAAGCTTTTTTACCTCACCCGCCGTTATTAACTTCCGCGATATGTTGAGTAGCCATACGGGCTTAACAGCAACGGAACGTGATAGTGCTCATCTGTTTTGCTGATGTGAAATTCAACCGGGATCTCCGGGAAAAAGCTCTCCTGCTTTTTGCTGTCAAACCAGGGTTTGGTTTTAAACGTTACGCGGTAATCACCCGGCTTCGCTTCCTGTTCCGGCCATAGCGCTTTAATTCGACCATCTTTGTCGGTGTAGCCGCTGTTTAACTGCTGCCACCCGCCGTTGTTTTTCTGCTCAAGAACCACCTCAACGTTTGCCGCAGGCTTACCGGTCTGCTGATCGAGAATGTGCACGCTCAAAATATTGTTGGCGGCCGCCATGGCGAGAGGGGATGCGGAAATAGCAGCAAGCATCGCTGCGGTCAGAATACGCTTTTTCATGTGTTGCTCCGTGTTTAAGTTGTCCCTGAAATGTATATGAACCGCGCCGGGCTAACCTGACAGCAGGATTACATTTCCGTCATCTTTAATGATATTTTTACTCTCAGCCTGCCGCTTATGACATAGTGGATCCATGAAGATTCTACTGATTGAAGATAATCAAAAAACCAGCGACTGGGTAAGCCAGGGGCTGACCGAGGCGGGTTATGTCGTGGATACGGTAAGCGACGGCAGAGATGGTTTACGCCTCGCGCTGCATGAACCCTATTCTCTGATTATTTTAGATATTATGCTGCCCGGCATGGATGGCTGGCAGGTTCTGAAAGCGTTAAGGACGGCGCATCAGACACCGGTTATCTGCCTCACCGCCCGCGATGCGGTTGAAGACCGGGTAAAAGGGCTGGAGCTGGGGGCCAATGACTATCTGGTTAAGCCTTTCTCATTTGCCGAGCTGCTGGCTAGAGTGCGTGCACAGCTCAGGAATAATCCCGCTGCCCATACGCATCTGAAGTCGAATGGGCTGGAGATGGACTCCATTAAGCAGAGCGTCTCCCGGGATGGGAAACCAATCGTGTTAACCCGCAAGGAGTTTCTTCTGCTGTGGCTGCTTGCCTCAAGGGCTGGTGAAATTATTCCCAGGGCAGTGATTGCCAGTGAGGTATGGGGAATTAACTTTGACAGTGAGACCAATACGGTTGACGTCGCTATTCGTCGCCTGCGGGCAAAGGTAGACGATCCTTTCGATATGAAACTGATCGGCACCGTCAGAGGCATGGGCTACAGATTTGGGACAGATGAAAAGAGTGAAACCTGAATTATCAATGACGTTACGCCTGACGCTCTCCTTTGTCCTTGTGATGGCGCTAGCCTGCACCGGCGTAAGCTGGACGTTATACCGGGCGTTAAGCCATGAACTAACGTGGCGGGATGATATCACCCTGATTAACCGGGCTGAGCAGATCAGGCAGCTGTTGCTGGATGGCGCAAAAGCAGAGAACCTCCCGCTCTACTTTAACCGTATGATGGATACCCATCAGGATATTTTGCTTATCCACTCCGCCAACGCGCAGGCTATTTCCGTCAACCGTACGGGCGTCGAGCCATCATTGCTGGATCCCCTGCCCGCGCTGCAAAAACCGGCTTTAGACACTATTGCCAAACGCGATGTCGCAGGTACAGAGCTTTCAGCGGTACGCATCACCGCGCTCAGCTATGACCAGCCTGTGACGATTACCGTCGCCAGACTGGCATCAGAGCGGCACTCTATGCTGGAGCAGTACCGCAATAACAGTATCGTCATCTGTATTATCGCTATTCTGATCTGTTCGGCGCTGAGTCCGTTATTAATCAGGCGTGGCCTGAACGCTATTCACTCTCTGAGTCGATTAACGGCAAATATAGACAGCCGCGGGCTTAGCCAGCCTTTAGATGAAAAAGCGCTGCCCGTTGAGCTGAAACCGCTGGGCAGCGCGTTAAATATTATGCGCCAGAAACTGGCTGATGATTTTACGCGGCTGAATCAGTTTGCTGACGATCTGGCACATGAATTACGGACGCCGGTTAATATCCTGCTCGGCCATAATCAGGTGGTCCTGAGCAAAGAGCGTTCTCTGGATGAGTACCAGCAGGCGCTGGCGAACAATATCGAAGAGCTTGAGGGTCTTTCTCGCCTGACGGAAAATATTCTTTTTCTGGCCCGCGCCGAGCATAATAATATTCTGCTGAAAAAAGAGGCGCTCTCCCCGGCGGATACGATCGGTAATCTTATTGAGTTTCTGGAGTATGAAGCGGATGAAAAAAACATCACCTTTGTCACCGCATGCGAGGGGACGCTTCAGGCCGATCGGATCCTGCTCCAGCGCGTGCTATTAAATCTGCTCAGCAATGCGGTCAGATACTCTCCAGAAAATGCCGTTATTCGGATAACTACGCAGGTGAAAAACAGAGAAACCGTCGTTGAAGTGATCAATCCAGGCAGCGAACTGGACGCGCCGGACAGACTATTTAATCGTTTCTGGCGAGGCGATAATGCCCGCCACTCATCCGGCTATGGCCTGGGGCTGTCGATGGTGAAAGCCATTATGGCGTTACACTCAGGCTCGGCAGGCTACCGTTTCGCCGACGGGTTTCACATCTTCTCCCTGCGTTTTCCTGCCTGAGCGCCGGACGGCTGTTGCAGCGGTATTTTTTAGCGATTATCCTCTGCGGTTATGAAAACGCCACGAATCCCCATTGCCCTCCAGCAGGCGGTTATGCGCAGCCTGCGCGACAAGCTTGCCCAGGCGAACCGCTACCTTGAACGTCACTATCCTGAGCCCGCGCTGGTCTATCAGCAGCGCGGCGCGGCGGCGGGTACGGCCTGGCTTGCCAGCTATGAGATCCGCCTGAACCCGGTGCTGCTGCTGGAGAACCAGCAGGCGTTTATTGATGAGGTGGTGCCGCACGAGCTGGCCCACCTGCTGGTATGGAAACACTTTGGCCGTGTTGCGCCGCACGGCAAAGAGTGGAAGTGGATGATGGAGAGCGTACTTGGCGTCCCCGCCCGTCGCACCCACCAGTTTGAGCTGGCCTCAGTACAGCGGAACACTTACCCCTACCGCTGCGCCTGCCAGCAGCATCAGCTGACCGTGCGCCGCCACAACCGCATCCTGCGTGGCGAAGCGGTCTACCGCTGCGTGCACTGCGGTGAGCCACTGGTTGCCGAACCGGCATAAGCCTGAACAATCAAACGCTTTTGTGAACTGACTGATTGCATCTAAGAACCGCATTCGCTAGGGTGCGCCTACATTATGCAATGGAGTTTGTCATGTTCCGCCCTCACCTTCTCACCCTTACCCTCCTGGCCGCGAGCCTCTCCCCTACCGCGCTGGCCGAGGGCATTCACAGTTTCGCCCAGGCCAAGGCGGCAGGCGTGAAGATCAACGCCGACGCGCCGGGAGACTTTTACTGCGGCTGCACCATTATCTGGCAGGGCAAAAAGGGCGTTGTCGATCTCGCCTCCTGCGGCTACAAGGTGCGTAAAAATGCCAACCGCGCCAGCCGTATCGAATGGGAGCACGTGGTGCCCGCCTGGCAGTTTGGCCACCAGCGCCAGTGCTGGCAGGATGGTGGACGTAAAAACTGTGCGAAAGATCCGGTTTACCGCCAGATGGAGAGCGACATGCATAACCTGCAGCCCGCCGTCGGCGAGGTCAACGGCGATCGCGGCAACTTTATGTACAGCCAGTGGAACGGCGGCGAGGGCCAGTACGGCCAGTGCGACATGAAAGTCGATTTCAAAGAGAAGATGGCCGAGCCGCCAGCCCGCGCCCGCGGTGCCATCGCCCGCATCTACTTCTATATGCGCGATCGCTACTCGCTATCGCTCTCCCGCCAGCAGACGCAGCTTTTTGAGGCGTGGAACAAGCTCTATCCCGTCACGCCCTGGGAGTGCGAGCGCGACAGGCGTATCAATAAGGTTCAGGGCAACCCCAATCCCTACGTGCAGCGCGCTTGTCAGGGGTGAAAGAGCTACCTACACTAGCGGCATCTTGTTAACCGTGCGGCAGCCTTGCCGCACACTCTATCCCGGACGATGTTTTCATGCGTAAACCCCGCATTTATCACCCTGAACTCCTCACCGTTGGCCAGCAGGTTGCACTGAGCGACGATGCGGCAAACCACGTTGGCCGCGTGCTGCGCATGGGCGCAGGCCAGGCTCTGCAGCTCTTTGACGGCAGCAACCAGCTGTTTGAGGCGGAGATCCTGCGCGCCGATAAGAAGAGCGTGGTGGTGAACCTGCTGTCAGGTGAGACCGACGATCGCGAGTCGCCGCTGCATATCCATCTCGGTCAGGTGATGTCCCGGGGCGAAAAAATGGAATTTACTATCCAGAAATCGATCGAACTTGGAGTAAGCCTCATTACGCCACTTTTTTCTGAGCGCTGCGGGGTTAAACTGGATCCTGAACGTCTGAACAAGAAGATCCAGCAGTGGCAGAAGATCGCCATTGCTGCCTGCGAGCAGTGTGGCCGCAACCGGATCCCGGAGATACGTCCGGCAATGGATCTGGAAGCCTGGTGCGCCGAGCCTGAAGAGGGGTTGAAGCTGAACCTGCACCCGCGCGCCAGCGCCAGCATCAATACGCTGCCGCTGCCGGTTGAGCGCGTGCGGCTGCTGATAGGCCCGGAAGGCGGCCTCACGGCGAATGAGATCGCCATGACTGCAGAGTACCAGTTTACTGATATTCTGTTAGGACCACGCGTTTTGCGCACTGAAACGACCGCGCTCACTGCCATTACCGCACTCCAGGTGCGTTTCGGTGATTTGGGGTAAGACTGGCTACAGGTTTAAACGGAGAAAGCGAATGATTAAGCTCGGCATTGTGATGGATCCCATCGCAAGCATTAACATCAAGAAAGACTCCAGCTTTGCCATGCTGCTGGAAGCGCAGCGTCGTGGCTATGAGCTGCACTATATGGAGATGGCGGATCTCTATCTGATTAACGGCCAGGCCCGTGCCCGCACGCGTCTCCTGAGCGTGGAGCAGAACTACGACCAGTGGTATACGTTTAACGGCGAGCAGGACATTGAGCTGGCCGATCTTGACGTGGTGCTGATGCGTAAGGATCCGCCGTTTGATACCGAATTTGTCTACGCCACCTATATTCTCGAGCGCGCGGAAGAGAAAGGGACGCTGATCGTCAACAAGCCCCAGAGCCTGCGCGACTGCAACGAGAAGCTGTTCACCGCCTGGTTCCCGGAGCTGACCCCGGAAACGCTGGTGACCCGCAACAAGGCGCAGATCAAGGCCTTCTGGCAGAAGCATACCGATATCATCCTGAAGCCGCTGGACGGCATGGGCGGCGCGTCAATCTTCCGCGTGAAAGAGGGCGATCCGAACCTCGGGGTGATAACCGAAACGCTGACCGAGCACGGCACCCGTTACTGCATGGCGCAGAACTATCTGCCGGCGATCAAAGACGGCGACAAGCGCGTGCTGGTCGTCGATGGCGAACCCGTTCCCTACTGCCTGGCGCGTATCCCGCAGGGCGGCGAAACCCGTGGCAACCTGGCCGCCGGGGGGCGTGGTGAACCGCGTCCATTAACCGACAGCGACTGGGATATCGCCCGCCGCGTCGCGCCTACCCTGAAGGCCAAAGGGCTGATCTTTGTCGGTCTCGATATCATTGGCGATCGCCTGACCGAGATCAACGTCACCAGCCCGACCTGCATCCGTGAAATCGAAGCGGAGTTCCCGGTATCCATTACCGGCATGCTGATGGACGCCATCGAAAAGCGTCTCGGCCACTAAATTCAGCACGCCCGTTGCGGCCTGTTAGCCGGTGAAAGACCAGGAATTGCGATCCACAGGGATAGCAAAGCTGGGGCTTTCACCGCATACTGGATACTTGTTGCTTTTTGAACCAGGAACAGAACCTCTGACAATGAATTTACAGCATCACTTTCTGATTGCCATGCCTGCTCTCCAGGATCCTTTCTTCCGCCGCGCCGTGGTCTATATCTGCGAATATAACGAGGATGGCGCGATGGGGATCATCATCAATAAGCCGCTGGAAAACCTGAAGGTCGAAGGGGTACTGGAGAAGCTTAAAATTAATCCTGAGGGGCGCAATCCGGCGATCCGTCTGGATAAACCGGTGCTGCTTGGCGGCCCGCTGGCGGAGGATCGCGGCTTTATCCTGCATACCCCACCGGCGAAGTTCTCCTCAAGCATTCGCATCTCGGATAACACAGTGATCACGACCTCGCGGGACGTGCTGGAGACGCTGGGTACCGACGAGCAGCCCTCTGAGGTGCTGGTGGCGCTTGGCTACGCCTCATGGGAGAAGGGCCAGCTTGAGCAGGAGATCCTCGACAACGCATGGCTTACGGCCCCGGCGGATCAAAATATCCTCTTCAAGACGCCTATCGCCGACCGCTGGCGCGATGCGGCAAAGCTGATTGGCATTGATATCTCGACCATGCCCGGCGTGGCGGGACACGCCTGATGAGCGGGACTCTGTTAGCCTTTGACTTCGGCACCAAAAGTATTGGCGTGGCGATTGGCCAGCGCGTAACCGGCACTGCCCGCCCGCTGGCGGCGCTGAAGGCACAAAACGGCACTCCGGACTGGAACCTGCTTGAGCGGCTGCTAAAAGAGTGGCAGCCCGATGAGGTGGTGGTAGGTCTGCCCCTGAACATGGACGGCAGTGAGCAGCTGCTCACCGCCCGGGCGCGCAACTTTGCCAATAAGATCCACGGCCGCTTCGGGGTGCGCATTGCCCTGCATGACGAGCGTCTGAGCACCGTTGAGGCGCGCTCCGGACTCTTTGCCCATGGCGGCTACCGGGCGCTAAATAAAGGCAGCGTTGACTCCGCCTCGGCGGTGATCATTCTCGAAAGCTATTTCGAACAGCACGCCTGATCTCCGCCCTGCTCCGCCAGCCGCCCGGCTGCGATCCGCTGCTGGCGGCTCTGGCGGAAGGTCTGCATCCCCGCCTGCTGTCCGGTCTGCATCAGACCAGGCAGCTGGTGCGTTTTGCCGTCGCGGATCAGGTTTGCTACCGCCGGAGTATTAATCAGCAGCTCGAACAGCGCCACGCGTCCCCCCTGCTTATCTGCCTCCAGCTTTTGTGCCAGCACCGCCTGCAGGCTGCCCGCCAGCTGGCTGCGCGCCCAGGCTTTCTCTTCTGCGGGGAACGTATCGATCAGCCGCTCTACCGCCTGGGCGGCTCCCCGGGTATGCAGCGTCGCCAATACCAGATGCCCGGTCTCGGCGGCGGTCAACGCCAGACGAATGGTCTCGCTGTCGCGCAGCTCACCGATTAAAATGACATCCGGATCTTCACGCAGCGCGGCGCGCAGGCCGTCGGCAAACGACGGGCAGTGCTGGCCTATCTCCCGCTGCTCAATCAGGCACTGCGCCCCCCGGTGAACAAACTCCACCGGATCCTCCAGGGTCAGAATATGTCCCGCCAGGCGATGGTTGAGGTAGTCCACCATCGCCGCAAGGGTAGTGGATTTACCGCTGCCGGTTGCGCCGGTGACCAGCACCATGCCGCTATCACAGGCGAGGATCTGCTCCAGCGCCGGTGGGGCATCCAGGGCGTAAAGCTTCGGGCACTCATTTGGCAGCAGGCGCAGCGCCAGCGAGATGCCACGATGGTGCATAAACGCGCTGGCCCGCAGCCGCTGCTGATTTGCCAGCTCAAGGGCAAAGTCCACCTGCCGGTTGGCCCACCACTCCCCCTGCTGCTCGTCAGTCAGCGCCTCGCGAAGGATCGCCTCAATGTCCGGGGGCGGAAACGGGGCATCCTCAAGTAGACCCTGCCTGCGCCAGCGCGGTGGCCAGGCGCTGCACAGGTGTAGATCCGAGACGTTATGCTTTACACTAAGGGCCACTATTTCTTCCATATCCATGATTAAGCCTCCGGGAAAGATGAACGATATCGCGCATAACCTGGCACAGGTCCGGGACAAAATCTCAGCCGCTGCGCTACGCTGCGGCCGTGCTTCAGAGGATGTTACTCTGCTTGCAGTCAGCAAAACCAAACCTGCGAGCGCCGTCGCAGAAGCCATCGACGCCGGACAGCGCGCCTTTGGTGAAAACTATGTCCAGGAGGGAGTGGATAAAATTCGCCACTTTCAGGATCAAGGCGTGACGGGGCTGCAATGGCACTTTATTGGACCTTTACAATCCAATAAAAGCCGTCTGGTGGCCGAGCACTTTGACTGGTGCCATACCGTCGATCGCCTGCGCATTGCCAGCCGCCTGAGCGACCAGCGCCCGGCTGGTATGCCGCCGCTTAACATACTGATTCAAATCAATATTAGTGATGAAGAGAGCAAGTCCGGCATTCCGCTTGCCGAGCTGGATGCCCTCGCCGCCCAGGTCGCAGCGCTGCCGGGCATCTGCCTGCGCGGGCTGATGGCGATCCCCGCCCCCGTGTCAACTTATGAAAGGCAGTTTGCGGTGGCACGGCAAATGGCTGTAGCATTTGACGCGCTTAAATTGCGCTACCCAACGGTAGATACGCTCTCTCTGGGGATGAGCGACGATATGGAAGCCGCCATCGCGGCGGGCAGCACCCTGGTACGCATCGGCACCGCTATATTTGGTGCTCGTGACTATACAAAAAATTAAGGAAAACTGAGGAACGCCATGAAGACGTTGACTTTCCTGCTCTCAACGGTAATTGAGCTTTATACGATGGTGCTGCTGTTACGGGTCTGGATGCAGTGGGCCCGCGTGGATTTCTACAACCCGTTTTCACAGTTTATCGTGAAGATCACCCAGCCGGTGGTGGGACCGCTGCGCCGCATTATTCCGGCCATGGGTCCGCTCGATAGCGCTTCGGTGCTGCTGGCACTGGTTCTCTGCGTGCTGAAGGCTATCGTGCTGTTTATGGTGGTCACCTTCCAGCCGATCATCTGGATTGCCGCCGTGCTGATCCTGCTGAAAACCATCGGCCAGCTGATCTTCTGGGTACTGCTGCTGATGGCGATCATGAGCTGGGTCAGCCAGGGACGTAGCCCGGTTGAGTTTGTGCTGATGCAGCTCGCCGATCCGCTGCTGCGCCCTATTCGCCGACTGCTGCCCTCTATGGGCGGGATCGACTTCTCGCCGATGATCCTGGTGCTGCTGCTCTATGTGATCAACATGGGGATCGCCGAGCTGCTGCAGGGCACGGGTAATATGCTGCTGCCGGGACTGTGGATGGCGCTGTAAGCGCCTCTGGTCGCGGTTTTTATGAATCAGGATTTAACTATGCAAAAAGTTGTTCTTGCTACCGGCAACGCCGGTAAAGTGCGCGAGCTGGCCTCGCTGCTCAACGATTTTGGTCTCGACGTGGTGGCGCAAACCGAGCTGGGCGTCGAGTCCGCCGAGGAAACCGGCCTGACCTTCATCGAGAATGCGATCATTAAAGCGCGCCACGCCGCGCAGGTTACCGGCCTGCCGGCGATTGCCGACGACTCCGGTCTGGCGGTTGACGCCCTCGGCGGCGCGCCGGGGATCTACTCCGCGCGCTTTGCTGGCGTAGACGCCACCGACCAGCAGAACCTTGAGAAGCTGCTCCTTGAGCTGCAGGACGTGCCGGACGGCGAGCGCCAGGCGCAGTTTCACTGCGTGCTGGTCTATATGCGCCACGCCGACGATCCGACTCCGCTGGTGTGCCACGGCAGCTGGCAGGGCACCATCGCCCGTGCGCCTGCGGGCAGCGGCGGCTTTGGCTACGATCCTATTTTCGTTGTGCCGGAAGCGGGTAAAACCGCGGCCGAGCTGAGCGCTGACGAGAAGCGCGCCGCCTCCCACCGTGGGCAGGCGCTAAAACTGTTACTGGAAGCCCTGCGTAATGGCTGATTTGCCACCTCTGAGCCTTTACATCCACATTCCCTGGTGCGTGCAGAAGTGTCCCTACTGCGACTTCAACTCGCACGCGCTAAAGGGCGAAGTTCCCCATGATGACTACGTTCAGCATCTGCTGAGCGATCTCGACGCCGATGCGCCCTGGGCGCAGGGCCGCGAGGTTAAAACGATCTTTATCGGCGGTGGGACACCTAGCCTGCTCTCTGGCCCGGCGATGCAGACCCTGCTTGACGGCGTGCGGGCGCGTCTCAATCTGGCCGCGGACGCGGAGATCACCATGGAGGCTAACCCTGGTACGGTGGAGGCTGACCGCTTTGTTGATTATCAGCGTGCAGGGGTCAACCGCATCTCTATTGGCGTGCAGAGCTTCAGCGAAGCCAAGCTGACGCGGCTGGGGCGTATCCACGGCCCGGAAGAGGCGAAGCGCGCTGCCCGTCTGGCAACCGGCTTAGGGCTGCGCAGCTTTAACCTCGATCTGATGCACGGCCTGCCGGATCAGACGCTGGAGGAGGCGCTGGACGATCTGCGTCAGGCCATTGCCCTGAATCCACCGCATCTCTCCTGGTATCAGCTGACCATTGAGCCGGGCACGCTGTTTGGCTCCCGTCCGCCGGTGCTGCCGGATGACGATTCACTGTGGGAGATTTTCGAGCAGGGCCATCAGCTGCTGACGGCGGCGGGCTACCTTCAGTATGAGACCTCGGCCTATGCGAAACCGGGCTATCAGTGCCAGCATAACCTGAACTACTGGCGCTTCGGGGATTACCTTGGGATCGGCTGCGGCGCGCACGGCAAGGTGACCTTCCCGGACGGACGCATTCTGCGCACCGCCAAAACGCGTCATCCGCGGGGTTATATGCAGGGAACCTATCGCGACCGCCAGCATGAGGTAGAGACCGCCGACAAGCCGTTTGAGTTCTTTATGAACCGCTTCCGTCTGCTGGAGCCTGCGCCACGCGCTGAGTTTACCCGTTACACCGGGCTGGATGAGTCGGCGATCCGTCCGCAGCTTGAGCGCGCTTTAGCGCTTAACTACGTGATCGAGTCCACTGACGCGTGGCAGATAACGGAGCACGGCAAGCTGTTTTTAAACTCGCTGCTGGAGCTGTTTCTCGCCGAGTAAACGGTTAAGCGCGTGCCGGCATCGGCACGCGCTCACCAATGAGCCAGCCTATTTAAACCCTTTCTGCTCTTTGATTAGCTCGTAGGCTTTTTGAATATCCTGCGCTTTCTGCTTCGCCATCTCCATCATCTCCGGCGGCAGCCCTTTTGCCACCAGCTTGTCTGGATGGTGCTCGCTCATCAGCCTGCGGTAGGCGCGCTTGATGGTGGTCGCGTCATCGGTGGGCTTCACGCCCAGCACGTTACAGGCATCCTCCAGTGTCGGTCCGCGTTGGGCCTGCTGCCAGCCGCCGTTGGACTGCTGCTGCCCGTGGAAGCCGCCGCCAAACTGTGCCCCGCCCTGCATCATGCGCAGGAACTGGTCAAACTGGACGCGGGAGATCCCCAGCTCCTCGGCAATGACGTACAGCACCTCGCGCTCGTTCGGGTGCAGCGAGCCGTCGGCGAACGCGGCCTGGATCTGAATTTCCAGAAACATCCTAATCAGATCGAAGCGGCCAAAGCAGACGCTGCGAAACTGGCGCATCTTCTCCCGCAGCGGATAGTTGTCGGTTTTGCCGACGCGGAACGCCTGCTGGGCAAAGGCGCGTGAGTCACCGTGTAGGTTAAGCCGATCCATAAACAGGCTCGCGACCTGAATATCCGCTTCGGTAACGCGCCCCTTGGATTTGGTCAGGTGCCCCATCACCTCAAAAGTGGTAGCGAAGAAGAGCGTCTGGCGCTCGCGCTGGTTGGCAAAAAAGGCCAACTTGCGGCTGCGCGCCTTGTCAAACATGTGTCCAATGAGTAAGCCGAGGACCACGCCCCAGAAACCGCCGCCCATCATTAATGCGATGGCGACGCCAATCACTTTTCCCCAATACTGCATATACTCCCCAAATGGTCATGCCGTCGGCTAAGATTTGCATTATCATACCCGTCATTCTATGCCGTGCACAGGCACAGCCTTCTCTACCAGGCTCGAAAGCGGGCAGGATTAACACTAGCGCTGTGAAGGTGAGTAAGTTAGTCTCTGAGCGCTTGCAAGCTGAAAAGCCACTGATGACGGAACAACAAATACAACGTATGAAAAAACGTATTCCCACCCTTCTGGCCACAATGATTGGCTCCGCCCTGTACAGTCAGCAGGGGCTGGCGGCCGATCTCGCCTCGCAGTGTCTGCTGGGCGTCCCGAGCTATAACCGTCCTCTGGTAGAGGGCGAAACGAATAAGCTGCCCGTCACCATTAACGCCGATAACGCGAAAGGTGACTATCCTGAAGATGCCGTATTTACCGGCAACGTGGACGTTCAACAGGGTAACAGTCGCCTGCAGGCAGATGAGATGCAGCTTCACCAGCAGCAGCCGGAGGGCCAAACCGATCCGGTTCGTACCGTCGATGCGCTGGGTAACGTGCACTACGATGATAACCAGGTGATCCTGAAGGGACCAAAAGCCTGGGCTAACCTCAACACCAAAGATACCAACGTCTGGAACGGCGACTACCAGCTGGTAGGACGCCAGGGACGCGGCACCGCCGATCTGATGAAGCAGCGCGGCGAGAACCGCTACACCATTCTGGATAACGGGACCTTCACCTCCTGTCTGCCGGGGTCAAATACCTGGAGCGTGGTGGGGAGTGAAGTGATCCAGGATCGCGAGGAGCAGGTGGCGGAGATCTGGAACGCGCGCTTTAAGCTGGGCCCGGTTCCGGTATTCTACAGCCCCTATTTGCAGCTGCCGATTGGCGACAAGCGCCGCTCCGGCTTCCTGATCCCGAACGCCAGATACAGCTCCAAAAACTACTTTGAGTTTACGCTGCCGTACTACTGGAACATTGCGCCGAACTTCGATGCCACCATTACGCCTCACTATATGGACAAACGGGGCAGCATTCAGTGGCAGAACGAATTCCGCTATCTGACCCAGGCGGGTACGGGCCTGATGGAGTTTGACTACCTGCCATCGGATGATGTCTTCAAAGAAGACTATCCTACCGAGTCTGATAAGCACCGCTGGCTATTCTACTGGCAGCACGGCGGGGTGATGGATCAGGTATGGCGCTTCAATATCGACTATACCAAGGTCAGCGATCCATACTACTTCAACGATTTTACGTCGACCTACGGCTCCAGCACCGACGGCTACGCCACGCAGAAATTCAGCGTCGGCTACGCGGTGGATAACTTTGACGCCACGGTAACGAATAAACAGTTTCAGGTCTTTGACGCCGAGCACAGCAACTCCTACGCGGCGCAGCCGCAGCTGGATGTTAACTACTACCAGAACGACGTCGGGCCATTTGATACCCGTATCTACGGTCAGGCGGTGCACTTCTCCAATACCAACTCGGATCTGCCGGAAGCCACCCGTCTGCACCTGGAGCCGACAATCAACCTGCCGCTCTCTAACCGCTGGGGCAGTCTGAACACCGAAGCGAAACTGTTGGCGACCCACTACCAGCAGACTAACCTCGACTACTATAACCAGATAAACAATGCCGATTTAAAGGATTCCGTCAACCGCGTCATGCCACAGTTTAAGGTGGACGGGAAGCTGATCTTCGAGCGTGATATGAACTGGCTTGCAGGCTACAGCCAGACCCTCGAGCCGCGCGCTCAGTATCTTTACGTGCCCTATCGCGACCAGAGCCATATCCAAAACTACGACTCGTCTCTGCTGCAGTTCGACTACGGCGGCCTGTTCCGCGACCGAACCTACGGCGGCCTCGACCGCATCGCATCAGCGAATCAGGTCACGACCGGCGTCACATCGCGCGTATACGATCAGGAATCAGTTGAACGTTTTAACATTTCCGTGGGTCAAATCTACTACTTCACCGAGTCCCGTACCGGTGATGACAAAATCCAGTGGGAAGAAGACGATCAGACCGGATCGCTGGTTTGGGCGGGCGACACCTACTGGCGGATGAGTGAACGCTGGGGCCTGCGCGGTGGCGTGCAGTATGATACGCGCCTCGACAATGTGGCTAACGGCAACGCGACGCTGGAGTACCGCCGCGATGAGGATCGGCTCCTGCAGCTGAACTACCGTTACGCCAGCGAGGAGTATATTCAGGCGACGCTGCCAAACTACGCTTATGCTCCGCAAAGCAAAGACGGTATCTCGCAGGTGGGTGCCGTAGCAAGCTGGCCGATCGTCGATCGCTGGTCTGTTGTTGGGGCTTACTACTTCGACACCAAACAGAACAAAGCCGCCGATCAGATGCTCGGTCTGCAGTACAACTCCTGCTGCTACGCGATTCGCTTCGGCTACGAGCGTAAACTCAACGGTTGGGGACCTGCACCGGCGGAGAGCGTCTACGACAACGTCGTCGGCTTCAACATCGAGCTGCGCGGCCTGAGCTCCAACTACGGGCTGGGCACTCAGCAGATGCTGCGTTCGAACATTCTGCCTTATAGTAGCTCTTTGTAATGTAGCTGTTTAGTTATGAAGTAGATTGGTTATGAAGTTGATTTGCCACGTAATCCGCATTGCGGTTAATTGAAATGGAAAAAGTATGAAGAACTGGAAAACGCTGCTTCTCGGTATCGCCATGGTTGCGAATACCAGCTTCGCCGCGCCGCAGGTTGTCGATAAAGTCGCTGCCGTCGTTAATAACGGCGTTGTACTGGAAAGCGACGTTGATGGTTTGATGAAATCCGTAAAGCTTAACGCCGGGCAGGCGGGCCAGCAGCTTCCTGATGACGCCACGCTGCGTCACCAGATCCTGGAGCGTCTGATCATGGATCAAATCATTCTGCAGATGGGCACCAAGATGGGTGTCAAAGTCACCGATGAGCAGCTCGATCAGGCTATCGCCAATATCGCCAGGCAGAACAACATGTCGCTGGATCAGATGCGCAGCCGTCTGGCCTATGACGGCATGGACTACAACACCTACCGCAGCCAGATCCGCAAGGAGATGCTGATTTCTGAGGTGCGTAACAACGAGGTGCGCCGCCGCGTGACCATTCTGCCGCAGGAAGTTGACTCTCTTGCCCAGCAGGTGGGTAACCAGAACGACGCCAGCACCGAGCTGAATCTGAGCCACATTCTCATCCCGCTGCCGGAAAACCCAACCTCCGATCAGGTTAATGAGGCGGAGAGCCAGGCACGCTCTATCATTGAGCAGGCGCGCGGCGGTGATGACTTTGGCAAACTGGCGATCACCTACTCTGCCGATCCGCAGGCGCTGAAAGGCGGCGAGATGGGCTGGGGCCGTATTCAGGAGCTGCCGTCTATCTTTGCCCAGCCGCTGAGCACGGCGAAGAAAGGCGACATCATCGGACCGATCCGCTCCGGCGTTGGCTTCCATATTCTGAAAGTGAACGATCTGCGCGGCCAGAGCAAAAGTATCTCCGTGACCGAAGTTCACGCTCGCCATATTCTGCTGAAGCCGTCGCCGATCATGACTGACGACCAGGCCCGCGTGAAGCTGGAGCAGATCGCAGCGGACATTAAGAGCGGTAAAACCAGCTTTGCTGCCGCGGCGAAATCTTTCTCCCAGGATCCCGGCTCGGCTAACCAGGGCGGCGATCTCGGCTGGGCGGCAGCGGATGTTTTCGATCCGGCCTTCCGCGATGCGCTGATGAAGCTGAACAAAGGCCAGATGAGCACTCCGGTGCACTCCTCCTTTGGTTGGCACCTGATCGAACTGCTGGACACGCGTAACGTGGATAAAACCGACGCCGCGCAGAAGGACCGCGCCTACCGCATGCTGATGAACCGCAAATTCTCTGAAGAGGCGGCCAGCTGGATGCAGGAGCAGCGCGCCAGCGCCTACGTGAAGATCCTGAGCAACTAATGAACGTTCAACGCATCGTTATCACCCCCGGCGAACCCGCCGGGATTGGTCCGGAGCTGGTGGTCCAGCTGGCCCAGCGCGACTGGCCTATGGAACTGGTGGTCTGCGCCGATCCGCAGCTGTTAGCCGGCCGGGCATCGCAGCTTGGTCTGCCGCTGACCCTGCTCCCCTACGATGCCAACCAGCCCGCGCAGCCGCAGCGCGCCAGCACCCTGACGATGCTGCCCGTTGCTCTGCGTGCGGCCGTTGTTCCCGGCCAGCTTAGCGTAGCTAACGGTAGCTACGTTGTTGACACCCTTGCCCGCGCCTGTGACGGCTGCCTGAACGGTGAATTTGCCGCGCTGGTCACCGGCCCGGTACACAAAGGGGTGATTAACGATGCCGGCGTGCCCTTTACCGGGCACACCGAGTTTTTTGAGGAACGTTCCGGCACAGCCAAAGTGGTGATGATGCTGGCAACCGAAGCGCTGCGCGTGGCGCTGGCGACAACCCACCTGCCGCTGCGTGAGGTGGCTGATGCCATTACTCCAGCACTGCTGCGCGACGTCATTACCATTCTGTATCGCGACCTGCAAAATAAGTTTGGCATTGCCCAACCGCACGTGCTGGTCTGCGGCCTGAATCCGCACGCGGGTGAAGGCGGTCATATGGGCAGCGAAGAGATAGACACTATCATTCCGCTGCTTGAGGAGCTGCGCGCTCAGGGGATGAACCTCAGTGGCCCGCTGCCTGCGGATACCCTGTTCCAGCCAAAATATCTCGATCGCGCCGATGCGGTGCTGGCGATGTATCACGATCAGGGCCTGCCCGTGCTAAAATACCAGGGCTTTGGCCGCGGTGTGAACATTACGCTCGGTTTACCCTTTATTCGCACATCCGTAGACCACGGCACCGCATTAGAACTTGCGGGCCAGGGGAAAGCCGATGTCGGCAGTTTTATTACGGCGCTTAATCTCGCCATCAAAATGATTACTAATACTCAATGAATAGCAGAGTCCATCAGGGGCACCTGGCCCGTAAACGTTTCGGGCAAAACTTCCTTAACGATAAATTTGTCATCGACAGCATTGTTTCAGCCATTAATCCGCAAAAAGGCCAGGCAATGGTCGAAATCGGTCCCGGCCTCGCCGCGCTGACCGAGCCGGTAGGCGAGCGCCTGGATGAGCTGACCGTCATCGAGCTGGACCGCGATCTGGCCGCACGCCTGCAAACGCATCCGTTCCTCGGACCGAAACTGACCATCTATCAGCAGGATGCGATGACCATGAACTTTGGCGAGCTCTCCCAGACCCTGGGCCAGCCGCTGCGCGTCTTTGGCAACCTGCCCTATAACATCTCCACGCCGTTGATGTTCCACCTGTTTAGCTATACTGATGCCATCGCCGATATGCACTTCATGCTGCAAAAAGAGGTGGTTAATCGTCTGGTGGCAGGTCCGAACAGCAAAGCGTATGGTCGTTTAAGCGTAATGGCACAATACTATTGTCAGGTGATCCCGGTGCTGGAAGTGCCGCCGACGGCCTTTACGCCGCCGCCTAAAGTAGACTCTGCGGTGGTGCGCCTGGTACCGCATGCCACCATGCCGCACCCGGTAAAAGAGGTTCGCGTGCTGAGCCGTATTACCACCGAAGCGTTTAACCAGCGCCGTAAAACCATTCGTAACAGCCTCGGCAATCTGTTTACGCCGGAGGTGTTAACCTCGTTGGGTATTGACCCGGCGGTGCGGGCAGAAAATATCTCTGTCGCCCAGTACTGCCTGATGGCAAACTACCTGACAGATAACGCGCCGCCGAAGGAGAGTTAAGCCATGATCAATTCGCCCCGGGTATGTGTTCAGGTACAGAGCGTCTATATCGAATCGCAGTCAGCACCTGACGAACAGCGTTATGTTTTCGCCTACACGGTGACCATCCGCAACCTGGGACGCACGCCCGTGCAGCTGCTGGGGCGCTATTGGCTGATCACTAACGGCAACGGCCGTGAAACCGAGGTGCAGGGCGAAGGTGTGGTTGGCGTTCAGCCGCACATCGCCCCCGGCGAAGAGTATCAATACACCAGCGGGGCGGTTATCGAAACGCCGCTGGGTACCATGCAGGGCCACTATGAGATGATCGATGCCGAGGGCAAGCCGTTCCGCATCGCCATACCGGTCTTCCGACTTGCCGTTTCAACTCTCATTCACTAATCCATGTCTACATATCTTATTGGCGACGTTCATGGTTGCTACGATGAACTGATCGCATTGCTAAAACAGGTCGCGTTTGATCCTCAAACCGACACCCTCTGGTTAACGGGCGATCTGGTTGCGCGCGGCCCGGCATCGCTGAAGGTACTGCGTTTTGTGAAGTCCTTAGGGGACAGCGTGCGTATCGTGCTGGGCAACCATGACCTGCACCTGCTGGCGGTGTTTGCCGGCATCAGTAAAAATAAGCCGAAGGATCGTATTACGCCGCTGCTGGAGGCGCCGGATGCCGATGAGCTGCTGAACTGGCTGCGTCGCCAGCCGCTGCTGCAGGTAGACGAAGAGAAAAAGCTGGTGATGGCGCACGCGGGGATCACTCCCCAGTGGGATCTACCGACGGCTCAGGCCTGCGCCCGGGATGCGGAAGCAGTGCTTGCCAGCGACTCCTACCCGCTCTTTTTAGATGCGATGTATGGTGACCTGCCCAACAACTGGAGCCAGGATTTGACCGGTCTGGCGCGCCTGCGCTTCATCACCAACGCCTTTACGCGGATGCGCTACTGCTTCCCGAACGGCCAGCTCGACATGTACTGCAAAGACATGCCGGACAACGCCCCTGCCCCGCTGAAGCCGTGGTTTGTGATCCCAGGTCCGGTGACCCAGGAGTACAGCGTGGTGTTTGGTCACTGGGCGTCGCTGGAGGGGAAAGGCACGCCGGAAGGCGTTTACGCCCTCGATACCGGCTGCTGCTGGGGTGGCGTTCTGACCTGCCTGCGCTGGGAAGATAAAGCCTACTTTACCCAGGCGTCGAGCCGCCATCTGGATCTGGGTGAAGGTGAGGTGGTTGCTTCCTGACAGGCTGACTCTGTCACGCCGGGCGGCTCTGCGTTTGCCCGGCCTACAACGCCACAAATCCCGTAGGCCCGGTAAGCGTAGCGCCACCGGGCTTTTTATCGGCTACGCGTTAACGCCGGTTAAGGATCTCAAAGCAGTAGCTGTGAGAATTGTGCGCGTCGGCGTCGTGAAATTCGCTAAAGGTGGACTCCCAGTCGTCCGGCTCGTAGTCCGGGAAGTGAGTATCCCCTTCCACTTCCGCATCGATATGCGTCAGATAGAGGCGCTGGGCCTGCGGCAAAAACTGCTCGTAGATGCGCCCGCCGCCGATCACCATAATCTCGTCCGCATCGCCGCAGGCGGCAATAGCATCTTCAATAGAGCTTACCCACTGGACGCGATCGTCGCTGCCCGGCTGGCTGCTAATGACGATGTTTTTACGCCCCGGCAGAGGACGTCCGATGGACTCCCAGGTCAGGCGGCCCATCACTACCGGCTTGTTTAAGGTGTTACGCTTAAACCAGGCGAGATCGGCAGGCAAATTCCACGGCATGGCGTTTTCCATACCAATTACGCGATCGACCGCTAACGCCGCAATCAGACTGATCATTGTATATATCCCGGAGCTAAAAATTGTCGCCACTATACGGAAAGCGCTCACGCTCGTCGACTGGCAGCAAGGTAAAGGGAACGAAAATTTTTCATTATGCTGGCAGGCCCGCAGTTGCCTCCGGGCTGCCAGCATAGATGATTAAACCGTCGGCTTCGCCTGCGGCTCGTCGTTGGCATCGCCGGAGTGTTTACCCTCCTCCGTACCCTGCCAGCCGTGCCGCTGGGAATGAGAGAGGTGCGCCCGATCTTCGGTGATGATCTCCGTCAGCATCGCGCTGGTGCGTTTGAACACCGCGGCCCGCGCCTGGGTGTCGTCTTCACCCTGAACCATCTCCTCTATCATGTCTGAATTATAGCGGCGAAATAGATCGGCGCGCTCCCGAGCCTCATACTCTCCCAGCCCCAGGCTCTCCAGTGCCAGACGACCGGTACGCAGTGCCCCTTCAAAGGTTTCACGCTCCGGCCGCGCTACGCCCGCCTGGCGCAGACGAATAAAGTGATCGACGTCGCGGGCGCGGGCAACGATCTGCAGATGCGGGAAGTGCTCTTTAGCCAGCTCGGTAAGCTGCAGGCTGGCCTTGGGATCGTCAATGGCGTTGATCAGCACCTCGGCCTTGCCGGCCCCGGCGGACTCCAGCAGATCGACGCGGGTGGCATCGCCGTAGAAGACCTTCATGCCAAACTTGCGCAGGGTTTCAATATGGTCGGGATCGTGATCGAGAACGACCATTTTCACCCCGCTGGAGAGCAGAAGGCGCCCGGCAATCTGGCCGAAACGACCAAAGCCCGCAATGATCACCCGCGGCTGCTCTTCGTCAATCTCATCCGCCTCGCGTTGCTGGCCCGTAGTCTTGCTATCAAGCCGGGTTAGCAGCACCAGCAGCAGCGGCGTCGCGGCCATTGAGAGCGCCACCGCCAGGGTCAGCGCTTTGGCCCACTCGGGATCCAGCACGTTAGCGCTTTGCGCCGTGCCGAATACCACGAAGGCAAATTCGCTCCCCTGCCCCAGCAGGACTGCGAACCAGCGCCGCTGTTTGCCTGGTACCTTTAACGGCCGGGCAATCAGCCACAGCACCAGGGTTTTAATCACCAGGAAGCCCACCAGCAGAATGATAATGCGCAGCGGGTGCGTCACCAGAGTACCGAAGTCGATAGACATGCCGACGCCGATAAAGAACAGCCCCAGCAGCAGGCCCTTAAACGGCTCGATATCGCTCTCCAGCGCATGGCGGTACTCGGAGCTGGCCAGCAGCACCCCGGCCAGGAAGGCACCCATCGCCATCGACAGCCCGGCCTCCTCCAGCAGCAGTCCGAAGCCAAAGACCAGGAACAGCGCTACGGCACTGAAGACTTCCCGCAGGCCGGTGCGGGCGACAAAGCGCAGCGCCGGACGCGCAACGTAGCGGCCAATCAGCACCACGACAGCCAGCGCGGCAACGACTTTCAGCGCTGAGAGGGTAAAGGCCCCCAGCGTGGTGGCCCCGCCGCTGGCGGCGAGCAGCGGGATCATCGCCACCAGCGGAATGGCGGCAATGTCCTGGAACAGCAGAACGGCAAAGGCGCTGCGCCCCATCTGGGAGATCATCAGGTTACGCTCGTTCATCGCCTGCATGGCGATCGCCGTCGAGGAGAGTCCCAGCGTCAGGCCGATCAGCACCGCCACCTGCCAGCGCAGACCCAGCGCCATACAAAATGCGCCCAACAGCAGGCCACAGACCAGCATCTGCAATGCGCCGCCGCCAAACACCGAGGCGCGCAGCTTCCACAGTCGCTGGGGATCCAGCTCCAGGCCGATGACAAACAGCATCAGCACCACGCCAATTTCAGCAAAGTGCAGAATCGACTCGGCGTCAGTGACCAGACGCAGCCCCCACGGGCCAATAATGCAGCCAGCGATCAGATAGCCCAGCACCGAGCCGAGACCGAGGCGCACCGCTATCGGCACGATCAGCGCCGCCGATCCCAGATAGATCAGCGCCTGGATCAGGGTATGGCTATCCATGGTTCACCTCCTGCCACGCCATCAGCCGCTGCTTATAGTGACAGGCCTTGGCATTCAGGGTTTCATCGTCGTTTACAAAGGTATTATGCATAGAGAAAGGCGCCAGCCACTTCATGCCGCAGTAGATCGCCGTGGCCTGCAGGGGCTGCGCCAGCGCCTCAAAGCCCGGGAGCGATCCGATATCGAAGTGATGTTCGCCGCCACCAGTGGTCACCGCCCACAGAAGATGCTTGCCGTGCAGTGCCGTACCGCCCTCGCCGTAGGCCCAGCCGTGGGTCAGGACTTTATCCATCCATAGCTTAAGCAGCGGCGGGACGCTATACCATTGAAGCGGATGCTGCCAGACCACCAGGTCTGCGCGCGAGACGGCCTCCTGCTCGGCGGCAATATCAATATTGAAGTCGGGATAGAGTTGATAAAGCGAGCGGACTTCGACACCGTCCAGCGTTCCTGCCTGCTCAAGCATCCGCTTATTCGCGTGCGAATGCCGCGGATAGGGATGGGCATAAATAATCAGAATCATTCATTAACCTGTCTAAACTGCACTTTTGTAATGGCAGTGAGTTTAGACAGTTAATGGTTGCGCTTACAGAAGAAAGATCCGCTTTGGTTACTCTTTTTCTATCAGCTGGGAGACGTCGGACGTTTTGATCTGGCGGCTATAGCCCTGCTGGTCAACGTAGCGGGTCATGCCGGTGTCTTTGTCAATCTCAGGCTTGCCCTGGGTGACAATCATCTCGCCGCTTTTGGTAGACATAATGTAGTCGCTGGAGCAGCCCAGCAGCGACAGCGATACGGCTCCCAGCAACAGAACGGTAGCAATCCTCTTCATAACAGACTCCTTATATCGTGGAGAGGAGAGTGTAACGAAGCGATCTATTATTTAATATCGCAAAACTATATTAAAATGCTAACGACGAAGCGATTAGAAATATATTCATCTGAATTATTGTTCAGGTGGTAATCATAAAAAAGCCCGGCGGCTTGACGCTTCCGGGCTACGATCGGCATCGCTGCCAGTGCAGAATTAATTATCGAGCTCGCTCATATTTTTCAGCTGGTCGCGATTGATCTGTTCTGTTTGACCCGTTGCGGCATTTTTGTAGGACACCATGCCGGTGTCACTGTCTACCTGCGGTTTCCCGTCAGTGACAATGGTTTTGCCGTCAGTGGTTTTTACAGCCTGATTAGAGGAACAACCCGCTACGGTAAATAACGTTGCTGCAGCCAAAATTGACGTAATAAGAATGCGCTTTTGCATGGTGTTCTCCCTGCTTTTCAGTGATTTTCAGTGGTCTTCATGACTAACTGTAGACTATTTGCCTGATGTATCAGGCAAATACAGAACACTCTTAGGCGTAAAAATAAAAAACCCGCCGGAGCGGGTTTTGGCAACGAGCTCAGGGCTTATTTGCCGATCTGCGCGTGCATCTCCTGCACAGAGGTCACTTTCTCGGTGGCATCCGCATTCAGCGCCATCGCCGTGGCGAAGCCGCCGTTCAGCGTAGTGTCGTAGTGCACCTTATACTGCAGGGCGCTGCGGCGAATCAGCTTGGAGTCCTCAATCGCCTGACGACCTGCGGTGGTGTTGATGATGTAGGTGTACTCGCCATTCTTGATACGATCCTGAATGTGCGGACGACCTTCATGCACCTTGTTCACCAGACGCGGGTTAATACCGGCCTCGCCCAGTACGATCGCCGTGCCGTGGGTGGCGTCCAGCTCAAAGCCGAACTTCAGCAGCTTAGCGGCCAGGTCAACGACGCGCTCTTTGTCGCCTTCGCGTACGGAGAGCAGCGCCCGGCCCTGTTTCTTCATGGTCGAGTTGCTGCCCAGCTGCGCCTTGGCAAACGCCTCGGCGAAGGTGCGGCCCACACCCATGACTTCACCGGTGGAGCGCATCTCTGGCCCTAACAGCGGATCTACGCCTGGGAACTTGTTGAACGGCAGCACCACCTCTTTCACCGAGTAGTACGGCGGGATGATCTCTTTAGTCACGCCCTGCTCGGCCAGAGTTTTACCAGCCATCACCCGCGCTGCCACCTTCGCCAGCGGCACGCCGGTGGCTTTGGAGACGAACGGTACGGTACGCGCGGCGCGTGGGTTGACCTCAATCAGGTAAACTTCATTGTCCTTCACCGCGAACTGAACGTTCATCAGGCCACGCACCTGCAGCTCGAAGGCCAGCTTCTGCACCTGCTGGCGCATCACATCCTGGATCTCCTGGCTCAGAGTGTAGGCCGGCAGCGAACAGGCCGAGTCACCGGAGTGAACGCCCGCCTGCTCAATGTGCTCCATGATGCCGCCAATCAGCACCATTTCGCCATCGCAGATGGCGTCAACGTCCACCTCTACCGCGTCGTCGAGGAAACGGTCCAGCAGCACCGGCGCGTCGTTAGAGACGCTAACCGCCGTCATAAAGTAGCGGCGCAGGTCGATCTCGTCGTAGACAATCTCCATCGCCCGGCCGCCCAGCACGTAGGAGGGGCGCACGACCAGCGGGTAACCAATCTCTTTCGCCTTCTCTACCGCCTGCTCGATAGCGGTCACGGTGGCGTTGGCTGGCTGCTTCAGCTTCAGACGATCCACCGCCTGCTGGAAACGCTCGCGGTCTTCGGCGCGGTCGATGGCATCCGGGCTGGTGCCGATAACCGGCACGCCTGCGGCTTCCAGCGCACGGGCCAGCTTCAGCGGGGTCTGGCCACCGTACTGCACGATTACGCCCTTCGGCTTCTCGATGCGGACGATCTCCAGCACGTCTTCCAGGGTGACCGGCTCAAAGTAGAGGCGATCCGAGGTGTCGTAATCGGTGGAGACGGTCTCCGGGTTACAGTTGACCATGATGGTCTCGTAACCGTCTTCACGCAGCGCCAGCGAGGCATGTACGCAGCAGTAGTCAAACTCAATGCCCTGGCCGATACGGTTGGGACCGCCGCCCAGCACCATGATTTTGTCACGGTCCTGAGTCGGGTTCGCCTCGCACTCCTCCTCGTAGGTGGAGTACATGTAGGCGGTGTCGGTGGAGAACTCTGCCGCACAGGTGTCTACCCGCTTGTAGACCGGGTGCAGGTCATACTGGTCGCGCAGCTTGCGCACCTCGGATTCACGCACGCCCGCCAGCTTAGCCAGACGCGCATCAGCGAAGCCTTTACGCTTCAGCTGGCGCAGGAAATCAGCGTCGAGGCCGTTGATGCCCACTTCCGCTACCTTCTCTTCCAGGCGCACCAGCTCTTCAATCTGTACCAGGAACCAGCGGTCGATATTGGTCAGGTTAAAGACGCCGTCAACCGACAGGCCAGCACGGAACGCGTCCGCGATGTACCAGATACGCTCTGCGCCCGCGTCTTTCAGCTCGCGGCGAATTTTGGTCAGCGCTTCCGGATCGTCCAGGCTCACCTTCGGGTCAAAACCGGTCGCGCCCACTTCCAGACCACGTAGCGCTTTCTGCAGCGACTCCTGCTGGGTGCGGCCAATCGCCATCACTTCGCCCACGGACTTCATCTGAGTGGTCAGACGGTCGTTGGCACCGACAAATTTCTCGAAGTTGAAGCGTGGGATTTTTGTGACGACGTAGTCAATGGATGGCTCAAACGATGCCGGGGTGCGGCCGCCGGTGATGTCATTCATCAGCTCGTCGAGGGTATAGCCTACCGCCAGCTTAGCCGCGACTTTCGCAATCGGGAAGCCGGTCGCCTTCGACGCCAGCGCCGAAGAGCGGGAGACGCGCGGGTTCATCTCGATAACGATCAGACGACCGTTTTTCGGGTTCACCGAGAACTGGACGTTCGAGCCGCCGGTTTCAACACCGATCTCACGCAGTACCGCCATCGAGGCGTTACGCATGATCTGATACTCTTTATCGGTCAGGGTCTGCGCCGGGGCGACGGTGATGGAGTCACCGGTATGGATACCCATGGCGTCAAAGTTCTCGATAGAGCAGACGATGATGCAGTTGTCATTCTTATCGCGCACCACCTCCATCTCGTACTCTTTCCAGCCAATCAGCGACTCATCAATCAGCAGCTCGTTGGTTGGGGAGAGATCCAGACCGCGGGCGCAGATCTCTTCAAACTCTTCGCGGTTATAGGCAATGCCGCCGCCGGTGCCGCCCATGGTGAATGAGGGACGAATGATGCACGGATAGCCCACGTCAGCAGCAACGGCCAGCGCCTCTTCCATGTTATGCGCAATGCCAGAGCGGGCGGTATCGAGGCCAATTTTCTTCATGGCAACATCGAAACGGCGACGATCTTCTGCTTTATCAATCGCGTCGGCAGTCGCGCCGATCATGGTCACGCCAAACTCTTCCAGAACGCCCTGGCGCTCCAGCTCCAGCGCGCAGTTCAGCGCAGTCTGGCCGCCCATGGTGGGCAGTACCGCATCCGGGCGCTCTTTTTCGATGATTTTGCGCACCACTTCCCAGTGGATTGGCTCAATGTAGGTGGCGTCCGCCATCTCCGGGTCGGTCATGATGGTCGCCGGGTTGGAGTTAACCAGGATGACGCGGTAACCCTCTTCGCGTAGGGCTTTACAGGCCTGCGCGCCGGAGTAGTCAAATTCGCAGGCCTGGCCGATGACGATCGGGCCAGCGCCAAGGATCAGGATGCTTTTAATGTCTGTACGTTTTGGCATGGTCTTCTCGGCTCCTGATTATTTAGCAGTCTTACGGTATTGCTCGATAAGTTCGATAAAGTGATCGAACAGCGGCGCAGCATCGTGCGGGCCGGGGCTGGCCTCCGGGTGACCCTGGAAACTAAACGCGGGCTTGTCGGTGCGATGGATCCCCTGCAGGGTACCGTCGAACAGCGACGTATGCGTTACGCGCAGGTTAGCCGGCATGGTCGCCTCATCCACCGCAAAGCCGTGGTTTTGCGCGGTGATCATCACGGTGTTGTTATCGATATCCTTAACCGGATGGTTGCCGCCGTGGTGGCCAAACTTCATCTTCACGGTTTTCGCACCGCTCGCCAGGGCCAGCAGCTGATGCCCAAGGCAGATACCAAACACCGGAATGTCGGTCGCCAGGAAGGCCTGGATAGCATCGATAGCGTAGTCACAGGGAGCCGGGTCACCGGGACCGTTGGAGAGGAAAATGCCGTCCGGGTTCATCTTCAGGACCTCCTCCGCCGGGGTCTGTGCCGGAACTACCGTCAGGCGGCAACCTCTGTCTACCAGCATACGCAGGATGTTGCGCTTCGCACCGTAGTCGTAAGCCACCACGTGGAACGGCAGCGCCTCTTCTTTTTTCGCTTCCGGCAGTTCACCGGCCAGCGTCCAGCTCCCCTGAGTCCAGCTGTAGGACTCAGCGGTGGATACCTCTTTCGCCAGATCCATCCCGTTCAGGCCCGGGAAGGCTTTCGCTTTCTCCAGCGCCAGCGCGGCATCCGGGCTATCGCCGGCGATGATGCAGCCGTTCTGTGCGCCCTTCTCGCGCAGCAGGCGGGTCAGCTTACGGGTATCGATATCGGCAATGGCCACGATGTTATGGCGTTTCAGGTAAGAAGAGAGGTCTTCGGTATTACGGTAGTTGCTGGCAATCAGCGGCAGGTCGCGAATAATCAGGCCTTGAGCATGAACCTGGGACGCTTCTTCATCGGCTTCGTTAGTGCCGACATTACCAATATGGGGATAAGTAAGAGTGACGATTTGGCGGGAATAGGAGGGATCAGTAAGGATTTCTTGATAACCGGTCATTGAAGTATTGAAAACGACTTCCCCAACCGCC
>DAMBQR010000027.1:16327-54249 GCA_032055545.1 Pseudescherichia sp. | reverse complement strand
ATCACCCGCAGAGCGGTTCAATCAGTGTGTTGCGTCCATAAGTTGAACTCACAGCTCATATAGGACAACCATAATCACATCTCCTAATCCAATGGAGATTGAACATGACAACATCCCCCTGGAACAAAAGCCGCATTATTGGTCAGAAACGTCCTCTTCAGATTTCTCATATCTGGGGAATTCGTATACGTCTTGAGTTGGAAGGAAAATTGCGCGATTTGGCTCTATTTAACATGGCTCTGGACAGTAAACTTCGGGGCTGTGATCTAGTTAAGCTAAAAGTTTCTGATGTGGCCTATGGACACTCTGTTTCTCGAAGAGCAACAGTGCTTCAGCAAAAAACGGGCAGCCCTGTACAGTTTGAACTGACTAAGGGAACCAGAGAGGCTGTAGCAGCTTGGATCAAAATAGCCCATCTACGTAGTAGCGATTATCTTTTCCAATCCCGTGTTGGTTCTTCACGACACATCTCAACCAGACAATATAACCGTATTTTTCATGGATGGATTGAGAAGCTGGGTCTCGATGAGACTCTTTACAGTACGCATTCAATGCGTAGAACCAAGCCATATCTGATCTATAAAAAAACGAAGAACCTTCGGGTTATCCAGTTACTTTTGGGTCACAAAAAACTCGAAAGCACAGTTCGTTACTTAGGCATAGAAGTTGATGATGCCTTGGAGATTTCAGAGTCGATTGAAGTCTAACTCGTAAGGGCTGCAACAGCAGCCCAGTGCCAGAAGCGGACGTACTAACTCTACACTGTGTCAATCTACGGGGAGCAGGTCAACTCAGGTATAAGCGTTTCAGATTGGGTCGATGCGGCTACGTGGGAAGTGTTTTCATCCCTGCGAGAACTGGAACTTCTGGGGATCAAAAACATACGGCTGGCCTCCCATGATCTACATGGGGTCATTCTCAGTTCTGAAACCGTTGCTGAAGACATTTGGTGCCGAATCCTTGATACCGTGACGCGCAAGGGCGAGCATTCTCGACGCATTCATAGTGCAGATGACAAGTCCTACTTACGACCAGACCTACTTGAGTGGTTCAAGCAGCGTGTCGAAGATGACCAATCTCGGGCAGGTCGCAAAATCTACGTCAAACGGGACTTACCCCACATCCTTACGCCATTTAGAGCACCTCTGGCTTCGGTCTGTGCTAAGCGTAAAGGCCAGGTTCTCCATCAGCAGTACTCGCTTAAGAAATACCGCTACAAGCACATCGCGGATAACGTCTGCCAATGGTTGGATGAGGTCTTTCTCCGACCAAAAGAAATGTCTGATATTCATAAACTAACAATCATTGAAAAGCGAGAACGACTAAAGAATTCCGTCTTCAAATCGCTCCATGACGTCAGCGAATTCTTGGGTCGAGTGTTGTTGCATGCAACGATCCGGCAGCACCACGAAAGCCAGCCTATCCCTTGCATGCTATACGTGGAAAAAGCAGGGGCCGAAAAAATTCTTGAAAATGTGCATATTGTTCGCCGCGATCCAGAAGGCGATCAGCTTTGGATTGGCTTCAGCGAGTTGGTGACTGATATTGACATTGCCGTCAGACTGCCGGAGTTACGGGATCGGTTGTACGAGGACATTTCAGATTGCATCGATACAGCACGCAGAAAGATCCTCGACATTAAAGACGATAACTACCTGCTTCGCCACGATATTGACGAAATTCTTGATGGTAGCCAACCTTTCGATGCTCACCTCGATCGTTTCACGTTTATTCTGTTCGTGGGCTACGACTCCAAGCTGCTAACTGAGCCTGAAATGCCGGGGTTCGAGGATGACTTGGAGAAGGAAACGACGGCGCTATTCGAAAAATTCGCGGCTGACCTGATCGAGGATTCGCCGTTTGCGAATCTTTGCATCCACGTATTCATTTATCCAGCCCCGAGTCTTGAGCGGTTAACCCAATTAGTTGATGAGAAGGTGAGAGAGGTCGTATGACAGAGGTCTATGAACAGGCGAAACATAGCCTGCAGGGTGAGGACTTCTCATCTTTCAATTATCTGTTTGCGGTTAACAAGCTGTTGTCTAATCCTGTTTCGTATGACTTAGGCCGGGACTTGATCGTGCGAGCTCTCGATTCGCGCGAGCGGTTTTCCGAGCACACCACAATATTGAAAAATATGGTGAGAAAATCAGGTTTGTTCCCGTATCTCAAAAAGGAGTTCACCAGCCTGACACCGGATGACCTGAGGGTGCTTGAGCTATACCGGACGCCATTCTCGGATGGTTTTGTTTTCCACTCAATGCAGTTCCACATATTTGATCTGCTTAAGTCCGGTCAAAACGTGGTGCTGAGCGCGCCTACAAGCATGGGCAAAAGCGCAATCGTCGATTCATTGCTCGGCATGGGAACTTTGAAACGGCTTGTTCTGGTTGTTCCAACCGTGGCTCTTGCCGACGAAACCCGTCGCCGACTGCAAGAGCGATTCGGTGACCGATATCAGATCATCCACCACAGTTCCCAAGTGTGCCATTCCGATCAGGCTGTCTACGTGTTAACTCAGGAGCGAGTGAACGAGCGTGACGACATCGTCGACATTGACCTCTTCGTCATTGACGAGTTTTACAAGTTGGCGTTCCGACAACTGAAAAGCGGGGACATTGATCATCAAGACGAACGAGTCATCGAGCTCAACATTGCGTTGAGTAAACTGCTTAAGGTCTCCAGGCAGTTTTACCTGACTGGACCGTTCGTTAACAGCATTCGCGGTCTCGAAAGACTTGGGTATCCGCATACTTTCGTTTCTACCGACTTCAATACAGTCGCGCTAGATGTTAAGACGTTCGGCATCAAAGCGAATGACGACAAAGCCAAGCTCAACGCGCTAGGGGAAATCGCGCACGCATGCGTCGACGCAACGATCATTTATTGCAAGTCACCAACTGTTGCGGGCCTGGTGGCGCGCGAGCTGATCAGGCTTGGGCATGGCACTCCGACTGAGAGTCCTCATGTCGACTGGGTCAGCGAAGAGTTCGATGCCGACTGGGATTACACAGTCGCACTTAGAAACGGTATTGGCTTGCATTTTGGCGCGCTACCGAGAGCACTGCAGCAATACACCGCCGACCAATTCAATGCTGGAAAACTGCGCTTTTTGCTCTGCACCTCCACGATCATTGAAGGAGTCAACACTATCGCTAAGAACGTCGTGATCTACGACAACCGCGATGGAACTCGCAGCATTGACAAATTCACCCATGGGAACATCAAAGGGCGCGCCGGGCGCATGGGCGTTCACTTCGTCGGCAAAATCTTTTGCCTGGAGGAAATCCCGGAAGACAATCTCAATCAAGAGGTGGATATTCCGCTCGGTATTCAGGACATTGATACCCCAATCAACCTTTTAGCCAGCGTTCAACCAGACCACTTGTCCGAGTTTTCACAGGATCGTTTTGATGAGGTTTTCATAAACGACCGTGTTTCCATCGACCTTGTGAAGAAGCATTCGTACTTCCGTGTCGAGCAGTTCGAAATGCTGCAAAGCATGTTCGAGATGATGGACGACAACGAATTTTCCTCGTTAGTGTTTCACTGGACCCCCGCGACAAACTTCCTCAAGACCTTTGCAAAGATCATTGCCAGACTGGTTCCCCATACGTTCAGTCGCAATGGGGTCCCTGTTAAGCCTACTGATGTCATGATCGCAAAACTTGCTGGCTATTTAAGTGCTGAAAGTTATTCGGAATATCTGAAAAATCAGATCGATTATGCACGACAGTGGGTTTCTGAAGGGGAGAAGCGTACTCTTTCCATCGCCCTCAACAATGATTTGAAGCTCATCACCAATACCTTCGGTTATACCCTACCTAAGGTGCTCAGCTTGATGGAGGATGTAGTTAAACACCACGCTTTAAAGCGTGGTATACGCAGCAAAGTCGATTACACGCATGTCAAATTGGCGTTCGAAAGTTTCCATCTACCACCAGGTGTCAATGCCTTGGAAGAGATAGGCATTCCCATCCAGACGTTACACCGACTGGTAGACTTGCTGGAATTTTCCGACCAGGCTGATGTGGATGAGTTGTGCCAGTATCTTCGGGATACTCAGGACATTTGGAGTCGATCGATTGGATATGTGGATCAGACTTTCATCAGGCGCGCACTCGGTATTTGACGACATTGATTTAGGTACGTTTGACCGGGATACTTACATACGGAACGCGGGAAGAAGCCCATAGCGACATTTTTGAATAACTCGCATCTTCTGTAGGCTAGAGTGTCTACTAGGACGGGCTTCCAACCATTAAAAGGTTACCTATATCTGAATACAAACAAATCTGGCCTTTCCAGCCATAAGAAAGGCCATTGCTGTAAAAATAAATCAACCTCGGCTGCACCCGAAGTTCCGGTCTCCATCACCGAATATTTTAGTTCTTACTTTGGTCATATAATCCACTCTATTCATCAAATCGTTATAAGTCTGTTCAAAGTTATTCGTACTACGATTGAGGAGGTATTTTCCATTTGAGGGGTAATTAACTAATTTCCCTGAGCCGTCTATGGGGATACCTAGCGCACTATACCAGGCCGTTGTTATCATTGTGCGTAACGTATTACGACTCAAGTCGTAATCGCCTACATGATAATAAGCATGCTGATTGAAGCATAATATTAAATGGTAATGCCGCTTCCCATTTTTTGTATATTCTCTGACCCATGCGTAACGCAAGTTGGAATGCCGGCTATCAGGCCATTCTTTCCGTTGAATTTTGATATGTTTATCGTGCCCAAGTTTTGCTTTTAACGCGCTGGTAAAACGAGATATAGCACCAGAGTCAATTCTGGGTTGAAAGAATGGGTTGTCCAGATTTTCTGTATCTATTGGGTCGTGTAGATCAACACGTAGAATCATTGTATTAGGATATTCCTTGAGGGAATCATCAATAACCTGTTTAATTCTATCCCGATACAGGGATACATGTGAGCCGAACTCACTAGTGTATGTCATATAGCATCCTGTTTTATGATATTGGAGTAGGTAATATATCCAATATATATTACCTATCATGATAACAAACTATTAGCCGGGCTGGGCTCGGTGTTTGTATTTACTCCTGAATTAAAGTTATTTATTATCATCAGATAATGGGATTTAAACCAGCTATGGCTATCAATGTGGTTTTGCCTTTCTTTGCCACAAGTATTCTATTTTGAGAGTACAACATACTGAGTAATTCATTTGCTTTATTACGATTTCTAAATTTATTAGGGCCATATTGGAGTACAGTATTTTTAGTAATGTAAGGTACAACAAGACGATTACAATGATTTTTTATCCACCAATAAAGCTCATCCGCCTCCGAGATTGCAGGCGTTAATTCTTGAGGTTTAGAAAATATGTGGATGTACTCATTAACATACCAGGTAGTTATCTTCACAGCATCTTCGACTGCAGAAAGAGATATATCTCCATCATTGCCATTAAAATAATGCAGCAGAGAGGCCACTCTGGCCATATTTTCTGCGACCTTAGAGGCATAGTCTCTAAAATCTGATAAGGTGCCGAGTAACCCCATATCTGACTCCACCTTGTTATAAAATTCGATCCAGCGATTTTCTGCTTCTACAGAGAACCGCAGACAAAGACGATCATTTTGATTATCTCTGGCAATACTTTCGTTAACTATCTCCATCAGTCGTTGATGGAATACCGGCAAATGTTCGCTTGAAACAACGGGGCTGGTGATTCTTCTGGAACCTTGCTTTGAATCAGGCTGGCATATGAGACATCGAGCGAAAAACCCGATCCCTTTGGCTGTATCGCCTTTACGTTGCAGATAACCTTTAAACACATCAGGCTGAACCATAAGTGCTAGCGTCAGTCTGGCATCTCTGATTAGTTTCTCTGGCTCACTTTTCCTTTCCACTGAAAACGTTGAGCCATCCCACATTTTGTTGATGAAAGGCAGTTCGTTCAGCGTGTAACCGTTAAAAATAGTGCCAGCCTCATCAGACATAATACCGACAGATCGCCAATAACCACAGAGGTAATCTTTAATAGCCGCAGGAGTGGCATCATTAAATATCTGCTTGATTCTGATCGGTGCTTGCTGGTGCGATGCCAACAGAGCTTTAAGTTGTTCATTTGTCGCCAAATGATCTTTGTTACGGCGAATATCTGATTTGATTTTTGACATCAGTGCTTTTCTTTCAAAATTAAAAATTGCTTCATCACTTTGCCAGGTATTAAGAGCATGCGTGTACTTATCAAATAATTTTTCCACCAGTTGATATAATGGCTTCATCAGCATTTTATCAACCGTACTTTTCCGTTCACCAGATTCTGCAAGTGTCAGCAAGAAAAGTGATACTGGGCTACGTAGATTAGTCAGCCGACAAACATCAATCCGGTTCTGACAGGCAAGAGAAATTACCCCAAGAGCAGAAGCAGCAATCAAACCTTGAGGGGCCTGCGTATGCTGTTCCACTTCATAAATTGCATTTCTGATAATCTGAGGAAACGCATCTACAGGAAAAGGATGACCGTTAAACATACAATACCCTTAATACAATTCACGTTAAAAATTCCGCGCAAGTTGCTATTCCACTATTAATAGCAGAAATAGCAGGATGAAATGACTCTGATTACAACTCTTGAGTGTATGTTCAGGTGACACCTTCAAATAAGTTTGCTGCGTTGCGATAGCCATTCATCAATCTCTGATTCAACCCATCCAACAGATTTCACTCCGAGCATTCGCTTTTTGGGGAAGGAAGCGTCGTAACGCGGTGATTTAGGGTTCAACCAGTCGTAGATTGTTGCCCTTGCCATACCAGTTTTTTGGATTACCGCAGGTAAGCGGAGTATCCTAACGGTTGATGGATTGTTCATGCTTGATTGCCTCTCGTTAGTTCATTTTGGTTGTAGAAAGATTAGCGGCAAGCATTAATGCAAAAAATCCGCGTACCAAAAAAACATTTTTAACAACACTTAACTTATTGATATTTGGTGTGTTTATGTTGTCAGTGATTGAGTTTTGCGAAGAAATTAGTCAAAAATTGAAGTGGCTTTCTGGGTATATGGATGAATGTGAATGGGATATATACATTGATATGCTTAGCGAAAATTATCCTGTGATACGTAAAGAACTAAGCGAAATGCGAGATCAATTCTGGAATTCAGATAAGGTCGGAACACGTGTGATTTTGTACAGTGATCCATCTTGTAAGGAGTATAAATATTGTACTGTTGATGGAGTGGAGAAAATAAAAGAGGAATATGCAGAATTATATGATCCAGCCCAAGAATGCTGGAAAGAGTTAAAATTACGTATTTTCAGAGGAACATTTTCTCATCTTATTCTGGATCCTTTTTTAATTAATGATGTGTTTAAATCACATCTATTTTTTGCTTCAATGTCTTATCAATGGGGAAAATCAGTTATGTCAGAGAATGAGGGTGTTGCTATTAAAGCGTTCATTAAGTCAGCTGAATTATTTGATAGATGTATTGGTATGTCATTGTTTCATGTTTCTGTATCTACCCAAAAAAAATTATCACATGTTAGAGCTAAGGCCGGAAAAGAAGGTGGGAACAGTAAATCAGAAGTGTATCGAATAATTCAGGATAAGCTTGTTTATTTGATCAATAGCTCCGTACCTGAAGGTGGATGGAAAAGTAAAGCAGCTGCGGTGAATGACCTCATTGACCCCTTATGGAAATTTGTCGAAGAGTCAAATTTTGAAATTAATAATCAAAGTAAAAAATACCGGATATCAACAATGAGCCCTGATGCGTTGGCAGATACCATTATAAAAAACTGGTCAAGAAATATTGAGAGTATCAAATTGGCTTTAGATAATACGGTTACTAGAAAAAAGAAAACTAAAGGGTAAAATTCCGTACTACCTATAGGTGAGTTATCAGCACCCATAATGGGTGCTGATAAAGGATTCATCCTACAAGACGTATTCCCCTAACCCCACTATTCACAATGCTGCCGCTATCTGCTGCTTTAACAAAATCAGCCCACCACTGCATCATAGGTCGCCGTTGCTCAAGATAGTCACTGCGGTTGTAAGCTCGACGTACCTCATTTTTGTCAACATGAGCCAATGCTGCTTCAATAACATCAGGCGGAAATCCCTGCTCATTGAGAGCAGTGCTGGCGATAGAACGCAATCCATGAGAAACGAGAACGCCTCCTAATCCAGCCCGCTTGAGTGCTGCATTCACTGTTTGGCTGTTCATCGGCTGGGTTGGTTTGATGCGACTGGGAAAGATAAATTCTCTACCACCACTGAGAGACTTCATCATTTCCAGAATAGCGAGAGCTCCATCAGATAATGGAACCGTATGGTCCCGGTTCATCTTCATTCGAGCTGCAGGAATTTTCCATTCGCTAGCATTGAAATCGATCTCATCCCATCGAGCCTCAGCTGCTTCGGCAGGGCGGGTAATGGTGAGAAGCTGCCACATGAACAAACACCGCGTTGACACACTGATACTTGCCGTACGCATTGTTTGCATTAACTGTGGAAGCTGATCCGGACGGATACTCGGCATGTTTTTCTTTTGCGGTTTCTCGAACGCTTTTCCGATATTTACACTGGGAACAGCATCAATCAGGCCTGTGTTCTGCGCATAAATCATGACTTCGTTAATACGCTGACAAAGGCGTCGAACAGTCTCTAATGCACCTCTGGCCTGAACCGGTTGCACTGCTTTAACCAGAGTATGAGCCTTAATTTCGGTGACACTGATATCACCGATTGCTGGGAAGACATCTCTCTCAAGTGAGCGCCAGATATCGTCGGCATAGTCCTCTGTTACGCTGGCTTTCTTCACATTCCACCAACGCTCGGCAACTAACAGGAAAGTGTTGGTTTTGGCCTCTTGAGAATTTCTTACCTGTTCTTTCTGATGTTCCTGCGGATCAATGTCTTTCGCCAGTAATACTCGAGATTCAGCTCTGAGTTTACGCGCATCAGCAAGTGAGAGGGCAGGGTAGGCACCGAAGCTCTGTTTGGTTCGCTGCTTTGTCAGAGGTCGATAGTAACGGAACTGCCAAAGCTTACTACCGCTGGACTTGATTAACAGAGTAAGCCCGTCACCATCATAAAGCTGGTAATCGGCATCTTTAGGTTTGGCGGCTTTGATTTCCGTATCGGTTAACGGCTTAGTTTTTCTTGCCACGGGGAGTCTCCATGCGTTTAGGCCCAACGAAAACAATAGAGCTTTTCGTTGGGCCTATCAATGGGCCTAAAAGGTTCGGATTTAATTAGTTCTCTTCGGACTTCGCGGGACAAATTGAGGGCACAAAAAAGCCCGCAGGGCTTGCGCCGTGCGGGCTCTTAGGACTTCATCGGATGACTCTGGTAATCACCGATGGAGAATTTTGGTGGAGCTGGCGGGAGTTGAACCCGCGTCCGAAATTTCTACATCCTCGGTCGGCATGCACCTTGGGTTTCGCAAATCCCGTCGAATCCAGAATCAGCCCCAATGTGTTGACTACAGTATAACAGGTTTTGCCGCTGGCGCACCAGTCCATATCGCTACAACATTCGCATGAGCTTCAGTTGTTTAAAGTATGAACAGGCCCGCTCTGTCAGGTCTGAGACTCTGCGTTGCCGTTGCCTAAACGCTTATGTTCCCTAATCGTATCGAGCAAGGATATATTCAATATTTGCCATATAGGATATATCGTAATATTTAGATTCCATTCGGCTTAATAATTAAAATTACATTCATTTCTCATTATTACTATTTTAGCGACGCTTAAATAACAGCGATTTTATTGAGAATATATTCTGTATTTAGAAAAATTGTGAAATTTTGTGACTTGAGAGTTTGCCTAATTTCAAAGTGTTGATTATAAATTTTAATGAGATGATTTCTGGATTTAAGTTAGGCAAAAGGTGAAAAATCATTGAAAATCAATAGCATGTAAAGATATCGCTTTGTTATCAGCAATATAACCCATTTCTGCCATTTTATTTTGGTAATGCCCTCGCTACGCCAAAAATAAATCTGGCAAATGCACAAAACAGCGCTCTAAATAGCAAGAGGACATTATATGGCTCCCCCAATTAGCCCTGCTGGATCAGTGGATATTATAAATCAAAGAACTGGTGATGTCGTTAGCCAATATGCCCAAAGTGCCGATCGCGTTGTTAACCTGACGCAAACAAGCATTGTTCGTATTAATGCCTCACCTGAGTCTGTTAATTACTATCAGCGCGAAGGAAATGACCTGATCGTCCATATGAATGACGGTACCACGGTACGCTACCAGCGCTTTTTTGTGCTTGATGAGAATGGCTTACATAGTGAACTGATTTTCGAAGACAACCTGGGTACACACCATGCCGTCTTCCCCTTTGCCGAGGCCGCAGCCCCTGCTACCGCAGAGGCAATCGTGCCGGCACTTTCTGAAGCATCTGTAGATTCTCTTGTAGGTGCAGGCGGGATCTCTGCGCTGGCCGTACTGGGTGGGGTAGCGGCAGTTGGGGGTATAGTTGGTATTGCTGCTGCAGCAAGCAGCGGCGGCGGTGGCGGCAGTAACCGTCAGGAAGCAGAGGACAACGGCGTTCTCCCGCCTATTGATGGAACGCCGCCGGACGATGGCGAAACCACACCGCCGGACGATGGCGAAACCACACCGCCAGATGATGGCGAAACCACACCGCCAGATGATGGCGAAACCACACCGCCGGATGATGGCGGAACCACACCGCCGGACGATGGCGGAACCACACCGCCGGACGATGGCGGAACCACACCGCCAGATGATGGCGGAACTACACCACCGGACGATGGTGGCGGAACCACACCGCCAGACGATGGTGGCGGAACGACACCGCCAGATGACGGAGAGGAACCTACTCCGCCAGTCTCGACGTTATGGGTCGCTCCGCTCACTGGCGATAATATGCTGAACCAGCAAGAGGTCAGCGCTAACCAGGTATTGAACGGCGGCACAGAAGCAGTGAATGCCGGAAGCCCAATTGCCGTCACCGTCGACCAATTTACCTGGACGACTCAGGTCAACGCTGATGGCAGCTGGAACCTTGAAATGCCTGCTGATATTCTTCAGTCGCTGCCACAGGGGCTGCGGGTTCTGACCGTGGTCCTGACTGACAGCGAAGGCCGCACCGTCACCACCTCCATGGATCTCTGGGTCGATACCGTCCCGCCCGCGCTGCAGCTGACCCCCTTCGTACCAAATAATACGCTCGATAGCTCCCAGCTGGACTCGGACAAAATTGTACGCGGTTTCTCCAGCAGCGAAGATCAGGGCAGCGTGGTGACGGTAACCCTGAACGGTAAGAGTTACTCCACTACGGTAGATAGCCTTGGCCGCTGGCAGCTGAGCATTCCGCAGGCCGATATTCAACAGCTACAGGATGGCCAGCCCTACACCGTGGAGTATCAAATTACCGATGCCGCGGGCAACGTCACGACCGGGCAAACTGACTTCACCACCAACTTCACCAGCCCGCAGGTGATTGTCGATCCCTTAACGGGGGATAACGTCCTCAATACCGCCGAGCTGCTGCTGAGCCAGACTCTCTCCGGACAGACCGTGAATATCCCGGCAGGGCAGGTGGTCACGATTACGCTCGGCAATAAGACCTATTATGCAGAGGTAATGGGTGACGGTAGCTGGAAAACTATCCTGCCGTCGGGCGATCTCTCTTCGCTGGCGCAGGGGGATAATGCCCTTACCGTCTCGGTGAATGATGCCAACGGTAACCCGGTAGTGCGCACCGAAAACATCAACGTCGATGGTACGCAAACCGGTATCGCCATCGCTATTCTCTCGACTGACGACTACCTGAACGCCAGCGAGGCGCAGAGTCCGCTGGAGGTACGTGGCGTGACGACGGTCACCGGCCCGGACGTCAATATCGTGGTGCGCTTCAACGGTAAAGAGTATGCCGTCACCGCCATTGATGCCGCAGGTAACTGGAGCGTACAGATCCCATCAGCCGATCTGCTGCTGCTGCCCGACGGTCCCAACACCGTTGAAGCGGTCGTCACCCAGGGCGCACAGTCGGCAGGCGATACCCACACGCTGAACGTGCAGATCCACTATCTGCCAATCCCAACTATCGATGCGCCGTTCGGCGATGGCTATCTTAACAGCGTGGAGAAAGGGCAGGATCAGGTTCTGAGCGGTAATACTGGCGTCTCCGGCGGCGGGCAGAGCGTTAGCGTGCAGCTGGCAGGAAACACCTACCAGGCGCTGGTGGACGGCGATGGCAACTGGCGCGTGACCGTCCCGGCCAGTGATATGCAGGCGATCCCGGATGGGCTTCTGACTATCAACGTTAACGCCAGCGACGCCGCAGGCAATAGCTCCCCACTGACCAGCTCCGCACAGGTTGATACCACTCTGCCAGCGCTCAGTCTGCTGCCGCTGACGGCGGATGGCAAACTCAACGGCCAGGAGCTGGGCCAGGATCAGGTCCTGAACGGCATCAGCTCGGCTGCCGAACGCGGCCAGCCGGTCACCGTTACCCTTAACGGTAATACCTACACCACCACCGTAGGGGCGGACGGCAACTGGCAGCTGCCGCTCCCGGCAACCGACCTGTCGCAGCTGAGCCAGGGCAGCTACCCGCTGACGGTGACGCTGACCGATGCGGCCGGTAACACCCAGACCGTGACGCAGAACATCGATGTCAAAACCGCCGTGCCGGTGATTACCGTTCAGGCGCTAACCGACGGCAACGATCTGGATGCGGCAGAGCTTAAGGTCGATCAGATCCTGCAGGGAACGGTGACCAATGCCGAACCGGGCAGCGTGATTATTGTTACCCTTGGATCGGGCAGCTATCAGGGCACCGTAGATGCGGGCGGCACCTGGCGCGTCACTCTGCCCGCCGTGGAGCTGCAAAAGCTTCCGGATGGCACCAACACGCTTAATGTCAGCGTAACCGATGGCTACGGTCAGACGACCTCGGTTAACCAAAACTTCACCGTTGATACCACCGTCGATGCGGTGGCAATCAATATTATCTCCAGCGATGACTACCTGAACTTCGATGAGGCCAGTAACGATCTGGTCATCAACGGCAACAGCGCCGGGCTGCCGGTAGGCACTATCGTTAGCGTAACGCTTAATAACCAAACCTATACCGGCGCAATTGGCGCAAACGGTGCCTGGCAGGTCACGGTAGGTACTGGCGATCTGCTGGTTCTGCCGGATGGCCCTGCTGTGGTGACGGCCACCGCTACCGGTCCTGATGGCGTTGTTATCGACAGCCATATCTTTACGGTAATGATTAACGACCTGCCGGAGGCGGTGGTCAATACGCCGTTTGGTGACGGCGTGGTGAACCTTGTTGAGTCAGGACTGGATCAGTTCGTCACCGGCAATACCGGCGTTACGGGGCCGGGCCAGACGGTTATCGCCACCCTTAACGGCCAGCAGTACGTCGGTACCGTTGCTACGGACGGTAGCTGGTCGGTTGTTCTGCCTGCCGGGGCGTTGACTACTCTGCCGGACGGCGCTGCATCCTTTGACGTCACGGTCACTGATGCCGCAGGCAATGACGCCTCGCAGACTATCCCGTTCACCATCGATAAGCTGCCGCCTGAGGTAACCGTCCTGCCTGTCAACGGCACGGATACGCTCAACGCCACAGAGGTGCAGAGCGACCAGGCTATCAATATCACTTCGCCGGATGCCGCACAGGTTATTGTCAACGTTAATGGCGTTGGCTATACCGCGCTGCCGGGCGAAACGCTGGGAAGCTGGGTAGTCACACTGCCTGCCGGAGCGCTGGCAGCCCTGCCTGATGGACAGGTCGCCTATACCGTGACCGTGACCGATGCGGCAGGCAACGTGACGGCAGTTACCCGAGGCGTTAACCTGGACGCCACGCCGCCGAACGTGGTAGTCGATCCGGTTACCCGCGACAACGTGCTCGATCCTGCCGAACTGGCCAATGGCTTTACCCTGACCGGGAGAACCGTACCTGCCGATCCAGGCGCAACGGTCGCCCTTACCGTAAACGGCCAGCCGCTCAGCGGCGTGGTTAGCGCCGACGGCAGCTGGGCAATAGCGGTTCCGGCCACGGCCCTTGCTGGCCTCGTTGATGGTCCACAGCAGCTTTCGGTGACGGTAACCGACAGCGCGGGCAACGCCTCCACGCCGGTGAACGTCGATTTTGCCGTAGACTCTACCGCCAGCGCGCTGCTTATCAACCCGGTCGAAGGGGATAACGCCATCAGCCTGGCGGATATCAGTGACGGGATCACCATCAGCGGCTCCTCGGCGCGTATTCCTGAAGGTACCCCGGTAACCGTAACCCTTAACGGCCAGCAGTATCAGGGGGTGGTGAACGCCGGTGGCTTCTGGACCGTGACCGTACCTAATGCCGCTGCCGCGCTGATTAGCGACGGTACGGCAACCCTGACCGTCTCCTCGGTGGATGTTGATGGCGTACCGCTAACCAACGAACAGCAGTTCCTGATCATTACCCAGCAGCTGCCGCTGGCGACTATCAATACGCCGTTTGGCGACGGCACCATTAACGCCCTGGAAGCGGCGGCAGGCGGTGCGCTAACCGGCACTACCGGCAGCAGAGGGGCAGGCCAGAGCGTTAGCGTCCAGTTGGACAACAGCGCGCCGATAAGCGGGACGGTGGATGCCAACGGCAACTGGAACCTGCCGCTGACCCCGACGCAAATCAGTCTGCTGGCGCAGGGGTCTCACACGGTAACGGTCACCGTTACGGACGCAGCAGGGAACCAGAATACCCAAAGCACACCGTTAAATATCGATACTGTGCCGCCGCTGCTGGCAATTAATAGCGTGACGGCGGATAACATCGTCAACGGCAGCGAAGCCAGCGGAGCCATTGTGATCAGCGGTACCGGTGGACCATACGATGCGCAGAACGTGCAGGCGGTGATCGTGCTGGTCAACGGCCAGAACTATGATGCTATCCTTCAGCAGGACGGGACCTGGAGTATTACGCTGCCGGCGGGAGCGCTGGCTAACGTTGCCGACGGTCCGGTCGCTATCTCGGCCCGGATCACCGATCCGGCGGGGAATACGACGACTCTGCCGGGCAGCTTTACCCTCGACGCCTCACCGTTAAATGCCCCGCTGATTGCGGTAAATACCGTGGCGGCGGATAACTTTGTGAATGCGCTGGAGGCGCAGAGTCCGCTGACCATTAGCGGGACGACTACCCGCGTGGAGGCAGGGCAGATCGTTTCCGTTACCCTGAGCGGCCAGACCTACACCACCGAGGTTCAGGCAGATGGCAGCTGGACGCTAAATGTTGAGCCGGCAGTGCTGGCGGCGGTGGCCGACGGGACGCAAACCATCAGCGTGCAGGTGAGCGATCTCTCTGGCAACGTGGCAACCGGGGCGCAGAATGTGATTTTCGCTGCTACCCCAGCCTCTCAGCCGACGTTGATTGTGAATACCGTGGCGCAGGATGACATCGTCAATATTCAGGAACAGGGCCGTGAGCTACTGATTAGCGGTTCCTCAACCAATCTGGCGGCGGGAACGGTGGTCAGCGCCACCTTTGCGGGCGCGACCTATAGCGCTACCATCGGCAGCAACGGCAACTGGCAGTTTGTCGTTCCGCAGACGGCGGTGCAGGCCCTGACTGATGGTATCACCTATACCGTCACCGCCACGGCGGTAGATGCGGCGCAGAATAGTGCCCAGGCTACGCATAACGTTGGCGTCGATCTGACCCGGCCGCTGCTGACGGTGCAGACCGCAGGCACCTTCCTTGACGATAGCCGGGTCAATATTGCCGAGTCGCTGCTGGATCAAACCCTCACCGGAACCGGTACCCCAGGCCTGACGGTGCTGCTGCCTATCAACGGCAAAACCATCCCTGCGGTAATCGACGGCGACGGCAACTGGAGCATGACCATTCCGGCAGCGGATCTGCAGTCTCTGCCGCAGGGTACCTCGCGGCTGGACTTCAGCGTTACCGATCCGCAGGGCAACAGCCAGTCTGTGCCAGTGTCGATTAACGTCAACACTCAGAATGCGCCAGCCCTTACGCTCAACCCTGTCTTTGTCGATAACATCGCCAGCTCGGCTGAGCTGGCGGCGGGGACTACGCTGACCGGAACGGCAAGCGGTCTGCCGACCGGCACGGCAGTACAAGTCAACATTGGTGGGCAGCTCTTTACCGGTTCCGTTACCGGCGCCACCTGGGCCGTAACGGTGCCTGGAGAGGCAATCCAGGTTCAGGCGAACAGTATTCTGCCTGTGACCGTAACGGCCCTTGATGCGTTTGGTAACCCGGCGACGGCCAGCGCCAGCCTTGACGCAGTGCGCTTTGGGCCGGTGGCAGAGCTGCCTCCGGCACTATTTGGTGATGGCTATCTCAACCAGGTAGAGGCCAATACTGGGGCGCAGATTACTGGCTCTACCGGCCAGGCCGGGCCAAACCAGCAGGTCAGGCTTGTCATTGACGGCCAGGATTACAGCGGTACGGTAGACGTCAACGGTAACTGGACGGTGCCGTTAACGCCGCCGCAGCTTAACGGCTTGCTTGACGGCACCCATACCATGACGGTCATCCTTACCGACCGTGCAGGCAACGTCTCTACCTCGCCAGCGCAAGAGTTTATTGTCCGTACCGATGCGCTGACGCCGCCAACGCTGAATACCGCTTTTGGTGACGGCATCCTGAACTTCGTCGAAGCGCAGGCTGACGACGCAGAGCTTAGCGGTTCAACGGGCGTGCCCGCAGGCGAGGTGGGCAGCGTGCTGGTCAGCATCAACAACGGACCGGCCGTCGCCGCGACGGTAGACGGGGCGACCTGGACGCTGCCGCTGACTGCAGCACAGCTGCAGGCGCTGCCGGATGGCGTGCTGAGCGTCAATATTACCGTCACCGACGTTGCCGGAAACCAGATCACCGGTCAGGGCAGCTTTGAGGCGATTGTCGATACGCTGCCGCAGGCGCAGTTCATCACGCCGTTTGGTGATGGCACCCTGAACTTTGTTGAGTCACAGAGCGATCAGGTGCTGCGGGGCAATACCGGCGTCACCGGTCCGGGACAAGCTGTCAGCGTCACGTTGAGCACCGGGCAGACCTATACCGGCACGGTGCAGGAGAACGGCGACTGGAGCGTCACCCTGCCAGCTACCGATCTGCAGACGCTGGCGAATAACACCACGCCGACCTTCGAGGTCACCGTCACCGACCGCGCAGGCAATATCGATACCGATCCGGGTAGCTTCCAGGTGCGTACCGCGCTGCCTGCGCCGATTGCCAACCCGCTGTTCAACGACAACATTCTTAACATCGCCGAGGCGGCTGGCGCGGCGCAGATTACTGGCTCTACCCAGGTGATCGGGCCTAACCAGTATGTGACTGTTCGCGTTAACGTGAACGGCACGCCGTATAACGCTACCGTGCTGGAGGACGGCACCTGGACGGTTAACCTACCGGCAGGCTCGCTGCAGTCGCTGGCTCAGGGACCGCAACAGCTGGTGATCTATGCAGAGGATCAGTTCGGCAACAGTGCGACTGTTCCGGTGCCGTACCAGGTCGCGCTGACGCCGCCGAACGTCACCATCACGACGCCGCTGTTTGGCGATAACGTAGTCAACGTTGAGGAGTTGAGCGATCCAAATACCATTGCCGGCACCTTTACCACTCCCTACCCGGTAGGAAGCCGCATTGACGTGACGGTGGGCGGTAAGCTCTTTGCTAACGTTCCGGTGGACGGCACTACCTGGTCTCTGACGCTGAGCGATGCTGACTGGGATGGGGTCGCGCGCGGGGATCAAAGCGTGCAGGTCACGGTGACTGACGGCGCGGGCAACGTAAATAGCACCAGCGCGCCGGTGATTATCCTGATCGATGCGCCGACGCTGGCAGTCACGACACCGTTTGCGGGTGACAACGTGCTGACCTACGACGAAAGCCAGGCGGTTCAGACCATCGCCGGGACCTCAACCAACCTGGAGGTCGGGCAGCCGCTGCAGGTGACCTTCCCGAATGGCCGCACCTTTACTACTACCATTCAGGCGGACGGTAGCTGGACCCTGCAGCTTACGCCAGCGGATATGGTAGGGCTGACGGCGGGCACTATTACCGTTCAGGCCACGGACCGCGCGGGCAACGTGGTAACCATTGATGGCGGGGCGCTGACGGTGGATCTGACGCCGCCAGAGGCTTTCCTGGCTCTGGATGTGATTGCAGGCGATAACATCGTTAACGCCAGCGAGCTTACGGGCGACACCCTGCCGATTAGCGGCCGTGCCGCTAATGTTACCGGCCCGATTAACGTATTCCTTGATGGCAACATTATTGGCAATACGACCATTGCTCCTGATGGTAGCTGGACCTTTAACGTGCCGCGTGAGTTGCTGGGTGAAGGCCCGCATACGCTGGGCGTGGCAAGCCTTAACGCACCTGAGTTTACGTCGGGACAGGCGTTTGTCGTTGATACCCTTGCGCCAACTATCACGCTGAACAGCTTTGCTGGCGATAACGTCGTCAATATCGACGAGCGCGGGCTGAGCCAGACCATCAGCGGTACCGCCAGCGAGCCGGGTCGCAACGTACAGGTGACCCTTAACGGCAAAACCTACTATGCAACGGTCAATCCTCAGGGCGAATGGGCGGTCACCGTTCCGCAGAGTGACGTAGCGGCGCTGAACGACGGCACTTACCCGCTGACCGCCTCGATTACCGATGCGGCAGGCAACCCGCAAAGCACCACTCAGCCAATAACGGTCGATGCCAGCGCGCCGCTGCTCTACGTTGATGCGCTTGGCGTTCCGGCGGTGCTCAATACCGTCAGTGCGGCAACGGGGCTGCTGCTGCAGGGAACCGGCGATCCGGGCAACGAGGTGACCATTCAGCTCGGGCCTATCAGCTGGACCGGCCAGGTCGATGAGCGGGGGAACTGGCGTTATGACTTCCCAAATATCGATCTGACCACCCTGACCGACGGTGCGCAGGTGATCAGCATCTCTTCGCGGGATAGTGCAGGTAACGTCTCCACCAACACTGTCGCGCTGAACGTGGCGCTCAACCCAACCCTGGGCGTGCTCTTTGACTCGCTCTTCTTCGGCGATGGCATTCTGAACGTCGCCGAGTCGCTGATTACCCAGACTCTGACGGGGCAGGTCAGCGGCGACTACCGTGGTGCGCGGGTCAACCTGACGCTGGTGGGAACGGATATCACCATCAACGATCTGCTGGTGGGGCCGGACGGCCGCTTCTCCGTCGACCTGCCACCAACCCTCTGGCAGGGACTGCTGACCGATACCGTAGCGCTGCAGTTTGACGTCATCGACGCCAACGGTAACACCCGTCAGGAGATTGTCGATGTTGGCCTGGCGCTGACCGACCTGCCGGTGGTGGGTGACATCCTGATGACGGCGGACAACGTGCTTAACAGCGTAGAGAGCGGCGTTGCCCAGACCCTGAGCGGGACGCTCAACAACGCGGCTAACGTTACGGGCATGGTGGTCAACTTTGGTGGCCAGGCGATCAGTGCGGTGGTGGATACCGTCAACGGCACCTGGTCCGCCATCCTCCCGGACACTCTGCTTAACACGCTTCCGGACGGACAGGCGAGCGTGGGTCTGGCCATCACCGATGCCTTTGGCAACGTAGTGAATACCAGCGCCAGCTTTAACGTGGCGCGGGCGCTGCCGACCATTGGGCTTGACCCGCTGTTTAGCGACGGCGTACTGAGTATCCCTGAGCTGCTGGGTGCAGCCCTGAGCGGCACCTCAACCCGTCTGGCCGGGCAGCAGCTGACGATCCAGATCGGTGATGCCGAGGCCTTTACCACCAACGTTGACGGTAGCGGCCGCTGGGCCGTAAACCTGCCGGCGGCGGTGCAGGCGCTGCTTCAGGGCATTGGGACGGGAGATGTGCCGATTACCATCAGCGCGCTCGACCAGTACGGCAACCCGGCGAGTCAGACCGCGCTGATCAAGGTGGATCTGGTGGCACCGGTGCTCAATAGCCTGGCGGTATTTACCGACAACGTGCTCAACGTGGCCGACTCGCTGCTGAATCAGACTATCAGCGGCGTGGTGGGCAACGCCCCGGTAGGCTCCCGCGTCGAGGTGCAGGTGGCAGGTAAGACCTTCCTCGGCTCGGTCGCGGCGGGTGGTGCGTTCTCTATCAACCTGGCTCCGTCCGATCTGACCGGCCTGCTGGACGGTGCCTTCCAGCCGCAGGTGACCATTGTCACACCGGATGGCAACAGCGCGCAGATCGCCGCCCCGGTGGAGGTGCGTGTGGGTCTGGCTAACCTGCCGACGGTCGTGATTAACACCCTGTTTGGTAACGATGGCTATCTCAACCTTGCCGACCTTGGCGTGGCGCAGACCATCAGCGGTACGGCGGCGGGGCTCGCCTCCGGGGTGGTTAATCTGAGCGTGGCGGGCCAGAACTTTGTCGGCAACGTGGTTGACGGCGTCTGGTCAGTGACGGTCCCGGCAGGGGCGCTGGCTGGCAGCGTGGTAAATGGCGCGCTTAACGTTACCGCCAGCGTGGTGGATACCGTGGGTAACGTCGTGTCCGGCAACCAGGTGGTGAATGCCATCGTGCAGAACCTGCCGACGCTGGGCCTTAACACGCTGTTTGGTAACGGCACGCTGGATCTGGGCGATCTGCTCTCCACGCCGCTGCTGTCAGGGACCAGTACTAACCTGGCCGTAGGCACCCTCGTTGACGTCAGAATCGGTCCATTGAGCCTGACTACTACCGTCGGGGCGAACGGAACCTGGCAGCTGCCGGTACCGACGCTCTCCCTGCAAGGGCTGGCGGATGGTGTGTTGCAGGTCACCGCCACCGCCCGCGACGTGGCGGGTAACGTCGCTAACACCGCGCAGGATCTGACGGTGGCCATTCAGCAGGCACCTTCGCTGCTGATTAATACCCTGTTTGGCGGCAACGGCCTGAACGCGGCGGAGATCCTCAGCGCGCAGGTGATTACCGGGACCAGTACTAACGCGGCCGGTTCGCTGGTTAACGTCTCCCTCGGAGGTAAAACCTACCAGTCAACGGTGGCGGCTAACGGCAACTGGTCTGTGTCGGTACCCAAAACCGATCTCGCGGCGCTGCTGGATGGAACGCTGACGGTCAATGCCAGCCTGGTCAACCCGGCAGGTAAGAACGCCACCGCCACCTCACTGGTGGATGTGATCACTCACAACCTGCCGACCATCTCGCTGACCTCGCTGTTTGGTAACGACGGCTACCTCAACATCAACGAGGCGGCGTCGGGCCAGGTCATCGGCGGCAAAATTGGCGGTGTCCCGGCGGGAGCCTCGGTCGTTGTGACCCTCGGCGGAACGCCGATTAACGCCCTCGTTGATGCCGCAGGCAACTGGACGGCTACGGTCAGCAACTCGGTGCTGCAAAACCTCGCTACCGGCGCGCTGAAGGTGGGCGTAGCGGTTACCGACCGGGTAGGTAACACCACGGCAACCGAGGCGGACGTCAACGTTAAGCTGACCCAGCCGACGCTGGCAATTAACCCGGTCACCAACCTGCTGGGCGTAATAGGGGGCGTACTCACTGGCCTGCTCGGTTCAGCGAAATTGACCATCAGCGGCACCTCCAACAACCTGGGACAAGGGGCGCTGGTGCACCTCAACCTGTTGAATCTTGCGCAGGCGACGGCAATAACCGGTGCAGACGGCAGATGGTCAACTACGCTAGATGTAGGGCTTGATTTAGCGAAGATTTTGTCGCTAAGCACCGTCCTCAATCTCTATGCCGCAGATGCAGCAGGGAACGTGGGATATCTGAACGTTGGCCTCAACGGCAGCAACCCCACCACCACACCGCCAGTCGGGACGCAAACTCTCGCGGCAGAAGCCACCAGCTTCTCGCTGCTGACAGCTAGCGCGGTAGAGAGCAGCGATACCACCCAGCAGACCACGGAGGAGAGCAGCACAACGCCTGCCGCCGTGAGTCATGTTGCGGCTACCACGAGTGAAGAGAACACCGCTGACGCCAGCGCGCAGAGCGCAACGGCGGATGATGCCTTCACCATTGGCGGTCTGAGCATCACGTTGGCCGACGGGACGCAGGAGAGCGGTGAGAGCGTGCAGGGTAGCGAGGGTAGCGACACTATCCATCTCTCGACGCTGGGCTTTATCGATATCAACGGCGGAGCGGGCACCGATACCCTGGTGCTGGATGGCGTCAATATGATCCTTAACCTTATTGATGCCGGGAGCCGTGTCCACAACATCGAGATTATCGACCTTGGTAAATCGGGGACTAACAGCCTGACGCTCGACCTGAAAGAAGCGCTGACGGTAACCGATAAGCCGGAAGACGATCTGGTGATTAAAGGCAGCAACGGTGACCAGGTGAATCTGGTGCATGGGACGAACGACATCTGGGCCATCAGCGGACAGCGCGAAGTGGATGGGATGCAGTTCGATGTCTATCACAACAGTGCACAAAACACGACGTTAGGCGATGTGCTGGTCCAGCAAGGGCTGCACGTCAATATGGTATAGCTTTATCCCTGTCATTTATGCCTCAGGGATGAGGCATAAAAGATTATAAAAATATCACCAGGGACAGTCAGGGTGGATAGATGAAAGCAAAGGCATTATATGTAGTTTTGCTGGCCGCGCTCGGAGCGAGCGTGATGACCTCAGCATATGGAGAGGAGCAGTTTAACTGGCAGGCCGCACCCGGAGAGCAGCTCCAGGCGCAGCTGACCATCAAAGAAGCGATTTTACGTGCCTTCGCCCGCAACCCCAAAATTGCCCAGGCGGCGGCGCAGATCCATGTAGGAAAGGCCAACCTCGACGAAGCGGAGAGCGCCTGGTTTCCACAGATATCCCTGCAGGGTAACGTTGGGCGTTCGCACCGCAACGACTCGGCAGGCTCCCTCAATAATAACGGCTCCGGCGGCGTCAGCCTTAAGCAGCTGATCTACGACTTTGGTAAAACCGGCGGCAGCATCGATGAGCAACATAATCTCTCTGACGCCTACCGCTACGATCTCTATAACTCACTCAATGAGGTAGGGATGGAGACGCTGCAAACCTATCTACAGGTTAAGCGCTACCAGGCGCTGGCCGAGGCGGCGCGCAAAAATATCGTCTCATTGCAGAGCGTGCAGGAGATGGCGGATCTGCGTGCCGAGGCGGGACTTAGCTCCCAGTCCGACGTGCTACAGGCGCAGACGCGCATTGCCGGGCTGAATGCCTCTCTCGCCCAGTACGAGGCCCAGACCCGCTCCGCCCAGGCGGCGCTAAGCGTGCTAACCGGCGTGATGTCGGACACGCTCCCCGATCTGCCTGAAGATCTAATGAGGCAGAAAATCACCCTCAACTCGCTCCCCTACGAACGCAGCAACGCGGTGCGCAGCGCCCAGGCGAGACAGCTGGCGGCGGACGATCGCATTCGCCAGGCCCAGGCCCAGCACTGGCCGACGGTCTCGGTGCAGGCGGGGCGGACGCGCTACCAGAACGATGACGACAGCTACTGGGATGACCAGGTGCAACTGGTAGTGGATGCCCCTATCTACCAGGGTGGGGCCGTGGGCGCCCGCGTGGATGCCGCTGAAGGGGACAGGGCCAGCGCCCGGGCGCAGGTTGAGGCCAGCAAGCTGGAGATCAACCAGCGTGCCGCCACCGCGTGGGCCGATCTCACCGGGGCGCAGCAGCGCCAGCGGGCAGGGGACGCCCAGTACCAGAGCGCCGATCGCGCCCGCGGGGTCTATCGCGATGAGTATCGCCTGAGCAAACGCAGCCTTAACGATCTGCTCAGCATTGAGCAGGATGTGTTTCAGGCCGATACCGCGTCGATTACCGCCCGCTACGACGCCTGGGACGCTGCGGTTCGCTACGCGGCCGCTGCAGATAATCTATTGGATATGTTAGGCATTGAGCGTAGCCGCACCATCGGCGATAGCCTGCCATCACTTTAAGCGCTAACGGCCAAGGAGTAGTTATGCAACAGCCGGATACCGAGAGCTGGATCAATGTCATGGTGCGGGCGGCAGGGCGATTTGGCCTGCCGGCGGACGCGCCTGCCGTACGCCAGCAGATGCGCTGGTTTGAGAGTCTGCCGCTTAACGCGCGGCTGGAGAGATTAAGCGGCCTGATGGGATTGCAGGTGCGCGCGGTGGAGCTGGAGAAGATGCGCTGGAATGCGCAGAACCTGCCGGTCATTGTCCAGCTGGAGTCCGGCGAACTAATGCTGCTGGAGAGTATCGACGCCGACGGGCTGGTAGCCTACTGGCTCAGCGAGGGGGGCGATCTGGTACGTGAGGAGGCGCTGGAGACGCTGCTCACCCGCGTCAAGCCGGAGGTGGTGATGCTCGGCATCGCTGCCCGTGGGCGCGACTCCCGTATCGATGACTTTACCCGTCCCTGGGAGGAGCACTGGTTCTGGCGGCACTTCCGCCACGCCAAGCGCAAGCTCTCGGAGATTGCCCTGGCTTCGGTGCTGGGTAACGTGCTGGCCCTGGCGGGGATCCTCTTCTCGATGCAGGTCTACGATCGGGTGATTCCCGCCCAGTCTATCCCCACCCTGTGGGTGCTGTTTATCGGCGTGCTGTTCGCCGCCCTGCTGGAGTTTATGATCCGCCTGGCGCGTACCCATGTCTCCGACATTATGGGGAAGCATATCGATCTCAACGTCTCCTCGCTCTTTTTTGCCCGGGCGATGGCGATTAAGAACGATGCCAGACCTAAATCTACCGGCTCGTTCATCTCCCAGCTACGTGAGATCGACCAGGTGCGCGAGCTGCTCACCTCGACCACCGTCGGCGCGGCGATGGATATCCCCTTTGTACTGCTGTTCCTCGGCATCATGGCGCTGGTGGGCGGCCCGCTGGTGATCATCCCCCTGATCGCTATTCCGCTGATCGTGATCCCGGGGATCCTCGTTCAGTGGCCGATGGCAAAGCTGGCGAAAGAGGGGATGCGTGAGAGCGCCATCCGCAACGCGGTGCTGGTGGAGTCCATCGAGGGCGTCGAAGACATCAAGGCCCTGCAGGCCGAGCCCTACTTCCAGCGCCAGTGGGAGCATACCCACGCCGTGGGGGCGAACATCGGTATGAAGCAGCGCGTCTGGGGGGCACGGCTGAGCGGCTGGGCCTCGACCGTCCAGCAGATCACCTATGCCGGGATGCTGGTCTTCGGCTGCTACCTGGTGATGGAGGGGAACATTACGACCGGTACGCTGGTGGCCTGTAGCCTGCTCTCGTCGCGCACCATCGCGCCGCTGATGCAGCTGACGATGGTCTTCTCCCGCTGGCAGCACGCCAAAATGGCCATGTCCGGTCTCGACGATCTGCTTAAGAAGCCGCTGGATAAGAGTACCGACCAGAAGATGGCCCACTGTCCGGTGCTGGCCGGTCACTACCAGGCGCAGAAGGTGCAGTACAGCTACGATCCTGAGAAGGGCGATCAGGCGGTGCAGATCGATGGCCTGGAGATCAAGCCCGGCGAGCGGGTGGCGATCCTCGGCAAGACCGGCGCGGGTAAATCGACCCTGCTGAAGCTGCTCTCAGGCCAGGCACAGGCCAGCAAGGGCAAGGTGATTATCGACGGCGTCGATATGGCGCACATCGACCCCATGGATGTCCGCCGCCAGGTGGGCTATCTCTCACAGGACTCGCGCCTCTTTTTCGGCACCCTGCGGCAGAACCTGATGCTGGGCCATCCGCATGCCACCGAGGCGGAGCTGATCCAGGCCTTGCGCATCAGCGGCGCAATCGGCATGGTGCAGCAGGATGCCGCCAGCCTCGACCGACTGATTAACGAGGGCGGGCGCGGCCTCTCCGGCGGCCAGCGGCAGATGGTGCTGCTCAGCCGCCTGATCGTGCGTAACCCACAGATCGTTCTGCTCGACGAACCTACGGCCTCAATGGATGAGCAGCTGGAGGCGTGGGTGATCCGCCAGCTCCAGCAGTGGCTCACTGGACGCACCCTTGTGCTGGTGACTCACCGTCCGGCGCTGCTGAACCTTGTGGACCGGATTATAGTGATGGAGAACGGCAAAGTGATTGCCGACGGGCCGCGCGACCAGCTGCTTCAGCAGGCGGCGCGCAACAGCAACGTGGCATCGGTAGCCTGAGGAGCGAGCTATGAGTCAACTGAGTATGCAGGACGATCTTGCTCGCCAGGGGCGGTTCTACTCGTCGGTGATCTGGCTGGCGCTGGCGGGACTGCTGATCTTCGTGGCGTGGGCATGGTGGGCCATTCTCGATGAGGTGACGGTGGGCACCGGCAAGATCACGCCATCAAGCCATGCCCAGGTGATCGAGAGCCTGGACGGGGGTATCGTCAGCGCGATGCTGGTGCGTGAGGGGGATATTGTTGAGCGCGGGCAGATGCTGGCCCGTCTCGATCCTACCCGCTTTCAGTCTAACTACGGCGAGTCGGCGGCCCGGGTGCGTGCTCTGCGGGCCTCCAGCGAGCGCCTGCGTTCGGAGCTGACCGGGGAGCCGCTGCGCTTTAGTGAAGAGTCGATGCGTGAACCGGAGCTGGTTGCGCGGGAGCGACAGCTGTATGAGTCCCGGCGGCGCAACCTCAACGAGACGGTGGCTAACCTGAAAAAAACGTATCAGCTGGTGATGTCGGAGCTGCGCATGACCCAGCCGCTGGTGGCGAAAGGGGCGGCAAGCGAGGTGGAGGTGATCCGGCTTCAGCGGCAGGCCACCGAGCTACAGGGCAAAATCGACGAGGCGCGCAACCAGTTTGCGGTACGCGCCCGCGAGGAGCAGGTGAAAATCAATGGCGATCTTGAGGCGCAGATCCAGGCGATGAGCGGTAAGGCGGATCAGGTCGATCGTGCGACGCTCTTCTCGCCGGTGCGCGGCATCGTCAAGGATATTCAGGTGACTACCGTCGGGGGCGTTCTGCAGCCGGGGGGCAAACTGATGGAGATCGTCCCGCTGGAGGATCAGCTGCTGGTGGAGACGCGTATCAACCCGCGTGATATTGCCTACATCCGTCCGGGCCTGCCTGCGACGGTGAAGGTCACGGCTTACGACTCGTCTATCTACGGCAATCTCACCGGTCAGGTGGAGGTGGTGTCGCCAGATACGCTGCAGGATGAAGTGCGTCGGGATCAGTTCTACTACCGCGTCTATGTGCGGACGAAGAGTGCCGAGCTGCAAAACAAGAGTGGCCAGCGCTTCCCGATCCTGCCGGGCATGGTGGCGAACGTAGAGATTAAAACCGGGCAGAAAACGGTGATGGACTACCTGATCAAGCCGCTAAACAAGGTCAACGAGGCGCTGCGCGAACGCTAGATAATCCGTTATACGCACACCCTCTCCCCAGCGGAGAGGGAGGTGCTGCAAGCGTAGCGATTAGCGTCCGGCGTTTTTCATAATGCGGGCTTTATCTACCTGCCACTCGCGCTCTTTCACATCGGAGCGTTTGTCGTGCTGTTTCTTACCGCGGGCAACGCCAATCTTCACTTTACACCAGGCATTTTTCCAGTAGAGCGACAGGGCGACAACGGTATAGCCTTCACGGTTAATGCGGCCATAGAGGTTATCCAGCTCGCGCTGGTTGAGCAGCAGCTTGCGGCTGCGGGTAGGATCGCAGACGACATGGCTGGAGGCGACGGTCAGCGGGGTAAAGTTGGCCCCGAACAGGTAGGCTTCACCCTCAATCAGGATCACATAGCTGTCGCCGATGTTAGCCTTGCCGGCGCGCAGGGACTTCACTTCCCAACCCTGGAGAGAGAGGCCCGCTTCAAACTCTTCCTCGATAAAATATTCGTGACGGGCGCGCTTGTTTAGCGCAATGGTAGCGGAACCCGGTTTATGTGCTTTTTTCTTTGTCATAAGTATCGTAAATCGTCGGTAATCAGCTGTTGAAAAATACCCCATCTATCCTGCGAGGTGTAACGCGTTATATTAGCATGAGTTTGGCTTTCCGTTTTCCTTTCCTGGACAGGAAATGTTATTATTTATGAGGTGTAGACCTCAGGATAACGCTATGCCGCAGATAAGCCGAACTGCTTTGGTGCCTTACAGCGCAGAACAGATGTATCAATTAGTGAACGACGTAAAGTCCTACCCGGAATTTTTGCCAGGCTGTACCGGCAGCCGGGTACTGGAGGCAAGCCCGACGCAAATGACGGCTGCCGTTGATGTCTCGAAGGCGGGCATCAGCAAGACGTTCACCACCCGTAACACCCTTACCAGCAACCAAAGCATTCTTATGCAGCTGGTGGATGGTCCCTTTAAGCAGCTGATGGGCGGCTGGCGGTTTACGCCGCTGAGTCCGGATGCCTGCCGCATCGAGTTCAATCTGGACTTTGAATTTACCAACAAGCTGATTGAGCTGGCCTTTGGCCGCGTGTTCAAAGAGCTGGCCTCGAACATGGTGCAGGCGTTTACCCATCGCGCCAAAGAGGTTTACAGTGCCGGATAAGATCCGCGTTGAAGTGGCCTATGCCCTGCCGGAGAAGCAGTACCTGCAGCGCGTAACGCTGAGCGAAGGGGCAACGGTAGAAGAGGCGATTAACGCTTCTGGCCTGCTGGAGCTGCGCTCGGATATCGATCTTGCCAAAAACAAAGTCGGTATCTTCAGCCGTCCGGTAAAGCTGGCCGATGCGGTGCAGGACGGTGACCGTGTGGAGATCTATCGTCCGCTGATTGCCGATCCGAAGGAGCTGCGGCGCAAGCGCGCAGAGAAAGCGGACGACGAATAGTCGTGTGCTCAAACAAAAAAAGCGCTCACCGAGCGCTTTTTGTTTTTTACCTGGCACAACCTAGTTGGTCAGGGCCGGTTTGTTGTCGATGTTGGTCAGCACACCGTTGCTGTTAAAGGTCAGGGTCAGCGTCTGCTGCGTGACATCCTCATGGCCTGGCTGCTGGCGGAACACGTAGAACCAGGTATTGGTACCAAACGGATCGCTCATCATCGGGGTACCCAGCGCATAGGCAACCTGCTGTTGCGTCATGCCGATACGAATTTTAGAGATGTCGTTAGGTGCCAGATAGTTCCCCTGGTTGATATCTGGGCGGTAAACCACTTTCTCCAGAGTGGAACAGCCTGCAGTCATCATCAGAAGAACCGCTGCGGCAGCAGTCAGCGTTTTACAGCGCATAGTGATTTGATTCCTTTTCGGGCCTGAGCAGTGCACGGCTCATTTGTAATATGCCGATCATAATAGACCTTTTACCACATTAAAATGGTTCAGCGGCGATTTTATGTCTCACTATGACCCTGAATTAGCCGAAAAGTTTAGGCCGCCAGTAGTTCTTTAGCATTAGCCAGCGTGTTGCGGGTGACTTCGCTGCCGCCGAGCAGGCGCGCCAGCTCCTGCAACCGCGCCTTTTTATCCAGCGGCTGCATATGGGTTTCGGTCATGGCACCGTCGGTCTCTTTGCTGACATAGAAGTGGTGGTGACCACAGCCCGCCACCTGCGGCAGGTGCGTTACGCACATCACCTGGGTGGATTCGCCCAACTGGCGCAGCAGCTTGCCAACGACAGCCGCGGTCGGACCGCTGATACCCACGTCAACCTCATCGAAAATCAACGCCGGGGTCTCCATCTTACGGGCGGTAATCACCTGGATCGCCAGGGCGATACGCGACAGCTCACCACCGGAGGCGACCTTCGAGATCGCCTGCATCGGCTGGCCCGGGTTGGTGGTCACGCGGAACTCAATGCGGTCCGCGCCTTCCAGCGTCAGGTGACGCTCGTCAAAGCTAACGTCAATGTGGAAACGGCCGTGCGGCATCGACAGGGCGTGCATGCTCTCGGTGATCAGCCCGCCCAGCTCCTGGGCATACTTCACTCGCTGCGCATGCAGCAGCTGCGCGGTGGTCAGCGCCTGCTGATGGTGTTTCTGCACCGCCAGGGAGAGCGTCTCCTGGGAGTCGGCCTGATCGTCAAGCTGCTGCTGCTCGTCAAGCAGGGCCTGATAGTGCGCCGGCAGCTCTTCTGGGGTGACGTGGTGTTTACGTGCCAGCGAAATCTGCTTCGCGATACGCTGCTCCAGCTCGTAGAGACGGTTCGGATCGAGGTCGAGGCGATCGCAGTAGTGACGCAGCTCGTCGCTGGCCTCGCTCAGTTGAATGGCGGCCTCTTCCAGCATATCGAGCACGCTGGAGAGCTTGCTGTCCATGCCCACCAGCTCGGTCACCATCTGGCGGGCGGTGTAGAGCTGGCTCTGTAAGTTGGCGTCGTCGCTGTCGGCGAGCAGCGTCAGGGCGTGCTGGCTGGTACTCAGCAGCTGGCCGCTATTAGCGAGACGCTTGTACTCTTCGTCGATGCGCTCGAACTCACCCGGCTGCGGACTAAAGTCGTTCAGCTCTTTCAGCTGGTAGTGCAGCAGCTCGGCGCGAGCGCTGCGCTCCTGGCTCTGCTGCTGATGCTGGGCCAGCTCGCGGCAGCTGTGGTTCCACAGGCGGTAGTGCTCTGCCATCTGCTGGAGCAGGGCATACTCACCGGCATAGCCGTCGAGCAGGGTCTTCTGGTGATCGGATTTGGTCAGCAGCTGGTGCGCGTGCTGGCCGTGGATCTGGATAAGAAGCTGCCCCAGTTCGCGCAGCTGGGAGAGCGGCACCGCGGTGCCGTTGATAAAACCACGGGAGCGGCCGTCGCTGCTGATGACGCGGCGCAGCAGGCATTCACGGCCATCTTCAAGCTGGTTCTCTTCCAGCCAGCGCTGGGCAGCAGGGGTGTCTTTCAACGAAAAGCGGGCGCAGAGATCGGCGCGTGCGGCGTCGGTGCGCACCATATCGGCTTCCGCGCGCCCACCAAGGCACAGCCCCAGCGCATCGATGGCAATGGATTTACCCGCGCCGGTTTCGCCAGTAATGGCGGTCATGCCGCTGTGAAAATCAATTTCCAGCTCGCGAACAATTGCAAAATTACTGATGGTCAGTTGTGCCAGCATAGCCGCTTTCCTGTATGAAAAACCATAACTGTGTTTTCGTACAGTATAAACAGGTTTTATATCCAGTAAAGCACCCGCCATCAATTTCAGAACAATTTTTTTGACCAGCCCAGCTTGGAACTTAGGGTGTTAAAATAGCTATAATCTTTCGGGTGGATCAGATTGAGATGGTAGTCGCAGCGGCGGATTAACACATCCTCACCCTCCTGGATCGGCAGGGCAATCTGGCTGTCGCAGCTGATCTCCAGATCGTTGCGCCGGTGGGAAAAACGCAGGCGAATGGTGCTGCTGCTGTTGATCACCAGCGGACGAGCCGACAGCGTGTGCGGGAACATCGGCACCAGGGTAATGGCATCCAGTGACGGGGTCAGAATGGGACCGCCCGCCGACAGCGAGTAGGCCGTGGAGCCGGTGGGGGTGGAGATGATCAGGCCGTCCGAGCGCTGGGAGAAGGCAAACACCTCATCGATATAGACCTCAAACTCGATCATATGCGCCACCTTGCCCGGATGGAGAACCACCTCGTTGATGGCGGTGCTGATCCGCTTCTGGCAGTCGTGCTGGCACACCTGGGCCTCGAGCAAAAAGCGCTTTTCGGTGATGTAGTGCCCTTCAAGCACATCAGCCAGCTGCTGCTGGGCGTTATCCGGATCGAGATCGGTGAGAAAGCCGAGGTTGCCCCGGTTGATACCGATGACCTTAATATCGTAACGCGCAAGGGTGCGGGCCGCGCCGAGCATATTGCCGTCGCCACCAACCACCACCGCCAGATCGGCCTGCTGGCCAATCTCCGCCAGCGTGCCGGTGCGCACGTTGGTGAGTTTAAGCTCCTGGGCGATCTGCTGCTCAACGATAACGTCATATCCCCGGCCAGACAGCCAGCGCCAGAGCATCTCATGTGTGGTCAGCGCCGTAGGGTGACGCGGATGGCCGACAATCCCAATACAGGTGAAATGAGTACTCATTATCTGGAGTCCTTTTGCCAAATGAAGGGTGACAATCTTAAGGCTTCTCTTGAAACCGGAAAACTGATCCCCATAATAAGCGAAGTTAGCGAGATCAATGCAAAAAAACGCGGAGAAATTCATGAGTAGTAAAGAACAGAAAACGCCTGAGGGGCAAGCCCCGGAAGAAATTATCACGGAGCAGCATGAAGAGGTTGAGGCAGTAGAGCCTGACGCTTCTGTTGAGCAGGTGGATCCGCGCGATGAGAAAATTGCGAACCTCGAAGCACAGCTAGTTGAGGCGCAAAATCGCGAGCGTGACGGTGTCCTGCGTATCAAAGCGGAGATGGAGAACCTGCGTCGCCGTACCGAGCTGGACATTGAGAAGGCGCACAAGTTTGCGCTGGAGAAGTTTATCAATGAGCTGCTGCCGGTGATCGACAGCCTGGATCGCGCGCTGGAAGTGGCGGATAAAGCCAACTCAGAGCTGGCACCGATGGTGGAAGGTATCGAGCTGACCATGAAGTCGATGCTGGACGTGGTGCGTAAGTTTGGTGTTGAGGTGGTTGCCGACACCAACGTGCCGCTGGATCCGAACGTTCACCAGGCGATTGCTATGGTTGAATCTGAAGAGGTTGCGGCAGGCAACGTGCTGGGCGTGATGCAGAAGGGCTACACGCTGAATGGCCGCACCCTGCGCGCCGCGATGGTCACCGTCGCGAAAGCGAAGGGCTAATCAGCACCACAGTAAGCACGGTGTAATTTGTAGGCCCGGTAAGCGAAGCGCCACCGGGCGTTACTGTGCTGACGCTGCTATGCCGGGCGGCACTGCGTTTGCCCGGCCTACTACTCCTTCACGCTCTCCCGCAGCGGTTTTACCGGCAGCACCTTCACCTGCTTAATCATGTTGTCCTGCACGTCGAGAATATCGATATCGTACTGGGCGATACGCACCCGCGTACCTGCGGCCGGGATCTCCTCTAACGCCTCCAGCAGCATGCCGTTAACGGTGCGGGCCTCCTCTTCCGGCAGCTGCCAGTTAAAGGCTTTATTTAGCTCCCGCACGTTGGCGGTGCCGTCGATGATCACCGAGCCGTCGTTCTGCGGGGTGACCTCTTCCGCGAGGGTAGGGGACATCGAGGTGGTAAAGTCGCCAACGATCTCTTCGAGAATATCCTCTACCGTCAGCAGACCCTGCACGTCGCCGTACTCGTCCACCACCAATCCCACCTTCTTCTTGTTACGCTGGAATTTCACCAGCTGGACGCTGAGCGGCGTGCCTTCAGGGATGTAGTAGATCTCATCCGCCGCCCGGAGCAGCATCTCTTTGGTAAACTCCTGCTTCTCGGTCATCAGGCGATAGGCTTCGCGCACCCGCAGCATGCTGATGGTGTCGTCCAGCGATTCGCGGTAGAGCACGATACGGCCGTGCGGGGAGTGGGTCAGCTGGCGAACAATAGACTTCCAGTCGTCGTTAATATCAATGCCAACAATCTCATTGCGCGGCACCATGATGTCGTTAACGCTGACCTTCTCCAGATCCAGCACCGACAGCAGCATATCCTGGTTGCGGCGTGACATCTGCGAGCGGGACTCGTGCACGATGGTGCGCAGCTCCTCTTTGCTCAGGGCGCTGCTTACCACGACGTCGGCCTTGATGCCGACCATACGCATCAGCAGGCGGGTCACGGTATTAAGCAGCCACACCAGCGGCATCATGACGATCTGCAGCGGCCCGAGCAGAACGCTGCTGGGGAAGGCAACCTTTTCCGGGTAGAGCGCGGCGATGGTCTTCGGCAGTACCTCGGCAAACACCAGCACCACAAAGGTGAGCACGCCGGTGGCAATTGCCACTCCGGCGTTGCCGTAGAGGCGCATGCCGACAATGGTGCCGATAGCCGAGGCGAGGATGTTAACCAGATTATTGCCGATCAATACCAGGCTGATGAGGCGGTCAGGCTTACGCAGCAGTTTTTCTACGCGCTTTGCTGCGCGGTTGCCCTGCTTCGCCATGTGACGCAGCCGGTAGCGGTTCAGCGTCATCATGCCGGTTTCGGAGCCGGAGAAGTAGGCGGAGATCACCACCATGACGATCAGCGTGATAATCAGCGTGGTGGTGGAGATGTGTTCCAAGAGAGTTCCTTACGTGCTTAACGGGTGTACTTAGCCAGCAAACTGCTGAACAACGCGGCTACCAAAGTAGGCCAGCGTGAGAAGGCCTGCGCCCGCCACGTTAAACCAGACCACCGGGCGGCCGCGCCATCCTTTATGATAGTGCCCCCACAGCAGAACGATATAGACAAACCAGGCAATGATAGAGAGCACCGCCTTATCGATGTTCTCCATGCTGAAGAGGTTACGCATATAGAACAGGCCGGTGCAGAGCGTCAGGGTGAGCAGCACCACGCCGATCTGGGTGATGTGGAACATCTTGCGCTCGATGCTCATCAGCGGCGGCATCTCGCTGCTAAAGGCCAGGCGCTTGTTCTTCAGCTGGTAGTCGATCCACGCCAGCTGCAGGGCGTACATGGCGGCGATAATCAGCGTGGCATAGGCGAACAGCGACAGGCCAATGTGCACCATCATTCCCGGCGTCGCTTCGAGGTGGGTGATGAACGCATTGGGCACAAAGGTGGCGAAGGCCAGGTTGATCAGCGCGAAGGCATAGACGATAGGCAGCAGCAGCCAGCCGCGATTCTTCGAGGCCACGATGGTCATTACCGTACAGATCATCAGGCTGACCAGCGAGCCGACGTTGAGCAGGCTCAGGTTCTGTCCCGTGTCGCCGTCGGGAAAAATGCGCGCCTCCAGGGCCAGCGCATGGCTTATCAGGGCGATGACCGCAGAGATGATAGCCATCCGTCGCCAGCCGCTGTTTTTTTGCAGCAGGCCGGGAATAATCAGCGCCAGACTGACGGAGTAAGCGATAAGCGCGAGCAGGGCAAAAACGGGCATAGTGATGTCGATAGTTGCAGTAGATAGAAGAGAGGCAGTATAGCGTTACGCGACCTTACCTCCAACCCTTGCATCCCAACAGCAGCGGCTTCATGTTATACTGCCGCAAAATCGTATTTATGTGTCGCTCAGGCGGCCAACCGTTTCCACCCCAGGTGAAAGACAATGTTTGATAATTTAACCGATCGTTTGTCGCGCACGTTGCGCAATATCAGTGGCCGTGGACGCCTCACCGAAGAGAACATCAAAGAGACGCTGCGCGAAGTGCGAATGGCACTGCTGGAAGCGGACGTCGCCCTGCCGGTTGTACGCGAGTTCATTAACCGCGTAAAAGAAAAATCGGTTGGTCATGAAGTTAACAAGAGCCTGACCCCGGGTCAGGAGTTCGTCAAAATCGTACGCGGCGAGCTGGTTGCGGCGATGGGCGAAGAGAACCAGGTGCTTAACCTGGCCGCGCAGCCGCCTGCGGTAGTGCTGATGGCGGGCCTGCAGGGTGCGGGTAAAACCACCAGCGTCGGTAAGCTGGGTAAGTTCCTGCGCGAGAAGCACAAGAAGAAGGTGCTGGTGGTCTCTGCCGACGTCTATCGCCCGGCGGCGATCAAGCAGCTTGAGACCCTGGCCCAGCAGGTTGGCGTCGATTTCTTCCCCTCCGACGTCGCCCAGAAGCCGGTTGATATCGTTAACGCGGCGCTGAAAGAGGCGAAGCTGAAGTTCTACGACGTGCTGCTGGTGGATACCGCCGGTCGTCTGCACGTTGACGAAGCGATGATGGACGAGATCAAACACGTCCACGCCGCCATTAACCCGGTAGAGACGCTGTTCGTCGTCGATGCCATGACCGGCCAGGACGCCGCCAATACGGCGAAGGCGTTCAACGAAGCGCTGCCGCTGAGCGGCGTGGTGCTGACCAAGGTTGACGGTGACGCCCGCGGCGGTGCGGCGCTCTCTATTCGCCATATCACCGGCAAGCCGATCAAGTTCCTCGGCGTGGGTGAAAAAACCGAGGCCCTGGAGCCGTTCCACCCGGATCGTATCGCCTCCCGTATCCTCGGCATGGGCGACGTGCTGTCGCTGATCGAAGATATCGAGAGCAAGGTAGACCGCGCGCAGGCAGAGAAGCTGGCGAACAAGCTGAAGAAGGGCGACGGTTTTGACCTCACCGACTTCCTTGAGCAGCTGAAGCAGATGAAGAACATGGGCGGCATGGCCAGCCTGATGGGCAAGCTGCCGGGCATGGGCCAGCTGCCGGACAACGTTAAATCCCAGATGGATGACAAGATTCTGGTGCGTATGGAGGCGATCATCAACTCGATGACGCTGAAAGAGCGCGCCAACCCGGACATCATCAAAGGCTCCCGTAAGCGTCGTATCGCGGCGGGCTGCGGCATGCAGGTGCAGGACGTGAACCGTCTGCTGAAGCAGTTCGATGATATGCAGCGCATGATGAAAAAGATGAAGAAGGGCGGGATGGCAAAAATGATGCGCAATATGAAAGGCATGATGCCGCCAGGATTCCCTGGACGTTAATTGCTTTAGAGATTGCTTTTTGCCCCGAAACGAGTAAAATTTTCGGGCTTTTAATATGACACCGGGCTCCGTTCCTCGACGGGGCCTGGTGTTTTATTCACACAAGAGGATGTTATGGTAACTATTCGTTTAGCTCGTCACGGCGCTAAAAAGCGTCCGTTCTACCAGGTTGTTGTTACTGACAGCCGTAATGCACGCAACGGTCGCTTCATTGAGCGCGTTGGTTTCTTCAACCCGATCGCTAGCGAAAAAGAAGAAGGCACCCGCCTGGATCTGGATCGCATCGCTCACTGGGTTGGCCAGGGCGCTACCGTTTCCGATCGCGTTGCTACGCTGATCAAAGAAGCAAACAAAGCAGCTTAATCTGTCACGGTGGTCATGATGAGCATTAAAGCACCTGTTGAACCGATCGTATTGGGAAAAATGGGTTCTTGCTACGGGATCCGTGGTTGGCTCAGAGTGTTTTCCTCCACTGAAGACGCTGAAAGCATTTTTGATTACCAGCCCTGGTTTATCCAGAAGGCCGGTAAGTGGCAGATGGTCGAGCTGGAAAGCTGGCGTCACCACAATCAGGACATCGTCATTAAGCTGAAAGGCATTGATGACCGTGATGCCGCGAATGCGCTGACTAATTGTGAAATTGTCGTGGATTCGTCGCAGTTGCCGCCGCTCACTGAGGGTGACTACTACTGGAAAGACCTTATGGGTTGCCAGGTAGTAACCACAGAGGGCTACGCCCTGGGGAAAGTCATCGATATGATGGAAACCGGGTCAAATGACGTTCTCGTCATCAAGGCAAACCTGAAAGATGCGTTTGGTATCAAGGAGCGGCTGGTTCCGTTCCTCGATGGACAGGTTATCAAGAAAGTCGATCTCGCTACTCGCACAATCGAAGTAGATTGGGATCCTGGTTTTTAAACCTCCGGATAAACGGTAGGCACGGCACGATGGGGATTGGCTTGTGTTCATTGGTATAGTTAGCCTGTTTCCTGACATGTTCCGCGCCATTACCGATTACGGGGTAACTGGCCGGGCCGTTAAAAATGGCCTGCTGAGCATCCAGAGCTGGAGTCCACGTGACTTCGCTCATGACCGGCACCGTACCGTGGACGATCGTCCTTACGGCGGCGGACCGGGGATGCTGATGATGGTTCAACCCTTGCGGGATGCCATCCACGCAGCGAAAGCCGCGGCGGGTGAAGGCGCAAAGGTGATCTATCTGTCACCTCAGGGACGCAAGCTTGATCAAGCGGGCGTCAGCGAACTGGCAACGAATCAGAAAATGATTCTGGTGTGCGGGCGCTACGAAGGGGTCGATGAGCGTGTGATCCAAACCGAAGTCGACGAAGAGTGGTCTATCGGCGATTACGTGCTCAGCGGTGGTGAGTTACCAGCGATGACGCTGATTGACTCGGTTGCCCGGTTTATTCCAGGCGTACTGGGGCATGAGGCTTCGGCAACGGAAGATTCCTTTGCCGATGGGTTGCTGGACTGCCCACACTATACCCGTCCTGAGGTGTTAGAAGGCATGGAGGTTCCGGCGGTTCTGCTGTCGGGTAACCATGCCGAGATACGTCGCTGGCGTCTGAAACAGTCGCTGGGCCGCACCTGGCTTAGAAGACCTGAACTTCTGGAAAACCTGGCTCTGACTGAAGAGCAA
>DAMBQR010000027.1:0-16090 GCA_032055545.1 Pseudescherichia sp. | reverse complement strand
TAAACGTCGTGGTGCTGTACGTAAAGCTAAACTGTACTACCTGCGTGAGCGTACCGGTAAGTCTGCTCGTATCAAAGAGCGTCTGAACTAAGGTTTGCTGTCGCGACATCCAATAAGAAGGGGCTGGCCTGTGGGCTGGCCCCTTTTTTTATGCCTGTGCGCTCGATCTGTTAACCCCTGCGTTATAAATCCATTACAATGTCCGCTCTCGACCGGAGGGCTAGTGGCGAATCTGATGCATCACTCAACATGGAAACGCGCAGCGGCATTGACCGCGCTGTTCGCGATCCTGCTGATTGTGATCGCGCCGCTGATCTCCGTCGCGCTGCAAAAAGATCCCATGAGCGCCATGCCGGGTATGCACCACGAGATGTCGATGATGCCTGAACATCACGCCATGTCTGAGCGTCACGCCATGTCTGAGCATCACGCCATGCCTGAGCATTCGCCAGCATCGCAAAGCATGCCGGTCGATCATGCCGAGGCGTGCGGCTACTGCGTACTGATGGCCCATGTGCCAGGGGTGATCCTTGCCCTGATTATTCTGCTCTGCGGCTTTCTTTTCCGGGTGCGCATCACACCGCCACGCCCCGCCGTGCGTCACTGGCACTTCTCTCTCTGGCTCTGCCCCGATACCCGCGCCCCGCCGCGCCTGTCTGCTTTTTCCCTTTAAAAACAAAATCGATAACTTTTTGCCTGAGAAAGGAAAAGTATGACTACCTGCACGTCACGTGCGGCATGGGTAAACCTGCTGCGACGCCTTCATTTCTACATCGGCCTCTTTGTTGGCCCGTTTATCTTTATCGCCGCCCTGAGCGGGACGCTCTATGTCGCCACCCCGCAGCTGGAGAAAGCGCTCTATCACGATGTGCTCTACGGATCCGTTACCGGCGAGCGGCAACCGCTGGCCGAGCAGGTGGCGGTTGCTGAGAAGCTAACCGGCGGAACGCTACGCCTGCACGCCGTTCGTCCTGGTCTTATCGACGGGGAGACCACGCGGGTGATGTTTGCCGATCCGCAGCTCGGCGTCTCGGAGAACCGAGCTATCTTTATCGATCCCGTGACCCTGGCAGTCAAAGGCGATATGACCGTCTATGGCACCAGCGGCATTCTGCCCCTGCGCCAGACCATCGATTACCTGCACCGCTCCCTGCTGCTCGGCGACATCGGGCGAATTTACAGCGAGCTGGCGGCATCGTGGATGTGGATCGCTGCCCTCGGCGGCATTGCGCTGTGGTGGTTTACCCGCCCGAAACGGCGGATTAACAACCGGGTACAGCGTCATCGCCGCCTGCACGTTAGCCTGGGCTGGATCCTGCTGGCGGGGATGCTGCTCTTCTCCGCGACCGGCCTGACCTGGTCGCAGTGGGCCGGTGGCAACGTCGATAAAATGCGTGCGGCGCTGGGCTGGATGACGCCGCAGGTGAATACCCAACTGCACGGGCCTGCCCAGCCAGCCGATCCTCATGCGGAGCATCATGCCCATCATGAGCACCATGCGGGGATGGTGATGCCGATGGCGGAGAGCGACGCCGACAGCGTGCAGTATGATGAGGTGTTGCAGGTTGCTCGCCAGGCGGGCATTGGTGCCTCCCGTCTTGAGATCCGTCCGCCGCGCAGTGCAGATATGGCCTGGACGGTCACAGAGATCGACCGGGCCTGGCCGACGCAGGTCGATGCGGTAGCGATCGATAGCCACACCATGACGGTGATCGACCAGACGCATTTTGCCGACTTCCCGCTAATGGCGAAGCTGACCCGCTGGGGTGTCGATTTCCATATGGGGGTGCTGTTTGGTTTGCCAAACCAGCTGGCGCTGATCCTGTTTGGTGGCGCGCTGTGCATCAGCATTGTGGTGGGTTACCGGCTGTGGTGGATCCGCCGTCCGGCGCAGGGCGGCATCAGCCCGGCGCAGACTCTGGTGCAGAGCTGGCTGGCGCTGGGCGGAGGAGGGCGACTGATAACCCTGCTTCTCGCCGTGCTGACTGGCCTGGCGCTGCCGGTGCTGGGCATCAGTCTGCTGCTGTTTATCGCTATTGATATTCTGCGCTGGCGGCGGACAAGCGCCGCACGGCTACAGCCAGAGCAGGAGTCAGGGCGTCTTTGAATGGCGCTGCTTGACCTTGTACATGTTCTTATCCGCCAGCTCCAGCAGGCTCTCGGCGCTGGCGTGCTCCCACGCCAGCGCATAGCCAATGCTGAGGGTCATCATGGTAGTCGTGCCGTTGTGCAGATCGAAAGGCTGATAGAACTGCTGCGCCAGCGCGCCCGAGAGACGTTTAACCTCATGCTCGGTGTGTACGCCAGTAAGGATCATTGCAAACTCATCCCCGCCCAGGCGGTAGACCGCATGCTGTTTACCGCCGAAGTCAGTTAACCGTTTCGCCACCTCAATCAGCACGCTATCGCCGACGGCGTGGCCCCAGGTGTCGTTGATAAATTTAAAGTTGTCTCCATCCAGAAACAGCAGCGCCGAACAGCGTTGGGCATTTTCATCCTTCATCAGGGTGGTGATGGCGTTGCGAAAGGCGGCGCGGTTTGCCAGCCCGGTCAGCGGATCGTGCAGGGCAGTACGCAGCAGCAGAGCATTACGCGCCTGTAAACTCAGCTGCCACTCCTCCATCTCATCCAGCAGGCTGTTAAAGTCCTGACCAAAGCGATGAAACTCATCAATACGCTCGTCGGCGACGCGACGGGAAAAGTTGCGGTAGGTCCGCACGTCGTGCACCACGTCAGTGATATTTTGCAGCGCGTTGAACACGCCGTTATGCAGGTAGCGGCTAATAGCGAGCGCCACGGCAGAAGCAAACAGGATCGAACCGGTCAGTACGCCGAGGGAGAGCAGAACAAAGTGACCAATCAGGCTGGCCTGAGCGGTCAGGCGTAGCTCGCCGATCTGCGTGCCGTCGTGCATGATTGGCTGCGTAACCGGCTGCGCAAGCAGCCCCTGACGGATCAGCTCGCTGGCTTTGTCATAGCTGGTTTCCGGCGTCGAGGACCAGCCCGCCACAACGTGCTGTTTCGCGTCCCGCACCTCCGCTGCGCTATAGAGTTCGCGCTCGCCGAGCGTTGTGAGCGTATCGGCAGCGGCGGAGGCGTCATTGCGGGCAAGCGCGAACGCCAGGCTACGACTCATGGTCGCGCCCGTTAGCTCTAAATTGCGCTGGGCATACTGTTTAAGCGTTATCACCGAGGTGACGGAGATCAGAAACCAGACCAGCGTCATCGTAATAATCACGTTAATAATATTGATTCGGCGTAGGGTTCGCTTAAAGGTTGGGCGTGAAAGATCCGTATTCATCATTATTTCCCCGCAACGACGGCTCACTATTACACGTAGCAGAAAAACAGCGTTTACCTGCATAGGCCCTTCTACGATCGTGGTTATTTTACCCTGGCATGAGCAGGCGTGATCGCGACTTATTCACAGATTGGATAATATTCCGGCTGTTAATTGAGGATGGCGTCGCGGGTTCCCTCTTTCATCCCCGCTTGCCAGGCACTGCGCAGCTGTGTGGCGCCCTCTTGCATATCGCAGCCGGCAGGGTAGATTTTACCCGCACGGCCCCAGGCATAGAGAAAGTCGTCATGGCAGATTTTCTTCAGACCTTCCTTATAGCCCTGCAGATAACGGTTTCGATCAACGTCGGCATCGTTATGTAACGCGGCCAGGGCGCTGTTCTCTTTGACTACTGCACCGGAGAGGGCATCGTCTTTTCCGGCGCTGTACCAGTCCGTGCCGGTCCAGGTGGGAGCGTGTGTGTAAGGTTCAACCGAACAGCCAGACAGCAGGATCGCTAACAGTGCGTACATTCCAGGTTTCATCGTCGTGCTCCTTTTTCTTTTATTAAAGCGTAGCCTGGTTGCCGTTACGTTGCTCAGTGTACATCTTACTTTACGCGAAAAGCGCAAATAAATTGCCTTTAATGGGTTGTTGTAAAGTATTATGTACGGAATATGGATTGAAATCTTTACCTATTGTGTTACTGTTAAGTCATTCTCCTCTGAGAACACTATCGCAACGAACTATCGCAATAAACGACCAGGATCGCCATCATGCAAAAAGACGCGCTGAATAATGTCCATATCGCCGACGAGCAAGTTTTAATCACTCCGGAACGCCTGAAGGCGGAGTTTCCGCTGACGGCTGAGCAGGAGGCGCAGATCTCCCAGTCGCGCCAGACTATTTCCGACATCATTGCCGGGCGCGATCCGCGTCTGCTGGTGGTCTGTGGGCCTTGCTCTATCCACGATCCGCAGGCGGCTATTGAGTACGCTCACCGCTTTAAAGCCCTTGCCGCAGAGGTCAGCGATAGCCTCTACCTGGTCATGCGCGTCTATTTTGAAAAGCCCCGTACCACCGTCGGCTGGAAAGGGTTGATTAACGATCCGCACATGGATGGTTCGTTTGATGTCGAAACCGGGCTGAAAATTGCCCGTAGTCTGCTGGTGGAGCTGGTCAGCATGGGCCTGCCGCTGGCGACCGAAGCGCTGGATCCCAACAGCCCGCAGTACCTGGGCGATCTCTTTAGCTGGTCGGCCATTGGGGCGCGGACCACCGAGTCTCAGACCCACCGTGAAATGGCCTCCGGTCTCTCTATGCCGGTCGGGTTCAAGAACGGGACCGACGGCAGCCTGGCGACGGCGATCAATGCCATGCGCGCGGCGGCAATGCCGCACCGCTTCGTGGGTATCAACCAGGCCGGTCAGGTGTGCCTGCTGCAAACTCAGGGCAACCCGGACGGACATGTGATCCTGCGCGGTGGCAAAGCGCCGAACTACAGCCCGGCGGATGTGGCGCAGTGTGAGAAAGAGATGACCCAGGCGGGCCTGAAGCCAGCCCTGATGGTAGACTGCAGCCACGGGAACTCGAATAAAGACTACCGCCGTCAGCCTGCAGTAGCGGAATCCGTCGTGGCGCAAATTAAAGATGGTAACCGGTCAATCATCGGCCTGATGATCGAGAGTAATATCCACGAGGGTAATCAATCGTCAGAGCAGCCGCGCAGCGATATGAGGCACGGCGTCTCCGTGACCGATGCCTGCATTAGCTGGGAGACTACCGACGCGCTGCTGCGTGAGATCAATAAACATCTGCGTGGGCATCTGGCAGCACGTCTGGCTTAAGAGGTTGTTATGGTTGCTGAATTGACCGCCCTGCGCGATCAAATAGATGAAGTGGATAAGGCGCTGCTGGCCCTGCTGGCCAGGCGGCTGGATCTGGTAGCCGAAGTGGGCGAGGTTAAGAGTAAATATGGCCTGCCGATCTACGTTCCCGAGCGCGAGGCCGCCATGCTGGCCTCTCGTCGCCAGGAGGCCGAGGCGCTCGGCGTACCGCCGGACCTGATTGAAGATGTGCTCAGACGTGTAATGCGTGAGTCCTACTCCAGCGAGAACGATAAAGGCTTCAAAACTCTCTGCCCGACGCTGCGTCCGGTAGTTATTGTGGGCGGCGGCGGCCAGATGGGGCGACTGTTTGAGAAGATGCTGACCCTCTCCGGTTACCAGGTACGAATACTTGAGAAAGATGACTGGACGCAGGCGGCGAATATTGTCGCTGACGCCGGGATGGTGATTGTCAGCGTGCCGATTCATGTCACCGAGCAGGTGATTGCTTTGCTGCCACCTCTGCCGGAGGATTGCATCCTGGTCGATCTGGCATCGGTAAAAAGCGGGCCGTTACAGGCGATGCTCAGCGTGCATAAAGGGCCGGTGCTGGGGCTGCATCCGATGTTCGGCCCGGACAGCGGCAGCCTGGCGAAGCAGGTGGTGGTCTACTGCGACGGTCGCAAGCCGGAAGCCTACCAGTGGCTGCTGGAGCAGATTCAGGTGTGGGGCGCGCGACTGCACCGCATCAGCGCCGTCGAGCACGACCAGAACATGGCGTTCATTCAGGCGCTGCGTCACTTCGCTACCTTCGCCTACGGGCTACATCTGGCGGAAGAGAACGTGCAGCTGGAGCAGCTGCTGGCCCTCTCCTCGCCTATTTACCGCCTGGAGCTGGCGATGGTCGGGCGGCTGTTTGCCCAGGATCCGCAGCTCTATGCCGACATTATCATGTCTTCCGAAAGCAACCTGGCGCTGATCAAGCGCTACTATCAGCGCTTTGGCGAGGCGATCGAGCTGCTGGAGCAGGGCAACAAGCAGGCGTTTATCGATAGCTTCCGCAAGGTTGAGCACTGGTTTGGCGACTACGCCCAGCGCTTTCAGAGCGAAAGTCGGGTGCTGCTGCGTCAGGCCAACGACAACCGTCAATAGGTAAAAAGCTGTATATACTTTAAGGCCAGTGGGTTACCCGCTGGCCTTTTTACTGTATGGGAGTTTTTATGGCTGAGCCGCAACTGCTGTTTGATTACACCGGCCATCTGCCGGAATGTCCTGTCTGGAGCGAATCGGAACAGGCGCTCTACTGGGCCGATATTTTGGAAGGCGAGATCCACCGCTATCATCTGGCCTCCGCCGAACATACCGTACTGCGATTCCCTGAAGAGGTGGGCTGTTTTGCCCTGCGCGAGAAGGGCGGCTTTATCGTCGCGATGCGTAACGCTATCTGGCTGGCGGACAAGCGCGGCCTGCTGACCCATAAAGTGTGTGATAATCCCTCTAACCCAGAGCTGGCGCGCTTTAACGATGGTGGGACCGATCATACTGGTCGTTTTTACGCGGGTACCTTCTGGTCGCCGCAGGATTACAACGGCGCGCTGCTGGTGCGGATCGATAACGAGCTGACCCCAAAGGTGATCCAGTGCGATATCCGTGGGGCCAACGGATTAGCGTTTAGCCCGGACGGGAAGTGGATGTACACCTCCGATACGCCGCAGGAGGTGATCTACCGTACGCCGCTGGATGAGCAGGGTGAGCCTGGCAAGCGCGAAGTGTTCCGGACCTTTAAAAAAGAGGAGGGGCAGCCGGACGGGGCGGCGACGGACGTCGAGGGCTGCTACTGGAGCGCGCTGTACGACGGCTGGCGCATCGCACGCTTCTCCCCTAAGGGCGAGCAGCTTGAAGAGTACCGACTGCCGGTGCGCTGCCCGACGATGGTCTGCTTTGGCGGTGAGGAGATGAAGACGCTGTTTATCACCACCACCCGGGAGAATATGAAGCCGGACGAGCTGGCGACGTTTCCGCTCTCCGGGGCCATCTTCACCCTGCCGGTGAAGGTGGCAGGCGTGAAGAAATCCCCCTTTATTGAGCGTTAAGCCGGATCGACCGGCACAACGTTTTCGCCAGGATAGCAGCCCAGCACTTTCAGCGAGCGGGTGATCTCCCCCAGCTCGCGCAGGGCTTTCTGCATGGATGCAGACTCCAGGTTAGCCTGGACATCCAGATAGAACATCTCTTCCCACGGGTTGCCGTAAATGGGCCGTGACTCCAGCCTGGTCATAATCAGGTTGTGGTTACGCAGCACCAGCAGCGCCTCAACCAGTGCCCCGGCCTGCTGGCCCGTGGCCATCAGCAGCGTTGTTTTAGCTGGCACCTGATCGGAGACGTTAATCGGTTTGCGGGCCAGTACGATAAAGCGGGTGATGTTTTGCGTCTGGTTCGCCAGGTTGCGCTCCAGCACCTGCAGGCCGTACAGCGCGCCGCCTGCTTCGCTACCCAGCGCCGCCACATGGGGGGAGTTCGCCTGGGCTACCCTCTCCATTGCCGCCGAGGTGCTCTCGGTATACTCAATTTTCCACTGCGGATAGCGATTCAGGAACTGGCTGCACTGCTGGAAGGGCTGGGGATGGCTGTAAACCGTTTCGATTTTGCTCAGATCGGTGATGCCCGATACCAGCACGCAGTGATCGATAGGCACGGTCATCTCGCCGACGATCGACAGGCTGGTGTGTTGAAGCAGGTCGTAGACGTCATTAATCGCCCCGGAGCTGGTGTTCTCCAGCGGTACGACGGCATAGTCGGCCTGGCCGGTTTCCACCTGCTGAAAAATATCGTGGAACCTGGCGCAGCCGCTCTCAATAAACTGTTCGAAGTGGCGCGCCGCGTACTGACGCGCCGCCAGGTGCGAGTAAGAGCCTTTTGGACCGAGAAAGGCGATACGCGCCGAGTGCGGATTGGTTTTATTAAGATGCTGCTGGAGCAGAGCCTGCTGGGTCAGAACGGAGTCTTCAATAATCAGCTGGAACAGGCGGGTAATGTAGTGTGCATCGAGGTGGTGCGTTTTGCCCAACTGGATCAGATGCTCAAGCAGATCGCGTTCGCGATCGATATCGCGCACCGGACGATGAGAGGTCAGCTTAGCCTGGCCCACCTCAACGGCAAGCTGGCGGCGCTCGGCCAGCAGCGCCAGCAGTTGCTCATCCAGGGCACTTATCTTTTTACGCAGATCCAGCAGCGGGTTTTCCGGTGTCATAGTGTTGCCTTAGTCATTATTGTTATCTGTCTGTCAGCCATAAAAAAGGCCCCCCGGTTTGGGAGGCCTTGCTGTTCGTCTTCGCACACGCTCTTATACGACGAAACGCCTCCCGTTCAGGGGAAGGTAAAAAAGCGTGCGAAGAAAAACGGCGTCTGTTTCATGGATAATTCCTGTATGTGTCTGCAGGTAAAGTAACCGTACTGTTTTCATCCTGTCAATAAAAAACGCGCCCGATCCCGTTTAGCAATGTTCGCACGTTTTGCCAGGGTTTGCTGGTGATGATTTGATGATTCTTTGTTCGTGGCTATCTTTGCGTTATCCTATGGGGAGTGACGTATGAGGTAGTTATGAAAAAGAAACCCACTCACGCAGCTGTTGCTGCCATTGTTGCAAGCCTGACTGCTTCGCTGGCACCTGTGCCAGCGAAAAGCGCCTCTCTGCCTGCTACAGCTGTGGAATCAAGAGCTCATCACGGCGTTTCAACTGCTCTTACTTTTGAGTTATCTAGTGGTCAGATTTTCCTTCCTCTCGATGAAGCGACTGAGTATTTGACTGAGTTGAATAAAAGCCAGCGCTTCTTGTTGCAGGCGATTATTCAGGAGAGGCAAATCAAAGGTAAGGGCCAGCTGTTTTCCAATACCAAAGAGATGAAGCGTCTTTGTCTCGAAGGTCTTGAGCAGCACCTGCGCGTAAAAGAGGCTGTTAGTATTGTTATGCAGTCGGATAATCTGGCTAAAGCTTATCCTGATAATCTTGGGGAACGGGCTCATTACAGGTCGCAGCTTATGCGCTTTGGCCGCGCTATCGCGCAGGGTGAGTTCATCCTGCGCGATATGATTTCAGCTATAGACCAAAGTAAGGCCCCACAAAACACTGTCAGCCTGAGCGGGATGCCGAGCGACGCAGAAGTAAAAGCGCTTATTGCTGCGGAGCATAAAAATCTGGGACTTTCCGCGCCGGAGTTCTCTTAATGGCATATAGCGTGAGTGTTCATAAGGATATTGAATTTCCCGCAATCGCATCAAGTTACGCAAAGGCATTAGAGAATTGGAAAAATACAGACACGCTTCCAGATCGCTTTGGCAGTGAAGGGCAGTGGGAACACAATTCCAGATTATGCGATTCTTTTGTTTATAAAATCCACATCTGATTGCCATCAGAAGCGCCGTGGAAGCGGTCAAGAGCGCAGATAGATCGGCACTCCAACCATTACCTGGTTTATTCTGTACACTGGCTGGATCATCAAAATATACAGTTAATCAGCATAATGACCCCAAATGGTCATGAGAAAGCAAAAACGTCTTTCATGGTTGAGCTAGAACGTAGAGCCGAAGAGTTCCAGAACAGTTAAACCCCTTCACTTTCCAGAATGAAATTATTGGCTCCTGTAATGTTATATGCATTAGACATAAACAGGACGCTATAGTTTTATTTCCATTAAAAAACATTGTGTTATGTCGATAAAAAAACGCGCCCGAAGGCGCGTGGATGAGACACTCAATGTAAAGGACTACTCTTCTTCTTCCACGAAGCTGGCGTCTTTCACCGAGGTGGTGGCACGACGGGCTTCGCCTTTGTGCTGCACTTTATTGAGCTGCCGTTCCAGCTTGTTAATCAAGTCGTTGATAGCGGTATACATATCATCGTGTCGGCCGCTGGCAACCAGCTGTCCGTTAGGGGTATTAATGGTTGCGTCGGCAACGAAACCCTGTGGCTCCTTCGAGAGGATGATATGGGGATTAATCAGATGGGTTTGCCACTTTTCGAGTTTGGCGAGACGGTCTGCGACATGTTGGCGGATAGCCGGAGTAATTTCCATTTGTTTACTGGTAATGTTCATTGTCATAGATGTTACCTCTTGTCTTTTCCGTCCAGGTAACCTCAGCATAACGAACCTAAGGTCAAAAAGTGTGATTAATATCACGTATTTTTGTCACTTTTTGTCAAGGACGACTTTTTGTGAGGCAGGACAGGAAGAGATGAGATTTCCCTTGAAGGATAGGGGAAGGGGAGTCATAGTTGATAAGTTGTGTAGCGGTACTCCTTCTTTATGAGCAGTCGAAACCGCATAAAAAAACGGCAGCCCGAGAGCTGCCGTTTGGTTTTTCAGGCGATCAGGTGTTGCTGCTGTTGGCCGCGATAATCTTCGCAACTTTTTCCGCCTGCGTAGTCATCTGCATCTGGCGGTAGGCGTTCTCCATCAGCGGCAGCGCATTACGCGTCGCCTGGGTGTCCGGGTAGTCGCGCAGCATGCCTTCTACACGGTTCACTACCGCAACCCACGCCCCGCGTTGGGTGTAGTACTCCGCCACGGAGTACTCATACTTCGCCAGACGATCCTTCAGGAATACAAGACGCTTGGTGGCATCGGTGACGTACTGGCTGTTCGGATAGCCGCGCACCAGCTTCGAGAAGTCATTAAATGCATCACGGGCGTGCTGGGGGTCGCGGTCGCTACGATCGACGCCGAAGAAACCCTGTAATGCACTGTCGTCCAGCGCCATGTCGGTCAGGCCACGCATATACATGACGTAATCGATGTTCGGATGAGTCGGATTCAGACGCATAAAGCGATCGATCGCGGCCTGAGCCAGCGGCAGATCGGCATTTTTATAGTAGGCGTAGATCAGATCCAGCTGAACCTGCTGGGAGTAGGGTCCAAACGGATAACGGTTATCCAGCGCTTCCAGTTGCGTTATGGCCTGTTTCCAGTTACCGTCCTGCAACTTTTGCTGGGCAGTCGCGTAGATCTCATTAGGCGGATTATCAGGCACCTCTTCCTTTGAACCGGAGCAACCCACCAAAGCCAGGCTCAACGTGGCGGCTGCCACCAGATATTTCATGCGCGTCATGACGTTTTGACTTTCCTCAAAATGTTTATGCGGGAGGATTCTCTGTTCCTGCTCCCGATTAAGACCAGCTACAATAGCACACTATATTAAACGGCGAAGCCGTAAAAACCCAAGGTTAACGAAGAAGCTGTCTATGGCACAACTAGTACAACTCACCGCAACGGTGTCCGAAAATCAACTTGGTCAACGCTTAGATCAGGCATTGGCCGAAATGTTCCCGGATTATTCACGTTCGCGCATAAAAGAGTGGATCCTTGACCAGCGCGTGCAGGTCAACGGCAAAATCTGCGACAAACCCAAAGAGAAAGTGTTGGGGGGCGAGCGCGTCGCCATCAATGCGGAGATCGAAGAAGAGGCGCGCTTTGAGCCGCAGGATATCCCGCTTAACATCGTCTATGAAGATGACGATATCCTCGTGATCAACAAGCCGCGCGACTTTGTCGTTCACCCGGGCGCAGGCAACCCTGACGGCACCGTGCTGAATGCGCTGCTGCACTACTATCCGCCTATCGTTGACGTTCCGCGCGCGGGTATCGTCCACCGCCTGGATAAGGACACGACCGGCCTGATGGTGGTTGCCAAAACCGTTCCGGCCCAGACCCGGCTGGTGGAGTCCCTGCAGCTGCGTGAGATCACCCGTGAGTATGAAGCCGTTGCCATTGGCCATATGACGGCGGGTGGTACGGTGGAGGAGCCAATCAGCCGCCACCCGACCAAGCGTACCCACATGTCGGTGCATCCGATGGGCAAGCCTGCGGTGACCCACTACCGCATCATGGAGCACTTCCGTGTGCACACGCGTCTGCGCCTGCGCCTCGAAACGGGCCGTACGCACCAGATCCGTGTTCACATGGCGCACATTACCCATCCGCTGGTGGGCGATCAGCTCTACGGTGGCCGTCCGCGCCCGCCGAAAGGGGCCTCTGACGAATTTATTACCGCACTGCGCCAGTTCGATCGCCAGGCGCTACACGCGACCATGCTGCGTCTCTACCATCCGATTACCGGTATCGAGATGGAGTGGCACGCGCCAATCCCCCAGGATATGATCGATCTGATCGACGCCATGCGTGCCGATTTCGAAACCCATAAAGAGGATGTGGACTGGTTATGACATCGCTGATTGTTCCGCAGTGGCCGCTGCCTGAAGGCGTCGCGGCCTGTAGTTCTACCCGCAACGGCGGCGTGAGCCTTGCCCCCTGGGACTCCCTGAACCTGGGCGCACACTGCGGTGACAACCCTGAGCATGTCGAAGAGAACCGTCGTCGGCTTTTTGCCGCAGGCGGTTTGCCCTCAAAGCCCGTCTGGCTGGAGCAGGTGCACGGCAAAACGGTACTGACGCTCTCCGGCGAGCCTTACGCCTCTAAACGGGCGGATGCCGCTTACAGCAATACTCCCGGCACGGTATGCGCCGTGATGACCGCCGACTGCCTGCCGGTGCTGTTCTGTAACCGCGCTGGAACCGAAGTCGCCGCCGCGCACGCGGGCTGGCGCGGCCTGTGTGCGGGCGTACTGGAAGAGACGGTGGCCTGTTTTACCGATAAGCCGGAAAATATCATCGCCTGGCTTGGACCGGCTATTGGTCCTGAGGCTTTTGAAGTTGGCCCGGAAGTCCGCGACGCGTTTATTGCTGAAGATTCGAACGCTTCAGCGGCATTTCGTGCGGCAGGCGAAAAATATTTTGCCAATATCTATCAGCTCGCCCGCCAGCGGCTGGCACGCGTCGGCGTAGACGCGGTCTACGGTGGCGACCGTTGCACCTTTAGCGAGCAGGATGAATTTTTCTCTTATCGCCGCGACAAAACCACTGGGCGCCTGGCAAGTTTCATTTGGCTGATATAACCTAAAGAATCAAGACGATCCAGTGCGTGTAACATTCTTTGTACATAATTTAGATCATTAACCTTGAATAATTGAGGGATGACCTCATTTAATCTCCAGTAGCAAATTTGACCTGTATTATGGGAGGAGTTATGCGTCTGGATCGTCTTACTAATAAATTCCAGCTGGCTCTTGCCGACGCTCAGTCGCTCGCGCTGGGGCAAGACCATCAATTCATCGAACCACTTCATCTTATGAGCGCCTTGCTGACACAGGAGGGGGGATCGGTACGTCCGTTACTCACCTCTGCCGGTGTCAATGCAGGCCAGCTCCGCACCGCCATTGATCAGGCGCTGAGCCGTCTGCCGCAGGTAGAGGGTACCGGCGGCGACGTGCAGCCATCACAGGATCTGGTGCGGGTGCTCAACCTCTGCGACAAGCTGGCGCAGAAACGTAACGATAACTTTATTTCGTCAGAGCTGTTTGTTCTGGCAGCGCTGGAGTCGCGCGGCACGCTGGCCGATCTGCTGAAAGCAGCGGGGGCGAATACCAACAATGTGACTCAGGCAATTGAACAGATGCGCGGAGGGGAAGGCGTGAACGATCAGGGGGCCGAAGATCAGCGTCAGGCCTTGAAGAAATTTACCGTTGACCTCACCGAGCGTGCCGAGCAGGGCAAGCTCGATCCGGTAATTGGCCGTGACGAAGAGATCCGCCGCACCATTCAGGTGCTGCAACGCCGTACCAAAAATAACCCGGTGCTGATCGGCGAGCCGGGCGTGGGTAAAACCGCCATTGTTGAAGGGCTGGCACAGCGTATTGTTAACGGCGAAGTACCGGAAGGGCTGAAGGGCCGCCGGGTGCTGGCGCTGGATATGGGCGCGCTGGTGGCGGGGGCGAAATATCGCGGTGAGTTCGAAGAGCGCTTAAAAGGCGTACTGAGCGACCTGTCAAAGCAGGAGGGTAACGTCATCCTGTTTATCGACGAGCTGCACACGATGGTAGGCGCAGGTAAAGCCGATGGCGCCATGGATGCCGGGAACATGCTGAAGCCGGCTCTCGCCCGTGGTGAGCTGCACTGCGTTGGCGCCACCACGCTGGATGAGTATCGTCAGTATATTGAGAAAGATGCGGCCCTGGAGCGACGCTTCCAGAAAGTGTTTGTTGCCGAGCCGTCGGTTGAAGATACCATCGCTATTCTGCGGGGGCTGAAAGAGCGCTATGAGCTGCACCATCATGTGCAGATCACCGACCCGGCTATCGTGGCGGCGGCGACGCTGTCCCACCGCTACATCGCCGATCGCCAGCTGCCGGATAAAGCCATCGACCTGATCGATGAGGCGGCATCCAGTATTCGGATGCAGATCGACTCCAAGCCGGAAGAGCTGGATCGTCTGGACCGGCGCATTATCCAGCTCAAGCTGGAGCAGCAGGCGCTGATGAAAGAGTCTGATGACGCCAGCATCAAGCGGCTGGAGATGCTCAACGGCGAGCTGGCTGATAAAGAGCGCCAGTACTCCGTGCTGGAAGAGGAGTGGAAGGCTGAGAAAGCCTCGCTCTCCGGAACACAGACTATTAAGGCCGAGCTGGAGCAGGCGAAGATTGCTATCGAGCAGGCCCGTCGCGTTGGCGACCTGGCCCGCATGTCCGAATTGCAGTATGGGAAAATCCCTGAGCTTGAGAAGCAGCTTGAGCAGGCCACGCAGTCGGAAGGCAAAACCATGCGCCTGCTGCGTAACAAAGTCACCGATACTGAGATCGCTGAGGTGCTGGCGCGCTGGACCGGTATTCCGGTGGCCCGCATGATGGAGGGCGAGCGCGAGAAGCTGCTGCGTATGGAGCAGCAGCTGCATAGCCGCGTGATTGGCCAGGACGAGGCCGTCGAGGCGGTATCGAACGCCATTCGCCGTAGCCGGGCGGGTCTCTCCGATCCAAACCGTCCGATTGGCTCCTTCCTGTTCCTTGGGCCAACCGGGGTAGGGAAGACCGAGCTGTGCAAAACGCTGGCTAACTTTATGTTCGACAGCGACGATGCGATGGTGCGTATCGATATGTCCGAGTTTATGGAGAAACACTCGGTGTCGCGGCTGGTGGGCGCACCTCCGGGATACGTGGGTTATGAAGAGGGGGGTTATCTGACCGAGGCGGTGCGTCGTCGTCCCTATTCTGTGATCCTGCTGGATGAGGTAGAGAAAGCGCATCCGGACGTATTCAACATTCTTTTACAGGTGCTGGATGACGGACGCCTGACGGACGGGCAGGGGCGGACGGTGGACTTCCGCAATACCGTGGTGATTATGACCTCGAACCTGGGTTCCGATCTGATTCAGGAACGTTTCGGTGAGCTGGACTACAGCCATATGAAAGAGATGGTCATGGGCGTTGTGAGTCATAGCTTCCGTCCGGAGTTCATCAACCGTATTGATGAGGTGGTAGTATTCCATCCGCTGGGTGAGAAACATATCGCCTCAATTGCGCAAATCCAGCTGCAGCGTCTCTATAAACGTCTGGAAGAGCGCGGCTATGAGGTGCAGATGTCTGATGATGCGCTGAAGCTGCTGAGCGCGAACGGTTACGATCCGGTGTACGGGGCGCGTCCGCTGAAACGCGCTATCCAGCAGCAGATCGAGAACCCGCTGGCGCAGCAGATCCTCTCCGGAGAGCTGATTCCGGGCAAAACGGTACAGCTGGTGGTGAAAGACGACCGCATTGCCGCCGTGCAGTAAACGGTAAAATGCCTAAAACGGGTCCTGCGGGACCCGTTTTTGTTTAATAACCAGGCATAAATGTGCCTTGAATCACCGTTTTGCCTGAATTTTAGCCTATCGATAACTTTTTTTAATTTTATACTTGTCAGCTCCAAATAACTCCCTATAATGCGCCACCACTGACACGGAACAACGGCATACAGGCCGCCGGGTCAGCAGGACTTCTCCGGAGGTTCTGACAGAGAAAAGCGAAAAATAAACGCTTGACTCTGAATGAGGAAAACGTATTATACGGGACCTCGCAACGGTGAGCGAAAGCCGCGTTGCACTGCTCTTTAACAATTTATCAG
>DAMBQR010000026.1:0-55274 GCA_032055545.1 Pseudescherichia sp. | reverse complement strand
ATCACCCGCAGAGCGGTTCAATCAGTGTGTTGCGTCCATAAGTTGAACTCACAGCACAGCGCGGACTGTGCCCAGGCCTTGTCCAGTATGAGCGAAGTATAGTCATTCGCACCCTGAGAATTACACTTTTAAGTGATTCAGGGTATGCGCTTACTGGTTACGAATATTGAGCGAGAATCACATGATGATCGCCGCTTTTCTTTCGAGCCAGTAGGTGCTCCACGTTCGCTAACGAATACTCAGGGCATGCAGATAACTGCTGGCTATATTTCTTTCGAAGAGCGTGGAATGCATACCAATCCCCGATGAAAGGAGTTGGTGATGACTGCGACTAATCAATTTGCTGCACACGTTGGTCTGGACTGGGCAGATAAAAAACACGATGTCTGTGTTCAGTTTAAGAACGGTGAACGTGTATTCCATGTGATTGAACATACAGCAGAAGCGCTTGACGTCTGGCTTACCGAGTTACATCAGAAGGTAAAAGGCAGGATCGCTATAGCTCTCGAACTGAAGAAGGGCCCCGTGGTGTATGCTCTTCAAAAATATCCGTTTATCACCGTTTTCCCTGTCCACGCTTTGTCCCTGGCTCGTTACCGGCAGGCCTTCTCACCCAGCGGCGCAAAAGATGACCCGCAGGATGCTGAGCTGGCATTAGAGTTAATGCTGCGCTATCCCCAAAAGATAAAGGCCATTGAACCCGATAATGCGGATATTCGCTTACTTCAGCAACTGGTAGAGCAGCGTCGTCAGCTGGTTGAAGATAAACGCCGTTTTGTGAACCGGCTAATCAACACGCTTAAACAGTATTATCCTCAGCCCCTGGAGTGGTTCTCACATCGGGGTAGCTTGCTATTGTGTGAACTAATTATGCGATGGCCCAGTCTGCAACAACTAAAACGAGCCAGGCACGACACGATCCGCAACTTTCTCAATGCCAAAGGAGGCCGCGCAATGGCCCTTACCGAGCAGCGTGTTGTGAGTATTGATAATTCCATCCCGTTGACGACGGATCCGAGTGTTATAGAGGCTAATGCTTTGATGGCAACAGCACTGGCGACACAAATTAAAGTCGTGAGTGAAATCATCAAAACCTATGACGAACGAATCGAAACGCTGTTTGACTCATTGCCAGATGCGGGGCTTTTCAAATCACTTCCGGGCATGGGGCCGTGTATGGGCCCACGAATGCTTGCTGCACTTGGTGATAACCGTGATCGGTTTAACAGCGCCGAAGAAATTCAAAATTACGCGGGTATTGCACCGGTGACAGAACGAAGTGGCCAGAAATCCTGGGTACACTGGCGTTGGCAGTGCGCGAAGTTCATCCGACAGACATTCGTGGAATGGACTGCGAAGACGGTTAACTCATCGTACTGGGCCAGACTTTATTACCAGGGCCAGCGAGAAAAAGGGAAATCTCATCAGTCAGCGATCCGGGCTCTGGCATTTAAATGGATAAGGATCATTTATCGCTGCTGGAAGACCAGAACCCGGTACGACGAAGCGAAATATTTGCTGGCTCTGGAAGCGCGAAAGTCGCCCTTACTAAAGCCATAAAAAGCTTGTCGAATGTCTCAGGGCGTGAAGCGGACGCTGAACCTGAAAATAAATTCCACATAATTGCTGGTCTTGCTGTACTTGAACTCCACTTATTCCCAAGGTAATCCTTGCTCCCAGCTTTCGACCAGCAAGTCGATAAAAGCACGAATCCGCGGGGATAAATGCCTTTTGCTGGGATATATAATCCGAACAGGTTCAGGGGGGAAAGGATAATCCTCAAGTACAGGCATAAGCTTACCGCTGCGCAGATCTTCTCCAAGCAAATAGGTCGGTAAGTGAACTATTCCGAATCCGGAAATTGCCGATGCCCGCATGGCTTCCGAACTGTCGAGATTGAGCCGTCCGGGGCCTTCATAAACAAAAGTCCCTTTCGGGGTGGCAAACCGCCAGTTGCGCCTCTTTTCTGCACTCAGAAGAAATATTGTGTCATGCCGGGCTAAATCTTCCGGTGTTTCCGGAACGCCCCGTAATTTAAGATACTCAGGAGAAGCACAAGTGACAATGTGTTGAGAAGCAATCGTTCGGGTAAGAATCCGAGAATCGTCGCGAGGTTCACCTATACGAATAGCAATATCAAAGCCTTCTTCAATCAGGTCGACAAACCTGTCGCTGAAAGAAACTTCAGCACGTAGCTCTGGCCATTTTTTCAAATAAACATCCAGAATGGGAAGGATATGGCGCTGACCAAAAGAAAGCGGCGCACTCAGCCTGAGAGTCCCCGTTGGCTTACCTCTGCGCATGGCCATGGCCGCATCAACCTCTTCCAGATCGTCCAGTATCTGTCTACACCGATCAAACATAATCCTTCCTTCATCGGTCAGACTCAGACTCCGGGTGGTGCGGTTAAGGAGGCGTACCCCTATACGCGATTCAAGCCTAACAATACTCTTGCCAATGGCTGAACGAGTGAGTCCGAGAGAACCCGCAGCGTGGGTGTAACTCCCGGCTTTCACAGCCGCAACGAACGCGGCGATATCCCCAATGCTGTTGATCTCCATACCATATTCCTCTCATTCAATACGGGCGTTAACGTACCTTGATATGGGAAACACATTCCCCAAAAATTTGCATATCATAGGTATCTGTTACTTATGAACGCAATTAAAAATTGAGGAATACGAATGCTGAACCAACAAACCAAACAAGCCGTGAAAGAGTGGTCTGATAGCCTGGCTGGCCTGGGTCCAATCCTCCCAGGTGAGGACACCGTAACACCCATGAGTGAGGTGCGTGACGCCTATTCCCGTATGCTGGCCAAAAATCCTGCCCCCGCCGGAGTAAGTTTTTCTGAGGTCGACATGGGGGGCGTACCGGGAACACTGGTCACTCCAGACAACCTTGAAACTGATGCCATCGTTATGTATATCCACGGAGGGGCTTATATTGTCGGTGAACCGGCAGGCTATCACGGTATCGGCGGTAACTACGCCAGCATGCTGGGCGCACGGGTTTATATGCCCGATTACCGTCTGGCGCCAGAGTATCCTTTCCCTACGCCCGTAACCGATACCGTCCGTGCGTACGAATGGTTAATTGAACAGGGATTTGACGCCAGCAAAATCCTTCTTGCGGGTGAGTCCGCGGGCGGAGCGATGGTCGTAACCGTTATGGTTGCTGCGCGCAATAAAGGCTTGCCGCTGCCGGCCGGCGGTGTATCTATTTCCCCATGGGCCAACCTTGAGCATACGGGCGTGTCCATGACCAACCGTGAAGGTCTTGATCCTCTGAACACCAAGGCAGGTCTGGATTTCCTGGCACGAACCTTCCTGGGCGATGCTCTGCCTAATCACCCAATGGCATCCCCCGTGTTTGCCGATGTAACGGGTCTGCCACCCGTACTGGTTCAGATTGGCGAAAATGAACTGATGCTGAGCGATGCGATGCGTCTGGCTACTCACCTGGGTGACCACCGCGTGCGCGTAAATCTGGAAGTCTGGCCGGGAATGTTCCACGCATGGCATTTCTTCTCCACACTGCAGCCAGAAGCGGTGCAGGCTCTTGAAAGCTCAGTCACCTTTATGAAGCAGGCGCTGCGGGATGCCGCTAAATAATCATTAGTGATGAATTAAATAACGGGCGCAACTGACTGCGTCCGTCAGGAGTAAAAATGTCCCCTTTACAGACACAACTTGCTTTTCCGCCGAATCTTGAATCACACAGCGCCTATCAGCGCGTATTCCGCCCGGGCCGCCTTACATTCGGCTTTATTATGCCACTGGAAGGTTATCCGGATTCACCTTTCCCGACTCTGCAGGACCATCAGGCACTGGCAAAATTTGCTGATGACGCTGGCTTTTCAGCTCTCTGGATGAGAGATGTGCCTTTTTATGACCCACGGTTTGGGGACACCGGACAGATGCTCGATCCTATGGTCTACCTTGGATTTCTTGCCTCCCAAACTACCCGCATAACGCTGGGTACTACCGGTATGGTGTTACCCCTGCGGGACCCGATTATCCTGGCCAAGCAGGCGGCCTCTGTTGATCAGTTAAGCGGCGGGCGACTTTTGCTGGGATTATCCAGCGGAGACCGCGCAGTAGAATATCCTGCGTTTGGAGCTGACTATGATAACCGTGCCGAACGCTATCGTGAGGCGTTTGGCCTGATGAAAACCGTTAATGAGTCGTCATTCCCCGTGGCTGAAACGGCTTTCTACGGCAAACTTTCAGGCAACCTTGATCTTATTCCTAAACCGTTTAAATCCCGCATTCCGATGATTGTGGTAGGCCGGGCCCGGCAGGATCTGAGCTGGATCGCAGAGGAAAGCGACGGGTGGATATGGCACCTGAGTGACTTCTCAACGCTCCCGGAACTGCTTGAGTTCTGGCGTGGCGGTTACAGCGACAATCGTTTCAGACCTTATGGCTATGCCACCTTTTTTAATCTTGATGCTAACCCTGATGCGCCACTCAGAAGATTAATGAATGGCATCACCGTTGGCCGTAATGCGCTAATAAAACTCTGGAAAGAGCAGGAACGGCAGGGGGTAAACCATGTAGCGTTAAATTTGAAACCGCTAACACGGCCCGCTGCTGAAGTGATGGATGAAATGGCAGAATTTGTACTCCCCGAGTTTCCTTCTGAATAAACTAAGGACGATAAATGAACAATCCATTTAATTTTCCAGTGCAAAGCCTGAATACCTTCGCTGAAATCTGGTCAGGAAATGCCAGCTCCGTCAATGGCCAGTGGCTGGCTCCCTCGGTCAGGTTAGTCAGCAGCCATCGTGGCACAGTTTCCGGCAGGGAAAATGTCACCGCCCTTTTGCAAAATGACTTCCCGGGACTGAGCAACATATCCGTCACGCTGACAAACACCGTTGAGCGCCGTAACGATAAAGATTACGTTGCCAGTGCCTACCTGCACGGACAGGCTTCGCGTACAGCATCCGGACGGCACAATCAGGTGAGGTTTGGAGGAACGATCATGGTGAGGGCGGTCGCCGAAGAAGGGCAGAACCAAATTCATACCCTTCATCTGCAGATAAACTGGACCTCAGGCACCAGACAGCTGTTGTCAGGATGGCTGCTTCCGGCAGAGGAATCCGGCTGGCATCAGAGTTTCCCTCCCGTCGCCATTATCAGTGAGCTCGATGCCCCGTGGCATATTGTGCCAGAAAACCATATTGCTACGCTTGACGAACAGGACGTAATCGATGCCTGGTATCGCTATGCGTGGGCGCTGGATCACGCAGATTTCACACTATTCAGCAGATGCTTCAGTGAAAGCGCTGCGGGTAATTTTACACCCCTGGGCTATATCTCAGGGAGGCGCAATATTATTGCTGCCATGAAAGCCTTCAGGCTACCCTGGCCCTGGATGCAGCATTATGGTGTGCCACTGAAGGTATGTATTCACCCCAATCAACAGTCAGCCTTTCTGATAATTGGTCGTGTTATTACCGAGCGTACGCATGATGCAGAAGGCTGTGAAATTTACGGCGCGCATTATAGGGTTGGTATGGTAAAAAGCGCCAGCAACTCCTGGTCAATTTGCTGGAACGAATACAATCCAGGCTGGTTTTCTAAAGATGATGTTTCCAGCATTGATATAAAGCTGCCGGACGGCAGATGAGGCATACCGGCACTTAAAAACTGACGGCCACTTCTTTTTGTAACAATATCCCCTCCTGGCACAAAGCGGACTGTGATCACCCATCTGACGTCTCATTTTCTGACTTCCTTTGGGACTTGCCATAGGCATTTTATAGTGCAATACTTGTAATGACGTTTGTAATTACATGAGGTGTGAGTTATGGGTAGCATTAACCTGCGTATTGACGATGAACTCAAAGCACGTTCTTACGCTGCACTTGAAAAAATGGGTGTAACTCCTTCTGAAGCGCTGCGTCTCATGCTTGAATATATCGCTGACAATGAACGCCTGCCGTTCAAACAGACACTCCTGAGCGATGAAGATGCTGAGCTTGTGGAGATAGTAAAAGAGCGTCTTCGCAATCCTAAGCCAGTTCGTGTGACGCTGGATGAGCTCTGATGGCTTATTTTCTGGATTTTGACGAGCGGGCACTAAAGGAATGGCGAAAGCTGGGCTCGACGGTACGTGAACAGTTGAAAAAGAAGCTGGCTGAAGTGCTTGAGTCACCCCGAATTGAAGCGAACAAGCTTCGTGGTATGCCTGACTGTTACAAGATAAAGCTCAGGTCTTCAGGTTATCGCCTTGTATACCAGGTCATAGACGAGAAAGTCGTTGTCTTCGTGATTTCCGTTGGGAAAAGAGAACGCTCAGAAGCTTATAGCGAGGCGGTCAAACGCATTCTCTGAAACAACGCAGGACATCTCTGTTTCGCAGAAAAGGTGCCCTTTCTGCTTTGCGTTGACACACGCACATCACCATTTCTAAAACGCCCCCTTCATGGGGGCGTGCCCCTCATCATGCGATACAGAACGTATAGGCATACTCCAGTCCGAGAGAGAAGTCCCAGGGCGTTGGCTTGATGTAGAGGTACTCACCCTCGATAGAGAAGGGAACAGAGAGGGTTTTACCTCTGCATAGCAGGGTGCACTGTTGCGGGGGCGCACCCTGCCACCTTAGCTTCATCTCCGTGGTGGGCCACGTACGGGTAATGACGTAGTCTTTATTTCCTACACGGGTCAATGACACCTTGTCATCATCACAAACCAGTCGGGTACACATTTCACTGCCGTAAATTGCCTCGCCATTAATCGCCATCCAGCGGCCAATATCCAGCAGGCGCTCTTGCTGTAAGGTGGGAATACGTCCATCGGCGGTGGGGCCAACGTTAAGCAGGAAATTACCGCCCCTAGAGACAATGCCAATTAACTGCTCGATCAGCTCCTGCGAAGTGCAGTAGTCCGCTAACTGCTCGGCACGGTTGAAGCCGTAGGATTTACCAATGCCGCGGCTCTCTTCCCATGGGTGGTGTTTACCAAAGCCCTCTTTATCGTTGTATTCGGTGCTGTAGTAATCACCGTGGTTACCCGGCATGTTTTTGCAGAAGCGATCGTTAACGACGACCTCATCTTTATTGCTGGCTTCATTGTAGAGCCAGGCAAGCAGCTCTTTGGTCTGGCTGAACTCCTCGCTCAGATCCCACTCACCGCCGTCAGAGAAGATCAGCGAAGGCTGATAGTTTTGCACCAGCTCTTTTAGCTGCGGGATGAGAATTTCATCCGGATAATCCTGTTCAGGAATGCCGAATTTCTCGCGGTCGCGCTGCGGCACAAAATAGCCGCTTTCGGCACGATGCGTCCAGTTGGTTTCCCAGTCGATGATTGAGTAGTAGATCCCCATCTTCAGGCCGCTGTCGCGCACCGCATGGCTGATATCACCCAGCAAGTCGCGTTTCGGGCCAGTATCGCCACTGTTCCAGTTCTGTTTGTGCTTATTTTTAGTCGGCCACAGGCAGAACCCGTCATGGTGCTTGGTGGTCAGCACGACATATTTCGCACCAGAGGCTTTGAATAGCTCGGCCCACGCTTGCGGCTGGAACAGCTCGGCTTTGAACTGCGGAGCGAAGTCGCGGTAGAGGAAATCTTTGCCGTAATGTTTGTCATGAAAACCGGCATCGTTGTTGCGATAGTCGCCGTACACGCTGGCGTAATACCACTCGGCGTAAGAGCCAAACAGCGTGTTGTCCACGGTGCGCCACGCCGGAACGGAAAACACACCCCAGTGAATGAAAATGCCAAATTTTGCGTCGTTGAACCAGCCCGGCATTTCACGGCTGTCCAGGCTTGCCCACTCAGGTTGATAGGTTTTAGTGCTCATTAATCAGTTCCTTATTTTCTGCTGGGGTATCGGTTTTCGCGATGCAGATGCCGGTAACGGCATAGAATCCGGCAATGATCAGACCGGCGTAACACTGCACGGCCCACAGGGCATAGTCCAGGGTCGGCACGTTGAGGGTGGCTGCCATAAATACACCCGCCGCCGTCCACGGGATCAGCGGTTCGATTACCGTCGCCGCATCTTCCACCGTGCGTGAGATGTTTTTGCGGTGCAGTCCATTATTCTCAAACGCCTTACGAAACAGCTCGGACGGCAGCAAACAGGCAATGTTGTTATTACCGGTGGCGGCAATCAGCGCCACGCAGGCGGCAATGGTGGAGAAGATCAGCCCAGCGGCGGTTTTTACGATGCGGGTGAAATAGTTGATAATGATATCCAGCGCCTGGGTTAATGACAGCGGCCCGGCAAAGGAGAACGCGCACAGGATCACCAGAATTAACGGCATCATTGAGGCCACGCCCCCGCGCTCTAATAAATTACGGATGGTCTCCGGCACGGTATCGGGGCTATCGGTCAGGGTGCTGACGCTAAACCCCGATACCCAGATATTAAGATTTTCAATAATAGTGATGCCCTGGGTAAAATATGAGATAGCGATGGAGATCGCCGTGGCAAACAGCAGGACTGGGATCACCGGTTTTTTCATTAATGCGCCGACCAGCACAATAAAGATCGGCACCGTGAGGATCCAGTGCGTATGGTACAGCTGATTAATTTGGTTTACGGTCTGTTGGGCGGAGTCAATACTGCCCGCACCGGCATCGGTATTAAAGCCAATCACCAGATACACCAGAGCCGAAATAATATAGGCCGGGATGGTGGTCTTGCATAAGTGTTTAATATGCTCATAGAGGTCAAGATTATTGACGATGGCAGCAAAATTTGATGAACCGCTTAACGGCGAAATTTTGTCACCGAAATAAGCGCCGCCGACAATCGCACCGGCTACAGCGGCAAGATTAGCATCCAGCCCGTGCGCCACGCCCATCAGCGCTACGCCAATGGTGCCCGCGGAGCCCCATGAGGTCCCGGTGCAGGTGGCGACAATGCTGGTGACGATAAAGGCAATCATCACGATAAACTGTGGATTGATGATCTTCAGCCCCAGGGTAATGAGGTAAGGGATCGTGCCTGAACTCATCCAGACACCAATTAACCCCCCTACGCACATCACAATCATTAATGACGGCAGCGCCTGGGCAAACTTCTGTACAATTTCGTCGATGATATTCTGGAAACTGTGACCCAACCACATTGCGACAAAGGAGATAATGACAGCGGTGATACAGAGCAGCGCTTCCAGCTTGATATCCAGCAGGGTATAGCCAAAAATAATAAACGCCAGTGACAGCCCTAGCAAAAGAAAAGAGGTTGCCAGCCCAAGCTGTTTAAACGCTGGAGGTTGTATCGGTTCTGATGTTGCAGACATAGAGATCCTCGCTTTATTTTAAACGTTGTTATAGATGACTTATGAATATGCGAATCAGTGGCTATCGCGATTATTGCTGTTGCAAGGAAAATATGCGCTCCAGCGCAACCCATTTTTCTCCTTCAGGTGTCCATGGGGTAGGGAGCTGGTATTGCCACATCAGGGCTTCCCAACGTTGAATGGTGGCATTACTGAGCGATGCCAGAGCGAAAGCCGCGGCATCAAACTGCTCGCTGACCTCCATCACCATGAATAACCGGGTACCGAGGCGATAGATCTCCATATTCAGGATACCGTGCTGGCGAAGATGTACCACGACCTCGGGCCAGATCTTCTCGTGCAGCCGCTGGTACTCCGCGATCTTCTCTTCCGAGTCCACCAGGTCCAGCGCCAGGTAGTGATACTGCGACGTGACGTTCATGACAATCTCCGGTCAAGGTGAAGATAGCCGCCATCGACGTTGAGCCACTCGCCGGTGGTATGTGAGGCGCGGCTGGAGAGCAAAAACACCGTGGTATTGGCGATCTCCTGTGGCGTGGTCATTCGCTGACCGAGGGGAATACGTTGCGTGATATTCGCCAGTTCAGCCTGCGGATCGGCGGTGCTGCCGATCCAGCGCTCATACTGGGGCGTCATCACTTCCGCCGGTACTACCGCATTAACGCGCACTCCGCTCTGGCGGAAAGAGACTGCCCATTCGCGCGTCAGCGCCAGAATGGCACCTTTGGAGGCGCAGTAACCGCTGGTGCCGCCCTGGCCGCTTAACGCTGTTTTCGAGGCGATGTTGACAATCGCACCCTGGCTCTGTTCCAGCGCCTGCTGGCAAAAGTGCGCCATCAGATAGTAGTGGATCAGGTTCTTCTCCAGCGAGGCGACAAAGGCGGCGCGGCCTGCCTCCAGCCCAACCCCATCGTTGACGCCTGCGTTGTTCACTAAGCCATCAATGCGGCCAAAGCGCTGCAATACGTGCGTGACCGCATGGGCGCAGCTATGCTCGTCGCACAGATCGGCGATAACTACGTCAGCTCGGGGTTGCAGCTGATGCAGCTGGGCCAGCCACTGTTCATCCGGCTGCATATTGGTGACAATCACCGGGATAGCCGCTTCTTCAGCCAACAGATGAGAAATGGCAGCACCGATCCCTGAGCCTCCGCCCGTGACGATCACCACCTTATTTTGCAACAATAGATCCATTCTGCTCTCCTGAAAGGCCATAAACCCGGCCTGCGGTATTTCCCCAGATGTTGTCCTGCTCCGCTGGTGTCAGGCTATCGATTACCTCTTCTACCAGCTGGACGACCTCGTCATAGCCGGCTGCCAATAAGCAAACCGGCCAGTCGGAACCAAACATCAAGCGTTGAGAGCCAAAAAGGGCAATCGCCTCTTCAATGAAAGGTCTTAGCTGCTCTGCACGCCAGGGAGTGTTAAGCACCTCGGTTACCAGTCCGGATAACTTGCATACCACGTGGGGCATCTCAGCCAGGCCCGCCACCTGTTTACGCCAAAACGTTGCGCCTGCGGCAATATCCGGTTTACCCAGATGGTCCAGCACCAGCCAGTGGTTGTCATGTTGTGCAGCAAACCGCGTGGTCTGTGAAAGATGCCGCCATGTCACCAGCATCTCCCAGACATAGCGTTGCTTCTGTAGCTGGTTGATACCGCAGGCAGTGGCTGCGTCGCCTAACCAGGCTGCCGGGTCGCGCTCATCCTGCACCTGGTGACGAAAACCCCGCAGCAGCGGATGATGCAGCGTCTCCAGCTGCGCAGCCAGATCGCTCTGGCGGAGATCCACCCAACCGATCACCCCCAGGGTGGCGGGTGACGTGTCGGCCCAGCGCAGCAGCTGCGCAGTTTCGGCACTACTTTGCCGCGCCTGCACCACAATCGAGCCGGTAAGCTGGTGGCTGTCCAGCAATGGTGCAAGATCGTCAGGCAGGTAATCGCGTTGCAGGACCTTCATCACCGCCGTCATCCACGGATAGTCGGCGGCCTGGTAGTGCCAAAAATGTTGGTGAGCATCAATGCGCACGTGAGCTTTCCTGTGCCGGGTAGCGATACTTTTCCAGCGATGACGGATGCATCTCAATCGAGAAGCCCGGCGCGGTTGGCGGCATATAAGCGGCTCCCCTGATCTCGCAAGGGTGCAGGAAGTGCTCGTGCAGATGATCGACAAACTCAATGACGCGGCCTTCATGCGTACCAGCGATGGCGACAAAATCGATCATCGACAAATGCTGCACGTATTCACATAAACCTACGCCACCCGCGTGCGGGCAGACCGGCAGCTGATACTTGGCCGCCATCAGCATCACCGCCAGCACCTCATTCACGCCGCCGAGGCGGCAAGCATCGATCTGCACCACATCGATGGCTTCACGCATCATTAACTGTTTGAAAATGATCCGGTTCTGACACATTTCACCGGTTGCCACTTTTACTGGCGCAACGCCAGCGCGAATTTTGCGGTGTCCTTCGATATCGTCCGGGCTGGTAGGCTCTTCAATAAACCACGGTTTAGCAAAGGCCAGCTGCTGTACCCAATCCACTGCCTCATTAACTTCCCATACCTGATTAGCATCGATCATCAACTGACGGTCTGGTCCCAGCACTTCACGAGCGATACGCACCCGGCGTTTATCATCTGCAAGATCGCGGCCAACTTTCAGTTTTATATGGGAAAAGCCGGCATCGACCGCTTCCTGGCACAGGCGACGCAGTTTGTCATCGTCATACCCCAGCCAGCCAGCTGAGGTGGTATAGCAGGGATAACCCGCCTGTTCGAGCTGACGAATACGCTCAGCTTTGCCCGCAGCCTGGGCGCTGAGGATCGCCAGTGCTTCCTCGGGCGTAATGCAATCCGTGAGGTAACGGAAATCGATGCAGCGCACCAGCGCCTGCGGTGACATATCGGCCACCAGCCGCCACAGGGGTTTCTCCTCTGATTTGGCCCATAAATCCCATACCGCATTGACTACCGCGCCGGTAGCTAAATGGATGGCACCTTTATCCGGACCGATCCAGCGCAGCTGGCTGTCGCCGGTGATATCGCGCCAGAATTGCCCTATGTCTGCGGTAATGTCATCCAGCTGCCGCCCGACAATTAGATGCGCCATGGCGCGGATCGCGGCGCAGCAGATCTCATTGCCGCGACCAATGGTGAAGGTCAGCCCGTGACCCTGCAGCGCAGGATTATCGGTTTCAATAATTACATAAGCGGCAGAGTAATCCGGATCTGGATTCATCGCGTCCGAACCATCCAGATGTTGCGAAGTCGGGAAGCGAATATCCTCCACCCGCAAAGCGGTTAGCCGGGTCATTATTTGCTCTCCTGCGTAATCTGGCGTTGCTCGCCCAGCCCGGCGATACCGAGAGTGATGGTTTGTCCGGGGCGCAGATAGACCGGCGGTTTTTGTCCCATGCCGACGCCCGGTGGCGTGCCGGTGGAGATAACGTCCCCCGGTTGCAGGCTCATAAAGCGGCTGAGATAGCTAATGATGTGCGCCACACTGAAAATCATGGTGCGGGTGTTACCGTTTTGATAGCGCTTGCCGTCCACCTCCAGCCACAGATCCAGCTGCTGCGGATCGGCGATCTCATCAGCCGTCACCAGCCACGGACCAATCGGTCCAAAGGTGTCGCAGCCTTTGCCTTTGTCCCAGGTGCCGCCGCGCTCAATCTGGTACTCACGCTCGGAGACGTCATTGACTACGCAGTACCCGGCGACGTGAGAGAGGGCTTCCTCTTCAGTGATATAGCTGCCACCTTTGCCAATGATCACGCCCAGCTCGACTTCCCAGTCGGTTTTCACCGAACCTCGCGGGATTTTTACTGCATCATTCGGGCCTACCACTGCGCTGGTCCACTTGCTAAACACCACGGGTTCTTTCGGGATCTGAGCCCCGGTTTCGGCGGCGTGATCGGCATAGTTCAGGCCGATGCAGATAAATTTGCCGATGCGGCCGACGCACGCGCCAATGCGCGGCTGGCCGTCGATCTCAGGCAACTGGTGCAGCGGCAGACGGCGCAATTTTTCCAGCGAGGAGGGCAGTAATGCATCGCCCGCAATATCGTCAATATGCTGCGACAGGTCGCGTAAAACGCCCTGTTCGTCAATAATTGCCGGACGCTCTTTTCCTGCCTCGCCAATACGTACTAGTTTCATGCTCAACTCCCTGGTTAGTTGCTCCAACCGCCATCAATGATTTGGATTGTTCCGGTGGTATATGCGCTGGCGTCCGAAGCCAGATAGGCTGCCAGATAAGCAATCTCTTCTGCTGAGCCGATGCGGCCAATCGGCTGCCGCGCCACAAAAGCATCATAAACTTCGCTTTCAGTCCGGCCTTCGGTTTGCGCCTGGGTGGCGATACGCTGGCGCAGCGATGGCGAATCGACCGTGCCGGGACAGATTGCATTGCAGCGAATGCCGTCGCCGATGTAATCCGCTGCGACTGAACGCGTCAGGCCAATCACCGCTGCTTTAGTGGCGCTGTAGGCAAAGCGATTCGGCACGCCTTTGATACTGGAAGCGACGGATGACATATTGATAATCGAGCCTTTTTTCTGCGCCAGCATGGCGGGCAGAAAGGCCTGGATCATATGGAACATGGCGGTGACGTTGAGATTGAGCGCGGCTTGCCAATCCTGCTCGCTACACTGCAGCAGACTGCCGCTATGCACTACGCCTGCACAGTTAAACAACACGTCAAGGGAGCCGGTCTCCTGAGCGGCGGCGTTGATGGCTTGCCGATCGGTCACATCCAGCATCAAGGCGGTGACGCCAGGGATACCCTGCAAACTGCTGATGTTGATATCACTGGCAATGACCTCAGCACCTTGTTGTGCAAAGTAGCGTGCGGTAGCCAGGCCTATGCCCTGGCCCGCAGCGGTGATCAACACACGTTTCCCATCTAAATTCATTGCAACTCCTTTGGTATAAGGGTCTAATGGTCAGGCCATTGAGGGTGTGATTTTTCTTCAATTTATGGCTTAATTGCACTCAGAACGTTAACCGTGAAGGCATACTTTTATTGACATTTATGTAACATTGACAAGTGGCAAAGCTATTTTTTGTGCATTTGGTCACTGAATTAATTATTACGGGTAGATGCGCCATGCCGATAAAAAAAATGGAAAATCCTCGCCTTTACAGACAGATAGCAGACCAACTTATCGCGTTGATCGAGAGTAATGAATTTCCGCCGGGCAGTCGCCTGCCGGCTGAACGCGATTTGGCTGAGCAGCTGCAGGTCAGCCGGGCGTCCGTACGAGAAGCGCTGATCGCCCTGGAGGTCATTGGTCTGGTGGACGTTAAGGTAGGCAATGGCGTGATTGTGAAGGCACGGCCGAATACGCAGGAGCCGGTGATGGTGCAGGCGGGGCGGGGTCAATGGCTGGAGCCGGATGATGAGCTGGGTATACAGCTGGATTTTTCTACCGAGCTTCCGCCATTTTCTCTTCTGCAGGCACGCAGGCTGATTGAACCTGAGGCTGCGGCGCTTGCCGCCGTGCATGCCAGTGATGAAGAGCTAAGGCTGATCCGTCAGGCCTATGAGCAAAACTGTGCGGATAACCGGGAACAGTCAAGAACCCATCCGGGCGATCGGCTTTTCCATATTCGTATCGCGCAAGCCAGCGGCAATCCGGCCTATGGGTTTATCATTGGCCACCTGCTAGGGCACCGCTATGGGAGTATGTTCCGCATGTTACAGGCACACTACACGCCGAGTGATATGCCAGACGTTTCCGAACATGAGCATCTTGCCATTCTGGAAGCCCTCGAAAAGCGAGACGCAAAGGCGGCACGCTCGCTAATGAAAAAGCATATTGATCGCGTGATAGCGACATTTGAACGCAACTGAAGCAATACGTCTGCCTGAGCGGGTGCTCCTGTAGGCCCGCGCAAGCGCAGCGCCGCCGGGCACTGCCTTATAATTCATGCTTTTTCAACAGCGCCCTGAGCTGGTGGTAGGTCAGGCTGAGCAGCTCCGCCGCACGCTTCTGGTTAAATTTTGCCTGCTGTAGCGCGGTTTCCAGCAAAGCTTTCTCCTGGTGGTGTTGAAACTGGCGTAGATCCAGCGGCAGTCCAGGCGCAGCAGGCAATGCTTCCGCCACCGGCTCGGGTGGGGGGGTGCGCTGGAACGGATCGATAATAATCTCATCCAGCGCCACCTCGCTGGTGCCGTGGCGGTAGACCGAGCGCTCCACCACGTTCTTCAGCTCGCGAATGTTACCCGGCCAGCGGTAGTCCAGCAGCGTCTCCCTGGCGCGTTCGGTAAAGCCTGGAAACAGCGGTAGCCGTAGCTCGCGGCACATCTGAATGGCGAAGTGTTCCGCCATCAGCATGATATCGCTCCGGCGCTCGCGCAGGGGCGGAAGCTGCACCACGTCAAAGGCCAGCCGGTCGAGAAGGTCGGCGCGGAACGTGCCGTCGCGCACCATTCCAGGCAGGTCGGCATTGGTGGCGCACACCAGCCGGACGTTAACCTGCAGCGGCTGGCTGCCGCCGACGCGCTCCAGCTCGCCGTACTCAATCACCCGCAGCAGCTTCTCCTGGACCAGCATCGGAGCGGTGGCCAGCTCATCGAGAAACAGCGTCCCGCCGTCGGCACGTTCGAAGCGGCCTGGGTGGCGTTTCTGCGCACCGGTAAAGGCCCCGGCCTCGTGACCAAAAAGCTCGGTATCCAGTAAATTTTCATTCAGGGCGGCACAGTTCAGGGAGATAAATGGCCCGTCCCAGCGTCCGGAGAGAAAGTGCAGCCGGTTAGCGATCAGCTCCTTGCCGGTTCCGCGTTCGCCGATAATTAATACTGGCTTATCCAGCGGGGCGAGACGTGAAACCTGCTCCAGCACTTCAAGAAAGCTATTGGCCTCGCCGAGAAGATTATCTTTATATTCCGCCATGATGAAATTCGCCATTAGTTAGTGTTATTCACCACTGTAGACTAAAATGCCGCAGCGGTAAAATTAATCAAAGCACATAAAATCAATAAGATAAAAAGTTGGCACGGCTCTTGTATTAACTTAACAGCAGGGCATAGCCCGACTACATAAAATATGAGGATTACATTATGGGTATTTTTTCTCGTTTTGCCGACATCGTGAACGCCAACATTAACTCGCTGCTGGAGAAGGCAGAAGATCCGCAAAAACTGGTGCGCCTGATGATTCAGGAGATGGAAGATACGCTGGTTGAGGTGCGCTCTACCTCTGCACGGGCGCTGGCTGAAAAGAAACAGCTGTCACGTCGCATTGAGCAGGCCACCGCGCAGCAGACCGAATGGCAGGAGAAGGCCGAGCTGGCGCTGCGTAAAGAGAAAGAGGATCTGGCTCGTGCTGCCCTGATTGAAAAACAGAAGCTGACCGATATCATCGCCACCCTTGAGCAGGAAGTTATCCTGGTTGATGAGACGCTGGTGCGCATGAAAAAAGAGATTGGTGAGCTGGAGAACAAACTCAGCGAGACCCGTGCCCGCCAGCAGGCGCTGACCCTGCGTCATCAGGCGGCCAGCTCGTCCCGCGACGTGCGCCGTCAGCTGGACAGCGGCAAGCTGGATGAAGCCATGGCGCGTTTCTCCTCCTTCGAGCGTCGTATCGACCAGATGGAAGCTGAAGCAGAGAGCCACGGTTTTGGTAAGCAGAAATCGCTGGATCAGGAGTTTGCCGAGCTGAAAGCCAACGATGAAATCAGCGAGCAGCTGGCGCAGCTGAAAGCCAAAATGAAACAAGATATTCAATAATAACAAACGATGAATACTCACGGGCGGCGTCCGTTTGTGCCGCCCCTCATCTGTAAGGAGTACACATGAGCGCGCTATTTTTGGCTATTCCTCTGACCCTGTTTGTATTGTTTGTCCTGCCGGTCTGGCTGTGGCTGCACTACAACAACCGCAGCGGTCGCAATGCGCTATCGCAAAGCGAGCAGCAGCGCCTGACCCAGCTGAACGACGAGGCTAAACGGATGCGTGAGCGGATAGCCTCTCTGGAAGCTATTCTTGATGCAGAGCATCCGAACTGGAGGGATCGCTAATGAATGAATTGTTTAATAAAAAACTGTGGCGGATCCCTCAGCAGGGAATGGTGAAAGGCGTCTGCGCCGGGATTGCCCACTATCTTGACGTACCGGTGAAGCTGGTGCGACTGATTACGGTCCTGGCGATGCTTTTTGGTCTGTTCTTCTTCGTGGTACTCGCCTATATCATTCTCACCTTCGTGCTCGATCCCATGCCGGAGGGGGAGATTGACGGCGAAGCTGTGCCAACCAACAGCGAACTGCTCAATGCGGTGGATGCGGAGCTGGCCGCGGGGGAGAAGCGTTTGCGTGAAATGGAGCGCTACGTGACCTCAGACACTTTCTCGCTGCGCAGCCGTTTTCGTCAGCTCTGATTTAACGACCTAACGAGGTAGATGATGAATAGCAAATGGCAACAGACCGGCAAAAAAGCCAAACCGGCACTGAAAATCGCAGGCAAGCTGGTGCTGCTGACCGCGTTACGCTACGGCCCGGCAGGCGTAGCGGGCTGGGCAATAAAGTCCGTGGCACGCCGTCCGGTAAAAATGCTGCTGGCGCTGGCGCTGGAGCCGATGCTTAAACGCCTCGCGACGCGTGTATCGCGCAATATGAAATAATTCCCTGGCGGCGCACTCTGCGCCGCTGGCTTTTGCTGGGCGTGGATCCGCCTGCGCCTGCCGCCGTATACTACTCCACCCGGCAATACCTTCACTTCAGCGCAAAACAGGATGGCTATGAAGCGATTTAAATCTGAGCTTAACGCCCTCGTTAACCGCGGCGTTGACCGACATCTGCGCCTCGCCGTTACCGGCCTGAGCCGCAGCGGCAAAACGGCGTTTATTACCGCGATGGTCCACCAGCTGTTAAATATTCATAACGGTGCGCGCCTGCCGCTTTTCAGCGCGGTACGGGAGGAGCGCCTGTTAGGGGTGAAGCGGGTACCGCAGCGTGATTTTGGTACGCCGCGCTTTACCTGGGACGAGGGGATTGCCCAGCTTTACGGTACGCCCCCCGCGTGGCCAACCCCGACGCGCGGCGTCAGCGAGATGCGCCTGGCCCTGCGCTACCGCTCGAATGACTCTCTGCTGCGCCATTTCACCGACAGCGCTACCCTCTACTTAGAGATTGTTGACTACCCCGGCGAGTGGCTGCTGGATCTGCCCATGCTGGCACAAGACTATACCAGCTGGTCCCGACAGATGACCGGTATGTTACAGGGTCACAGAAAAGAGTGGTCTGCCCGCTGGCGTCAGCTCTGTGCGGGGCTGGATCCACTGGCTCCAGCCGATGAGAACCGGCTGGCAGAGATTGCCGACGCCTGGACGGCATATCTGCATCAGTGCAAAACGCAGGGGTTGCACTTTATCCAGCCGGGGCGTTTTATTCTACCGGGCGAGATGGCCGGCGCGCCGGCGCTGCAGTTTTTCCCCTGGCCGGACGTTGACGAAACGGGAGAGGCAAAGCTGGCCCAGGCGGATAAGAGCAGCAACGCCGGCATGCTGCGCGAGCGCTTCAACTACTACTGTGAAAACGTAGTTAAAGGGTTCTATAAAAACTACTTCCTGCGCTTCGATCGCCAGATCGTGCTGGTGGACTGTCTGCAACCGCTCAACAGCGGGCCGCAGGCGTTTAACGATATGCGCCTCGCGCTCACCCAGCTGATGCAAAGCTTTCACTACGGGCAGCGCACGCTGTTTCGCCGTCTCTTCTCCCCGGTTATCGACAAGCTGCTGTTTGCCGCCACGAAGGCGGATCACGTCACCGTCGATCAGCATGCCAATATGGTCTCTCTGCTCCAGCAGCTGGTCACCGATGCCTGGCAAAACGCCGCCTTTGAGGGCATCGATATCGACTGCCTTGGCCTGGCGGCGGTGCAGGCCACGGAGAGCGGCCTGGTAGACGTCAACGGCGACAAAATCCCGGCCCTGCGCGGGGATCGCCTCAGCGATGGCAAACCGCTGACGGTCTATCCGGGGGATGTTCCTGCCCGGCTGCCGGGGCAGGCGTTCTGGGAGGAGCAGGGTTTTCAGTTTGAGGCCTTTCGTCCGCGGGTGATGGATGTGGACACCCCGATGCCGCACATACGCCTTGATGCGGCGCTGGAATTTTTACTGGGAGATAAGCTGCGATGAACGAGCCAATCAAACCACGCATCGATTTTACTGAACAGCCTGCAACGTCGGTGCGCGAAGAGTTTAAGGCCGCCCAGACGTTTAGCGATGCCGAGGCGGGAGAGTTCACGCCGATCCAGGCGGAAGAGCTGCTGGCGGATACCCCGCAGCCAGAAGCCAGCGTCGAGGCGGCGCTGCGGCCCCGGCGCAGCCTGTGGCGCACGATGGTGCTGGCCGGGCTGGCGCTGTTTGGCGTCAGCGTGGTCGGCCAGGGAGTGCAATGGGCGATGGACGCCTGGCAAACCCACGACTGGGTGGCGCTGGGAGGCTGTGCGGCGGGGGCGCTTATCGTTGGCGCGGGAGTAGGCTCGGTGGTCGGTGAGTGGCGGCGGCTGTGGCGGCTGCGTCAGCGCGCTGAGGCCCGGGATGAGGCCAGCCTGCTGCTGCACAGCCACGGCACGGGCAAAGGACGCGATTTCTGCGAGGGGCTGGCCCGCCAGGCGGGGATCGATCAGGCGCATCCTGCTCTGCAACGCTGGTACGCCGCCATTCACGAAACGCAAAGCGACCGGGAGATCGTCACGCTCTATGCCCGGCTGGTGCAGCCAGTGATGGATGCTCAGGCCCGACGTGAGATTAGCCTCTCAGCGGCGGGTTCAACCCTCATGATTGCCGTCAGCCCGCTGGCGCTGGTGGATATGGCCTTTATCGCCTGGCGTAACCTGCGGCTGATTAACCGCATTGCCAGACTGTATGGCATCGAGCTGGGCTACTTTAGTCGGCTACGGCTGTTTCGTCTGGTGCTACTCAATATTGCCTTTGCCGGTGCCAGTGAGGTGGTACGTGAGGTAGGGATGGACTGGCTATCGCAGGATTTGGCCGCCCGGCTCTCGGCTCGCGCCGCCCAGGGCATTGGCGCCGGGCTGCTGACCGCGCGTCTCGGCATCAAAGCGATGGAGCTATGCCGTCCGCTGCCCTGGCTGGAGGATGATAAGCCCCGGCTGGCCGATTTCCGCCGTCAGCTTATCGGCGAGCTTAAGACCAATATGCAGCGCAGCGGCATGCAAAAGCGCGACTGAACGCTTATCTTTACGCCATGGCGGTGGGTTTTCCACCGCTCTGTCAATAATTGTTGACAGATAGCTTCCTGACTGCGGATAAGTGTCTTATCATTCTTAAATACGTTGACTGTTTAAGGGTGGCAACTCCCATGCGTCTTGAAGTCTTTTGTGAAGACCGACTTGGTCTGACCCGTGAGCTGCTGGATCTACTGGTACTCAGGGGTATCGATTTACGCGGCATCGAGATCGACCCCATCGGGCGGATCTACCTCAACTTTGCTGAACTGGAATTTAATGACTTCAGCAGCCTGATGGCTGAGATCCGCCGCATTCCCAGCGTGACCGATGTGCGCACCGTCTTGTGGATGCCTTCCGAGCGCGAGCACCGCGCCATGAGCGCTTTGCTGGAGGCGCTGCCCGAGCCGGTGCTCTCCCTGGATATGAAGAGCAAGGTCGAGCTGGCGAACCCGGCCAGCTGCCAGCTTTTTGGCCAGAACCAGTCCCGACTGCGCAACCACACCGCACCGCAGCTGATTAACGGCTTTAACTTCCAGCGCTGGCTGGAGGGAAATCCCCAGGCGTCGCACCATGAGCACGTGGTCATTAGTGGGCAAAACTTCTTAATGGAGATCACCCCGGTGCACCTTGAGGGCGAGCACGGCCAGCCGGTGCTGATTGGCGCGGTGGTGATGCTACGCTCGACTGTTCGCATGGGCCGCCAACTGCAGGATCTGGTCAGCCAGGACACCAGCGCCTTCAATCAGATCGTGGCCGCCAGCCCGAAAATGCGCCACGTCATCGATCAGGCCCGCAAGCTGGCTATGCTCAGCGCGCCGCTGTTAATCGTTGGCGATACCGGCACCGGCAAGGATCTGCTGGCCCACGCCTGCCATCTTGCCAGTCCGCGTGCCGCGAAGCCCTATCTGGCCCTGAACTGCGCCTCCATTCCTGAGGATGCGGTAGAGAGCGAGCTGTTTGGCCATGCACCGGAGGGCAAAAAAGGGTTCTTCGAGCAGGCCAACGGCGGATCGGTGCTGCTGGATGAGATCGGTGAAATGTCGCCCCGTATGCAGGTTAAGCTTCTGCGCTTCCTGAACGATGGTACCTTCCGCCGCGTCGGTGAGGATCATGAGGTTCACGTTGACGTGCGGGTGATCTGCGCCACCCAGCGTAATCTGGTAGAGCTGGTACAGAAGGGTATCTTCCGGGAAGACCTTTACTACCGCCTGAACGTGCTGACCCTGGATCTGCCGCCGCTGCGCGATCGCCCTCAGGACATTATGCCGCTGACCGAGCTGTTCGTGGCCCGCTTTGCCGACGAGCAGGGGGTGCCGCGTCCGAAGCTCTCTACCGAACTCAGTAACGTCCTGACCCGCTACAGCTGGCCGGGCAACGTGCGCCAGCTGAAAAATGCGGTCTACCGTGCGCTGACGCAGCTGGAGGGCTACGAGCTGCGCCCGCAAGATATTCTGCTGCCGGACTACGATGCGGGAACCGTGGCGGTAGGGGAAGAGGCGATGGAAGGCTCGCTGGACGATATTACCAGCCGCTTCGAGCGGTCGGTGCTCACTCAGCTCTATCGCAACTACCCCAGCACGCGCAAGCTGGCGAAACGGCTGGGCGTATCGCACACCGCGATTGCCAATAAGCTGCGTGAGTATGGCCTGAGCCAGAAGAAGGGCGAGGAGTAAGACAAGAGAGCCTTCATTACTGAAGGCTCTTTTTTTAATGCAATTACGCTTTCTGCGCCAGAGCTTCCAGGGCAGCGTCGTAATCCGGCTCGTTGGTGATCTCGTTCACCAGCTGGCTAAATACCACGGTGTCGTTTTCGTCGATAACCACTACCGCACGGGCAGACAGGCCTTTCAGCGCGCCCTCTGCAATGCCTACGCCGTAGTTTTCGAGGAAGTCGGCGTTACGCAGGGTGGACAGGGTGATCACGTTGCTCAGGCCTTCCGCGCCGCAGAAACGGGACTGGGCGAACGGCAGATCGGCAGAGATGCACAGCACCACGGTATCTTTCATTTCGGTGGCGAGCTGGTTGAATTTGCGCACGGAAGCAGCGCAAACGCCGGTGTCGATGCTCGGGAATACGTTAAGAACTTTGCGCTTACCAGCAAACTGCGCCAGCGTAACGTCGGTCAGATCCTTCGCGACCAGAGTAAAAGCGTGTGCTTTGCTGCCAACTGCCGGAATGGTGCCTGCAACAGCGACCGGATTGCCCTGGAAATGAACGGTTTGTGACATGAATATCTTCCTGTTTACATATAGTTAACGTCGCCGCTAGTGTACGTGATCGGCCATAATCACAGCAAACCTATTTTTGTCCCGCTTTTCGTCACTATACTTTTAACATTCCGTTAAAGGAGCAAGGAATGAGAACAGTTAAGGTCTATGAAGAGAGCTGGCCGCTGCATTCACCGTTTGTTATCTCCCGGGGCAGCCGCAGCGAGGCCAGGGTCGTGGTGGTTGAGCTGGAGGAGGAGGGGATAAAGGCGGCAGGAGAATGCACTCCCTATCCGCGCTATGGCGAGAGTGACGCGTCGGTGATCGCCCAGATCATGACCATCGTGCCGCAGCTGGAGAAAGGCCTGAGTCGCCAGCAGCTACAGTCTCTGCTGCCGCCTGGGGCAGCGCGCAATGCCGTTGACAGCGCCCTGTGGGATCTTGAAACCCGTCGGCTGGGCGTTAGCCTTGAGGATCATTTAGGGATCCTGCTACCGCAGGATCTGACCACGGCGCAGACGGTCGTGATTGGCACGCCGGAGCAGATGGCCGCCAGCGCCGCCGCGCTGTGGGAGAAGGGGGCAAGGCTGCTGAAGATCAAGCTCGACGACCGCCTCATCAGCGAGCGGCTGGTGGCCGTGCGCACTGCCGTGCCGGAGGCCACGCTGATTGTCGATGCCAACGAATCCTGGCACGGTGAAGGTTTAGCGGCGCGCTGTCAGCTGCTGGCGGACCTCGGCGTGGCGATGCTGGAGCAGCCGCTACCCGCCAACAATGACGCCGCGCTGGAGAACTTTATCCACCCGCTGCCTATCTGTGCCGATGAGAGCTGTCACGCCCGCAGCTGTCTGAAAACCCTTGCCGGACGCTATGAGATGATTAACATCAAGCTGGATAAAACTGGCGGGCTGACCGAGGCGTTAGCGTTAGCCAGCGAGGCACGGGCGCAGGGGTTTGAGCTGATGCTGGGCTGCATGCTCTGCACCTCCCGGGCGATTGCGGCGGCGCTACCGCTGGCGTCGCAGGCGCGTTTTGCCGATCTTGACGGCCCCACCTGGCTGGCGGTGGACGTTGAACCGGCGCTGCACTTCACCACCGGCCAGCTTCACCGCTGATCCGTCCAGCGCAGCAGGTGGGTCATCGCCTGCAGATAGCGCTCGCTGGCTTCATCGTTTGATATGGGCGGCAGCTCGGCGGTGATGCAGTGCAGGCCAATATCGGCGCACCAGCTGCCAAACGAGCCGGGGGTTTCATAGCCGACGCTGCGTACCAGCGGCAGGGCAAACGCCCCGGCGAGCCAGTGGCCCAGCGGGCTTTGCGCCGGATCTTCAATGCAGGCCAGCGGATCGTGAAACGACACCACCCAGGCCGGATGCAGGCGGTGAATAAGCTGGCAGAGGCTTTGGGTTTCAGGTTCAGAGCCTGGCGCATCGCCGGCCAACAGCACTACGTCACGGGCAGTGGCGGCGCTGTTCCAGCGGTAGACCGTCTCACCGGCCCGCCAGTTGGCGGCAGGAAAGTTGCGGTTGAGATCGACGCCGTGGGCGTTGGCGCGCAGGCCAAGCTGACAGCCGTCAGGGTTGACTGCCAGCACCACGTGATGGTGGCGCAGGGCCGGTTCGAGAGTACGCAGCGCGCAGGAGAGGGTCACCACTGCCGCGCTCTCATCTCCGTGGGTGCCGGCGAGGATCAGGCCGCTCTCTCGGGAAGCCACGGGAGCCGGAAACCAGATAAGCGGCGCGCCGAGCCGAGAGCGGCCATAGTGCTCTATTCCGGTAGCAAAAGCGCCCCGCTCGGCGCGTGGGCGTGAGGCGGTCATAGTCATCCTTTCAGACAGGGAATAGATAAAGTGTTAGGCAAAGCGCAGCGCTTTTCAAATCGTTTCATCCAGGATGAGAGCGAGGCAGTAAATATCACCTAATCTTGCTAAGCCGTTTGCATTTCTCCATGCGAAAACAAATAATTAACCCATCTTTTCGCCGGGCATTTAGCTATAGGGTCCTTTATGAAACATCCTGTCTCCCTTCTCTGCGCTGCGCTGTGGTTATGCGGTCTCTCTTCACCCTCTTTTGCCGCGGACGTGCCCGCAGGAACCAAACTGGCGGCGCAGCAGACCCTGGTGCGCCATATCAAAGATGAGCCAGCCACCCTTGACCCTGCGAAAGCCGTCGGGCTGCCGGAAATTCAGGTCATCCGCGACCTCTACGAGGGGCTGGTGAACCAGAACGAGAAGGGGGAGATTATTCCCGGCGTGGCCACGGCGTGGAGCACCAGCGATAACCGCAGCTGGACCTTTACCCTGCGCAACGATGCCCGCTGGTCGGACGGCTCCCCGGTCACCGCCGAGGACTTTGTCTACAGCTGGCAGCGGCTGGTGGATCCGAAAACCACATCGCCTTTTGCCTGGTTCGCCGCGCTGGCGGGCATCGGCAATGCTCAAAGCATCATCGATGGCAAAGCTACGCCGGACACGCTGGCGGTGACCGCGGTAGATCCGCACACCCTGCGCGTGCAGCTCGATAATCCGCTACCCTGGTTTGCTAACCTGGCCGCCAGCTTCGCCTTCTATCCAGTGCAAAAGGCCAACGTTGAGAGTGGAAAATCCTGGACCCAGCCGGGCCAGCTGGTGGGCAACGGGGCCTATGTGCTTAAGGATCGCGTGGTTAACGAGAAGCTGGTGCTGGAGCCTAACGCCCACTACTGGGATAACGGAAAAACGGTGATTAAATCCGTTACCTTTATTCCTGTTAACCAGGAGTCGGCGGCCACCAAGCGCTATCTGGCGGGAGATATTGATATCACCGAGTCCTTCCCGAAAAACCTGTATCAGAAGCTGCTTAAGGATATTCCCGACCAGGTCTATACGCCACCGCAGCTGGGGACCTACTACTATGCGTTTAACACCCAGAAGGGGCCGACGGCAGATGCCCGCGTGCGCCTGGCGCTGAGCATGACTATCGATCGCCGCCTGATGGCGGAGAAGGTGCTGGGAACCGGAGAGAAGCCTGCCTGGCGCTTTACCCCCGACGTGACGGCGGGTTTCAAGCCTGACCCTTCGGATGCAGAGCACCTGAGCCAGGCCGAGCTGAACGTGCAGGCGAAAACGCTGCTCCAGGCGGCAGGCTATGGGCCAGGCCGTCCATTAAAACTGACCCTGCTCTATAACACCTCCGAGAACCATCAAAAGATCGCCATTGCCGTGGCGTCGATGTGGCGGAAGAACCTCGGCGTTGACGTGAAGCTGCAAAACCAGGAGTGGAAAACCTATATCGACAGCCGCAACACCGGCAATTTCGATGTGATCCGCGCCTCGTGGGTAGGTGACTACAACGAGCCGTCTACTTTCCTCTCGCTGCTGACCTCCACCCACAGCGGCAACATCTCCCGTTTCAACGATCCGGCCTACGATAAGGTAATGAAGCAGGCGGCGCAGGAGCCGACCGCCAGGGCGCGCAACGCGGATTATAACGCGGCGGAGAAGATCCTCGCGCGCGAAGCACCTATCGCACCGATCTACCAGTATACCAACGGGCGTCTGATCAAGCCGTGGCTGAAGGGCTATCCGATCAATAACCCTGAGGACGTGGCCTACACCCGGACGATGTATATCTTGGCGCATTAACGGGGAACGCTTTGTTATGCCGACTATGAATGAACGTACAAAAGATATCCTTTCATCACCCGTGGTGGCCGAACTGCAGTCCCTGCGCGAAACCCTCTGGTTTAATCCGGGCGTCAAGCCTGCGGAGGAGGGCCTCAAGCGTGTTGGACTGACGCTTGCCGATGCTAAAGATGCCGAGGCCCGGCTGCATCGCTTCGCACCGCTGCTCGCCCAGGCATTTCCGGAGACGGCCACTACGGCGGGCATCATCGAGTCCGAGATGGTTCCGGTACCGCTAATGCAGGCGGAGCTGGAGAAAACGGGTCCGGTTGCAGGGCATATCTGGCTCAAGAAAGATAGCCACCTGCCGATATCAGGCTCGATCAAGGCGCGCGGAGGGATCTATGAAGTGCTGGCCCACGCGGAGAAGCTGGCGCTTGCGGCTGGTCTAATCACCACGACTGATGATTACAGCATCCTGCTCTCGCCTGCGTTTCGTCAGTTCTTCAGCCAGCATAAAATTGCGGTTGGCTCAACGGGCAACCTGGGGCTGTCAATCGGGATTATTAGCGCCAGGCTCGGCTTCCACGTTACCGTGCATATGTCTGCCGACGCGCGCCAGTGGAAGAAGGATAAGCTCCGCTCGCACGGCGTAGAGGTGATGGAGTATGAGCAGGATTACAGCGTGGCGGTTGAGCAGGGGCGTAAAGCTGCTGAGTCCGATCCAGCCTGTTTCTTCATTGATGATGAGAACTCGCGGACGCTGTTCCTTGGCTACTCGGTAGCCGGGCTGCGCCTGCGTGAACAGATGCGTGATAAGGGCATTACCGTTGATGCCGAGCATCCCCTGTTCGTTTACCTTCCCTGCGGTGTAGGGGGTGGCCCTGGCGGGGTGGCCTTCGGGCTTAAGCTTGCTTTTGGCGACCATGTGCATTGCTTCTTTGCTGAACCTACGCACTCTCCCTGTATGCTGCTGGGAATGAGTACCGGCCTGCATGACGCGATTTCCGTGCAGGAGATCGGTATCGACAACAAAACGGCAGCAGACGGTCTGGCCGTCGGTCGCGCATCCGGGTTTGTTGGCCGGGCGATGGAGCAGCTTATTGATGGCTGTTATACGCTGAGCGATGAGTCGATGTATGACCTTCTGGCGATGCTGGCTCGTACGGAAGGGATCCGGCTTGAACCCTCCGCATTGGCAGGTATGAGTGGACCACAGCGCATCACGGCGAACCGCGCCTGGCAGAGGCAGCACGCGCTCTCAGCTGAAGCCATGGCTAACGCCATCCATCTGGTCTGGGCTACCGGCGGCGGGATGGTACCTGAAGAGGAGATGCAGCAGTACCTGGCGAAAGGGAAGCGTTAAGGCCTGCATCCTGTGGGGCACGTTTTCTACGTTTAAGTGATGCAATTGACGTCTATAAGTCTGCATAGTGCTAAAAGCAGTTCTTCGTATGTTTGCACCATGCAGACTGGTTAACGGCTGTTACCGAGCCATGTGTCCATCAAACCTACTTATTCATCTGCTGGGCAGCCTTCAGGTGCTGCTCAACCACCGGCGTATGCGCATCGGCCAGCGCCTTCACATCCGGATCCTTGATGTTTTTAGCGTCACTCTGCAGTTTCGATAGCACCATCTGGTGGTCCTTGGTACCGGCATTTTCCATATACATCTTGTCAAATGCGTCGCCACTCTGTTTTTCCAGCTGGGCGGCCATGGCTTTATGCTGGGCGTCCGGCTCGGTCGGCAACGTTACCCCCTTTTGCTGGGCGACCGTCTGGACTTTAGTCAGGGCCGCGCCGTGGTCATCGACCATTTTCTGAGCAAACGCTTTGACGTCGCTGCTTTCGGCCTTGCTCAGGGCGATCTTGGCTGCGGCAACTTCATTGATATTGGCCTGCGCCATGTCCATCAACGCTTTTTCGTCGTCGGAGCTGAGCCTTGCGCTCGATGCGGTCTGGCCTGCGGCACCACTTTGCGCAGCGTTCGTCTGCGTCTGGGCTTGCACGCTGACGGTGCTGAAGAGTGCTGCTACTGCTGAAGCGGCTAGCAGCCCTTTCAAGGTTTTACTCTTTTGCATTTTGTACTCCTGAGGGTCATGGGTAGGGTTGTTGTTAGATAATTAACCGTGGGCAGCCTCGTCTATAAATTACAACTGCAATGGTCAGTATAGTGCATCAACGAGTTAAGGCATTAGGGTGAGCCATGGTCCTCAAAGAAAGAGGGCAACACGCACGAATGCCACATAAAAAAATCCTTCTTCTATACTCAGTTACGTTTAGTGAGCGATGCCGCTGCTATTGCCCCGCGTAAATTGTTGCCCTGGGTAACTAACAGCCGTATTAGCCCACCTTTACGCACGTTAATTATTGTTCATTTTTGATAGAGGTTTCCTGGTATGTTGCAATCTCAACCCTCACGCATCGGCACGCTATTGCTGCTGTTGTCAGCGGTGATTGGCTTTGCGGTGGCTTTATACGCGTGGCTGACGCCGCTCACCGGCGTCACCGGCACTATCGGCGCACTGGGCGTGGCCATCGCCAGCGCGCTGCTGGCGGTAGTGGCTTTTATACTGCGTGGCACATCCCGCCGTGGCGCGCGCATTTTCCTGATTATTGTCACCCTTGTGATGTTATTCGGTATTGGTTTTGCTGGCGCGCTGCTGCATCAGTACATCATTACCGCGGCAATGGTGGTCGGCCTGATTGGTCTGATTGCGCTGAGCAGCAATTCCGTTCGTCCTGATTATCGCGCCAGAGCCTGAGGAGCCGCCCGTGCATAACGTAAAACACTCTCCATTATTAAAAGTCAGCATGACGGCGCTGGCATTGCTGGTCGCCCCCCTGACGTTACATGCGCAGGATAAAGCCGCTGAGGCATCTCAGGGCACCCAGGAAGAGTTAGACGTGGATGCCGCCGATCAACAGGCGCCGGGAACCACGAAAACCACTGACGAAGCCTCAACGGGCAAAAATGACGGGCAGAAAGTGGAATCTGCCGCACAGCCAGCGACGCCGTTGGTGCCGTCAACAGCCACCTGGGACAGCTTCCACGGTCAGCTTAACGCCCAAAAATACAGTCCGCTGACCCAGATCAACGCGGACAATGTCAATAAGTTAACCAAGGTCTGGGAGTTTCATACCGGTGACGTCTCGGACGGAAAAGGCGAGACGCCGGCCACCGTCTGGTCAGCGACGCCTGTTTTTGCCAACGAGACGATCTACATTGGAACCCCTTTCGATCGCCTGATTGCGCTCGATCCCGGAACAGGGAAGGAGAAGTGGCACTACGATACCAAATCATCGCGCAAAGCCCTGACCCAGCCGGTACTAAAAAACCGTGGCGTCTCGTACTGGCAGGCTAAAAATCCGGTAGCCGGTGAGGCGTGCCAGAAGATTGTTTATATGGGCACCGTGGATGGCAACCTCTTTGCGCTGGATGCCGATTCAGGTAAGCCGTGCAGCGACTTTGCTGACAATGGCGTGCTGAATATCAATCAGTGGAACACGGTTAACGCTAAATACCCATTATCTATCCTGCAACCGCCAACCGTCGTCGGCAACCATCTGCTGGTGGGCTGGGCCGGAAAAGACTGGGCCTATGCCGAAGCGCCTCCGGGCTCCGTGTTTGCAATCAATGCGCAAACCGGCGAACGTGAGTGGACCTTCGAAGCGATTCCGGCAGAGATCCGTAAAAGCACCGGTACGGCCAACGTCTGGACCCATATGTCTGCCGATGAGGCGAATGGTCTGGTCTATCTGCCCGTTTCATCCCCATCCCCGAACTATTGGGGCGGCAACCGCGTTAAACCCATCCCGCTGGGAACCTCTACCACCGCACTGGATATCAACACCGGCAAAGTGGTCTGGTCTCGTCAATGGGTGCATCACGACGTATGGGATTACGATATCAACTCTGCACCGACCCTGATGGATATCACCGTCAACGGCAAACAGATCCCGGCGCTGATTCAGGCGACCAAGCAGGGCTTTCTGTTTGTTGTGAACCGCCTGACGGGGGAGGATGTCTGGCCTATCGAGGAGCGTCCTGTGCCGCAGGGCGATGGTTCGGTGCAGGGCGAGGTGCTTTCGCCAACGCAGCCGTTCCCGACGAAACCCGCGCCGCTGCTAGACCAATCGAAAAAGCCAGAGATCTGGAAACTGGCGGATGTTGTGGGTGCCGGTCAATGTTCTCGCCTGTGGGATAATTTGACCTATGAGGGGATGTACACACCGCCCACCACGAAGGGCGAAGGCGCGCTGACCTATCCGGACAGTGCCGGTGGCGTTCAGTGGGGCGGCGTAGCGTTCGATCCACAAAAACAGATCGCCATCGTTAACACCTCACATATCGTGCAGTATCTGAAGCTCTACAGCCGCGAAGATTATGACAACGCGGATAAAGATTCCGGCAATGAGAGCGGCTTTGCTCCTCAGGAGGGCGCGCCTTACGGCATGCGTCTGTTAGTCGCGAATAACTGGCTTGGTATGCCATGCTGGCAGCCACCGTTTGGTGAAATCGTGGCGCTGGATATGCATACCGGTGATGTGAAGTGGCGTCGCCCGGTTGGCGCATCGCAGCAGTATGGCTTCTTTATGCCGGAAAGCTGGGGATCGCCTACCATCGGTGGTCCTGCCGTGACGGCGGGTGGCGTGGTCTTTATCGGTGCGTCAATGGATGCCAAAGTACGCGCTTACTCTGTGGATACCGGGGAAGAGCTGTGGTCCGATCAGGTTGAAGCGCCTGCGGTAGCCAATCCGTCAGTCTATGAGTACAAAGGCCGTCAGTATGTCGCCTTCGTCGCTGGAGGGAATACTATCCTGAAGGATCAGGTGGGCGATCAGGTTGTAGTGTACGCCCTGCCTGAATAACCGTTTGGCATACTGTTATTGTAAACAGCGTGGGGCCTCAGGGCCCCACGTTACCCTATGACGAAGGCAGTTCCAGAACCTCCCCCCCTTCCTGCGCCAGACGCGCTAAATAGCGCGCGGCATCCAGAATCTGATAAGGAAAGTATAATCCAGGTGCGACCGGCGGCTTGCCATCCAGCCCGATCAGCCGCTCAAGGAGCAAGGCGATCCCCATCCCAGTTAGCGGTGCCGCGCCGCCCGGATGCACAACCGCATGGCGGGTGCGCAGCGCCTGTCCAGAGCGATCGAGGCCAGAAATATCAAGAACGATCTCTGTCGATAATGCACCGCCTTTGCGTCGGCTCGAGCTGACGCCCTGACCCAGGTCGAACTGAACGCTGCGCGCGCCGGTAGCGGCAGCCAGACCCGTCACGTCGATTGAGGAGAAGCCGGTAGCGTTAATGTCACTGCCGTCGAGCGCGGAGAAAACCGCTTTGGCGTCGTCGCCCTCACGCCATAGCCAGATACCCTCCCGGAGCGTGAGCGCCTCCGGCAGCAGATGGTTCAGATGTTCGAAATCAGCGGCTACCGCCGGGCCGCCGGTATCCTCTTCATCAACCAGAGCACCAATGCGAATGTCATACACTTTGCTGAATGATTTTGCCAGATGGAGCGCAGGAACCGTGGTTGCGCCTACCAGCCACTCATAGCCAAGCACGATCGCTGAAGCACCCGGTGCATTCATAAAGCTGGCGATTTCCGGGGCTATCTCAAATATCCCCGACGAGATACTCAGATGCGGTATGCCGCGCGACTGGGCGAAGCGAAGTCCGGCGAGGGAGTGATCCTTATAGAGAACGACCACAGCGCTGACGTTTTGCTCGCCAAGCCCCAGGTCAGCAGACGCCGTATCGAGTACGACACCTTGCGCATGTCCCATTTCTGCCGCTGCGTTCTGCGCTTTGGTAAGGTCACGGCCGCCGACCAGCAGGGGAACATCGGGATAGATAGCGTGTATCGCCCGAGCAGCCTGGCGACCAATTGAACCGGAACCACCCATTAATAGAATCGGATCTAATGACATAAGCGTGTCTCCTCGTTTAGATGATGGACGACTAAGGGGTAGGTATTCGGGCGATGACCTTAATTTCAAAATCAAATCCTGCGAGCCAGGTCACGCCTACAGCTGTCCAGTTAGGATAGGGGGGATGGGGAAAAATAGCCTCTTTGACCTGCATGATCGTGGGAAATTGATTTTGCGGATCGGTGTGAAAGGTGGTGACATCAATCAGGTCTTCAAATGTGCAGCCCGCCGCCGCTAGCGTCGCTCGCAGGTTATCAAACGCCAACTGCACCTGCGCGGTGAAATCTGGCTCCGGTGTGCCATCGGCGCGGCTTCCCACCTGGCCGGAAACAAACAGTAAATCGCCGGAACGTATCGCAGCAGAGTATCCGTGCTCCTCATAGAGCGCATGTCGGCTGGCGGGGAAAATCGGTTCGCGTTGAATCATAGGGTTTCCTTTACTTTATTCAGGTTGAAAAACGTAAAGCGCAACACGGATAGTTGGTTTAATATACGTGGCGTATGTCAATTAATCACACATACGCAGCGTATGTCAAATAGGGATGGAGAGGTTATGGTTACCAAACGCCGCGTCGAAACGATGGAAGAGAACCGCGCGAAACTGATAATGGCGGCGCGAAAAGCCTTTGCTGAAAAGGGCTTTGCCGCTGCATCGATGGATGAGTTAACCGCCAGCGTTGGGCTTACCCGTGGCGCGCTTTATCACAATTTTGGTGATAAAAAAGGGCTGCTTGCCGCAGTGGTAGCCCAGATTGATGGGGAGATGGCAGAGCGTGCCAGGGCTGACGCCTCTCATGCAGGCGACGACTGGGAAAGGCTGCTGGCCGAAGGTGTTGCCTATATTAAGATGGCGCTGGATCCTGAGGTGCGGCGCATCGTGCTGCTTGATGGCCCGGCATTTCTTGGCGATCCCGCCCAGTGGCCGGGGCAGATTAGCTGCCTCGACGCCACCCGCCAGACGGTTAAAAAAATGCTTGAATGCGGCGTGCTCAAGACTGTGGATATTGATGCCGCAGCGCATATGTTAAACAGTGCAGCAATGAACGCGGCGATCTGGATAGCGGCCAGCAACGAGCCGGAGAAGGCGCTGCCGAAAATTATTGCGGTGTTTACGCAACTGGTAAGTGGCTTACGCAATCCCGATCCGCACTGTACCGAGTAGGGCGCAACCCTGGACAGAGGCGTGGTCCAGTGCCAAACCTGATTATGACCGGGTTAACAAACTTCTTAACAAGTCTCCTGGAATCCAGCAGAACCTGCGAGGAACCCACCATAATTGGTAGGGATACACACATCCAGGAGACAATCATGAACGAGTTACCTAAGAACAATATCGACGAGTTCAAAACGCACTTCCATGGGAAAGTGATCCTCCCTGATGAGGCAGGCTATGACGAGGTGCGCCAGATCTGGAACGCCATGATCGACCGCAGACCCGCCCTGATCGCCCGCTGCATGTCGGCTGAAGATGTCGTCCAGGCTATCGAATTTGGTCGCACGCAGGATCTTCTTATCTCAATCCGAGGAGGTGGGCATAACATTGCTGGTAATGCCGTATGCGACGACGGTCTGATGATCGACCTCTCGCTGATGAAGGAAGTGCTGGTAGACCTGAATACCCACCGAGCCAGCGTCGAGCCAGGCTGCACGCTCAACGATTTTGATGAGGCAGCCCAGGCCCATGGACTTGCCACACCGCTGGGCATCAACTCGACTACGGGAGTGGCTGGCCTGACGCTCGGCGGCGGCTTCGGCTGGCTGAGTCGGAAGTACGGTATGACCATAGATAACCTGCTCTCCGTTGAGGTCGTCACGGCAGATGGCCGCCAGCTACACGCCAGCGAAACAGAAAACGCGGATCTCTTTTGGGGGCTGCGGGGTGGCGGCGGCAACTTCGGGGTGGTGACGCGCTTCGAGTTCCAGCTCCATCCCGTCGGACCGAACGTGCTGAGTGGGCTTATCGTCTTTCCGTTTGCTGAGGCAAAACAGGTCATCTCGCAGTTTGCCCGGTTCACCGAGACGATGCCGGATGAGCTCAATGTCTGGATGGTCACCCGCAAAGCCCCTCCGCTACCTTTCTTGCCCGAGGACGTGCACGGGAAAGAGATGGTGGCACTGGCGCTGTGCTATGCGGGCGATCCGAATGAAGGGGAGAGGCTAATCGCGCCGCTGCGCGGGTTTGGTACCGTGCTCGGCGAGCATATCGGCGTGCAGCCCTATGTTGCCTGGCAGCAGGCCTTCGATCCGCTGCTGGTCAAAGGGGCGCGTAACTACTGGAAGTCTCACAACTTCTCGCAGCTCAGCGACGGCGTTATCGATGCTATCGTCGAGTTCGCGGCCAAACTGCCGTCACCGCATTGTGAAATATTTATCGGGACGATTGGTGGCCAGACGGCCAGCGTGGCCCCCGACGCCATGGCCTACTCAAACCGGGATGCCAACTACGTAATGAACGTGCATGGTCGCTGGGATACCGCCGCCGAAGATGAGCGCTGCATCACCTGGGCGCGCGAGTTTTTCGCGAAATCACAACCCTTTGCCAGCCGCGGGGCATATATTAACTTCCTCACCCATGATGAGACTGACCGCATCGCCTTTGCTTACGGTGCGACCTGGGAGCGGCTGGTGGAGCTGAAAAATAAGTACGACCCGACAAACCTCTTCCGGATGAATCAGAACATCAAGCCGGAGCAGGGCTGATAGTGGCCTGAAAATAGTTTGCCCGTAGGCCCGGTAAGCGCAGCGCTACCGGGCGTTTATGTCGTCATCCTGCAATGCCGGGCGGCACTATGTTTGCCCGGCCTACAGTGACTACACCGTATAGATTTGGATATCGTGCCCACGGAAGGCATCGGCGTAGGCTTTGCTGATGTTCTCTTCAACGACCATGATATCGATCTCGCTACAAGGGGCTACGACATAGCGGGCCACGGCAGGGATCTTATTGGCGGTAAGCGCGACGATGGTCTCATTGCACTGGGCGATCACCGCTTTCTTAAATTCACAGTCGGCGTAGTCGAACCCTGTCAAGCCCGACTCCGGGGCCATCGCGCAGCCGCCAATATAACCCTGGTCAAAGAGCATGCCCTGAATCTGGGCAATGGCTGGCATCCCCACGCAGCCGCCTGAGGCGCGCTGCACCTGGCCACCAAGCATAATTACCTCATACAGCGGCTTTTTCAGCAGCGCCACCGCAATCTCCGGCGAGTTGGTCACCACGGTGAGCGCCAGCTCAGCAGGAAGCGCCTCTGCCATCGCCAGATTAGTGGTTCCCGTGTCGATAAAAATGCAGCTACCAGACTTCACCAGCCGGGCGCAGCGCTGCGCGATCCTGCTCTTTTTCGCCTGGTTTTTATCTTTTCGACCGGCGTAGTCCCCGGACTCGGGCAGAATTAAAACAGCTCCGCCATAGACCTTTTTACAGAAACCTTCGTTGCTAAGCTCATGTAAATCGCGGCGAACAGTATGTTCTGATACTCCCAGACGAACAGCCAGCTCGCTACAGATTAAGCGGCCATTCTCCTCAAGGATCTGTCTAATGAGCGCTTGTCGCTGCTCGGGTAAAGCTGCATAATCGAGCACGTTAACTCCTGAAAGATTTCACATCGCGCAACACAGAGCATAATCGTGCATTACAATTGTCTCTGTCAAACGAATCTACCCCTGACTAAAAAGAGATCCTGCATGAATGAGAAGATAGCGACCCGAATCATTTTCTTTGTCGCCGGACTGGCAACCGCAGCATGGGCGGTGATGGTGCCCTTCGCCAAAATGAATACCGGGGCCAACGATGCCCTGCTTGGCATCCTGCTGCTCTGTCTGGGGGGCGGGGCGATTATCTCCATGCCCCTGGCCGGGCCGCTGTCGTCCCGCTTTGGCTGCCAGAAAATCATTGGCTGCGCCGTGCTGATCATCATCCTGTCGATGCCTTTCCTGACGCTGGCTGAGAGCCCGCTAAGCCTGGGGCTGCTGCTGCTGATTTTCGGTACCGGGATAGGCATGACCGACTGCGCCATGAATATCCAGGCGATTCTGGTAGAGAAAAACGAAGAAGTGCCGCTGATGTCCGGCTTTCATGGGATGTACAGCGTCGGGGGCATTGCCGGAGCAGGGCTTATGACCGGCCTGCTCAGCATGGGCCTGTCTATTCTGAGCGCCACGCTGCTGATTGTGCTGTTGGTGGCTCTGATGGTAGCGGTCAGCTTTCGCCATTTTCTACCCTATGCTAACCCGGCTGAAGGTCCGGCCTTCGCTATTCCTAAAGGCGAGGTGCTGCTCCTTGGCGTGATCTGCTTTATTGTCTTTCTGGCCGAAGGAACCGTTCTCGACTGGAGCGCGGTCTATCTGGTTGAGGTCAGAAACGTGGCGGGATCGCTGGGTGGGCTGGGCTTTACCTGCTTTGCGGTGGCGATGACCATCGGGCGTCTTAGCGGCGATGCGATCATTGCCCGCGTTGGTCAACTGCGCGTGGTGGTCTGCGGGGCGATCATGGCCTTTGCTGGTTTCTGCCTGATTTTCACCGCTGCCTCCCTGGCTCTGCTACTGGTGGGCTATCTGCTTATCGGTGCCGGCTGCGCCAACATTGTCCCGGTCATGTTTAGCCAGATTGGTAAGCAAACGAGCATGCCGCAGATGGTTGCCGTACCCGCCGTCACTACGCTGGGCTATATCGGCGTTCTGGCGGGTCCGGCGATGATCGGCTTTATCGCTCATCACAGCTCGCTGCCCCATGCTTTTGTATTTGTGGCCGCGCTGATGATCGTCGTGTTGTTGCTCAGCGTTGTGCTCAATAAAAATTTAAAGCTGCGGGAAGAGGTCTGATACACAACGGGACGGCCTTATCAATGAGTCCAGCTCATAAGCCCGTCCTCATTTTGCCCTCTAATCGCTACCCGGGTGCGCCGTTATACTCACAACCTTAATCACGTTGACAGATAGCGGAGCAACCATGAACGAAACATTTGACGGTAACAGCGTCTTCCCTCGTGGGGAGAAGAATGAGGCCTATGCCCGGTATTTCACCGGGACCAGCTATCTGACTCTGCTCTCTACCGAAGGGGTAAATATTGGCAACGTGGCGTTTGAGCCTGGCTGCCGCAATAACTGGCATATTCACCACAAAGGCGGACAGATCCTGCTGGTGACCGGAGGTCGAGGCTGGTATCAGGCATGGGGCCAGCCTGCCCGCGAGCTAAAAACCGGCGACGTGGTGCATATCCCAGCGGGGATTAAGCACTGGCACGGCGCGGCGCACGACAGCTGGTTTGCGCACATCGCCGTGGAGATCCCCGCCGAGGGGAGCTCCAACGAGTGGCTGGAGCCGGTCAGCGACGAGGCGTACAGCCAGCTTTCCTGAACGTCACCGCCTGTAAGCGTCTTATAAACGATCAGGTCGCAAACACCCGGTTGCGGCCTCTGTTTTTTGCCTGGTATAACGCCTCGTCAACGCGCTGGAATAGCGAGTCCAGGCTCTCTCCAGCCAGATACTGTGCGACGCCGACGCTGACGGTAAGCGGAGGGATGTCGGGTATCGCCATCTTCTCTACCTCGGCACGCAGATCCTCTGCTGTCGTCAGCGCTGCCGCCAGGGCGGTGTCAGGAAGTAGCAGCAAAAACTCCTCTCCATCCCAGCGAAAGACAATGTGTTGGCTCCAGTCACTGAGCGCCTGAGCAAGATGGATCAACACCTCGTCGCCTTTTCTGTGCCCGTAGCGCTGGTTGATGTGTCTAAAACCATCGATATTCACCAGCAGGAGGCTGAAATCATTGGCCGCTGGAAGCTGCTTTTCAAGCTGCTGTACCGCCTCGAGGCGATTAAATAACCGGGTCAACGGATCCTGACGTCTGGCACTCTCCAGCGCCTGCTCAAGATCTCTCTGTTCACTCATATCGTGGATCACGCAGAGTATCAGTCGTTCGCCATAGATCTCGACGGGACCCACCGCGACCTGGACGTCCCGGATCGATCCATTGGCCAGGCGGTGAACGGAGTGAAGCGGCTTATGCCCGCCGGGCAGGTGAGCAATCTCGGCGACGATAGGTAAAATACCGCGACCAAGGGTATTGATCTGCCATATATACATTGTGCAGAGCGTTTCGTAGGTGTAGCCGTAGAAGCGTATCGCTGCGAGGTTGGCATCAACGATTTGCCCCTCCCGGGCCGGATCGACCAGCACGATAGGTGCTGACGTGGTGTAAAAAAAACGGGCATAAAACCCGTTTTTACGTGGCCGATAGGCCGCTGAGCGACTCGCCTTAAGTCCCGTGTTACCGCGTGGAGTCAGCCCCTCAAAGACGATAACTTCGCCCCAATCCCCAAGATTTACTGCCGAGAGCCGGCAGCTTAGCGTTCGGGTGCCGTCGTCGGCCGGTAGCGACCAGACCTCAATAATATCGTCCCGGTTTTTCAGGCTGGTGGCGTAGGCGGTGAGGCTTTGATGTGCTACGGCAGAGTACTCGCCGCTGCGCATGGATGTCAGGGAGCTGCCTTTCGCTACAGATTGCGCCTGCTGGTTAGCATAAATGAGCTCTTCGCTTTCCGGCGCAACAATCCATACAGGCGTTGCTAACATATTCAGAGAATCAAGATGACATGCCACAGTGTGCTTCCTTTTTTTTATTTTGCTGTGCGTATGACTAAACATTAGTTTTCCATTTACCATTCTGCCGATAAATAAAATATTAAAAAGTTATTTTTTCAACGGCTTGTCAGCTCTCTTTTGATTTGTGCTAATTTTCACCACCTGTAAGCTTTTATATATTCATTTCATAAATCATTTAAGTGAGGCTTAACTCTATTTCAGGTAAGTGAATTCTGCTTATTATTAAGAAATCTTAAGGTTTCTTTGTATGATATATCTTGCTGTGAAGCAGGGGATTTTTCATCTATTTTTGGTGGATAACGCCAGCCCGTAAGCTCTTGTAAGATGAGTGTGCTAACATCATGCAAATTTGTATAACTTAACGGCAAACGCATGATGAATTGAAAATAGAGATGAAAAAGCCTTTTTTGGATGTTATAAAATTCGTATCTAATAGTGATGTACAACAGGGTTGTTTTATGTTCCGAAATACAAGCGTGCGCACGTTCATAATGGTTTTTCTGCTCGCTTCATTTGGGCTGATGAATATATTAGTGATCGTTCTCACGAAAAATAGTACGCTGACGCTGCTGACGAGTACGATATCTGTGCTAACCCTGGTTTTTATGTGGTTTTACATGACCACCTATCTGGTTTCACCCATCAATACGGTTAAAAAAAGCATTGATGAGGTTACAGCGGGAAACGTATCAGTGACTATCCCGGCGTTCGGGAATAACTGTGCAGGGCGGTTGATCCCTGGCATCAACAGCCTTGCCAGCAGTATTGCCACTCTGGTGCGGGAAATTCGCGCCTCGTCCCAGTCCGCGATGGATCTTTCCCACCAGCTCTCGGCCCGCAGCGCCGAACTGTCGGTAAAGACAGAGGAGCAGTCGGCGGCGCTTATCGAGACGGCGTCCAGCATGGAGCAGATGGCGGCCAGCACCAAAAATAACGCTACCAATACTCAGCTTGCCAGCCAGCAGGCGAGTGAGGCGACTCGCTGCGCACGTCAGGGCGGCGAGCTGATGGCGCAGGTAGCTTCGAACATGCAGTCTATTACCGACTGCGCGCGCCAGATGACGGAGATTATCTCTCTGATTGATGGCATTGCCTTTCAGACAAATATTCTGGCGCTGAATGCTGCGGTAGAAGCGGCAAGGGCAGGAGAGCATGGCAAAGGCTTCTCGGTGGTTGCCGGTGAGGTGCGCCATCTTGCCCACCGCAGCGCCGAGGCGGCAAAAAGCATCAAATCCCTCATCGACGTTACCGCGCAAAACGTCACACAGGGGGCAACCGTCGTGGGCGAGGCGGAAAAGAATATGCTCGATATCGTCTCTGGCTCTGGATTATTGAGCAAGCTGATGGATGAGATCGCCGTGGCCACGTTGCAGCAGGAAAAAGGCATCGCGCAGATTACCCAGGCGCTTTCCGAACTGGAACGTGTTACGCAGAGTAACGCCACGATGGTAGATGAGCTGGCAGGATCCTCTGACGTACTTAAACGCCAGGTGACTGACCTGCAAAGCAGAACGCGTAACTACCGTTTAGCGGCCTCTTCGGCCACTGACTCTTCACGCTTTCCCCTGCAAATTCAGTGCGATGGCTAATTTTCAGATTACTTACTTTCGCCATCCGGCTAGACTATCACTATTAGCATGCTGAATGTGGAGGAGCCGTGGAGGCGATTAAGGGATCGGACGTTAACGTGCCGGATGCGGTTTTTGCATGGTTGCTGGACGGCAAGGGTGGCGTAAAGCCGCTGGGCAATGACGACGTCATTGACGCCGCGCATCCGTGTTGGCTACATCTTAACTATACCCAGCCGGAGAGCGCTCAGTGGCTGGCATCTACGCCGCTGCTGCCTAATAACGTACGCGATGCGCTGGCGGGGGAGAGTCTACGCCCACGCGTAACCCGCATGGGCGAAGGAACATTAATCACGCTGCGCTGCATTAACGGCAGCACCGATGAGCGTCCCGATCAGCTTGTTGCCATGCGGGTCTATATGGACGAGCGCCTTATTGTCTCTACCCGCCAGCGTAAAGTGCTGGCGCTGGACGACGTCGTCAGGGATCTGGAGGAGGGGACCGGTCCGGCGGACTGCGGTGGCTGGCTGGTGGACGTCTGTGACGCACTTACTGATCATGCCAGCGAATTTATTGAGCAGCTGCACGACAGGATCATCGATCTGGAAGACAATCTGCTCGATCAGCAGATCCCCCCGCGCGGTTTTCTGGCTCTGCTGCGTAAACAGCTTATCGTCATGCGCCGCTATATGGCTCCCCAGCGCGATGTCTATGCCCGACTGGCGAGCGAGCGCTTTCCGTGGATGAATGACGATCAGCGTCGGCGGATGCAGGATATCGCCGACAGGCTGGGCCGTGGGCTTGATGAAATCGACGCCTGCATTGCCCGCACGGCGGTGATGACCGATGAGATCACCCAGGTGATGCAGGAGTCGCTGTCGCGCAGAACCTACACTATGTCCTTGATGGCAATGGTCTTTTTACCCAGTACCTTTTTGACTGGCCTGTTTGGGGTTAACCTGGGCGGCATCCCCGGCGGTGGCTGGCATCTGGGTTTCCCCTTCTTTTGCCTGATGTTGGTGGTACTGATCGGCGGCGTGACCTGGTGGCTGCATCGCAGTAAATGGCTGTAAAAATTCACATTTTTAACAAAGCATGAACATAAAAACGCCGTTTTACTTGCGCGAAATCAATAAACAACCAGCGCGCTTAAGGCAATATCTCTCTCGCAGGTGAATGCAACGTCAAGCGATGGGCGTTGCGCTCCATATTGTCTTACTTTTTTTGAATTACTGCATAGCACAATTGATTCGTACGACGCCGACTTCAAAAAGTCGGCTTTTTTTTGCCTCTCGTTCATCAGCTTCTACCCTTAAAGGGAGCGATGCCATCACCAGGAGGTAAAACATGTCCAGCCTTACCTTATTGAATCCCACTGACTCTCTGCCCGCCGATCCGGTACCTACCGATCCGGTCCCGGTTCCTGAACCTATTCCCCGGCCGCAGCCGCTGCCCGATCCGCCGCCTAATGAGGAGCCGATTAAAATGTCGCGTTAAAGAGGCAGATCTGAGAGGATACGCGCCTGCTGACGTAGCCTTTTACCGCGAGAAAATATTGTGACCGCTTTTTCAACACTGAATACCCTGCCCACAGCCCAGCTCGATAACCTTAATGAGCTGGGTTATCACACCATGACGCCCGTACAGGCGGCGGCGCTGCCCGCGATCCTGGCGGGGCAGGATGTGCGCGTGCAGGCAAAAACCGGCAGCGGTAAAACGGCGGCGTTTGGCCTCGGTCTGCTGCAGCACATTGATGCCAGCCGCTTCCAGACCCAATCCCTGATCCTCTGCCCGACCCGCGAGCTGGCCGATCAGGTCGCCAACGAGCTGCGCCGGCTGGCGCGCTATATGCCCAACATCAAAATTTTGACGCTCTGCGGCGGCCAGCCTTTTGGTGCGCAGCGCGACTCGTTACAGCACGCACCGCATATTATTGTCGCCACGCCGGGCCGCCTGCTCGATCACCTGCAGAAGGGCACCGTTAACCTCGATGCTCTGCAAACCCTGGTGATGGATGAGGCGGACCGAATGCTGGATATGGGCTTCAGCGACGCCATTGATGAGGTGATCCGCTTTGCACCCGCGTCGCGCCAGACGCTGCTCTTCTCCGCTACCTGGCCCGAGGCCATCGCGGCGATCAGCGGTCGCGTTCAGCGCTCGCCGCAAACCATCGAGATCGACAGCGTGGATGCGCTGCCTGCTGTTGAGCAGCAGTTCTTTGAAACCTCCCGACAGGGCAAAATTGGCCTGCTGCAAAAGCTGCTTAGCCAGCATCAGCCTGCCTCCTGCGTGGTTTTCTGCAACACCAAAAAGGATTGCCAGGAGGTGTGTGACGCGCTAAACGACGCCGGCCAGGAGGCGCTGGCCCTGCATGGCGATCTTGAGCAGCGCGATCGTGACCGGACCCTGGTGCGTTTTGCCAACGGCAGCGCCCGCGTACTGGTCGCCACCGACGTCGCCGCCCGTGGTCTGGATATCAAATCCCTGGAGCTGGTGGTTAACTATGAACTGGCGTGGGATCCAGAGGTGCACGTCCACCGCATCGGGCGTACCGCTCGCGCCGGTAACAGCGGCCTGGCGATCAGCTTCTGCGCACCGGAAGAGGCGCAGCGCGCCAACATTCTCGCCGAGATGCTGCAGCTGAAGCTGAACTGGCTCAGCGCGCCTGCTAACGTTAAGGTGGTGCCGCTTGAGGCTGAGATGGCGACCCTGGTGATTGATGGCGGTAAAAAAGCCAAGATGCGCCCTGGCGACGTGCTGGGTGCGATGACCGGTGATATGGGCTTAAACGGGGCGGATATCGGCAAGATCACCGTGCATCCGGCGCATGTCTACGTGGCGGTGCGGCAGAGCATCGCTCGCCAGGCGTGGAAGCAGTTACAGAGCGGTAAGATCAAAGGCAAGAGCTGCCGGGTGATGCTGCTTAAGTAGGGCAGGGATAAAACTCTCCGGCGGTACCTGCCGGAGAGCAATCAGATTATTTTACTTCCAGCACGTTGAGGCGCAGAGAGTCCAGCGGCGTCTCATCCTCTTCCGGCTGCCAGCCCGCAGGCTGCAACGGAATAGGTTCGCGATCGAATGCCAGATCGCCCCCGTCCACCACGTCCGAACCGTGGGTAATACCCTTGAAGTCAAACAGCGAGATATCGTTCAGGTGCGACGGCACCACGTTCTGCATGGCGCTGAACATGGTTTCGATACGGCCAGGGTAACGCTTGTCCCAGTCGCGCAGCATGTCGGCAATTACCTGGCGCTGAAGGTTAGGCTGGGAGCCGCACAGGTTGCAAGGGATGATCGGGTAGGCTTTGGCCTGGGCAAAACGCTCGATATCCTTTTCCCGGCAGTAGGCGAGGGGACGGATAACAATATGCTTGCCATCATCGCTCATCAGCTTCGGCGGCATGCCTTTCATTTTGCCGCCGTAGAACATGTTAAGGAACAGGGTCTGCAGGATATCGTCACGATGGTGGCCGAGGGCGATTTTGGTCGCACCCAGCTCCGTTGCGGTGCGGTAGAGAATGCCGCGGCGCAGGCGTGAGCAGAGCGAGCAGGTGGTTTTGCCCTCTGGGATCTTCTCTTTAACGATGCCGTAGGTATTCTCCTCGACAATCTTATACTCGACGCCCAGCTGCTCCAGATAGGCAGGCAGAATATGCGCCGGGAAACCCGGTTGCTTCTGGTCAAGGTTTACTGCCACCAGCGAGAAGTTAACCGGCGCGCTCTGCTGCAGGTTGCGCAGGATCTCCAGCATGGTGTAGCTATCTTTACCGCCGGAGAGGCACACCATAATGCGATCGCCTTCCTCAATCATATTGAAGTCGGCAATGGCTTCGCCCACGTTACGGCGCAGGCGCTTCTGCAATTTGTTTAAGTTGTACTGCTCTTTCTTGTTAACGTCTTGATGCTCTTGCATGGTGTACTGTCTCGGTTGACCGGGTCGTCATTCATTCTATGTCGCGTATGGTACGGATTACGGCGACGAATGCCAGCACGTTTTACACTGGCGTTCCATCTTGACCCTTTGCCTGGCAGGTAACGCGTCATCGCTCATCTTCGCAGCGGGCGACAAATGACGAGCATAGCGAGCGCACTACACAGCGGGAAAGCCGCCAGCTCCAGCCATGGAATAACGGCCTGAGGGCCAGGAGTGAGCGCGGCATCCAGTCGGCTACCAAAAAACAGATTCCCCACCAGCACCGCGCATCCACCCGCTGAGGCCAGCGCTCCATAATGCGCACCCAGCGTAGACTCATGCGAGAACCAGGGAATAAGATCCTTCACGGCAGGCACCAGCAGCATTTGTCCCAGGGTCAACAACGACACAAAACATATTGATGGCAGTAGCCGCAGCCATCCTTCTGGCGGCGCTGACGCAGCAAATAGCGCTACGCTGGCAAATGCAGTGGCGAGGAGCAAAAAGCCAATGGGCAAGATCTGTGCCGGGCCCACCCGTCTCGCCACACGCGCCAGTGGAAGCTGGCACAGAATAATCAGTATTGAAGCCAGGATAAACAGCGGGCCAAGATCTTTCTCACTCCCCCCGGCGCGTTGGATTTCCACCGGCAGGGCAAGATAGAGCTGGTTATAGCTGAGCAGCCACGAGCTGTAGGCAATGATAAAGGCGACAAACCGCGGTTGTCGAAACGTCGTCCACCAGGGAACTATTTTCAGCGTGTGAGCGCTGCGCGGTGGCGAGGGTAGGGAGAAAAAAAGCGTCAGCAGCGCGATAGCAAAGATGCCAGCCCCCGCGAGCGCGATTTGACGAAAGCCAAACCCGGTTAGCAGCGCACCCGCAGCCGGCCCCAATACCGCCCCGAGCTCGCCGCAGACGGCGAAAAGAGCAAACCACTCTGCACGACTGCGCTTACCCTGTGCCTCGCTTTGCGTGCCTGCTTTTGCCAGTAACGCTTCAATGGACGGAGAGAAAAGCGCGCCGCCGATGCCGGTCAGGCAAGCCCCCAGGATAACGGGCCACAGGGTATGGCTGAAGGCCAGCATCAAATAGCCCGCTATCCGTAGAAGGCAGCCACACAGAATGACGATTTTTGCCCCAAAGCGATCGGAGAGTGCGCCACCAACAATAAACATGCCTTGCTGCGAGAAGGTTCGCAGTCCCAGAATCAGTCCAATCAGGCCGCCGGAGAGCATCATGTCATCGCGCAGAAAGATCGCCAAAAACGGGACAACCGCATAGAAGCCAATATTAAAAATAAACTGGCTGCCCAACAAAACGGGCGGCCAAAGTGTGCCTGTTGGGCGAAGGTGGATCCGTAACATTTACACGCGCTTATATGATGAAATGAATATGCTTCTTGCCATGAAAGGGGGAAATTTCAATGCGGGTTTTAACATTGAATACCTCCCGAAGCAGCTCCTCATTAAGGATTGCTTCCGGTGTACCGGTGGCAACAATTTGTCCCTGGCGCATGACAATAAGACTATCGCAAAACATTGAGGCATGATTGAGATCGTGAATGGCCACTATGCTGGTCACCGGCAGGGTGCTGATGAGGTGCATCAGCTGCATTTGATGGTGGATATCGAGATGGTTAGTCGGCTCATCCAGCAAGATTTCGGTCGGCGACTGTGCAAGCGCCCGGGCAATGTGCACCCGCTGGCGTTCACCGCCGGAGAGGCTCAACCACCCCTGGTCGTTGCGATCCAGCATATCGACCCGTCGTAAGGCGGCATTGACGATCTCGTCATCCTGGGCGCTCCAGCTGGAGAAAGGCGAGTGGTGTGGGATCCGTCCCAGCTTGACCACATCGCGTACGCGCATGTTGGCCTCGGTCATGCCATGCTGCTCAACAAATGCAACCCGGCGGGCAAGCGTCTTTCTGGCGATGCGGGTGATATCCTGATCGTCGAGCAGGACGCGACCTGCGTCCGGACGGCGTAATCCGGCAAGAATGCGTAGCAGTGAGGATTTGCCGCAGCCGTTGGGTCCTAACAGGCCAACGGTTGCTCCCCGATCAATGCGCAGCGAGACGTCGTTGACGATGATCTTTTTACCCACCTTCCAGGTAATATTTTCAGCGGTAATACTCATCAGGCATTCCTTGATCGGAAGATAATCACGGCGAAGAAAGGCACGCCTACCATGGCGGTAACGACGCCGACCGGTAAGCTTTGCGGCGCGATAAGCACCCGTGAGGCTATATCAGCCAGCACCATCAGGATTGCCCCCGCCAACGCGCTGGCGACCAGCAGCGTGCGATGCAGTGGACCAAATATAAAGCGCATAATATGGGGAACCACGAGTCCCACAAAGCCAATGGAGCCAGCCATGCTGACGATAGTGGCAGTCATGAGCGCGGTGAGGGTAAAGAGAATCAGCCGTACCATGGGAACAGCGATACCCAGCGAGGCGGCAGCATCGTCACCGAAGGTAAAGGCATCCAGCGCCCTGGCATAGAAGAGACAGACCGCCAGCCCAATCAGCACGACCACCAGCGCAAGTTGAAACTCCGGCCAGCGTACGCCGCTAAAGCTACCTAGCAGCCAGAACAGCACGTCACGCGCCTGCTGAGCACTGGCCGACGTGCTAATGGTATAGGCCGTGATGGCATTAAACAGCTGCGAGGCGGCAACCCCAGCCATAATAGTTTGCTGATTGCCGCCGCGTGCACCGTTAGTCAGAAAGGCGACAAACGCAAAGGCCGCAAACGCACCGATAAAGGCACCGGCGGAGAGCGACAGGGCACCCGTGCCAATGCCGAGAACCACTACCATGACCGCGCCTGTGGATGCGCCAGCAGAAACGCCGAGTACGTAAGGCTCAGCTAGCGCGTTTTTCAGCAGGCTTTGCAGCACTGCACCGCAGATGGCGAGTCCTGCCCCGCAGCACGCCGCGACCAGCGCTCGGCTCAGACGAAAATCCCAGATCACACTTTCATAGATGCGGTTGAGCGGAACGGCGGTCAGCCCCATCTTATTGCTAATCGCGTAAAATACATCGCGCAGCGGGATTGACAGCTCTCCCACGCTGACGCCCAGCGCAATCGCCATACATAACAGAATGACAGACAGCAAGCACGAGACGGTTAAAAAGGTGCTCTGCTGCGCATACACGATCGGTGAGGCCATTAGTTCAGCCCCAGCTTTCTGAGCTGGTCGCCCACTTGCTCAGCACCATAGAGGGTACGAACCGTGGGATTCATGGCCTGGCCATCCATCACCACGATATGGCCCTTTTTCACCGCATCCAGCTGGCTGACGGCTGGATCGCTTTGCAAAAACTTAATCTTCTCCTGTGCGCTGTCCAGCGTCCAGCGGTTACGATCCAGGCTGGAGACCACAATGACATCCGGGTTGGCGGCAATAATGCTTTCCCAGCCTACCGTCGGCCACTCAGCCTCGGACGTGATTGCGTTATGACCGCCCAGCACGTCAGCGATAAACCCGGAAGCGCTGTTTTTACCCCCAACGTAGGCATCAGCTGACGGAGAGGCGCTTGAAAACCAGAAGACAAAGGAGAGATCTTTCTTGTTCTTGCTAAATTCGTTGCGCAGATCGTTTTCGCGTTTTTTAAAGTCCGCAACCAGCGCTTCGCCACGCGGCTGTACGTCAAAAATTGTGGCAAAATCTTCAATCTCTTTGTAAAGATAGGCCATGTTCCACAGCGTATGGCGACTGCCGTACATATCTCCCGCTGCTTTTTTTGTCGCGCACATACCGGGCGAGAGGTAGCTGTTAACGCCAACGGTGGCCAGATCCTCGCGCTTCGCAACCTTACTCTCTGGCCCCAGCAGCAGAGGCAGCTGTGCAGGTACAAAATCAGGGTTTTGTGCAAGCACGGACTCCAGCGTCGGGATCTCCACGGTCAGCAGCTTGATCTGCGCATTCTGTTCGGCCAGTTGCGGCATCACTTTAGTTGGCCAGAAGGCGCTGGCAGTGATTTTATCCTGCAATCCCAACAGCAGCAGGATCTCCACGGTGTTTTGTCCAAGGGCAACCACATGTTCAGGGCTTTTGCTAAACGTCTCTTTATAGCCACAGTTGTCAATGGTCAGAGGGTAGGTGGTTGCCGATGCGGCGCTAAGCGTGGAAAACAGTATGGCTGCTGTGAAGATGATCTTTTTCATTAAATCCTGATCCTGGCGGGATATATTTTCGTATTCAAACCTGAATGATAATGAAAATTATTTTTAATGCGATAAAAAATTTGTCTAAATAACGTGTGCAGCGGCAAGGGTGGCATGGCTACACATTTTATGACGATCTATACTGGGTTGCTCGTCGAAGGTCGGGGGAGGAACGCTAAGTCGGCAACTGGCTGATGAGGCAGGGCCTACTTGAAATATTTGTCGAGGGGATCGTGATGCCTGTATCTCCTGAAGAAAAAGAGCCAGTAGACGAATCCAAGCGCAGCGCCTAGCCCGGCAAACTGCATGAAAAGAGTTTTGCGCATGCTTAGAAGATCTGCAAACGAGTATGAACCTTTCCACATGTCAATAATGCTTCCGTTGATGACCAGGTCAGTGAACAGGGCAAGAGCGGGTAGTGCAAGGGCATATGCCGCCATCAGATAAATAAGCGCTCCAATTCTGTATTTAACATTGATGTGCATGTTCCTTCTCCTCGCAAGCTAACCTTTCTGATCCAGTATCTTAATGAATAAATCAGCATACATCTGTTCAAGGAAGAGAGGTAAGCTGTCATCGTCCTCAAGACGCTGAGCTTCATTGTCTTTTATCTGTTTTTGGATAACGTTATATTGCTCCAGCGAGACCGCCTTTTGATCGACAAAGTACTGGGTATGATCGATTCCCTCAATATTCTGGTACGCTATCTTGACCAATTTAGTAAGTTCCAACTGATAGCCCGGCCCCTCAAAGATGTGCATCATATTTTTGGTGCGTAACTCATTTTTCAGAAGCTCAAATTCGGTTCTGTTTTCATCGCCGCCCCGTGTCTCAAGCATATCCTTGCCGCCGCTAAGTTTTGTCCCTGAAAAGTAATAGTTGACGGGGAAGTAGAGTGTGGCGACTACACCTGGCTGTCCGTGCATCGTTTTTGTGGCTTTGATATAGACACTTACGTCAGAATCATAGTTGATGATAGGAAAACCGGTGTTGATAATCTGCAGGTTTTCATCGATGCTTTTTTTATTGAATTCTGAGGGGGTCAGCTCCTCTTTTATGACAAAAAAAGGATTGTAAGAGAGTCGGGAGAGGGTTAACTGTTGCCAGGCAATGACCGATTGTGATATCGCGATGACCAGAGTAAATATTGTGGTCAGGATAAGAAACGGGCTGCTGTTCGTTTTTTTCCTGCGGTATTTCTCAAAGATGTAGCTGCTCCCGCCCTTCTTGAGTACCACAATATTTTTTCTGTTTCTTTTCATGTTCATCTTTCCCGTTGATAACATGAAAGAATTTATCAGGTGATGAATTGTTTTACAAAGTTACTTTTGCTTACTTGCTCTAGCCCTGTTTAGCGAGGCGAATCGCTTTTTCTGGCTAAAAATCGACCTACTCTGGCGTCTCTATCAAAAACACGACGCGGAGGTGATATGGGATTAGCATTCAGCGATTCAATGCATGACGAATTTGGTACCTGGCCCGTGGCTTACATACCCTACGGCGGTGCCGATCTCGGTGAGATTTTGGCCGTCGGTCAGGCGGTAGGTGACGGGGATGACAGCGATTTTTATAATGCCTGGACGGCTGCCGGGGAGCGACTGGCGGAGGAGGCCACGCAGTGCCAGCGCCGCAGATTGCGCAGCAGCGCCCGGGAGCTGTTTCTCCGTGCCAGCGCCTTCTATGCGACCTCATATCGCCCGCTCTTTGGGCCACAGCGCGACCCGCGTCTGCTCGAAGCGTTTAACCGACAGAGAGATCTCTTTAACGCTGGACTGGCGCTCTGTAACTTTCCTCTTGAACCGATGCGCATCCCCTTTGAGGGGACATCCATGCCTGCCTGGCTCATTCCCGCTATCGGGATGGAGCAGGAGGTGCGTCCGCTGATTATCCTCAACAACGGCTACGATGCTACCGCCACGGACCTCTATTTTTTCTCTGCTGTAGCCGCCTCTCGCCGGGGCTACCACTGCCTGATTTTCGACGGGCCAGGGCAGGGTGAGATGCTGTTTGAGCAGAACATCCCCCTACGCCCCGACTGGGAAACGGTCATCACGGCGGTGATTGATTTTACCCTGCATCTTCCCGTCGTCACCCCCAATCGCATTGCGATTTTCGGCGAGAGTCTGGGCGGCTATCTCGCCCCCCGGGCGGCGTCCGTCGAGCACCGCCTTGCTGCCTGTATCGCCGATCCGGGGCTGTGGAGCATCGTAGGACAGTTTCGTGACGTTGTTGGCAAGCTCGGCGCGGCACCTGAGGCGGGAAATAACCTCGGCGATCTTGATGCGCAAACGCTGGCGCGGCTTACCCAGGCGATTGCCGCCGATCCACAGTTAAAATGGAAGATTATGCAGCGCGGATTCTGGACCCATGGGGTCGATAACGTGGGCGACTATCTGCGCTCTGCGGAGCAGTTCACCATGGACGGGCGTGCCGGGACAATCGCCTGCCCGACGCTGCTGACCCAGGCCGAGAACGATCCTCTGGCGCGCGGTACGCAGGATTTCTTCGATCGGTTGGCGTGTCCGAAAACGCTTATGCACTTTAGTGCGGCAGAAGGGGCGGGAAGCCACTGTGAGATGCGAAATCGCTCGCTGCTTAATCGTCGCGTGCTGGACTGGCTGGATGAGGTGTTGTTTCATTTATAGCGATAGAAGCGAACGCCGGGCGGCGGCCACCGCCCGGCATTGAACTACACTGTCACTAGCCTTTCCTGGAGCTGCTCTAGATGGTGATCGAAACGCTGCAGGAACAGCGTCTTGCAATCACTATCCATATTGCCAGTGATTGCCTCAGTGCAAAGATGGCGCCCTTGTGAACGCATCTGAGCAAAGCTGAAGGCCAGAAAATCAAAATCCCCAGAAGACACTACATACCTATTACTCACTAACTGCATGACTTCCTCCTCTATGGTTGATAAAGCAAAAAGGAAATATGCATATTTAGCTTAAGTATGGTTCAAAAATTGCTTGCGGGTACGATCCTGAGAACGATTGCTGTAACCTATCAATGCGGGAGCGCCAGCGCGCTCCCGGTGCTTCACTGCTTACAGCGACTGCAAAAACGCCAGCAGATCGTTATTGAGCTGATCCTGGTGGGTGACGGCAAAGCCGTGCGGCGCGTTATCGTATACTTTCAACTCTGCGCCAGGGATGGATTCTGCTGCGACCTTACCGGTGGTTTCGAACGGTACCACCTGGTCGTTGCTGCCGTGGATCACCAGCGTCGGCACATCTACTTTCGCCACGTCCGGGCGGAAATCGGTCTCTGCGAAGGCGGTAACGCAGTCGATAGTACCTTTCAGCGAAGCGAGCAGGGCAATGTTCAGCGTCTGCGTCAGCACGCCTTCAGAGACGCTCTGGCCAGCGTTAGTGCCGTAGAACGGCGTAGAGAAGTCGCTGATAAACTGCGCACGATCTTTACGTAAGCCATCGCGAATACCTTCAAATACGCTCTGATCGACACCCTGTGGGTAGTCGGCGGCTTTGCCGAAGATAGGCGTCACCGCGCCCAGCAGCACCAGCGCTTTTACACGATCGCTGCCGTAACGGCCAATGTAGCGCGTCACGTCGCCGCCGCCCATTGAGAAGCCGACCAGGGTCACGTCACGCAGATCGAGCGTAGTGATAAGGTCGTTAATGTCAGAGGCGAAGGTGTCGTAGTTGTAACCTTCCCACGGCTGATCCGAGCGGCCAAAGCCGCGACGATCGAAGGCGATAACGCGATAGCCGCGCTCGGCCAGGAAGTTCAGCTGGCTGTCCCACATATCAGCATCCAGCGGCCAGCCATGGCTGAACAGTACCGGCTTGCCTGAACCCCAGTCTTTATAATAAATCTGCGTGCCATCCTGCGTCTTGATTGTGCTCATACCTGATCCTCAATAGTGATAACAAGTTGCGGGTTGTGTTATTTACCTTATGGGTGCTACCAGGTAGCGGACCGCGGGGAGTCCACCACCCCGATGAAAAGCATAGACTTTGTTTTGAATTAGCAGATCGTTCACCGTATGACGCTCCTGCTGACGCAGGTGCTCAACCCAGGTGCCAATGACAAATGTCTCAATGAAGATCCCAGGCCGCTGAATATCTTCATATACCGACCAGCTCAACGCGCCGCCGCGCTGGCGGACCCTGCGTAGATCCTGAACGGAGACGATAAAGTCGTAAACGTCTTCGGCCTCTATTTGATACTCGTAGCTCACCATGATCGGGCCGCGCTCGTGAGAGATATCCAGCGTCCGTGCGAGGTTATCCACTTCACGCAGATCCAGATTGAGATCGGGGTTCTCATCCAGCCGCCAGCGGAGAACGGTCAGGCTGGCCAGCACCATGCCCACCGTTGCGACACAGAGCGAGACCGGGATGGTAAAATGCGATGCCAGCTGGCCCCAGATGGCGCTGCCTACGGTCATTGAGCCGAAAAATACCGTGAGATAGACCGCCAGCGCCCGTGCTTTGACCCATTTTGCCGCGCTACGCTGTGCGCCCATATTGAGCGTCGAGAGCACCGCTATCCAGGCAAAGCCGGTGATGAACAGAAACGCGTTTAGCAGCCAGAAATGGCGGATAAAGGCCAGGGCCAGCATCGCAGCGGCATAAAACAGGCTGGTCAGCACCATCAGACGGTCCGGATTAAGCCGCTTGCGCAGGCCAGGCAGCAGAACCGCGCCAAAAATCGCCCCGATACCAATACAGGCCAGCATAATGCCGTAGCCGCCGGGACCGAGCCCCAGCTCACGGCGCGCCACCAGCGGCAGTAAAGCCCACGCAGCGCTGCCGAAGACGAAGAATGCCACGGTACGCACCAGCACGTTGCGCAGTACCGGTGCAGCATGCACGTAACGTAGCCCTGCGCGTACCGCCGGGAAGAAGTGCTCCGGCGGCAGTCGCTGAATAGACGGTTCCGCTTTCCAGCGGTAGAGCACCCAGGCGACGCCCAGCACCGACAGCGCATTCAGCAAAAAGACCACCCACGGGCCGGCAAACGACAGCACCAGCCCACCCAGCGCCGGGCCAATCGCGCGGCTGATATTGATGCCGAGCGAGTTCAGGGCGATAGCCGGGGCCAGCTCGCTTTTCTCCACCAGATCCGGCACGATGGCCTGAAAAGGCGGTGAGCTCATCGCCGCGCCCGCACTCAGCAAAAAGGCGGCGATAAGCAGCACCGTCGGCGTCACGTAACCGGCGAACGACAGCAGGGTCAGGCCCGCCGCCGCGATAAAGACCCATACCTGGGAGAATAGCAGGTACTTACGCCGGTCCACGATATCCGCCATCACCCCGGAGGGGAGGGCGAAGAGAAACATCGGCAGACTGCTTGCTGCCTGCACCAGCGCGACGGAGAGCGGATCCGTGCTCAGCGTCAGCATGGTCCAGTTCACCCCAACATCGTTCATCCATGAACCGATGTTGGACACTACCGTGGCGATCCATAGCATGCGGAACACGCGATTGCGCAGCGGCTGCCAGGAGGATACCCCGGTTGGCTGTGCTGCCGCAGAGGCAGCCTGTGCCGTTGCCGCGTGGATCTCATTTACCTGTGCCATAGCGGAACTCCTGTGCGCGGTTCACGGAAGGCCGCCAGTTACCCGGCCCGGTTATCGCCAGCGTGGCGAAAATAATCAGCAGCAGCCAGCCAAACTGGCCCTCCGCCATACTCCAGCCAGGATGCACGACCAGCATCGCCACCAGCAGCACGCCGATAATCGGCAGACAGGCCAGGCGGGTACCCACGCCCAGGATGATAAAGAGCGGGCAGACCACTTCGGCGAAAATGGCCGGTAAGAGGCTGGCCCACGGGCCCAGTCCAAACGGATCTTCGATCCGCGTCAGCTCTTCACTAAAGTGCATCACCTTCGGCAAACCGTGCACGTAGAGCAGCAGCAGGCTACCGGTGAGGCGCAGGAAGAACAGCCCCGCATCCATACGGGGCGCAAAAGCAAAGGTATTTTTCATAGTTATCAGAAGGCGAAGCAGCTGCAGCCGAGTGCGCCCCAGAAGGCGCTGTCGTCTGAAACCGGAACCGAGGAGCGGCGCGCCACGTCATGCTGGTGACTGTGTACGCCGCACGGACCGCTGCAGTGGTGCACAGCGGGCATCAGGCCCACGCGGCTCTGCTGCGGCGGTGCGCTGCGGTAGTGGCCCGGCACGTTGACCACCGGGGACCACTCCGGCAGGACGGGGATTGAGGGCGGCGCTTCAGAGGTAAAGGTCCCTGCGGCGTAGACGATGTTGCCATCCACAACGGTCAGCACGGATTCGATACCTTTGATCTCCTCCTCCGGCACACGGAAATAGTCTTTACTGAGCACGGCGAGATCCGCCAGCTGGCCCACCTTGATCTGGCCCTTTTTACCCTGCTCGCTGGAGAACCAGGCGCTGCCCTGGGTCCAGAGCATCAGGGCGGTGTCACGATCGAGGCGCGCGTTGACGTCATACATCTGCATGCCGCCTACGGTGCGACCGGAGACCAGCCAGTAGAGCGCGGTCCACGGGTTGTAGCTGGCGACGCGGGTGGCGTCGGTACCCAGACCCACCGGCACACCGGTCTCCAGCATCTTCGCAACCGGCGGGGTGTGACGCACCGCCTCCATGCCATAACGTTCAGCGAAATATTCACCCTGGAAGGCCATGCGGTGCTGCACCGCAATACCGCCGCCCAGCGCTTTAATGCGGTCAATGTTGTGTTGGGTAACCGTTTCAGCATGGTCAAAGAACCAGTGCAGGCCGTTGAAGGGGATCTCACGGTTCACTCTCTCGAACACATCCAGCATGCGGCTGATGGATTCGTTATAGGTGGCGTGCAGGCGGAACGGCCAGC
>DAMBQR010000025.1:57354-57721 GCA_032055545.1 Pseudescherichia sp. | reverse complement strand
ATAATCCGTAAGGAGCAATTCGATGCGTCATTACGAAATCGTTTTTATGGTCCATCCTGACCAGAGCGAACAGGTTCCGGGCATGATCGAGCGTTACACTGGTGCTATCACTGCAGCAGAAGGCACGATCCACCGTCTGGAAGACTGGGGCCGCCGTCAGCTGGCTTATCCGATCAACAAACTGCACAAAGCACACTACGTTCTGCTGAACGTTGAAGCGCCGCAGGAAGCGATCGATGAGCTGGAAACTAACTTCCGCTTCAACGATGCCGTTATCCGCAGCATGGTTATGCGTACCAAAAACGCTGTTACTGAAGCATCTCCGATGGTTAAAGCGAAAGACGAGCGCCGTGAGCGTCGCGATGAT
>DAMBQR010000025.1:0-57132 GCA_032055545.1 Pseudescherichia sp. | reverse complement strand
CTGCCGTACACTGATCGTCATCAGTAATCGGGCACGGTCCATTAATACGACTTTGAGAGGATAAGGTAATGCAAGTTATTCTGCTTGATAAAGTAGCAAACCTCGGTAGCCTGGGCGACCAGGTTAACGTTAAAGCGGGCTACGCTCGTAACTTCCTGGTACCGCAGGGCAAAGCTGTTCCTGCTACCAAGAAAAACGTTGAATTCTTCGAAGCACGCCGTGCTGAACTGGAAGCTAAACTGGCTGATGTTCAGAACGCTGCTGAAGCTCGCGCTGAGAAAATCAACGCACTGGGCACCGTTACCATCGCGTCTAAAGCAGGCGACGAAGGTAAACTGTTCGGTTCCATCGGTACTCGCGACATCGCTGACGCTGTAACTGCAGCTGGCGTTGACGTGGCTAAGAGCGAAGTTCGTCTGCCGAACGGCGTTCTGCGTACCACCGGTGAGCACGAAGTGGACTTCCAGGTTCACAGCGAAGTGTTTGCTAAAGTTATCATCAACGTGGTTGCTGAGTAATCTGCGACTCTCGTTTGAGATAACACCGAAACGCCTGCCTCGTGCAGGCGTTTTGCTTTTTGCGACCCCGCCAACACTCCCGGCGGTGTTGGGTATCAATTCCTCACGCCTTCCACGATAATAAATTAAAACACGATTTTAATTTTGGTGAGGAAATGGAAACAGTCTCTTCAGTACCGGTTTTTGCCCGTAAAAACGTCGCCTACGCCGGGGCTACGCTCTGCTGTCTGCTCTGGGGCAGCTCCTATCCCGCTATTAAGAGCGGCTATGAACTCTTTGCTATTGCCACCGACGATATCCCCTCGAAGATCGTCTTTGCTGGCTATCGCTTTCTGTTTGCCGGTCTTCTGCTGCTGCTGTTTGCCATGGCGCAGCATAAACCCATCGCCCGGCTCAGCCCGCAGCAGTACGGCCAGTTAGCTATTCTGGGCCTGACGCAGACCTCGATTCAGTACATCTTCTTCTATATCGGTCTCGCCTTTACTACCGGGGTGAAAGGCTCGATCATGAACGCTACCGGCACCTTTTTCAGCGTGCTGCTGGCCCACCTGATCTATAAAAACGACAGGTTAAGCTACAACAAGAGCATCGGCTGCGTGCTGGGCTTTACCGGGGTAATGCTGGTGAACGTCAACCACTCGCTGCTGGATTTCAGCTTTAGCATGATGGGGGACGGCTTTGTGGTGCTGGCGGCGTTTATTCTCTCGGCCTCTATGCTCTATGGCAAACGCATCTCGCAAACCGTCGATCCAACGGTGATGACCGGCTGGCAGCTGGCGTTTGGCGGCGGGGTACTGGTACTTGGCGGCTATCTGACCGGTGGCACGCTGGTCGTGCATAGCGCGACGGCGGTGGCGCTCCTCGGCTATCTGACCCTGCTCTCATCCATTGCCTTTGCCCTGTGGAGCGTTCTGCTTAAGTACAATCGCGTCAGCATGATTGCGCCATTTAACTTTGTGATCCCGGTAGCGGGCACGGTGCTGTCGGCGATCTTCCTTGGAGAGAACATCCTGGAGATGAAATACGCCATTGCGCTGGTGCTGGTCTGCTCGGGTATCTGGTGGGTTAATAAACCCAAGGCATGAGTCAGGAAAACGCCGGATGGCGCTTCGCTTATCCGGCCTACAAAAGAGATCGCACCATCAAGCATCCGTGCTACTGGGCATAATATTATCGCGCACGAATAAAGCTGCCGTTGGCCTGGCGGGTAAATAGTACCTCCCCGTCCCCGGTTTCAATCGTCAGGCCGGTCACCACGCCGCTGGCGTTCTGGCGGATCTTCACCACCTGGCCGGTTTGCAGCGTACTGAGCGGCTTGCCGCTACCCTCGACCTGCGCCATGGCATAGACGTCCGTCGCCGGCAGGTTATGATCGCGGAAAAGCTGGGCCAGCGTCTGGCCAGACGCAATGCGGTAGGTGCGCCACTGCTGATCGATGCCCCCTGACTCCTGGAAGGGCTGCACGACGTTAGTCTGTGCGGTAGTGCTTTGCGTCTCTTCCGGCTGCTCCTGCTCCTGGATTGGCTCCGGGGCCACGGGAGCAACCAGCTGGGGATCGCTCACCGTTGGCGCAGCGGGCTGGGCGCCAGGGGCTGGCTGAGACGGGGCGATATCCAGCTGGGCGTCGCGCCTGACCGGCGCGTCGTCGCCGTTATCCCCGGAAGGCAGCAAAAAGCCGATAATAATCAGCAGCGCCGCAATAATGATGCCGCGACGGTGCGCAGGGGGCAGCGGATCCATAATGCGAAAGTTATCCGGCGCGTACCAGATTTTCGCCAGAGTCGGTTTCAGTGCAAATCGCCCGGGCATGGCTTTCCTCCTGCTCCGCGTCGTTATTTTCCTGTATCACTGAGTATAGATTGCTAACTGCCTGACTCGCGTAGTAAAGCGCTCTTTCGTGACCTGGGATCGGGAATAATCTTACCCTTCTCTATTGTTTCTTTTTCGCTGCGATTTGTCACCCTCCCTGCGACAAAGTTTTACCCGGTGCGGCGTGGCTGCTATGCTGCCCGCTACTTTTAATACGATGAAAGGAAAACCCATGACAACCCCGACGTTTGACACTATCGAAGCACAGGCAAGCTATGGTATCGGCCTGCAGGTAGGCCAGCAGCTGAGTGAGTCTGGCCTCCAGGGCCTGCTGCCGGAAGCGCTGGTTGCCGGTATTGCCGACGCGCTGGCAGGTAAGCAGCCTGCTGTGCCGGTGGATGTTGTTCATCGTGCGCTGCGTGAAATTCACGAGCGCGCCGATGCGGTGCGTCGCGAACGCTTTGCCGCGATGGCGGAAGAGGGCGTGAAGTACCTGGACGAGAACCGCGAGCGTGAAGGCGTGAACAGCACCGAATCCGGCCTGCAGTTCCGCGTTATTAAGCAGGGCGAGGGCGCTATCCCGGCACGTACCGACCGCGTGCGCGTGCACTACACCGGTAAGCTGACGGACGGTTCGGTCTTTGACAGCTCTGTGGCGCGCGGCGAACCGGCTGAGTTCCCGGTTAACGGCGTAATTCCGGGCTGGATCGAGGCGCTGACCCTGATGCCGGTTGGCTCGAAATGGGAGCTGACTATCCCGCAGAACCTGGCCTACGGCGAGCGCGGTGCAGGTGCATCAATTCCGCCATTCAGCACCCTGGTGTTTGAAGTCGAGCTGCTGGAAATTCTGTAACGCTGCTAAAACGATTCCTCTCCCCAAACGGGGGGAGGAAGCGACAAATCCGCATATCCTCCACGCTTTACATAAATGTCGATACTTAATCTTGCAAATGCTTTTTTTGCGTGTATTTTTGTGAGCCAAATCCAGGTAGCGGTGTGATATCACACTCATTTTTAACATAAGTGTAACATTGCTTTTAAATCGCAGTATTCATCCCTCCGATTCTTACCTAATATCGATGAGTCCATATGCAGACGCTCTGCGGCGTCACGCAATGAAAGGCCAGAAGAGCCTCAACAACACAGACAGGTACAGGAAATAAACACATGGTAGATCAGATCAAAGTCGCTATCGACGAGCAGGCTCCGGCCGAGCAGTCGCTACGGCGTCATCTTACAAACCGTCATATCCAGCTTATTGCCATTGGAGGTGCCATCGGTACCGGGCTGTTTATGGGATCGGGTAAAACAATCAGTCTTGCCGGCCCGTCGATCATATTTGTTTATATGATTATCGGCTTTATGCTCTTCTTCGTGATGCGCGCCATGGGCGAGCTGCTGCTATCGAACCTTGAGTACAAGTCGTTTAGCGACTTTGCCGCCGATCTGCTCGGCCCGTGGGCGGGCTACTTTACCGGCTGGACCTACTGGTTCTGCTGGGTAGTGACCGGCATGGCGGACGTGGTAGCCATCACTGCCTACGCCCAGTTCTGGTTCCCCGGCCTGTCGGACTGGGTGGCCTCGCTGGCGGTGATCGGCCTGCTGCTGAGCCTTAACCTGGCGACGGTGAAGCTGTTCGGCGAGATGGAGTTCTGGTTTGCGATGATCAAAATCGTCGCCATCGTATCGTTGATTATCGTAGGCGTGGTGATGGTACTGATGAACTTCCAGTCGCCAACCGGCGTCGAGGCCTCCTTTACCCACCTGTGGGATGACGGCGGCTGGTTCCCGAAAGGGCTGAGCGGCTTCTTTGCCGGTTTCCAGATCGCAGTCTTTGCCTTTGTCGGTATCGAGCTGGTAGGCACCACGGCGGCGGAGACTAAAGATCCGGAGAAATCACTGCCGCGTGCAATTAACTCTATCCCTATCCGTATCATTATGTTCTACGTCTTCGCGCTGATTGTAATCATGTCCGTGACGCCGTGGAGCTCCGTGGTACCGAACAAAAGCCCGTTCGTTGAGCTGTTTGTGCTGGTGGGTCTGCCGGCAGCGGCAAGTATTATCAACTTTGTGGTGCTGACCTCGGCGGCCTCTTCGGCGAACAGCGGCGTCTTCTCCACCAGCCGGATGCTGTTTGGCCTGGCCCAGGACGGCGTGGCACCGAAGAGCTTCGGCAAGCTGTCGAAGCGCGCCGTACCGGCCACCGGGCTGACCTTCTCCTGCATCTGCCTGCTGGGCGGCGTGGTGATCCTCTACGTTAATCCGAGCGTGATTGCGGCCTTCACCATGATCACCACCGTGTCGGCAATCCTGTTTATGTTCGTCTGGACCATCATTCTCTGCTCCTATCTGGTCTACCGTAAGCGCCGTCCGGAGCTGCACGCGAAGTCAATCTACAAGATGCCGCTGGGCAAGGTGATGTGCTGGGTATGTATGGCGTTCTTCGCCTTTGTGCTGGTGCTGCTGACCCTGGAAGAGGATACGCGCCAGGCGCTGATCGTCACGCCGCTGTGGTTTGTGGTGCTGGGTCTGGCCTGGATGTTTATTGGTAAAAAACGCATGGCGAATATGCGCTAATGTGAGGCCGTAACGCCGGATGGCGCTGCGCTTATCCGGCCTACGATCGGTAGGCCCGGCAAGCGTAGCGCCGCCGGGCAATACAAGGTTCACTCCCCGGCTAACGCACGCGGGAAGAGCACGTTATTCTCCAGGCTGATGTGCTCCATCAGATCGTCGATCAGCTCGTTAATCCCGTTATACATCGCCTTCCACGTCGTGCAGGCCTCCGGCGGCGGCGTCACGTTATGGGTGGTGTGCTTGATCACCTCCAGCAGCTCGCCCGCCTCATCATGCTCGCTCTCCATTACGCTTACCGGTCCCGCTGCATGGCTGCCCTGGCCCTGCTTGATCATCGGGAAGAGGATCCGCTCCTCCTTCATCATGTGGCTGGTCAGCTCCTCATGCAGCATAGTCAGGTATTTAGTCAGCCCGCGCGGCACGTTCGGTTTATCGGCATGAACGCGCTCAACCTTGGTGGCCTGAAGGATCAGCTCTGGCAGCTGCTCGCGGTGCCTGTCGTGATAGCGCACGATGATATGATCGATAATCTCGGCCAGCGGGGCCACGCGCCAGTCCTTGTCTACCGGCTGCTCGGCCAGCTTCGCCAGCGCCGCCTCAATGTCTTCAACATTCAGATCCTTGCGCTGGGCCGCACGTGCCAGCGTCTGCTTACCGCCGCAGCAGTAGTCCATATCGTACTGACGGAACAGGGCCGAGGCCCGGGGAATAGAGAGCGCCAGCTCACCTAAAGATTGGTCGCGAAAGGCCATAGCAGTTACCTCGATGTGTATACAATAAGATGCATTTTAAATGCATCTTTAAACGGGCGCTATAACCCTTTAGCGGCAGGGGTAAAAATGAGATGTACTTCACAAATATGTTCAAGAAGCCGCCATGCCTGCCGATAGATACAGGCCAGACAATATCCTGCATCCTAAAAGGCAATACATGTTTAAACGTATGAAAGTCATTACCCTGTTGATTTCAGTCCTGCTGGCGCTAGGCGTTATGCAGGCGATCTCAGCCAGCGTGTTCATTACCGCGCTCAATAACGATAAAGATAATTTCAATGTTTCTCAGCTCTCCAGCCAGAACGTGGCCGAATTTACCGACGCGTGGATCAGCCTGAACCAGGCCCGCGTGACCCTTAACCGGGGCATGCTGCGTCTGCAAAGCAGCGAGGCGAGCCAGATTAACGGCGGACAGCTCGGCGAGCTGGTCATTATCGCGAAAAACCTGCTGGCAGAAGCTAAGGATCATTACGACAAATATTATGCGCTGCCGGAAACGCCGGGAATGGACGAGCATATGGCCGACCGCCTGGAGGAGGAGTACCGCAACTACTCCACCACCCTGGCCCAGATGAACACTTTCCTTGCCCAGGGCAAGCTGGAAGATATGTTCAAGCAAAACGCCGAGCAGAAGCAGAAAGCGATGCAGGTGGTCTACCGTGAATGGCGTCAGGCGCAGGCAGATCTGGCCAGCAAAGGCGTGAAAGACAACGAGAGCGACTACAAACGTATTCTGTGGATCCTCTCTGCCATCATGCTGGTGGTGATCGCCGTGATTATTACCAGCTGGATTGCGATGCGCCGTGTGCTGCTCCAGCCGCTGGATGAGGTGCTTGGCCACATCCGCGCTATCGCCGCAGGCGATCTGACCCAGCCAATTGCCGCCGAGGGCAAAAATGAGATGGCGCTGCTGGCGCGTAACGTGAAGGAGATGCAGACGGCGCTGGCGAACACGGTTGGCGTGGTGCGTGAAGGAGCCGACGTAATCTATACCGGGGCGAGTGAGATCTCCACCGGCAGCAACGATCTCTCCTCTCGTACCGAGCAGCAGGCGGCATCCCTGGAAGAGACGGCGGCCAGCATGGAGCAGCTGACGGCTACCGTGAAGCAGAATGCGGACAACGCCCGTCAGGCATCCCGTCTGGCGCTGGATGCCTCTTCTACCGCGAAGAAAGGCGGCAGCGTGGTGGAGAGCGTGGTGCGGACGATGGACGAAATCGCCACCAGCTCCAGCAAAATAGCCCAGATCACCAACGTGATTGACGGTATCGCCTTCCAGACCAACATCCTGGCATTGAACGCGGCGGTAGAAGCCGCCCGTGCCGGCGAGCAGGGGCGCGGCTTTGCCGTGGTGGCCGGAGAGGTGCGTACCCTGGCCCAGCGCAGCGCCCAGGCCGCGAAGGAGATCAAAGGCCTGATTGATGCCTCCGGCGACCGGGTTGATGCGGGATCCGCGCTGGTAAACCAGGCCGGGGAGACCATGGCGGAGATCGTCAGCGCGGTAACCCGTGTGACCGATATTATGGGCGAAATCGCTTCCGCTTCTGATGAGCAGAGCCGGGGTATCGATCAGGTCGGCCAGGCGGTGGCGGAGATGGATCGCGTCACGCAGCAGAACGCCTCGCTGGTGCAGGAGTCTGCGGCAGCAGCGGCGGCGCTGGAGGATCAGTCTGCTCGCCTGAGCGAAGCAGTGGCGGTGTTTAAAACCATTCGGTGACAGGTTTGATGTAGGCCCGGTAAGCGTAGCGCCACCGGGCATGACTGTGCTGATGTTATAACGCCGGGCGGCGCTGCGTTTGCCCGGCCTACTGAACCGGTTTTCCTCTGACGGCAAGTGTTACACCAATAACCAGCAGCAGAATACCGGATGCGGTCAGCATAGGCGGCAGGCTCTGGCGCAGCAGGAAGGTATAGAGCAGTCCCGCGAGGGTTTCAAAAACAATGAGTGGACCCAGGATCACCGTCGGCAGCTTCTGGCTGGCGATATTCCAGCACAGGGCGCCCACCCACGAGCAGAGCACCGCGATCGCCACCATTAATCCAACAAACACCCCCGGGCGGGGACCAAACGGCAGCGCAAACTCAGGCTGCTGGATCCCAAGCCAGCCGCATACCGCCACATACCCTATCAATGAAACCGGCAGAGTCACCAGCGCCTGTGCAGTCGCCCACATCATCGGATTTTTATCCGGATTGTCCCGCAGCCAGCGGGCATTACGCAGCGCATACCATGCCCAGCACACCACTGAGATGACGGCCAGCAGGATGCCGGAGACGTAGCGCCATCCGCCCGCACCCGTGACGCCGTGCTGCAGCTCGGCAACGTTGACGCACGCCAGCCCCACGGCAATACAGACCAGTGCGGGAACCATCTTCGACCATGCCAGCTTGCCGTCGTGATGGCTGTAGAGCAGGTTGGCGAAGACCGGGATCACCACCGGCAGGGTGCCGATGATCATGGTTGATACGGGTGCACCGGTGCGCTGAATAGCACTTGCCAGACAGGCGTAATAGATCAGGTTGCCCATCATGGTCAGCTCCAGCGCGGTGAACCAATCCCGGCGGGCTAACTTTTTCAGGCGCTTGCGGCCCAGCCATGCCAGCGGCAGGGCGATCAGCCCCAGCGCCAGGTAGCGTCCCATGGACTGCAACAGCGCCGGGTACTCCGGCACAATCAATGGGCCGACAAAGATCAATCCCCACATTAAACCTGCGAGCAGGGCATACAGCACACCGCTAATCATTCTCTTATCTACCTTATTTAAACCAGCAGGCAGTGTAGAGAGCCAACCTGTCGCCGTATTGTACGAGATTGCGCATTAGCGCCGGGCCACCTGTTTCTGGTAGCGCACCGGGGTGATACCGTAGCGGCGGGTAAAAGTGCGGGTGAGGTGCGACTGATCGACCAGACCAGTAACGGCCGCAACGTCGGCGGCGGGCATCCCCTGGGTAAGAAAATCTTTCGCCCGCCACAAACGGATCGCCATCAGCATCTGGTGTGGCGTGACGTGATAGTGGGCTTTGAACTGGCGCTGAAAGTGGTACGGGCTGAGGGAGACCACCTGCGCCAGCTCGTCGAGGGTCAGGGTATGCATATAGTTGTCGTGCAGGTAGTCGCGCACGCGCTCAAAGCGGTGGGCACCTTCTGCCTGCGCCGGTACATGACGAGCCAGCGGGCGGAAGGTGTCGATCAGATCCAGCAGCAATCCCTGCTGGGCCAGCGCATCGTCGCTCTGCCAGAGGTGCTGGATCAGAGAGTAGATCTGCCGGGAGCGGAGCGGATCGTAGCGGGTGGCGTCGGCAAACCACCAGTGTTGGATGCCGGTCACCTGCGCCAGCAGATCCGGTTCAAGGTAGATCATGCGGTAGCGCCAGCCGTCGTCAGTTGCCGCCTCGCCGGTGTGCAGCTCATCGGGGTTCATGGTCACCACCGAGCGGGCCGGGGCGACATGCTGCGCCCCGCGATAGCGAAAACGTTCCGCGCCGGTCTCTATCGTCCCGATGCCAAAGGCCTCATGGGTATGAGGTTCAAAGGCGTAGCGGGAGATATGCGCATGATAAAGCTCCACGCCTGGAAGCTGCGCCAGATGGCGAAAGCGGGCGCTGTCTTTCTCATCGCTGAACTGTTCCGGTACGCCTTGCACTGGCTCTCTCCTCGCGGGTCATCGCCTCATTATCAGTAATGACCCGCCGGGATGCCAGTAAAAGATCCCTGCTATGTTGTCATGTTTTTAGCGTTAAAAACTTGATGGGTTAAAAGGAGAGGGGTAGCATTTTGTACAGGGAGGTGATCTATGAGCATTCAGGCGCAAGTCATAAAAGACATTGGCAGCATTGAGCCAGGCAAGATGTTTACCTATCAAATTCTGTCCGCGTGGAAAACATCGCCTGCCAGTACCGTTAAGGCCATGAGCCGTTTGGTAAAAAGTGGGCAAATCCGCCGTTTTTCAAAGGGCGTTTTCTATCGACCGAAGCAGGGTATGCTGGGAGAGGTGCGTCCAGCGGATGATGAAAAAATTCGGCTTTATCTTTATGAAGGTGAGAGACGAGTGGGTTATATCACCGGGCTTGGTCTGTATAACCGTATGGGGTTAACCACGCAATTACCGAAGACGGTGACTATCGCTACTGAAAAAGCGAGACAGAAAAAAAATTTAGGAAATATCGATCTAAAGCTGATCCCCAGTAAAGCGCCTGTTTCTGCACAGAACAAAGCGTATCTGGAAATACTGGATGCCCTGTCGGATATCAAAAACATTCCTGATAGTCAGCCCTCAGAAATTCTTACTCTATTGAGTCAAAAATTGGACTGTCTGGACGATGCTTCTATTGGTACGCTGGTCCAGTTAGCGAAAGTGCACTACCCACCAGCGACAAAAGCGTTGCTGGGCCTCATTCTGGACTCAAAAGAGGATAGGATCAGCCGTGTTTTGGCCGAAGATTTAAACCCAACAACCTATTATAGGATTGGTTTACAAGGAGAGTGGGCAAAAGCCAAAAAATGGAAAATAGTATGAATCTTCACGAGCGTACTGAAATTTTTGCTGAAGTTATTCAGGCAACGGCTGATCATCTTTCTATACCAGCAGTCTATGTGGAGAAAGACTACTGGGTTACCTATGTTTTAAAAAACCTTAGCCGCTCGCAGTATAAAGAACAGCTTATATTTAAAGGCGGTACATCGCTATCCAAAGCTTATAAGCTGATCCATCGTTTTTCTGAGGATATCGATCTGGCTGCTCATTTATCTGGTTTTTCTGCAAATCAGGTTAAAAATTTTATTAAAAAAGCCGAAGCTGCGGTGACCAAAGGCTTAACGCATATTCCTGATTACGCTGGTGAATCGAAGCGTGGTACGTATCGTAAAACATGGTTTGCCTATCCCAGACGGGTCGAGGGTGAGTTTGCTCAGGCCTCTCCGTTACTTTTGCTGGAAATAAACGCTTTTACTACGCCCGAGCCTTTCACTTTGATGCCTGTGCACACGCTGATTGCAGAGTCGTTAACGATGATGGGACGGCCAGATCTTGTACAAGAGTTTGGGCTAATAGCATTTGATGTGAACGTTCTGGATATCAAACGTACCGTTGCTGAAAAGATTATGGGACTGGTCAGGGCTTCACGTGCAGAAAATGTTGAGGAGCAGTTGAAGGCAAAGATTCGCCATATCTATGACCTGTGTCTTATACGGCGGGAAGCGGCACATTCGGTGCTTTTTACCCGGGACGTGTTGCTTCCGATGATGAAAACCGTGGCGGAAGCGGACAGGCAACAGTTTTCAAATGCGGGAAGCTGGCTGGATATCCCCATTCATCAGGCTATTATTTTTTCTGAGATAACATCAGTCTGGCAAAAGATAAGAAATGAGTTTCACACCCGGTTTGCACTGCTGGTCTATGACAATGATATTCCGCCGGATGAAGAGGTGTTTAGCCTGTTACAAACTATTCATGAACTAATCAAAACGGACGGGTCATCGCTTCATTATCAGTAATGACCCGCCGGGATGCTACAAAAATTAACGGTGCCTTAACATCAGACGACGTCACGAATGCTGTCGCGAATCGGCGTAGTCGGGCGGCCAATCAGCGTGCTTAGCGTGCGGCTGCTGTCAAACAGGCCGCCTTTTGCCGCACCGGCATCAGAGTCCGCCAGCAGGTTAGCAAACGCCTCCGGCAGGCCTGCGCCTTTCAGCGCTTCAGCAAAGTCAGCTTCGCTGAGATTCTGATAAACCACCGGTTTGCCGCTCTGCTTGCTCAGCTCCGCCGCCAGCTCGCTAAGGGTCCACGCCTCGTCGCCTGCCAGCTCGTACACGTTGCCCGCATGGCCTTCGCTGCTGATGACTTTAGCCGCCGCCGCCGCATAGTCAGCCCGGGTGGCGGAGGCGATTTTGCCCTCACCGGCTGAGCCGATAAACACGCCATGCGCCAACGCCGCCGGCGCGCTGGCCAGGTAGTTTTCGCTGTACCAGCCGTTGCGCAGCAGGGCATAGGGGATGCCGGAGGCGGCCAGGTCCTGCTCGGTCTCCACGTGCTCAACGTGCAGGCCCAGCGGGGAGCGATCGGCGTGCAGCAGGCTGGTGTAGGCGATGAATTTCACACCCGCAGCCTTCGCCGCATCAATAACGTTACGGTGCTGGCTAGCGCGCTGACCTACTTCGCTGGAGGAGATCAACAGCAGCTTCTCCACGCCCTCAAGGGCGGCGGTGAGTGCCGCCTGGTCGCCATATTCCGCCTGGCGTACGGTGACGCCCTGCTGAGCCAGGGCTTCGGCTTTCGCCGGATTACGCACAATAGCCACCAGCTGGCTGGCGGGGACGGTTTTCAGCAGCTCGGTAAAGGTGAGTTGGCCCAGGTGGCCCGTGGCGCCGGTAATTGCGATCATGTGGTTTTCCTTCTTGTCGGTAGTGAGTTATGGCACACTAACACCCTAACTAACTTTTAGTAAGTACGTACAAAAAGGTAAGTATGAAAATAACGCACACCCCCCAAACGCTGAGCGAACGACTGCGTGAAGGTAACCTGTTCGCCGAGCAGTGTCCCTCCCGCGACGTGTTGAAGCACCTGACCAGCCGCTGGGGCGTGCTGGTGATGGTAGCCCTGCGCGACGGCACGCATCGCTTTAGCGATCTACGCCGCAAAATGGGCGGCGTAAGCGAGAAGATGCTGGCGCAAACCTTACAGTGGCTCGAGCAGGACGGCTTTATCAACCGCGTGGCGTATCCGGTAGTGCCGCCGCACGTGGAGTATAGCCTGACGCCGCTGGGGGAAGAGGTGAGCGTGAAGGTAGCCGCGCTCGCCGACTGGATCGAGCTGAACCTGCCGGAAGTACTGGCGAAGCGCGACGAGCGGGCGGCTTAAGGCGCGGGAGATCGCCGGGCGGTGGCATTCGCCTTGCCCGGCCTACGGATTATTTACCGCTTAAATCGACTTTGTAAATCGCGAATCCGATGTCATCGCTGCCGACCTGGCTCATTGGATACTGAGCCTTCTCTTTGATAAACGCCGCTGCCTTGTCAGAAGGAGAGGTCTCAAAGCGAATATCCAGCGCCGTATCGCTGTGGATCGGCGCAAGGCGCCAGTTATTATCTGCCGCCGGGTGGATCGCGCCCGCGCGGGCTGACTCGGCGCTTATCCATGCCGCCAGCACGGAGCGGTTCTCATCCGGCGAGGCAAAGGCGATGTGGCTGTCTCCCGTCCCGGCAAACTTGCCGCCGTAGGCGCGATAGTTGTTGGTCGCCACCAGGAAGGTGGCGTTGGGATCGATCGGTTTACCGTTAAAGGTCAGGTTTTTAATGCGCTCCGCCTGCGGATCCAGGCTCTGGCACTCGCCATCATAGCGGGCAGGCTGGGTGACATCGACCCGGTAATTAACGCCGTCAATCACGTCAAAGTTATAGGTGCGGAAGGTATCCCAGTTAATCAGCGACTGCGGCTTACTGCTGTGCGGATCAATCCGGTTAAACTGCCCCGCAGAGCACTCCAGCCACTCCTTCACCTCTTTTCCGCTGGCCTTCACCACCACCAGCGTGTTCGGGTAGAGATAGAGATCGGCGGCGTTGCGGAAGGTGAGTTGACCTTTCTCCACCTCAACAAAGCTGGCCGGGTCGTTCTTGCGACCGCCCGCTTTGAAGGGCGCGGCAGCGGAGAGTACCGGCAGCGAGGCCAGATCCGGATCGCCCTGAATATAGTGCTCAACATAGGCCTTTTGCGCCATGTTGACCACCTGTACGGTGGGGTCATCCTGCACCAGCGACAGGAAGCTGTACATGTTATCGGCGGATTTCCCGATAGGCTTGCTGACAAACTCGCGGGTGGCGTCATGGGATGCTTTGAGGACGGATACAAGCTTGCTGTCCTCTGCCGCCAGCGACTTCTTCGCTGCCGCGTCGTAGATGGGCCGGGCCTCGGCGTGGGAGTGGGTCACCTGCCACTTGCCGCTGTCGTTGTTCAGCACCAAATCGACCACGCCAAGATGATCGCCCCACATGCCGGGCATCACCGCCGGTACGCCGTTAAGGGTACCGTTAGCGATATCCGCGCCTTTGATATCGGCAAAGTCTTTACCAGGGAAAACCGCATGGGCGTGACCAAAGAGGATCGCATCAACGCCGGGGACTTCGCTGAGATAATAGACCGAGTTCTCTGCCAGGGCCTTGTACGGCTCCGCTGAGAGTCCGGAGTGAGCAATTACTACCACGACGTCAGCCCCTTTGCTGCGCATCTCCGGAACGTATTGACGGGCGGTCTCGGTAATGTCGTTTACCGTTACCTTGCCGCTGAGGTTGGCCTTATCCCAGGTCATGATCTGCGGCGGCACAAAGCCGATATAGCCAATGCGCAGAGTCTGTGTTTTTCCCTCTTTATCCTTAACCGTAGTCTCTTTGATCAGGTAGGGCGTGAACAGCGGCTTTTGCGTTTTCGCGTCGATGATATTGGCATTCACGTAAGGGAATTTCGCTCCCGCCAGGGCACGATGCAGGTAATCCAGGCCATAGTTAAACTCATGGTTGCCGAGGTTACCCACCGCATAGTCGAGGCTGTTCATCGCCTTATAGACCGGGTGCACCTCGTTCTGGGATAACCCCTTCGCCGCCATGTAATCCCCCAGCGGACTGCCCTGAATCACGTCGCCGTTATCCACCAGCACGCTATTAGCGGCCTGCTGGCGGGCGGCATTGATTAGCGTTGCGGTGCGCACCAGGCCGAACTTCTCAGTCGGCGTATCTTTGTAGTAGTCAAAGTCCATCATGTTGCTGTGCAGATCGGTGGTTTCCAGCAGGCGGAGATCCACGGTGGCGGCCTGGGCACCGACCGCCGTCAGCATGGCCAGGAGCGTTGCGCTAAACTTAATCATCAGAGAGTCCTTTTAGATCTAATCCACAAAAGAGAATGTATTTACATCTGGTTGCTTACAAATTTGTGAATCTTGCCATAAAAGTGAGCGATAAAACCGCAGGCGTGGTCACAGATGGCAGTTCTGGTCGTGATAGGGTATAAGTAAAACAACGAGTTAAAACCACTGACACAGAGAGGTGGAGAATGTTAGAAGCAATTTGTCAGCTCGCGCGGGAAGCGGGCGAAGCCATCATGCAGGTTTACGACGGAAACAGCCCGATAGACGTGAACCGTAAAACAGACGATTCACCGGTAACTGCGGCTGATATTGCGGCTCACAGGGTGATTGTCAAAGGTTTGCAAGCACTCACTCCGGATATCCCGGTGCTCTCGGAGGAAGATCCTCCGGCCTGGGACGTTCGCCAGCACTGGCAGCGCTACTGGCTGGTGGATCCGCTCGACGGTACCAAGGAGTTCATCAAGCGCAACGGCGAGTTCACCGTTAATATCGCTCTGATCGAAGAGGGTAAGCCGGTGCTGGGCGTAGTCTATGCCCCGGTACTGAAGGTGATGTACAGCGCGGCGGAGGGTAAGGCCTGGAAAGAGGAGAACAACATTCGTAATCCGATTCAGGTGCGTGAAGCCCGCCCGCCGCGGGTGGTAATCAGCCGCTCCCATGCCGCTAACGACAACGAGCTGAAAGAGTATCTGGAGCAGATGGGTGAACATCAGACGACGGCGATCGGTTCGTCGCTCAAGTTCTGTCTGGTGGCAGAGGGCGAGGCGCAGCTCTATCCGCGCTTCGGACCAACCAGCGTCTGGGATACCGCTGCGGGCCATGCGGTAGCCGTCGCTGCCGGGGCGCACGTCCATGACTGGCAGGGAAAGACGCTGGACTACACGCCGCGTGAATCCTTCCTCAACCCCGGTTTTCGCGTCTCTATCTTTTAAATTTTAGCTTTCCAGCAGCTTACGCAGCAGGGCAACCACCTGCTGCGACTCCTGCGGGGTCAGCGCGCCATCTTTGGCGTAGTGCACCCGCCCCTCTTTATCCAGCACCGCGACGGCGGAGCTCTCCTCCTGCAGCTGCCAGGCCTTACGCGTTACCCCTTCGCTATCGACAATAAACTGTGACCAGGGGTAGAGCTGCTTGTTGCTCTCAATGCTGCTGCGCACAAACATTGCAGAGCCGGGAATGGCATCATCGGTATTGATGATTGTGGTGGTCTGATACCGATCGTGTGGCAAATTAGCTGTCTTAATCGCCTCGATCAGCGCGGCATTCTTATCTTTCGCCGACGTGCGACCCGCGATGTGCATCACAACCCGAACTTTTCCGGTCAGCTGCGCGCTATTCCAGTTTTTGTAGCTAAACTTATCATTATTGAGGATCAGCTCTCCGCGATCGGCCACGCCAACGGGGGGCACGCGCTGGTTCTCTTCGAAGCGGTGAGCCGAGGCCACCAGCGGCAGTAGCAGGCAGGTTACAGCCAGAGTCTTGCGTAACGTCATCATGTTTCCCTTATTAAGTGCAGGTGATCCGACCACTTGGTCTCTGCCTTTAATGATAAGTGCAATTAATCTTCTTTTCTCGCAAATGGGGTGCCAGTTTGCGGGCGGACGCACACATTTGCGCAAAAACCATGCCTTATACTGTACTGCTCAGTACCCGGAATAGAAAATTCTGATTAATTGTCATCAAACGGTAAATAAACTTATGCATGCTGGGTATCAATGAGTTTGTGGTCTATAGTCACTGGGCAACAAAATTTGCGTTCATTAAAGTCGAGCCAATTGTGGCGTCGCTTGAGCGTAAGATTTAGCAGGAGAGAGAGAACAATGAAAATTTTCCAACGTTACAATCCGCTCCAGGTAGCGAAGTACGTGAAGATCCTGTTTCGTGGACGGTTGTATATCAAGGACGTAGGCGCTTTTGAGTTCGACAAGGGTAAAATCCTGGTCCCGAAAGTAAAAGATAAGCAGCACTATTCTGTGATGTCTGAAGTCAATCGTCAGGTTATGCGACTGCAAACCGATATGGCGTAACAACGTGCTATGCAGTAGTTGATTAACATAATAAGACGGCCCCAGATGGGGCCGTTGATGTTTTCAGGGAAGGGAGCTATGCCGCGCCTGTGTTCTCAGCGTCCGGCAGCTTCGGCGTTAGGGGGGCCGGCTTGCTGTCGAGGCGAGTAACCAGCAGCTGGTCGATACGGTAGTTATCGATATCCACCACCTCAAATTTATAGCCGGAGAACTTCACCGAATCGGTACGTTTCGGGATTTTTCGCAGCATAAACATCATAAAGCCACCGATGGTTTCGTAGTTGCCCGACTGCGGGAACTCGTCGATATCCAGCACGCGCATCACGTCGTCGATAGGCGTACCGCCGTCGATAAGCCAGGAGTTCTCGTCACGGGCGACAATCTGATCCTCCTGTCCCTGGCCGACCAAATCACCCATCAGGGTGGTCATCACATCGTTAAGGGTAATGATGCCCACCACCAGCGCATACTCGTTCATGATCACCGCAAAGTCTTCTCCCGCCGCCTTAAAACTCTCCAGCGCCTCGGAGAGGGTCAGGGTATCCGGCACGATCAGCGTGTTGCGGATCTGCACGCCGCTGTTCAGCGCCAGGCTCTGGTTGGCCAGCACGCGGTTAAGCAGATCTTTTGAATCGACGTAGCCTACGATGTGATCGATATCCTGATTACAAACCAGGAACTTGGAGTGGGGATGCTCCGCCACTTTGCTCTTCAGGCTTTGCTCATCTTCATGCAGATCGAACCAGATAACGTTTTCACGCGAGGTCATGGATGACGGCACGGTGCGCGACTCCAGCTCAAACACGTTTTCGATCAGCTCATGCTCCTGTTTACGCAGCACGCCCGCCAGCGCCCCGGCCTCAAACACCGCGTAGATATCATCGGAGGTAAGGTCATCCTTACGCTCCATCGGCAGCTTAAAGATGCGGAAGATGACGTTGGACAGCCCGTTAAAGAACCACACCAGCGGGCGGAATATAAACAGGCAGAAGCGCATCGGGTTGATGATGCGCAAAGCCACGGCTTCAGGCGAAATCATACCGATGCGTTTCGGGGTCAGGTCGGCGAAGAGAATGAACAGGCCGGTAACCAGCGAGAAGGAGAGGATAAAGCTCAGCTGTTCCGCCAGCTCGGGCGAAACGACGTTTAACAGCACGTCATAAAACGCCGGAGAGAACGCCGCATCACCGACGATACCACCGAGAATAGCCACGGCGTTAAGGCCAATCTGCACGACGGTAAAGAAGGTGCCGGGGTTTTCCTGCATTTTCAGGATGCGCTGGGCATTGATGTTGCCATCGTCGGCCAGCAGCTTAAGTTTGATTTTACGGGAGGCGGCAAGGGAGATCTCCGACAGCGAGAAGAACGCACTTACGGCAATCAGGCAAAGTATCAGTAGAATACTGTTTAACATATCTTATCCAGCCATCGGCCAGATCCTCAAGAAGGGAAAGTTGAAAATCCATGTAATACATCAGGTTAAACGCTAATCCACAGCGAGTGGACCTGCGATCCAGAGGCTAGTATAGCGTAAGGCGGGGGAGGGCTGCCAGCATCGTCAGTACACTGTTTATACAGTGGCCGGTTTACAGTCTATACAGCGTTGAATTTTGATTTTTTTTATAACATCTAAATATCAGCCATGGCGCGCCAAAAAACGGGCTTTTTAAATAAAGCAGAAAACACTAGCTTTATAAGTGCTCGTCTATTTTCCCTTATTAATAATTCATTTTATTGCTGAGGTACCGTCATGAGTGCAAATTACTATTCACAAACGCCCAATTTTGTTAGCGCCTCTTCTGAGGATGTCGATCCCCGTACCCGTCTGTTTAGCTTTCAGCACTCCCTTGGTCAAATTATTGGTAATAGCGCCATGGGACCAGAGTTGACTTTTTCTATTAGTTATTCGGCTACCTCTGATACTGACTATTATGATTTGGGTATCGGGATTGCGCCAGCGCTAACTATTTTTGATAGTACCACCGGGCAACTTTCGCTGGCATCGGGGGAGAGTTACAGGGTGGATGCCTCTGTTAACCCGCCTGTTGTTCAGCAAAATAAGATGCGCACCTTTGATTTCATCCGCATAAGCAATCCGGATGGCAGCTATGGTTTTAGGGTAATAGAAAATGATGGCAGCGTGACCGACTTAACCGAATATGATATGGGGATTTATGTCACGACCAGAATGTATACCGCTTTGGGATACTCGTTGAATATCAACTGGGATTTTACATCGTCATGGGGCTGGGGGATCGACTCCATTGTCGATGACAGCGGCATAACACATTTAAAAATTGATCACGATGCCGAGCCTGCCCTGACCTTCTATCCTGGCTCCAGCGAGGAGTACACCATTACATTGCAGAAATCGAATGGCTATCTGGCTACTATTTCTCATTCCGGTCTCCCTGAAGGAAAATGGCAATACTTTTATGAAGATGTGGGAATGGGAAATGGCTTACTTACCCTGACAAAAACTCAGGCTATCACCGGATTGATTAAATCTGTCATTTATAACAATGGCACAACCAATAATTTGATGTTTTTTCCGGCCCAGTCCGGCGAGGCTCCTCTACCTGCCGTTACCGAGCTGATCGTCGATCCCGGATTTAACCAGCCGCAAATGATCACAACCTATACGCCATCTACGGCTCAAGGTTTCCTTAATTATCTGGGCTATGATGCTCCTCAGGGTGGCCAATGGGACTCGTCAACCGACTATGTTTATAGCCTGGCGGGGCAGAACTATTTCTACTCCACAACGCTAACGCAGACCGATAGCGACGGGCAAGAGATCACCACTACCTATACCTATAATAACTACCATCTTCTGAGCAAGCTGGAGGTCGAACAGGGTGATACTCACTACACGTCTGAAACGTACTACTACGCCGATGCGTGGCAGGCCGATCATCCTAATACCAGCTACGACGACCTGCCTGCGCAATATCAATATCCGCTAACTCAAACATTAACATGGACGGACAGCAGCGGCACACGTAGTGAACTGACACAATACCAATACGATGATTTTGGCAATCTGACGCAGCAGATCGATCCCGACGGTATCCAGACTGACTATGAGTATTACAGCCCTGACGGCGAAGCAGATAGCAGTGACGGCTACACCGGTTGTCCTGCTGACCCCAATGGTTTTTCCAACCTGGTGAAGAGCAAAAAGGTTACTCCCGCGCCTTCTGATTATGATGACGTACCTGTCCGGGCAACGTATACCCACTATAGCGCCTTTGAGCCTCTGGACGATAGGCCGATGGTAACGGCCATTGTTAAAGACAGAGAGTCGTTGGTGAAATTGATAGACAGCAACAAACAACCATTAACGTCGCTAAATACACAATATTATTCAGACGATAAGGCATCATTTAAGTATGGACATATTCAGAGTAAAACCACAACCGTTTATAGTACCGACGCAAAGGGAACAAAGCCCTACCCAGCAATCCAGGCGCATGATTATGGCTTAACCGATGGCGTTCTTGAAAGCACAATGACATTAACCAGCTACGACAATTTTTTCTTAACCGGAGTTATGGCGCGTTCAACCTATTCAGGTAAACTTATTTCGTTAACAAACTTTAATGGCACACCGTACACGTACTATTACACTCCATCAGGTCATTTTGATCATATGTACGCACATGAGGGCGATGCCAAATATGAAAGAACTGCTCGTGCAGATTATATGATGGAAACCGATGATTATGGTAATGTGACTAAGCTCAGTACAACTATTACTAATTATAATGGTAACGCTTCCCGGCTTAATTATGATTCCTATGGTCGAGTCATCTCAATTGAAAAATATGCCGCAGAAATGACGAGCACTGATTTTAGTACGATCTTGACGCGCAAATACGACTCTGTTGGAAGGATACTTTCCGAGACGGTAACGGACAGCTATATTAATGATGCTGGCAAGGTGCAATCGGCAATGGTCAATATTAAAACTTGTTATGACGATTGGGGGCGTCCATTTGCGCATGAATTTTTCTCAGACAGCGCTAACCCTGATACTAGCGTTTACCTGACACGAGCAATGCAATTTTCATCAGTTGGCCACAGCATATCAAAAAAATTCCAGTCGGCTTATGGTAAGACAGCATCTAAAAGTATAATTACTTTGAATAATCAGGCTGTCCCTGAATCGGTCACACAGTATGACTCAACCGGTAATGTCTATTCCACTACGCAATCATGCTATGATGGACTTAAGCGCCTGCGTAAATTCACAGATCAGTTGGATCGTTCTACAGTTTATGAATATGATGACTTTGACCGCGTATATAAATCAACCTATGCTGATGGTACTATTGTTACCAAGACATTTGCTCCACAGTTTACTCATGAAATGGTAACTACTATCACCGTCATCGACGTAGATTGTACTCAATATCTGATGGGTAGCCGAAAGGTCGATGGTTTAGGGAGAGTGAAAAATTCGACCGTTGGAGGTCGATATGAATTATATTCCTATACTGCTAGTGAGTTAGATCCACATATTTTTATTGATAGCTTGAGTCGAGTATTTATCTATACATACGACTCTATGCTAGAGAATGCATTAACTAATATTACAGCCATAGCTAAAAAGAAAGAAACACAGCAGGGCTATACCTATTTTAACAACAGTGGCTTTCTTGATACTGTAACCGAGAACTCTAAGATAACTAATTCTTACACTTGGGATAATTCAGGTGCAATAGAAACTGAAACAATAGCTAATAGCCTCGGGAATAAAAGTCCCCTTTATTCCTGGAGCGTAATGAATAAACCGGTAAGCTATGCCGATATTTCGGGGAACGTTCAGTGGTTTGACTATTATCTTTCGGAAAAAAATGCGTGTAAACTTTGGACCATTAGCGATCCTGATGTCACAATAACCTTCGACTATGATGAGTTTGGACGCCTTTTTACGCAAACGGCCCAATCCGTTAGTGAAAGCACGTCTCTCACAACACAAATTGAGTATGATGATTATAGCCGTGAGCAGACCCGTACAATCATACCTGATAGCGGTGAGTCTATTATCATTACTACTGAGTATTTTGAAAATAATCAGGTTTCTCGCGTTAAGATTGAGCAGGGTACCGAAACGCTTAGCGATAATCACTACTACTATGATTCACGTAACAGGCTTCATTGCCACGAATGTAGCGGTAGTTCGCTACCGAAAGATGGGTATGGGCAAACTTTTGTCTCCCAGACATTTGACTATGACTGTCTGAATAACACTAAGACCTGTACCACAGTGAGTAGTCACGGTGCAACAGATATCGCAACCTTCAATTATGATAATAGTAGCGATCCTACTCAGCTCACCTCGATTGAGCATACAGGCAATTCTGCTTACCCGCCGGTTATCAATCTGGATTACTATGATGATGGGCGATTGAAATGTGATGAAGCTGGTCGCATCTTAACTTACGATGCATCTGGCCGTCTGTTTAGTATTGAGACTACCGATGGTACGCAGTCAAGCTACGGTTACGATGGTCTGCATAACCTTGTCTTCCAGTCAATAAATGGTGAAGAGCAGTATCTCTATTATCGTGGAGCTCAGCTCGTTAACCAGGTTCGTCAAAGCGAGCAGCAGCAGGACCGAATTATTTCTGGTCTTTCAGGTACCGCTGCGGTAAGCCATGAACAGCTATAGAGAATATTATCAGCAACACGTTCAATAACTGGAGCATACACTATGTCTTTACAACTTATTGGCACAAACAAAGCTAACAGCACGTTACTCGCGTATGATGACAGCACCCGGCAGGTTAATCTCTATTCTGCTTTTGGCTCTGTAGACAATGTTCAAAACGAATTTCTCCCGGGCTTTAACGGAGAGCGGGCTGATCCTCTAACCGGCGGTTCGCATCTGGGCAATGGCTATCGTACCTATAATCCAATTCTGATGCGTTTTACCTGCCCTGATAATGAAAGTCCATTTGGTGCCGGAGGCATTAATCCCTACGCCTACTGCCAAAACGACCCGGTGAATTTTGCTGATCCAAACGGACATGGTTTTTTATACAGGTTAGTGAAAAGAGGTTTAAGAGCGCTTTTCAGGTATTTTTTAAAGGAGGAAATGGCGAAAGCTATGGGGAAGATAGTCGCGAAAACTGCAAAGCTTACGGTAACTTATGGTACGCAAATAATTTCCGCTGTAACAACGATAGATGGCTATGAAGATACCAGTGAAGATCCGCAAAAAGCTATTAAATTAGAAAAAGTAGGTAAGGCATTCGGTTTAATAAACGCAGTGGTTACAATAATTAATAACCCAATGGATTTAGTTAATGATTTTACGCAAATTACTAGCCGCAGCGGCGCTTTTGTACCTGAGGAGGCTGTAAATGAATCACTCATAATGGCAAGTAGTAGTATGAAAAGTTTAAGAAAAATGGAAAATGCAGGATCTGAAATAAGGATAAGTATAAAAGATGTGACGACAACTGCGACTACTGATGAACTTATCCGTGTAAATAAACAATTTGAGCTTGGTGATATAGATGAGAATCTGTTTCATAGATTGAAACATGGTATAAAAGATGCTGGCGAAGCATTTGCTAGTCATGATTTTGATACGGTAGAAGATTTAATGCAGCATGATAATACTATCCGAACCCGGCCAACGATAATTCTTAATATTACGAAAAATACATTAGGTTTAGCGTCTACTGGGTTTTCAATTGAGGCTTACTCAACGGAGAAAATAGATGCGTCATCTTCCGAAGAATTATATAAGATAGCAGATTATTTAGGTTTTTCAGGCGATATTATGGATATCTCGGGGAACATTCAGCGGATTATTAAATACGCGAATCGAAGTGTTCACCTCATGTATGAGGGTAGGGTTATTCTGGGCACGGAAATATTATAGTTGGGTTTTTAAGTTATATGCATCTACGAATCCGTTTCGCATGGATAATATTATTATGTAAAGTTAAACAATAATAAAATGCGCCACGCTTGCGTGGCGCATTTACAACAGCTATACCGCCTGCGGCGGCAGGCACACCCCAATCCCACCGATCCCGCAGTAGCCGTACGGGTTCTTGTGCAGGTACTGCTGGTGATCGTCCTCGGCGTAGTAGAACGGGCCAGCGGTTTTGATCTCGGTAGTCACCTGACGATCGTCCCCGGCGGCACGCATCGCCTGCTGGAAACGGGCCAGACTCGCCTTCGCGGCGGCCTCCTGCTCTGGGGTCAGCGGGTAGATAGCCGAGCGGTACTGGGTGCCGTGATCGTTGCCCTGCCGCATCCCCTGGGCCGGATCGTGGTTCTCCCAGAAGACCTGTAGCAGCTGCTCGTAGCTAATCACGCTTGGGTCATAGACCACGCGTACCGCTTCGGCATGGCCGGTCTGGCCGGAGCACACTTCTCGGTAGGTCGGGTTTGGCGTATAGCCGCCCGCATAGCCTGCCGCAGTGCTGTAGACGCCGGGCAGTACCCAGAACAGGCGCTCCACGCCCCAGAAGCAGCCCATCGCAAACAGCGCAGTCTCCATCCCCTCGGGAACGTGGGTCATTGAGTGTTCATTGACGGCATGCAGGCTGGCAACCGGCATGGGTGTATTGCGTCCTGGCAATGCATCCGATTGAGTAACAAGGTGTTTTTTATCAAATAGACTCACGGTGTGGCCTCCCAGGAACAGATATGTGATCGAGGTTGTAACGCAGCGTTGAATTGAACACAATAAATGCTGCAAATACGGCTAGATTTAAACATTAAGAAATATTGGGCTAGCCAGCCATTTTTCAACCCACTATGGTGGGTATTTGTTAAGCCGGGGAGCGGCATTTCGGTTTCCTTACCTCAGGAAGCCTGATATTCAGGAGAGAACGTGCCACACATCCGACTGATAGGTTTTGCCACTCTGCTGCTGGCAAGCGGGACGGCCTTAGCGGCAAACGTCCGTTTGCAGGTGGAGGGGTTAACGGGTGCGCTGCAAAAAAACGTCCGCGCCCAGCTTTCGACCATTGAGAGCGACGAAGTAACGGCGGACCAGCGTTTCCGCGCCCGCGTTGATGATGCTATCCGCGATGGATTAAAAGCGCTGGGCTACTACGAGCCAACCATCGATTTTGAACTGCGTCCACCGCCGGCGAAAGGTCGCCAGGTACTGATTGCCCGCGTCTCACCCGGGACGCCCGTGCGCGTGGGGGGGACGGATGTGATCCTGCGCGGCGGGGCGCGCACCGACAGTGACTACCTCGATCTGCTCAAAACCCGTCCGGCGATCGGCACGGTGCTGAACCACAACGACTACGACAGCTTTAAGAAGGGCCTCACCAGCGTGGCGCTGCGCAAAGGCTACTTCGACAGCGCCTTCAATAAGAGCCAGCTCGGCATCGCCCTCGACCGCCATCAGGCGTTCTGGGATATCGACTACGACAGCGGCCAGCGCTACCGCTTTGGCAAGGTGACTTTTGAAGGTTCGCAGATCCGCGACGAGTATCTGCAAAACCTGGTGCCCTTTAAAGAGGGCGACGAGTACCAGACCAAAGATCTGGCGGAGCTGAACCGCCGCCTCTCCGCCACCGGCTGGTTTAACTCGGTGATTGTCGCCCCGGAGTTTGAAAAATCACGTAAAACCAAGGTGCTGCCGCTGCACGGCGTGGTTTCGCCACGCACGCAGAATACGATAGAGACCGGGGTGGGCTACTCCACCGATGTCGGCCCGCGGGTGAAAGCCACCTGGCGCAAGCCGTGGATTAACTCCTACGGCCACAGCTTCACCACCTCTACCAGCATCTCCGCGCCCGAACAGCAGCTCGACTTTAGCTATAAGGTCCCGCTGCTGAAAAATCCACTGGAGCAGTACTATCTGGTGCAGGGCGGCTTTAAGCGTACCGATCTCAACGATACCGAGGCGGACTCCACCACCCTGGCGCTCTCCCGCTATTGGGATCTCTCCAGCGGCTGGCAGCGCGCCATAAATCTGCGCTGGAGCCTGGATCACTTTACCCAGGGCAGCGTGACCAACACCACCATGCTGCTCTATCCGGGGGTGATGATCAGCCGGACCCGCTCTCGTGGCGGCCTGATGCCGACCTGGGGCGACTCCCAGCGCTACTCCATCGACTACTCCAACACCGCCTGGGGCTCGGACGTTGATTTCTCCGTTCTGCAAGCGCAGAACGTCTGGATCCGCACCCTCTACGATCGCCACCGCTTTGTGGTGCGCGGCAACCTCGGCTGGATCGAAACCGGCGATTTTGACCGTGTACCGCCGGATCTGCGCTTCTTCGCCGGGGGCGATCGCAGCATTCGTGGCTATAAGTACAAATCGATCTCACCAGAGGATAGCGAAGGCAAGCTGAAAGGGGCCTCGAAGCTGGCAACCGGCTCGCTGGAGTACCAGTACAACGTCACCGGCAAGTGGTGGGGCGCGGCCTTCGTTGACAGCGGCGAAGCAGTAAGCGATATCCGTCGCAGCGACTTTAAAACCGGTGCGGGCGTGGGCGTGCGTTGGGAGTCGCCGGTTGGACCGGTGAAGCTCGACTTTGCTCTGCCTATCGCGGATGACGATAAACACGATCTACAGTTCTACATCGGTCTGGGGCCTGAATTATGAGTTTATGGAAGAAGGTAAGCCTCGGGGTAGTGGTGTTTATTGTGCTGCTGCTGGGGGCAGTGGCGTTTCTGGTGGGTACCACCAGCGGGCTGCATATTCTGTTCAAGGCCGCCAACCGCTGGGTACCGGGGCTGGAAATTGGCCAGGTGACCGGCGGCTGGCGGGATCTGACCCTGCGCAATATTCGCTATGACCAACCTGGCGTGGCGGTCAATGCCGGGGAGATCCACCTTGCAGTGAAGCTTGCCTGTTTGCGGGATAGCAGCCTGTGCGTTAACGATCTGTCGCTAAAAGAGATTAATGTGACGGTAGACAGCAAAAAAATGCCGCCTGCCGCTCAGGTGGAGGAGGAGGATAGCGGGCCGCTCGATCTCTCTACCCCGTATCCGATTACCCTCAGCCGGGTGGCACTGAACAACGTCAATATCAAAATCGATAACACCACCGTCTCGGTGATGGATTTCACCACCGGCCTGAACTGGCAGGAGAAAAACCTGACCGTTAAGCCGACCTCGCTACAGGGGCTGCTGATCGCTCTGCCAAAGGTGGCCGACGTGGCCCAGGAGCAGATCGTCGAACCGAAGATCGAGCAGCCAAAGCCTGAGGAGAAGCCCCTCGGTGAAACGCTGAAGGATCTCTTCTCTAAGCCGGTGCTGCCGGAGATGACCGACGTCCATCTGCCGCTTAACCTCAATATTGAAGCGTTTCGCGGCGAGCAGCTGCGCCTGACCGGCGATACCGACATCCTGGTGCGCAGTCTGCTGCTGAAGGTGAGCAGCATCGATGGCAATACCACTCTGGATACCCTCGATATCGACTCGAACCAGGGTACGGTCAATGCCAGCGGCACGGCACAGCTGAGCAACAACTGGCCGGTGGATATCACCCTCAACAGCACCCTGAACGTCGATCCGCTCAAGGGCGAGAAGGTGAAACTGAAGGTCGGCGGCGCGCTGCGCGAGACCCTCGACGTAGGCGTTAACCTCTCTGGTCCGGTGGACATGGTGCTGCGGGCGAAGACGCAGCTAGCCGAGGCGGGGCTGCCCCTGAACCTCGACATCATCAGCGAACAGCTCTACTGGCCCTTTACCGGCGAGCGGCAGTACCAGGCAGATGACCTGCGGCTGAAGCTGAGCGGCAAGATGACCGACTACACCCTCTCGTTCCGCACGGCGGTGAAAGGGCAGCAGGTTCCGCCTGCGACCATCACCCTCGACGCCAAAGGTAACGAGCAGCAGATCAATCTTGATAAGCTGACCGTCGCCGCGCTGGAGGGCAAAACCGAGCTGAAGGCGCTGCTCGACTGGCAGCAGGCGATTAGCTGGCGCGGAGAGCTGACCCTTAACGGCATCAATACCGCTAAAGAGGTGCCCGACTGGCCGTCGAAGCTCAACGGCCTGATCAAGACCCGCGGCAGCCTCTACGGCGGCAGCTGGCAGATGGAAGTCCCGGAGATGAAAATCACCGGCAACGTCAAGAACAACAAAGTTAACGTGAACGGCTCGCTCAAGGGCAACAGCTATATGCAGTGGACCGTACCGGGGCTGCATCTCGAGCTGGGGCGCAACAGCGCCGACGTGAAAGGTGAGCTGGGCGTGAAGGCGCTAAACCTCGATGCCAACATCGACGCGCCGGGGCTGGATAACGCTCTGCCAGGCTTAGGCGGCACGGCGAAGGGACTGGTGAAGGTGCGCGGCACGGTAGATGCTCCGCAGGTGCAGGCGGATATCACCGCCAACAGCCTGCGCTGGCAGGAGCTATCCATCGCCCGCGTACGCGTTGAGGGTGACATAAAATCTACCGACCAGATCGCCGGTAACCTTACCGCGCGCGTGGAGCGTATCGTGCAGCCGGGCGTCAATCTGAGCCTGGTCACCCTGGACGCCAAAGGCAGCGAGAAGCAGCATGAGCTGAACCTGCGGGCGCAAGGCGAGCCGGTCTCCGGCCAGCTAAGGCTGGCGGGCAGCTTTGACCGCGCTAACCAGCGCTGGAAAGGCACCCTGAGCGATACGCGCTTTGCCACTCCAGTCGGGCCGTGGTCGCTAAACCGCGCCATCGCCCTCGATTACCGTGGCGAGGAGCAGAAGGTAAGCATTGGGCCACACTGCTGGACCAACCCTAACGCCGAGCTGTGCGTGCCTCAGACCGTTGACGCAGGCGCAGAGGGGCGGGCGGTGGTTAACCTCAACCGCTTCGATCTGGCGATGCTGAAACCCTTTATGCCGGATACCACCCAGGCCAGCGGATCGTTCAGCGGCCGGGCGGACGTCAGCTGGGATACCACTAAACCGGGCCTGCCGCAGGGGGAAGTCACCCTGGCCGGGCGTAACGTGCGGGTGACGCAGACCGTCAACGATGCGCCGCTGCGGGTCGCGTTCGATACGCTCAACCTCAATGCGAAATTGCGCGACAACCGGGCCGATCTCGGCTGGATGATGCGTCTGACCAATAACGGCCAGTTTGACGGCCAGGTGCAGGTGACCGATCCGCAGGGGCAGCGCAACCTCGGCGGTACGGTCAACATTCGTAACTTCTCCATCGCGATGATTAATGCCATCTTCTCGCGCGGCGAGAAGGCAGCGGGGACCCTCAATGCGAATCTGCGGCTGGCGGGTAACCTGCAGAGTCCGCAGCTATTTGGTCAGATGGGGCTGAACGGCGTAGATATCGACGCCAACTTTATGCCGTTTGAGATGCAGCCTAGCCAGGTGGCGATGAACTTCAACGGTCAAAGCTCCACGCTACAGGGGGTGGTGCGCACCCGCCAGGGCGAGATTAACCTGAGCGGCAATGCGGACTGGAGCCAGCTCGACAACTGGCGCGCACGGATCGCAGCGAAGGGCAGCCGGGTACGCATCACCGTGCCGCCGATGGTACGTCTTGATGCCTCTCCGGACGTGGTGTTTGAAGCCACGCCGCAGCTCTTCACCCTCGACGGCAGCATTGACGTGCCCTGGGCGCGTATCGTCGTCCATGAGGTGCCGGAGAGCGCGGTGGGGGTCTCCAGTGACGAAGTGATGCTCAACAGCCAGCTGCAGCCGGAGGAGCCGCAGAGTGCGGGCATCCCAATCAACAGTAATCTGACCGTTCACGTAGGCAATAACGTGCGTCTGGATGCGTTTGGCTTAAAAGCGCGCTTAACGGGCGATCTCAAAGTTGCTCAGGATAAACAAGGGCTTGGCTTAAACGGGCAGATTAATATTCCCGAAGGACGCTTCCATGCGTACGGTCAGGATTTGATTGTGCGCAAAGGTGAGTTATTGTTCTCGGGTCCGCCGGATCAACCCTTGCTTAACATCGAAGCGATCCGTAACCCGGAATCCACCGAAAACGACGTGATTGCCGGTGTGCGTGTGACCGGAACCGCCGACGAACCGAAGGCGGAGATCTTCTCTGACCCGGCGATGTCGCAGCAGGAGGCGCTCTCCTATCTGCTTCGCGGTCAGGGATTAGAGAGCACACAGAGCGACAGCGCAGCGATGACGTCGGCGCTGGTGGGGCTGGGCGTCGCCCAGAGCGGGCAGGTTGTGGGTAAAATCGGCGAGACCTTTGGCGTCAGCAATCTGGCACTGGACACGCAGGGCGTAGGCGACTCCTCCCAGGTGGTGGTCAGCGGCTATGTTCTGCCGGGATTGCAGGTGAAGTATGGCGTGGGTATTTTTGACTCTCTGGCGACGCTCACGTTACGCTATCGCCTGATGCCTAAGCTATATCTGGAAGCGGTGTCTGGCGTAGACCAGGCACTAGATCTGCTCTATCAGTTTGAGTTTTAGCAATGCGAATATTTGTTTACGGCAGTTTACGACGCAAGCAAGGTAACAGTCACTGGATGACTAATGCTCAATGGTTGGGCGATCACAGCGTTGAGGATTATCAACTCTACAGTCTGGGACACTACCCTGGTGCGGTGCCCGGTCCGGGCCATGTGCTGGGTGAAGTTTACCGTATTGACGCCGAGACCCTGGCCGAGCTGGACGAGCTCCGCACCGCGGGCGGGGAGTATAAGCGCCAATTGATTCAGACACCGTACGGCAGTGCATGGATGTACGTGTACCAGCTTCCGGTGGATGAACATACGCGGATAGAGACCGGGAACTGGTTAGACAGGGATCGGGATTAACAGCAGCGCCACCTTCGGGTGGCGCTGTTTTTTATCCATAAAAAAACACCGCCGTTAGGGCGGTGTTTCTGTTTTTACTGCGGGTAGAGATTACTTCTTCGCAGCGCGCTCGAAAGAGGCCACGATTTCAGCTTTCGCCGCTTCGGCGTTATCCCAGCCGTCAACCTTAACCCATTTGCCTTTTTCGAGATCTTTGTAGTGCTCGAAGAAGTGGGTGATCTGCGCTTTCAGCAGTTCCGGCAGGTCGTTCACGTCTTTGATGTGATCGTACTCTTTGCTCAGCTTGGTGTGCGGAACCGCAACCAGCTTGGCATCTTCGCCCGCTTCGTCGGTCATTTTCAGCACGCCAACCGGACGGCAGCGAACCACTGAACCCGGCTGCAGCGGGTACGGGGTCGGGACCAGAACGTCAACCGGATCACCGTCCAGAGAGAGGGTGTGGTTGATGTAACCGTAGTTGCACGGATAGAACATCGCGGTGGACATGAAACGGTCAACGAACAGCGCGCCCGTGTCCTTGTCGATTTCGTATTTGATCGGATCGGCGTTCGCCGGGATCTCGATAACAACGTAGATGTCTTCTGGCAGATCTTTACCCGCCGGTACGTTCAGTAAGCTCATGTTTGTTTCCTTTAAAATGTGTGGCAAACAAGTGCCGGGTATTATAGCCAACTCACGCCGAAAGTCTTCGCCTGTTTTCGTTTTCACTTCGCCGATCGCGCGTTTATCAGACCATTCAGATGACCGAAAAGTACATAACCTCAGCCGCATTTTTCATAGCTAAATGAAAGCGATTACAAACTTGTGATTAACGTTTTATTTACTTTTTTGAAGTGTGATGTAACGCAATTCGTTACATATTCCATTCGCTATAGTCTCTTCGCGAACATCTTTTAGCCAAACAATAATCACCCCTACGAGGACGTTATTATGTGGAAGCGCTTACTTCTGGTCACAGCAGTCTCAGCAGCCATGTCGTCTATGGCAATGGCAGCCCCGTTAACCGTCGGTTTTTCGCAGGTCGGCTCCGAGTCCGGCTGGCGTGCCGCTGAAACCAACGTCGCAAAAAGCGAAGCCGAGAAACGCGGCATTACGCTGAAAGTCGCCGATGGTCAGCAAAAACAGGAGAACCAGATCAAGGCAGTGCGTTCGTTTATCGCCCAGGGCGTCGATGCCATCTTCATTGCCCCCGTGGTGGCGACCGGCTGGGAGCCGGTGCTGAAGGAGGCCAAAGACGCCGAGATCCCGGTGATCCTTCTTGACCGCTCCATTGACGTGAAAGATAAGTCGCTCTACATGACCACGGTTACCGCGAATAATGTGCTGGAAGGCCAGTTGATTGGCGAGTGGCTGATCAAAACCGTTGGCGATAAGCAGTGTAACGTCGTTGAACTACAGGGCACGGTAGGGGCGAGCGTAGCGATCGACCGTAAAAAAGGGTTCGCTGACGCTATCGCTAAAGCGCCAAACATCAAAATCATCCGCTCCCAGTCCGGCGACTTTACCCGCAGCAAAGGGAAAGAGGTCATGGAGAGCTTTATCAAAGCCGAGAATAACGGCAAGAACATCTGCATGGTTTACGCCCATAACGACGATATGGCGATCGGTGCTATTCAGGCCATCAAAGAGGCGGGCCTGAAGCCAGGCAAAGATATTCTGACCGGCTCTATCGATGGCGTGCCGGATATCTTTAAAGCGATGATTGAAGGCGAAGCCAACGCCAGCGTTGAGCTGACGCCGAACATGGCTGGCCCGGCTTTCGACGCGCTGGAGAAATTCAAAAAAGACGGTACCCAGCCTGAGAAAATGACCATGACCAAATCGACGCTCTACCTGCCGGACACGGCGAAAGAAGAGCTCGAGAAGAAGAAAAATATGGGTTACTGAGCCTGAACTTCGTAGGCCATGGTAAGCATGGTTTTGTAGGCCTGATAAGCGTAGCGCCATCAGGCAATGCCGCGCCAGATGGCGACGCAGGCGTCTTATCCGGCCTACAGGGTGCTGCGGCATCAAGTCGTATCAGGTTCGTCTCGGGGAGGCCATCATGACCACCGACCAACACCAGGAAATTCTTAGTACCGAGGGGTTAAGCAAGTTTTTCCCCGGCGTAAAGGCGCTTGATAGCGTCAATTTTAGCCTGCGCCGGGGCGAAATCATGGCCCTCCTCGGGGAAAACGGAGCCGGTAAATCGACGCTTATTAAGGCGCTGACCGGCGTCTACCATGCCGATCGCGGCGTTATTCGCCTCGAAGGCAACGCTATCTCGCCTAAAAATACCGCCCATGCCCAGCAGTTGGGCATCGGGACGGTCTATCAGGAGGTGAACCTGCTGCCGAACATGTCGGTGGCGGACAACCTGTTTATCGGCCGTGAACCCCGGCGCTTTGGTTTTCTGCAGCGCAAAGAGATGGAGCGGCGCGCCACGGCGCTGATGGCCTCCTACGGCTTCTCCCTCGACGTACGCGAGCCGCTGAACCGCTTTTCGGTGGCGATGCAGCAGATCGTCGCCATCTGCCGCGCTATCGATCTCTCGGCGAAGGTGTTGATCCTCGACGAGCCTACCGCCAGCCTCGATACCCAGGAGGTGGAGATGCTCTTCACCCTGATGCGCCAGCTGCGCGCCCAGGGCGTGAGCCTGATCTTCGTCACCCACTTCCTCGACCAGGTGTATGAGGTCAGCGACCGCATTACCGTTCTGCGCAACGGCGGTTTTGTCGGCTGCCGGGAGACCCGTGAGCTGCCGCAGATCGAGCTGGTCAAAATGATGCTGGGGCGCGAGCTGGAGAGCAACGCCCTGCAACGGGCGGGCCGGACCCTGCTCAGCGACAAACCGGTGGCCGCGTTTACTGATTTTGGTAAGAAGGGCACCATTGCTCCCTTTAGCTTTGCAGTCCGTCCTGGCGAAATTGTCGGCCTTGCCGGACTGCTTGGCTCCGGGCGGACCGAAACCGCCGAGGTGATCTTTGGCATCAAGCCTGCCGACAGCGGCAGCGCGACGATCAAAGGCAAGCCGCAGACGCTGCGCTCGCCGCATCAGGCGTCATGTCTGGGGATCGGCTTCTGTCCGGAGGATCGCAAAACCGACGGCATTATCGCCGCGGCCTCGGTGCGGGAGAATATCGTTCTCGCCCTGCAGGCCCAGCGCGGCTGGCTGCGGCCTATTCCCCGCCGGGAGCAGAACGAGATCGCCGAACGCTTTATTCGCCAGTTGGGTATTCGCACCCCCAGTGCCGAGCAGCCGATTGAGTTTCTCTCCGGCGGCAACCAGCAGAAGGTGCTGCTCTCCCGCTGGCTGCTGACCAAACCCCAGTTCTTGATCCTCGACGAGCCGACGCGCGGCATCGACGTGGGGGCGCATGCCGAAATCATCCGGCTTATTGAAACCCTGTGCGCCGACGGCCTGGCGCTGCTGGTGATCTCCTCCGAGCTGGAGGAGCTGGTCGGCTATGCCGATCGGGTGATCATCATGCGTGACCGCAAGCAGGTAGCAGAGATCCCGCTCGCGGAGCTGTCGGTTCCGGCGATCATGAATGCCATTGCGGCATAAGGAGTAGAGTGTGATGCCCCGTTCCCTTCCGCAAACCGGCCAGCCGAAGCGGCGCATAAGCTGGCCGACGGGTATGCCGCAGCTGCTTGCGCTGATCCTGGTGCTGGTGGCTGACAGCCTGGTTGCGCCGCATTTTTTCCAGATCGTTCTGCAGGATGGACGGCTGTTCGGCAGCCCCATCGACATTCTTAACCGCGCCGCACCGGTCGCGCTGCTGGCGATCGGCATGACGCTGGTGATTGCCACCGGCGGGATCGATCTCTCCGTGGGGGCCATTATGGCCATTGCCGGGGCGACGGCGGCGTCGATGACCGTGGCCGGGCACAGCCTGCCCGTTGTGCTGCTGGCGGCGATCGGTAGCGGCGTGCTGGCCGGGCTGTGGAACGGCGTGCTGGTGGCCATCCTCAAGATCCAGCCTTTCGTTGCCACGCTGATACTGATGGTCGCCGGGCGCGGCGTGGCGCAGCTGATCACCTCCGGGCAGATCGTCACCTTCAACGCGCCCAGCCTCTCCTGGCTCGGCAGCGGATCGCTGCTGCTCTTCCCGACGCCGGTGATTATCGCTCTGGTAACGCTGGTTGTGTTCTGGCTCTTTACCCGCAAAACGGCGCTGGGCATGTTTATCGAGGCGGTGGGGATCAACATCCGCGCGGCGAAAAACGCCGGGGTGAATACCCGAGTGGTGGTGATGCTGACCTACGTCCTGAGCGGGGTCTGCGCCGCCATTGCCGGTATCATCGTGACGGCGGATATACGCGGGGCGGATGCCAATAACGCCGGGCTGTGGCTGGAGCTGGACGCCATCCTCGCAGTGGTGATCGGCGGCGGCTCGCTGATGGGCGGACGCTTCAACCTGCTGCTGTCGATTGTCGGGGCGCTGATTATCCAGGGGATGAACACCGGCATTTTACTCTCCGGCTTCCCGCCGGAGCTAAACCAGGTCGTGAAGGCCGTCGTCGTGATGTGCGTACTGATTGTACAGTCGCCGCGCTTTATCGATCTGATTAAGAGGAGCCGTGGTCATGATAAAACGTAACCTGCCGCTGATGATCACGCTCGGCGTGTTCGTGCTCGGCTATCTCTACTGCCTGACCCAGTTTCCCGGCTTTGCCTCGACGCGGGTTATCTGTAACATCCTGACCGATAACGCCTTCCTGGGGATCATCGCTGTCGGTATGACCTTTGTGATCCTCTCCGGGGGCATCGACCTGTCGGTGGGGTCGGTGATCGCCTTTACCGGCGTCTTTCTGGCGAAGGCGATTGGCTTCTGGGGGATCTCGCCCCTGCTGGCCTTCCCGCTGGTGCTGGCGATGGGCTGCGCCTTTGGGGCCTTTATGGGTCTGCTGATCGACGCCCTGAAGATCCCGGCGTTTATCATCACCCTTGCCGGAATGTTCTTCCTGCGCGGCGTCAGCTACCTGGTCTCTGAGGAGTCGATTCCGATTAACCATCCGATCTACGACACCCTCTCCAGCCTGGCGTGGAAAATCCCCGGCGGCGGTCGCCTGAGTGCGATGGGGCTGCTGATGCTGGGCGTGGTGGTGACAGGCATCTTCCTCGCCCACCGCACGCGCTTTGGCAACCAGGTCTATGCCATCGGCGGCAGCGCCACCTCGGCTAACCTGATGGGCATCTCCACCCGCAGCACCACCATTCGTATCTATATGCTCTCTACCGGGCTGGCGACGCTGGCGGGCATTGTCTTCTCTGTCTACACCCAGGCGGGCTACGCCCTGGCAGGGGTAGGGGTAGAGCTGGATGCCATCGCCTCGGTGGTGATTGGCGGCACCCTGCTTAGCGGCGGTGTGGGGACGGTATTGGGCACGCTGTTTGGCGTGGCGATCCAGGGGCTGATCCAGACCTATATCAACTTCGACGGCACGCTCAGCTCGTGGTGGACCAAGATCGCCATCGGCATTCTGCTGTTTATCTTTATCGCCCTACAACGCGGCCTGACGGTGCTGTGGGAGAACCGGCAGAACTCCCCGGTTACGCGGGTGAGCATTCCGGCAACGAAGCCATAACTTTTTGATATGGTTAAAAAATAGCTAAAGCTTTCCCGGTAGCGGTCGATAACTGTTCGAATCAGCACTATTCACGCTACGAAGTCTCTCTGCTACCGGGATCACCATCATGCTTAGAACGCTTTCGATTCGCACTGGCCTGCTCTCTCTGCTGGCCGTAATGACGTTACTCCTCCTTCTGGTCAGCGGCATCGGTATTTACGCCCTGACCCAGAGCTCCTCATCGCTACAGCGTATTAATCACCTTCAGGGTGAGCAGATGGCGCGCCTCAACGAGGGCTATACCCTGATCCTGCGCGCGCGCAACGAGGCCGGACAGGCAGTGCGCATGATGGAGGTCGGGCTGCTGGACGACGCGGGCAAGTCGGTAAAAAACATCAATAGCGAGGTCGCGCAGGCCCAGAAAGGGTTGCAGGAGACCATCGACGCGGGTGTCGAGGACGAGGGCGGCCAGGCCCTGCTGACGGCGGTTGCCAAAAGCTATCAGGCCTATAATACCCAGGGCATCGTTCCTATGCTGACGGCGCTCAATCAGCAGAGCGCGGATGACTACTACTCGCTGCTGGAGAATCAGCTGGTACCGGTGTCGCGCCAGTTTGACAACGATATGCAGGCGTTCCTGAAGTGGGGCGAAGCGCGTGGCAAAGCGGAAGTAGACGCGGTGCAGACGAGTAAAAAACGGGTAATGGCGCTGATCGTTCTCGCCGCGCTGGTGACCGCCGGCATGACTGCGCTGGCGTGGCTGGCGCTGCGCCATATGCTGCTCAAGCCGCTGGATGCCTCTATCCAGCAGCTGGAGCAGGTAGCAGAGGGCAACCTGACGCCCACCCAGGCGGATGCCGCCAGTAAGGAGTTCTCCCGCCTCAATGCCGCCATTGAGAACATGCGGCACTCGCTGGTGAGTTCGGTGACCCGCGTTCGCGACGCCAGCGCGCAGATCGATACCGGCAGCCGGGAGCTGACCGCAGGCAACGTCGATCTGGCCCAGCGCACCGAGTCCACCGCCTCCTCCCTTGAGCAGACAGCTGCCAGCATGGAGCAGATCACCGCCACGGTGAAGCAGAATGCCGCCAACGCCGAGCAGGCGCACCAGCTGGCGAAGACGGTCTCTGACACCGCCGATCGCGGCAGCGAGATGGTCTGCTATGTGATCGAGAAGATGCAGGATATCTCCGGTAGTTCGTCTCGTATCGCCGATATTCTCAGCGTGATCGACGGCATTGCCTTCCAGACCAATATCCTGGCGCTTAACGCCTCGGTAGAAGCAGCGCGGGCAGGGGAGCAGGGGCGCGGCTTTGCGGTAGTGGCGGGCGAGGTGCGTAATCTGGCGAGCCGCAGCGCCGACGCGGCGAAGGAGATCCGCACCCTGATCACCGACTCGCAGACGCACGTTGGCGAGGGCAGCAATCTGGCGATGCAGGCCGGTGAGACGATGGATGAGATTGCCAGCGAAGTGACGCGCATGACGAAGCTGATGCGGGAGATCGCCAACGCCTCTCACGAGCAGAGCCGGGGCATTGAGCAGGTGAATATTGCGGTGAACCAGATGGATGAGACGGCCCAGCAGAATGCCGCCCTGGTGCAGCAGTCCTCTGCCGCGACCCACTCACTGGAGCAGCAGTCCCGTGAGCTGGTGGCCGCGATGGCCTCGTTCCGCCTGCAGCCCGCAGGCTAACGCAGCTTACCCTCTCCTGGCGGAGAGGGTAACGTGACTGCGCGTTAGGCGTCCGGGTACTCGCGCATAAAGCGCTCGACGTCCTCGACCATCGCGTTAGTCCCCACGAAGAACGGACGGCGCTGGTGCAGCGACTCCGGAATAATATCCAGAATACGCTCTTTACCGTCGCTCGCCTTGCCGCCCGCCTGCTCGGCCAGGAAGGCCATCGGGTTGCACTCGTACAGCAGACGCAGTTTGCCTTCCGGGTGGGTCGCGGTGCTCGGATAGAGGTAGATCCCGCCTTTCACCAGATTGCGGTGGAAATCCGCCACCAGCGAGCCGATGTAGCGCGAGGTGTAGGGACGGTGGGTGAGCTTATCCTCTTCCTGGCAGAACTTAAGGTACTTCTTCACGCCCTGCGGGAACTTGATGTAGTTGCCTTCGTTAATGGAGTAGGTGTTACCCAGCTCAGGGAACTGCATGCGCTCCTGGCAGAGAGCAAACACGCCAAGGGAAGGATCGTAGGTGAAGGCGTGCACGCCGCAGCCGGTGGTGTAAACCATGATGGTTGAGGAGCCGTAGAGCACGTAGCCCGCAGCCACCTGCTTGTTGCCCGGCTGCAGGAAGTCTTCCACGGTGACCGGGGTGCCTACCGGCGTAACGCGGTGGTAGATAGAGAAGATGGTACCCACGGAGACGTTAACGTCAATGTTGGAGGAGCCATCCAGCGGATCCATCAGCACCACGTATTTCGCGTGCTCGTAGCCATCAAAAACAACGATCTCATCTTCTTCTTCTGAGGCAATACCGGCCACGATGTTTCGCGCGCGCAGCGCCGCCTTCAGTTTCTCATTCGCGAACAGATCAAGTTTTTGCTGCACCTCGCCCTGCACGTTTTCGGCCCCGCTGGCCCCCAGAATATCGACCAGCCCCGCTTTATTAATATCGCGGTGGATGATTTTGGCGCCCAGCTTTATCGCGGACAGCAGCGAGGTCAGTTCCCCGGTAGCATGAGAAAAATCATGCTGCTTCTCGACGATAAATTCACCTAACGTTTTCATAACACTTTCCCTGCAATTAATGTGGAGTAAAGCGACTGTAGCAATACTAACAAAGATCTAAATTAATGCGCACAGGTGAATCGCGCCAGCAATAGTGAGATTCCGCTTAAATGCATTTCTCTGTGCCGGACATGGGGGTAATATGAGCGCCAGTTAAAAGAAGGACAGACGTATGCGCATTCATATTTTAGGAATTTGTGGAACCTTCATGGGCGGGCTGGCGCTGCTGGCGCGTGCTTTAGGTCATGAAGTAACGGGATCGGACGCCAATGTGTATCCGCCGATGAGCACGCTGCTGGAGAAGCAGGGCATCTCTTTGATTCAGGGTTACGACGCCAGCCAGCTCGATCCGGCGCCGGATCTGGTGATAATTGGTAACGCCATGACGCGGGGCAATCCGTGCGTTGAGGCGGTGCTGGAGAAGAGCATTCCCTATATGTCCGGTCCGCAGTGGCTGCACGACTTTGTCCTGCGCGATCGCTGGGTGCTGGCGGTAGCCGGTACCCACGGTAAAACCACCACCGCCGGTATGGCGACCTGGATCCTCGAAGCCTGCGGCTACAAGCCTGGCTTTGTGATTGGCGGCGTACCGGGCAACTTCGACGTCTCTGCCCGTCTGGGCGACAGCCCGTTCTTTGTGATTGAGGCCGACGAGTATGACTGCGCGTTCTTTGATAAGCGCTCCAAGTTTGTGCACTACGCGCCGCGCACGCTGATCCTCAACAACCTTGAGTTCGATCACGCCGACATCTTCGACGACCTGAAGGCGATTCAGAAGCAGTTCCACCACCTGGTGCGCATTGTGCCGGGGCAGGGCAAGATCATCCTGCCGGAGGGCGACGTTAACCTGAAGCAGGTGATGGCGATGGGCTGCTGGAGCGAGCAGGAGCTGGTGGGCGAGCAGGGCCACTGGCAGGCGAAAAAGCTCACCACCGACGCCTCGGAGTGGGAAGTGCTGCTGGACGGCGAGCGTGTGGGACAGGTAAAGTGGGATCTGGTCGGGGAGCACAACATGCATAACGGCCTGATGGCGATTGCCGCTGCCCGCCACGTTGGCGTCACGCCTGCGGATGCGGCCAACGCCCTCGGCACCTTTGTGAACGCCCGCCGCCGCCTGGAGCTGCGCGGTACCGCTAACGGCGTTACCGTCTACGACGACTTCGCCCACCACCCGACCGCAATTCTGGCCACGCTCGCCGCACTGCGCGGCAAGGTCGGCGGCACGGCACGGATTATTGCGGTGCTGGAGCCACGCTCAAATACCATGAAGATGGGCCTTTGTAAGGACGATCTGGCGCCGTCGCTGGGCCGTGCCGATGAGGTCTTCCTGCTGCAGCCGCAGCATATTCCGTGGCAGGTGTCGGAAGTGGCAGAGGCGTGCATACAGCCTGCCCACTGGCATACGGATGTTGACGCACTGGCGGATATGATTGTGAAAACCGCCCAGCCGGGGGATCACATTCTGGTGATGAGCAACGGTGGTTTTGGCGGCATCCACCAGAAGCTGCTGGACAAGCTAGCGCAGAAATAGACGATGTAGGCCGGGCAAGCGAAGCGCTGCCCGGCATTTACAGATTACTCTTCGGCTTCCGACAGCTCGCGCAGATACTGGAAGATCAGACGTGCGGATTTCGGCGGCTTGTTGCCGTCGCGCTCTTTCTGCGCGTTGCGGATCAGCGAACGCAGCTGCTGGCGATCGGCGTTCGGCCACAGGTTTAACACCTCCGGCACCGCGTCGTCACCTTCGGCGATCAGACGATCGCGCAGGTGCTCCAGCTTGTGGAAGAACGCCACCTGCTGGTTATGGCGGTTTTTCAGCTTATCCAGCGCCTGACGGATCGGATCGACGTCGCGCTGGCGCAGCAGTTTGCCAATCAGCTGCATCTGGCGGCGGCGGCCCTCTTTCTTGATACGCTGCGCCAGCTCAATGGCGGCGCGCAGATCGTCATCCAGCGGGATCTTGTCGAGGGCGTTCTTGCCCAGGTCTACCATCTCTGCGCCGAGGCGTTTTAACTCTTCCGCATCGCGCTTAATTTCACTTTTACTGACCCAGATGATCTCATCATCTTCATCGTTGATATCATCACCGGGTACGTCGTCGAGCCAGTCATCGGGCTGCTTGGTCATCTCAGGCTCCTTAAAAAAGAGGCTAATACTAACACCCTGGGAGCACACTGAGAATGGGTTCTCTGTTAGACTTCTTTAAAACTCCCCTTACATTATGGCATTGGCGATGAAAGTAATCACACAAGTTGCAGAGCAACGCAAAGCACTGGAAGAGGCCGTCTCCACCGCACTGGGCTTAGCCGCAGGTAAATCAGACGGTGCAGAAGTCGCGGTATCGAAGACCACCGGTATTAGCGTCAGCACCCGCTACGGTGAGGTGGAGAACGTTGAATTTAATAGCGACGGTGCGCTGGGCATCACCGTTTATCACCAAAACCGTAAAGGCAGCGCCTCGTCTACCGATCTGAGTCCGGACGCGATCGCCCGTACCGTGCAGGCGGCGCTGGACATCGCCCGCTACACCTCGCCGGACCCGTTTGCTGGCGTCGCAGACCGCGATCTGCTGGCGTTTGACGCCCCGGATCTGGATCTGTTCCATCCGGCAGAAATTACCCCGGACGAGGCCATTGAGCTGGCCGCCCGCGCCGAGCAGGCGTCGCTGAAGGCGGACAAGCGCATCACCAACACCGAAGGCGGTAGCTTCAACAGCCACTACGGGATCAAAGTCTTCGGTAACAGCCACGGCATGCTGCAGGGTTACTGCTCCAGCCGCCACTCGCTCTCCAGCTGCGTGATCGCCGAAGAGAACGGCGATATGGAGCGCGACTACGCCTACACCATGGGCAGGGCGCTGGGCGATCTCAAGTCGCCGGAGTGGGTAGGTGACGAGTGCGCCAGACGCACCCTGGCACGTCTCTCGCCGCGTAAGCTCTCCACCATGAAAGCCCCGGTAATCTTCGCCAACGAAGTGGCCACCGGGCTGTTTGGTCACCTCGTTGGGGCCATTGCTGGCGGCGCGGTCTACCGTAAATCGACCTTCCTGCTGGACTCTCTCGGCAAGCAGATCCTGCCGGAGTGGCTGACCATTGAGGAGCACCCGCACCTGCTGAAAGGGCTGGCTTCGACGCCATTCGACAGCGAAGGCGTGCGCACCGAGCGCCGGGACATCATCAAGGATGGCATCCTGACCCAGTGGCTGCTGACCAGCTACTCAGCGCGCAAGCTGGGGCTGAAAAGCACCGGTCACGCGGGCGGCATCCATAACTGGCGTATCAACGGGCAGGGCCTCAGCTTTGAGCAGATGCTGAAAGAGATGGGCACCGGACTGGTGGTGACCGAGCTGATGGGCCAGGGCGTGAGCGGCATTACCGGCGACTACTCCCGCGGCGCGGCAGGTTTCTGGGTAGAGAACGGTGAAATTCAGTATCCGGTGAGCGAAATTACCATCGCTGGCAACCTGAAAGAGATGTGGCGTAATATGGTGACCATCGGTAACGATATTGAAACACGCAGTAATATACAGTGTGGTTCAGTGCTGCTGCCGGAGATGAAGATCGCCGGGCAGTAAGCCGTTTTTAACAATAATAAAAGGACATGAGCAATGCGGAAAAAGTTGTTAACGATGTTAGCCGTCTCCTCTTTAGTTCTGGCCTCTTCTGCCGCCTTTGCGGCAGATCTGGACGAGGATATGGAGACCCTCAACGACAATCTGAAAGTGGTGCAGAAAACCAGTGACGCGGCGGAGATGAAGGATGCGTTAACTAAGATGCGCACCGCTGCGCTGGATGCCCAGAAAGCGACCCCGCCGAAGATGGAAGACAAAGCGCCGGACAGCCCGGAGATGAAAGACTTCCGTCACGGGTTTGATGTTCTGGTTGGTCAGATTGACGGCGCGCTGCAGCTGGCCAATGCCGGCAAGGTGCAAGAGGCCCAGGCGGCAGCGGAAGAGTTTAAAACCACCCGCAATACCTACCACCAGAAGTTTCGCTAATATAAAGGCGGGAGTCACCTCCCGCCTTGCCTGTTTATTCCACCCCGCGATCGGGGTTATTATTCGCCTCGACTACCTTTACCTCCAGCGGGGAAATAACCTGCTGCAGATCCTGCCGCGTTATTCGCTGCCCGGAGAGGGTATCAATAATCTCTTCGCTGCCGTTCGGATATTTAGTGACGGAGATAAGACGGCCGCCATACAGCGGAATACCGGTTAGTTCCATCGTATAGTCGGTCTTCTTTATCTCCTCTTTTTTTATCTGCTGCTGTTTATCGATCTCATCCTGCGTTTTAGACGTAAGCGTAATCTTCGTGCTGCCGTCTTCAGAAGGAGTCATATTATTATCACTATTAATCTCTGCTAATTTGCTGTTATTTAGCAGAGTGGATGGGTTATCGCCGTTAGATAAATGCGAATCACCCTGCGCACTGACGGCGCTTATTTTTTCTATGCTATTCATCATCATCTCCGAAAAACAGTATGCTGTGCGAAACGCAGGGGAACGGGGTCCCCCGGGGAGGTGACTACATCTGCGTTGGATAAACGAGACAGAAAAGTTATCGGCAATGAAGAGAAATGATTTAATAAAAGCCTGCGCCAGATTAGCGCAGGTGGTGGACAACCTGATTGCTGCTGCCGCGCCAGATCAGCATCGGATCCTTCAGATCCTGCATAAACTTACCGTCAATAAGCACGTTAATCAGATCGACGACTGCTATCTGATCGCGGCTTAGCTCATCCAGCTTATAGCCGGTCCAGACCCAGATATCCTTTTCAGGGCACTCGGCTCGGATGCGCTGCACCAGGCGGAGAATATCCGGCACGTTTTGCGGATGGAGCGGATCGCCGCCAGAGAGCGAAATGCCCTGGCGTTTGATCCGCGTATCGTTGAGATCGTTAATAATGCGATCTGCCATCTCGGCGGTAAAGGGCTTGCCGGAGTTGAGCCGCCAGGTGCTTTTGTTATAGCAGCCGGTGCACTCGTGCACGCACCCCGAGACAAAGAGCGTGCAGCGCGTGCCGGGGCCATTAACAATATCTGTTGAATAGTACTGGTGAAATCTCATTGCGAATAGCCACGCCGGGTGGCGCTACGCTTACCCGGCCTACAAAGGATGCGAGACCCGTAGGCCCGGTAAGCGTAGCGCCACCGGGCATTAAATTTATCCAATCTGCCCGTTGCCCAAATGCTTGACGCGGCGCTTCACCTCTTCCTGCTTGCCAGCGTTGAACGGGCGCGCGTCCGGGCTGCCTAAATAGCCGCATACCCGGCGGGTTACCGAGACGCGGGCGGCGTCGTGGTTGCCGCATTTCGGGCAGGTAAAGCCTTTGCTGGTGCACGCGAACTCGCCGGTAAAGCCGCACTCGTAGCACTCGTCGATCGGCGTGTTGGTGCCGTAGTAGGGCACGTGCTGATAGCTGTAGTCCCAGACATCCTCCAGCGCCTTCAGGTTGTGCTGGATGTTGGGATACTCGCCGTAACAGATAAAGCCGCCGTTGGCTAACGGTGGGTAGGGCGCTTCGAAATCAATCTTGTCGTAGGGGTTAACCTTCTTCTCCACGTCGAGGTGGAAGCTGTTGGTGTAGTAGCCCTTATCGGTGACGCCCGGCACCACACCGAACTCGGCGGTATCGAGACGGCAGAAGCGGTCGCAGAGGTTTTCACTTGGCGTGCTGTAGAGGCTGAAGCCGTACCCGGTCTCATCCTTCCACCGATCTACGGCCTGGCGCATCCGCTCGACGATAGCGATGCCTTTGGCGCGCAGCGTTTCGCTGTCGTACATAGGCGTATCGCCAAAGAGGGCGTTAATGGTTTCGTGAATGCCGATATAGCCCAGCGAAATCGACGCGCGACCGTTTTTAAAGATAGAGGAGATCTCGTCGTCAGCCTTCAGCCGCACGCCACACGCCCCCTCCATATAGAGAATAGGGGCGACGCGGGCTTTGACCCCTTCGAGGCGTGCGATACGGGTCATCAGCGCCTTGCGGGCCAGCGCCAGACGCTCGTCGAGCAGCGTCCAGAACGCTGTCTCGTCGCCTTTGGCCTCCAGGGCGATACGCGGCAGGTTCAGGCTGATCACGCCAAGGTTATTGCGCCCATCGTGGATCTGCTCCCCGTTCTCATCTTCATAGACACCGAGGAAGCTGCGGCAGCCCATCGGCGTTTTAAAGGAGCCTGTTACTTTCACCACCTGGTCATAGTTGAGAATATCCGGGTACATGCGCTTGCTCGCACACTCCAGCGCCAGCTGCTTGATATCGTAGTTGGCGTCGCCAGGCTTATGGTTCAGCCCGTCGCGGATGGCGAACACCAGCTTCGGGAACACCGCCGTTTTGCGGTTTTTACCGAGGCCGGCAATGCGGTTGCGCAGAATTGACTGCTGGATCAGGCGCGACTCCCAGCGGGTGCCCAGCCCGAAGCCAAAGGTCACGAACGGCGTCTGGCCGTTGGCGGTGTGCAGGGTATTGACCTCGTACTCCAGCGACTGGAAGGCGTCGTAGCACTCTTTCTCGGTGCGCGAGCGGGCGTAGCCGTCGGCGTCCGGGATCTGCCACGTCTCGGCAATCTCACGGTGCTTGTTGAAGCTGGCGGTCACGAACGGGGCCAGTACCTCATCAATGCGGTTGATGGTAGTCCCGCCGTAGATATGGCTGGCCACCTGGGCAATGATCTGCGCGGTGACCGCTGTGGCGGTAGAGATAGACTTCGGCGGCTCGATCTCGGCGTTGCCCATCTTGAAGCCCTGGGTCAGCATCCCCTTCAGGTCGATAAGCATGCAGTTAAACATCGGGAAGAAGGGGGAGTAGTCGAGATCGTGGTAGTGGATCTCCCCGCGCTCGTGGGCCAGCACCACGTCACGCGGCAGCAGGTGCTGACGGGCGTAGTGCTTGGCGACGATGCCGGCCAGCAGATCGCGCTGGGTTGGGATCACCTTGCTGTCCTTGTTGGCGTTCTCATTGAGCAGGGCGGAGTTGGTCTGCTCTACCAGGCCGCGGATCTCCTGATTCAGGCGACCGCGCTTCTCCCGGGAGATATCGCGATCGTGGCGATACTCAATATAGGCCCGGGCCAGCTGCTTGTAGGGACCGGCCATCAGCTGGTTTTCCACCGCCGTCTGGATCTCGCTGATGTCTACCTGCGATCGCGACTGCATCTGCTCTCTGACCACCTCTGCGACGGTTGCGCAATAGTCAGCATCATCAACGCCCGCCGCAGCGGCGGCGCGCAGAATGGCCTCCCGAATACGCTCTGATTTGAACTGTACCTTACAGCCATCTCGCTTCATCACATGCGGGGTCATGATCTCTCCATAGTTAAAATGTTATCCACGGCAGTGTTGGAATAGTAGACGATCACTACAATATGTAGCGCCGGGACGGCATTTTAAGTGCTACATATAGTGATTTGCATCAAACAAGTTTGCGATTTTATTGACGCAGGACAAGGTAAAACGGGGAGCGTGCAGAGGACGTGCGCTGCAGGAAATGTAAATTTTCAGGGGTAAAATTTGCTCACTAAACGCGACGTGGATGCTACGTCATTCACGTCAGCCGCACGATACCGTATCCAAGGGCGCAGATAATCAGGATGATTGCGATCCAGCAAAACTGGTAAAACGCATTGTTTGCACCTAATCCAAAGCGGGCGAGAGCGGCGTTTTCCGCTTTAATGTGCTTTGCCGATAGAGTGTGAAAGCGGCGGATGTAGTAAATGCAATAAAGCAAAAAGAGGGGAATAACCAGTGCGCCAACGGATTTTGAGAAGGCGAACGTAAGTAACAGGGCAGCCACGATAGCGCCCAAAAATACTTTCCCGGCCGCAGACTCGGCCTGTTTTAACTCCCGCCTGATGCCTTCAGCGTGTAACGCTTGCCAGCGCCGAAGCGTGCTTATGCTGAACCCATATTGCTCGCACAGAAGCTTGTCGGGTACGCCGTTTTTTGACTGGTAAAGAAACTCGGCGATCTGCTCATCGGTAAAACGTGCTTTCGCCATCAACGTTCCTCTCTGGCTGAGCAGGAGCATAAAGCCGGGCGTCTTTGTGCCGCCCGGCGTTGCACCGTCGCGTCAGACGGTTAACGGCGCACGGCGATCGCTTCGATCTCGATCTTCACGTCTTTCGGCAGGCGGGCCACTTCCACGCAGGAGCGCGCCGGGAAGGCAGCCTGATGCTCATTAAAGAACGCTTCGTAGGTCGCGTTAACGGTGGCGAAGTCGTTCAGATCCTTCACGAACACCGTGGTCTTAACAATATCGCCTACCTTCAGGCCTGCGGCTTCAACGATAGCCTTAACGTTCTCCAGCGACTGGCGCGCCTGGGCAGCGATATCGTCCGGTACGGTGCCGGTTTTCGGATCGACCGGGATCTGGCCGGAGGTGAGGATCATGCTGCCGAGATCGACCGCCTGAACATAAGGACCAATGGCTGCCGGTGCATTTTCCGTCGCGATAATTTTTGTCATCATTTCTCCTGAAAGCGAATGGTAGTGAGGTTCCGCGCCATTATAGGCAGCGCGGAGGGGATGACCAATCTGAATTAGATGATGTTTATTAATGCTTAGCTCGCCAGCACTACCGTATGGGAGAACTCTTTTTCACAATATTTGCACTTCAGGGCAATATCATTGGCGCGCTGCTTCACCGCAAAGCTGGAGAACACCGGCTCCGCATGGCTGATGCAGTTGCTGTTGGGGCAGACCAGTACCGCCTCGATGCGCGCTGGCAGATTAGGTCGCGATTTGCCCACCACCTCATAGTCGTCGATGCGATTTACCGTAGCGTGCGGCGCGTAGAGCGCCAGCTGGTTAACCTGCTCATCGGTGAGGAAGGTATTTTCGATCTTGATCAGATCCTTGCGGCCCATCTCCCCTGAGGGCAGGTTCAGGCCGATGGTGATCCGCTGGTCGGTTTCGGTCAGCTTAAACAGGGTCAGGAGCTTAAAGCCCACCTGGGCCGGGATATGGTCAATCACCGTGCCGCGCTTGATCGCTTCGACCTGCAATTTATTGTCGTGTGTCATCTCGTTTTCCCCCTCTCTTAGGCCAAATCGCGGTTGAGCACCAGCGCCAGCAGCGCCTGACGCGCATAGATGCCGTTGCCCGCCTGCTGGAAGTACCAGGCATGCGGCGTCTTATCCACGTCGGTGGCAATCTCATCGACGCGCGGCAGCGGATGCAGCACCTTCATATTGTCGCGGGCGCTGTGCAGGTCGCTGGCGCGCAGGACAAACTGCGCCTTCACGTTGGCGTATTCGGATGGATCCAGACGCTCTTTCTGTACGCGGGTCATGTAAAGGATATCCACCTCCGGGATCACCTCTTCAATGGTGGCGTGCTGGCTCCAGGCAATCCCGCGCTCGTCCAGCATATCGAGGATGTACTGCGGCATCGCCAGCGCATCGGGGGCGATAAACAGGAAGCGGTTGCCGTTGAACTTCGCCAGCGCCTGGGCCAGCGAGTGGACGGTGCGGCCATACTTGAGGTCGCCTACCATCGCAATGTTGAGGCTCTCCAGCCGACCCTGGGTCTCCTGAATGGTAAAGAGATCGAGCAGGGTCTGGGTCGGGTGCTGGTTTGCGCCATCCCCCGCGTTCAGCACCGGAATGCCGCCGGAGAACTCGGTGGCCAGCCGCGCCGCCCCCTCCTGCGGATGACGCATCACGATGGCGTCAACGTAGGTGCTGATGACGGAGATAGTGTCCGCCAGGGTCTCGCCTTTTTTGCCCAGCGAGGTGTTGCTGCTGTCGGAGAAGCCGACCACGCTCGCGCCGAGGCGGTGCATCGCGGTCTCAAACGACAGGCGGGTGCGGGTAGAGGCCTCAAAGAAGCAGCTGGCGATCACCTTGTGCTTCAGCAGCTCCGGCTGCGGGTTAGCTTTCAGGCTGGCGGCGGTCTCCAGCACCTGTTCCAGTTCTTCGCGACTGAGATCGTTTATGGAAATGATATGTTTCTGATAGAGCGGATTAGCCATGGTTATCTCCTGACGTCTGCGCAAAAAAAAGCCCCTCAAAAGAGGGGCTATAGAAATAGGTGAGCAGCGGGAAGAAAAACGGCAGGCCAGCGCCCTCTTTCAGGCGCGGTGAGACAGTGTGTCGAACGGATTTGACCATGCTTCCTCCCGGCAAATTGTCCGCGATTATACTCAGCTCATAAGGCGAATCAAGCGATCGATGCGCTATTTACCAGAAGCAAACGGTTATTTTGCATATAAATGCATTTTTAATAGATGATTAACGCGATTGCGCACCTGTGGGGTGCGCTGTACATCGCGCGGAGCGACCCAGACGATACTGCTGCCTGCCACCACGCCAAGGATCTCCGGTAGAGCGTGGTAGTCCAGAATACGGGCTACCGCTCGCCCGTATCCCGCGGCGGTATGAATAAGAATAAACTCGCGGTTGTGCTCGACGTTCACCACCATATCGGCGAGGCAGCGAGCGGCATCCGGCGTCGGGCGCAGCTGGGGGTTAAGGGCATAGATCCGCTGACCCTTGGCGTTGCGGATCTTAATAATGCCCAGCAGCTTCAGCAGGCGCGACACCGTGGACTGGCTAATGGTGTCATAGCCGTGCTGCTGGAGATCCCGGCGGATCGCCTCCTGCGACAGGTAGCTCTTCTCGGTCACCAGCCGCTGGCAGAGGGCAAGCTGCTGCTGTTCTTTGGTGGAGCAGTCGCGGTATTCCTTCATACTCTTTTCTCCCTGTAGTGGTTAAAGCAGCGCGCCGAGGCTTAACACCAGGCAGATCAAGACGGTCAATATCAGCAGCAGCGGCGCGACCCATTTCAGATAGCGGACGTAAGGCACGCGGGCAATGGCCAGCCCGCCCATCACCACCGCCGAGGTGGGGGTGACCAGATTGACAATGCCGGACGCGGCCTGGTAAGTGGTGACCACCAGATCGCGATCGACGCGGGCAAAGTCCGCCAGCGGGGCCATGATCGGCATCGTCAGCACCGCCAGCCCGGAGGAGGAGGGCACCAGAAACGAGAGCACCACCTCCAGCCAGTACATGACGTTAATAAACACCACGCTGGAGAGGCCACTGACCAGCCCTTCGGCGCTGTGCAGAATGGTATGGGTGATCATGCCCTTGTCCATTACCACCACGATGCCGCGGGCGATGCCGATAATTAACGCCACGCCCAGCAGATCCCGCGCGCCGTCAATAAAGGTGGCGGTCAGCTCCTCCTCGCTCATGCGGGCCAGCACGCCGGTGATGATGGCCGCAGCGAGGAAGACGCCGGAGATCTGCCCCATCCACCAGCCCAGCACCGCCACGCCGTAGATCATCACCGCAAAGGCGAGGGCGAAGATGACCAGGATCAGCTTGCGCGTGCCGGTGAAGACCAGATCCTGCTGGCGCTTGCCGCCCAGGAAGTGGGCCATGTTCTCCTCCTGCTTATCCGCAACGATGGATCGGCTGGGATCCTGGCGTACCTGGCGCGCATAGCGCATTACCCACGCGACGCAGATAAGCCAGCCCGCCACCAGCAGCGCGACCCGCAGCCAGATGCCGTGAGTAAACGGAATGCCCGCCGCGTTGGCGGCAATCACCGTGGCGAAGGGGTTGATGGTCGAGCCGAGGGTGCCAATCCCTGCACCTAACAGCACGGTAGAGGCGGCCACCAGCGGATCGAAGCGCGCCGCCATCATCACCGGTACCAGCAGGGTGTAGAACGGCAGCGACTCCTCCGCCATGCCATAAATCGTGCCGCCTGCGGCAAACAGCCCCATCAGGATGGGGATCATCCACTCTTCACGCCCTTTCAGCCTCTGCGTGACGCGTTCGATCCCCGCATCGATGGCCCCGGTTTTATTGACGATCCCCAGAAAGCCGCCGATGATCAGCACAAACAGCGCGACGTCAATGGCACCCGCCTGTCCGGTATCGGGATCGTACAGGCCGCTGATGGGGGCCATAATAATGGCAACGATCCCCTGCGGCTGGGCGGCAACGGGCGCATAGGTCCCTGCCACGGGCACCTCTTTACCGAGCGTCTCGTTCATCACCATCTGGTAGTGTCCGGCAGGGACGATCCAGCTCAGCGCGGCAACCACCGCAATCAGGACAAACAGAATGGTGTAGGCAGAGGGGAATTTGAATCTGCGCATAGGGTTCTCTCCCTGTATGGGCGTCGCAGATGCGGCGACGCCCGGAGTGGTTACTCGCCGAGGGTCGCTACCATCACCGCTTTGATGGTGTGCATCCGGTTCTCTGCTTCATCGAACACAATGGAGCAGGCGGATTCGAACACCTCCTCGGTGACCTCCAGCCCCTTCAGCCCCCAGGCCAGCTCGATTTCGCGTCCTACGGTGGTGTGCTCGTTATGGAAGGCCGGCAGGCAGTGCATAAATTTCACCTGCGGATTGCCGGTGGCCTCAATCACCTGCTGATTCACCTGGTAGGGTTTCATCAGGCTGACACGCTCGCTCCACGCCTCTTTCGGCTCGCCCATCGAGACCCAGACGTCGGTGTAGAGAAAATCGACGCCCGCCACTCCCTCCTCAACATCATCGGTCAGGGTGATTTTTGCCCCGGTCTCCAGGGCAATCTCCCGGCACTGCGCCACCAGCGCCTCGTCCGGCCAGAACGCTTTCGGGGCGACCAGCCGGATGTCCATGCCCATTTTGGCTGCGCCGACCATCAGGCTGTTGCCCATGTTGTTACGCGCATCGCCCAGGTAGGCGAAACGCAGCTCGGAGAGACGTTTACCCGGAGCGTGCTCCAGCATGGTCATCAGATCGGCCAGAATCTGCGTGGGGTGAAACTCGTTGGTCAGGCCGTTCCACACCGGAACGCCAGCGAACTCACCCAGCTCCTCGACGATCGCTTGCCCATAGCCACGATACTCAATGCCATCGTACATGCGACCGAGCACGCGTGCGGTGTCTTTCATAGACTCCTTATGGCCAATCTGCGAGCCACTCGGTCCGATATAGGTTACCTGTGCACCCTGATCAAAGGCCCCGACCTCGAAGGCGCAACGGGTGCGGGTAGAGCTTTTCTCGAAGATCAGCGCGATGTTTTTACCGCGCAGGGTCTGCTTTTCGCGGCCCGCTTTTTTGGCCGCTTTTAGCTCTATTGCTAAATCGATCAGGAAGTGGATCTCATCTGGCGTAAAATCCAGCAGCTTCAGAAAATTACGGTTTTTCAAAGAGATGTTCATAGATTGTCCTTAATATGTTTATTGAAGAGGATCGTTACGGATCAGGGTTCCGCGCTCGCCAGCGAGAATGGCCAGGCCATCTGTCAGGGAGCCGATCCCGGCGATGCCGTTACAGGTCTTAACAAAGCGGCAGCAGGCGGCGACTTTTGGTCCCATCGAACCGGCGTCGAAGGTGAAGCCGCTGAGCTGCTGCGGCGTGGTGTGGGTGAGCGGGCGCTGCTCCGGTGTACCCCAGTTGAGATAGACCGCATCGGCATCGGTGAGGATCAGCAGCGCGTCGGCCTCCAGCTGGCGGGCCAGCAGCGCGGCGGAGAGGTCTTTATCAATGACCGCCTCAATACCGTGGTAGCCATCCGCTTTCTCAACCACCGGAACGCCGCCGCCGCCGTTGCAGATCACCAGATGGCCGCGCTGGATAAGCGCCTCGACGGCATCGCGCTCGACAATGCGCATCGGCTGCGGGGAGGGGACCACGCGACGGAAATGGCTGCCGTCGGCCTTAAAACACCACCCTTTTTCGGCGGCCAGCGCGTCGGCCTGCGGCTGGTCATAAATGGGTCCAATATATTTGGTGGGATTCACCAGGGCGGGGTCGGCGGGATCCACTGCCACCTGGGTGAGCAGGACGCTCACTTCGCAGTCGGGAAGCCTGTTTTTCAGCGACTGTTGCAGCATGTAGCCGATCATCCCCTGGCTCTCGGCCCCCAACACATCCAGCGGATAGGGCGTGACGCCGGTATAGGCGCTGTTTTGCAGTGCCAGCAGGCCCACCTGGGGGCCGTTGCCGTGCACCAGCACCACCCGCCAGTGCCGGGTAAGCTGGGCGATCGTCCTGGCGGCCAGATCGATATTCTTGCGCTGGATCGCGGCTTCCAGCGGCTCACCGCGTTTCAGCAGGGCGTTGCCGCCAAGGGCGACGACGAGGGTCGGTTTTGTCTCCGTTTTCATTATCGGCTCCTTACCTTAAATCGCGTCGCGTTCCAGCGGGCAGCTCATGCAGCGCGCACCGCCGCGCCCGCGTCCCAGCTCATCCCCTGGAATGGGCAGAACGGTAATCCCCGCCTTGTCATACTTCTCGTTGGTCCAGACGTTGCGCTCGTAGCCGATCACCACGCCGGGGCGCAGGGTCAGTACGTTATTGGCGTCGTTCCACTGCTCGCGCTCGGCTTCAAAGGCATCGCCGCCGGTGGTGATGAGCCGGATCTGCGTCACACCAAGCGCTTTCTCCAGCGCCTGTAGCAGGGTGGTCTCCTGGCGACGAGCGATCCCGCCATGGCCGTCCGGGGTCAGCGCCCAGCACTGCACGTCCGGGCGCACCACTTCCGGGTAGACGGAGAAGGTATCGATATCGATATGGGTCATCACCGTATCGAGATGCATGCAGGAGCGGTGTTTAGGCAGCTCAACGGCGATAACGCGTTCGGCCTGGCGGTGGGCGAACAGGGCAGAGGCGAGGAACTCAACCCCCTGCGGCGTGGTACGTTCAGACATGCCGATTAATACCGTACCGCGGCCAATCACTAATACATCGCCCCCTTCAAGGGTGGCGTGGTCGTAATTGATATCTTCATCGCCGAAATATTTAATAAACTCGCCGTTAATAAAGTGCGGGTGCCAGCGGTAGATGGCCCGCAGATTATTGGTTTCGCGCTGGCGAGCCGGTTTGGCCATAGGGTTAATCGAAACGCCGTTATATATCCAGCAGGAGGTGTCGCGGGTAAAGAGGTGGTTAGGCAGCGGCTTCATAATAAAGTCATTTGCCGTATGAATATCCACAACCATATTACTGATCGAAGCCGGTATTTCACCGTAGGTCAGGCCGCCGCTTAACCGTCGCGCCAGTTCGCGGTGGGGCATATCCGCCAGCCAGCCGCGCACGTCGCTGGCGAAGGCGGGGCCGAGGCGGTAATCAGACACCTGGGTTTGCAGCAGCCAGGCTTTGGCGTCTGATGTATCCAGGGTCTCGGTTAAGAGATCGGTGAGTAACAGGACGTCAACGCCCTGCTCACGCAGCGTATTCGCGAAAATATCGTGCTCTTCACCGGCGCGCTCAACGGATAATACATCATCAAATAACAGCTCCTGACAATTTGAAGGCGTCAGCCTTTTCAGACTTAAGTTTGGTCGATGCAGCATGACGCTGCGGAGTTGACCAACTTCCGATCCGACATAGTGTTTTTCCATAACTATTCCTTACGTTTTCCGGCAATAGGAGAGTGAGGCTATGAAATGAGTTAATTCATAACGCGTGGGGCTTTGCTGGATTTCGCGGATATAGTAAATGTCTGTTGCATTAATAATGTGATGCTGTTCACGAGGGAAGGGCTATGGAATAACCCCGGCCGGGTTATTTGAGATGGTTCAGAAAATTTATTTTTAGTTTAGGTAATGCGATGCATTGCTACGCACTAATCCTTTTTAATATTCGTTGTTGTTAATGAGATGTAGAAAGTGCTTCGTTGCGGTTGTAGTTATACGATTGAAAAATATAGGGATATATTTGCTGTTGCATGCCTATGCACAAGTTTTATTTTTTTATTTTGAGGCGCTGTGTCGTTAAAAATAAATATGTGCAACGGTACGGATATTGATCGGATAATAATATGTGATCTGGCGAAATGTTTTTTTATTTAACTTCTCAATTCAGGTGGATATTGCAGTGGGACAAGCGAGCCAGAGAGCGTTTATGCAGCGTGCGCGCATAGTATTCCCTCAAGCGCTAACATAAATTTAACGTTCCTGGCGATAAACATGCGCTATCGCAAGGCTTCGGCAAAAAGCAGTGGTAGGGTAGCCAAAATTTTCGTATAAACGTAAAAAATGAAACGATGTTTTATATCGAGGGTTACGCATGATCACAGGCAACATTCACAACCTGCAGTCCTGGCTGCCGCAGGAGCTGGCCCAGGCCATTGAGTACGTCAAACAGCACGTTAACGATGCGACGCCAACCGGCAAGCACGATATTGACGGCTCGCGCCTCTTTTTCCTGCTCTCGGAGGATATGACCGAGCCGTTTGCGAAACGGCGCGCGGAGTATCACGCCCGCTATCTGGATATTCAGATCGTACTGAAAGGCCAGGAGGGGATGACCTACAGCACTCTGCCTGCCGGCACGCCGGATACCGACTGGCTGGCGGATAAGGACATCGCGTTTCTGCCGGAAGGGGAGCAGGAGAAGACCGTGGTACTCAGCGAAGGGGACTTCGTGGTCTTCTATCCGGGCGAAGTGCATAAGCCGCTGTGCGCGGTAGGCAACCCGGCCCAGGTGCGTAAGGTAGTGGTGAAGCTGCTGGTAGCGTAATACGCCATGTAAACGCCGGGCGGTGGCATACGCCGTGCCCGGCCTACGTAAACTATTCAGCCAGCGTGGCGACCATCACCGCTTTGATGGTGTGCATGCGGTTTTCCGCCTGGTCGAACACGATGCTGTTTGGCGACTCAAACACCTCGTCGGTCACCTCCATGCCGCCGTGCAGGCCATACGTCTCTGCCATCTGTTTGCCAAGGGCGGTCTGGTCGTCGTGGAAGGCGGGCAGGCAGTGCAGGAACTTTACCTGCGGGTTGCCGGTGAGGGCCAGCATCTGGCTGTTCACCTGATAGTCGCGCAGCAGCGCGATACGTTCGGCCCACTTCTCTTTCGCTTCGCCCATCGATACCCAGACGTCGGTATAGATAAAGTCCGCGCCTTTTACCCCCTCGGCAATGTTCTCCGTCAGGGTGATGCTGCCGCCGCTCTGCTGCGCCAGGGCGCTGCACTCGGTGACCAGGCTCTCTTCCGGCCAACAGGCCTGGGGCGCCACCAGACGCAGATCCAGCCCCACCAGCGCGGCGGCCTCCAGCATCGAGTTACCCATGTTGTTGCGCGCGTCGCCCGCGTAAACCAGCGTCATCTCGTTAAAGGCTTTGCCCGGCAGGTGCTCCTGCATGGTCAGCAGATCCGCCAGCAGCTGGGTTGGATGAAACTCGTTGGTCAGGCCGTTCCACACCGGCACGCCAGCGAATTGGGCCAGCGCCTCGACGATCTCCTGCCCGTGACCGCGATACTGAATGCCGTCATACATGCGGCCCAGCACGCGGGCGGTGTCCTTAATTGACTCTTTATGCCCGATCTGGCTCCCGCTCGGCCCGAGATAGGTAACGCGAGCGCCCTGGTCGTAGGCGGCAACTTCGAAAGAGCATCGGGTGCGGGTAGAGTCTTTTTCGAAGATGAGCGCGATGTTTTTACCAGCCAGCTTCGGTACTTCAGTACCTTGTTTTTTATCTTTTTTCAGCTGGGCCGCGAGCTGGAGCAGGGCGTGAATTTCGGCAGGCGTGAAGTCGAGCAGTTTTAAAAAGTGTTTCTGGTAGAACGCAGACATGTTTCCCTCACATGGCTCAGGCCAATAATTGAATTAAAATTCAATTTATATGTGTAAATATTCATTTGCAAGCCTGTTCAACAAATCTTTTCCGTCAGGAGTGGAGGCATTGGCGACGGTATGTGAAAATAAGAGTATCTGCCGCACATTATGAGGAACAAGCTATGGCAAACCAGGAACATCTGGAAGAGCAGCGTGAAGAGACCCGTTTGATTATTGAAGAGCTGCTGGAGGACGGTAGCGATCCTGATGCGCTCTACACTATCGAGCACCATCTCTCCGCTGACGATTTTGATACGCTGGAGAAAGTGGCGGTAGAGGCGTTCAAGCTGGGTTATGAAGTGACCGAGCCGGAAGAGCTGGAAGTGGAAGAGGGCGACACGGTGATCTGCTGCGACATTCTGAGCGAGTGCGCGCTGAATGCCGATCTGATCGACGCTCAGGTAGAGCAGCTGATGAACCTGGCAGAGAAGTTTGAAGTTGAGTACGACGGCTGGGGCACCTACTACGAAGATCCCAACGGCGAAGAGGGCGATGACGAAGACGACGAAGATTTCGTTGACGAAGATGATGACGGTACTCGCCACTAAGCAGTTAAGTAACAGGCTTTGATTGTGCGTGCGGCAGCGCCTGCTGCCGCACTGCAAGGAACTCCATGGACTACGCCCAGATACTCTCCCCGATACACCACTTCCTGCACTGCCCAACGCCTCAGGCGTGGATTGATAAAGCCCGCGATCCGGCAAACCTTCCCTTGCTGCTGACTGACCATATGGTGTGCGAGCTTAAGGCCGCGCAGACGGCGATGCTGCTGGTACGCAAATACGTAGCGGACAAGAGCGGCGGCGATACGCTGCTGGCGTGGCTGAAGCCCTACGAGGCCTTCACCTTCCGTGAAGGGCCGGAGCCGGACTTTGTCGCCCTGCACCGGCAGATTGGTAAGGGCGTGATGCCGCAGACCGACGATCCCTGGGGCCGCCAGCTGATCGACAGCATGGTGCTGCTGATTAAAGAGGAGCTGCACCACTTCTGGCAGGTGC
>DAMBQR010000024.1:0-58309 GCA_032055545.1 Pseudescherichia sp. | reverse complement strand
GGCGCATTATAGGGAGTTCTCCGGCGCTGACAAGCCTTAAATGCAAAAAACTTTTCAAGCGCTCACTTTGCAGACTTTATGCCTGCTTTACCACCGATTTGCTGGTTAATTGTGCGATTTCCTGCGCAAATTCGCTTACGCGTGACCAGTCGGTATAGACCACCTCTTTACGCGTATCTGTTTCTCCCCCGGTCATCTTCATAATCAGGCGGATCATGATCCGGTCGTACCAGGAGTAACGTGGGTAGCGCAGGGCACCAGCAAACACCGCACAGCGATCCGGCTGCCAGGGTGAGTTCAATAGAAACTTACGCGTATAGCTATTGGTTTGCGGCGAACTCTTCTCTGGCTTGCGCGCAACAAGGTTCACGGCGTAAAAGGCACTGGGCAGCGCATTAAGGTGTTGCAGATGCTTTTTCACAAAGCGATCAACGGCTGGATGAAAGTGACCGTAGCGAATAGACGCGCCGATAACCACGCGGTCATACTCTCCCCAGGCAATAGATTCCGTCCGGTTCAGGTTAACCACATCGGCATAGACGCCCCGTTCGCTCAGCTCGGAGGCGATACTGGAGGCAATCTCACGGGTTTGCCCATCACGGGTGGAAAATAGAATCAACGTTTTCATAGCGTGCTCCCTTATTCGCGCCAGAACGTTGGGGTAAAGAGTACCAGCAACGTAAAGACTTCAAGACGACCAAAAAGCATATTGGCGATGAGGATCCACTTCGCCACCGGATTCATGCTGGCAAAGTTATCCGCCACCACCCCAAGCCCCGGTCCGAGGTTGTTCAACGTCGCCACCACTGAGGCAAAGGCGGAGAAGTCATCCACGCCCGTGGCGATAATTGCCAGCATACTGACAATAAAGACCAGCGCATAGGCAGAGAAGAAGCCCCACACCGCCTCAAGGATACGCTCCGGCAGCGCGCGGTTACCCAGTTTGATACTGTATACCGCATTTGGATGCACCAGACGTTTCAGCTCGCGGTTGCCCTGCTTAAACAGCAGCAGGATGCGGATCACCTTCAGTCCCCCGCCGGTTGACCCCGCCATGCCGCCGATAAATGCCGAGCAGAGCAGGAGCACCGGCAGGAACAGCGGCCAGCGCGCAATACTGTCGGTAGTGAAGCCGGCGGTCGTTGCCATCGATACCACCTGGAAGAACGCCTGGTTTAGCGTTGTGACCGCCGAGTTGTAGACGTCGTGGAACCAGAGCACCAGGGTGCAGATCACCACCAGCGTCAGCTGCACGCCAATGAACATTCTGAACTCAGGATCGCGCCAGTAAACCTTCAGGTTCCGTCCGCTCAGTAGAGAGAAGTGCAGACCATAGTTACAGCCGGAGATCAGCAGGAAGATAGCAATAATGGTGTTAATCGTTGGGCTGTCGAAAAAGCCGACGCTGGCATCATGGGTGGAGAACCCACCGATGGCGATAGTTGCAAAACTGTGTCCAATGGCATCAAACGCGGGCATGCCGGCAAACCAGAGCGCCACTGCGCAGGCCACGGTCAGCAGCACATAGATAAGCCATAGCGTCTTTGCCGTCTCGGCGATACGCGGGCGCATCTTATTATCCTTCAGCGGGCCGGGCATCTCTGCACGATAGAGCTGCATCCCCCCGACGCCAAGGATAGGAAGAATGGCTACCGCCAGCACGATGATCCCCATCCCGCCAAACCACTGCAGCATCTGGCGATAGAAGAGGATGCCGTGCGGCAAGGTGTCCAGCCCCACCAGCGTCGTCGCCCCCGTGGTTGTCAGGCCGGAGAAGGATTCAAAGAAGGCGTCGGTCACCGTCAGGTTTGGACGCTCAGAGAAGATAAACGGTAAGGCCCCCACGCTGCCCAGTACCGTCCAGAACAGCACAACAATCAGAAAACCTTCCCGCGCCTTGAGTTCTCCTTTCTCACGGCGGTTGGGCCACCACAGCAAAGAGCCGATCGCCAGCGCCACAAAGAAGGTCTGGGTGAATGCACGCCCCGCGCCGTCCCGGTAAATCAGCGCAACCAGGCCGGGCAAGATCATCGTTCCGGAAAACAGTATGACCAGCAGTCCAACGATTCGGGTAATGGCGCGAAAATGCATCTCTGCCGCTTCCTTAGGTATCCAGATAAATGAGGTGGGGATTATTCTTTAATGGCTGATAATTGCAATGAACCACGGCTAAAATCTGCCAGCTTAGCGGCAAACTCGGTCAGCCTGGCGCGGGGAAGTGCCACCCGAAGCAGCACGGCAGCCTGATAGTCACTGGTGACGATCCGGCCCTCGAATTGCCCAAGCAGCGCTTCTACGCCAGCCAACTGCGCGTAATCACAACACAAAGTATATTCGGTCAACGGTAATTTGCGGGAGGTGGTGAGCTGATTAAGCGCGCGCTGCACGCCGCCGCCGTAGGCCTTGACCAGACCACCGGTACCTAACAGGATGCCGCCATAGTAGCGCACCACCACGGCGGTGATCTCACCGACGCCGCTGCCCATCAGCTGGGCCAGCATCGGCTTGCCCGCCGTGCCCGCCGGTTCACCATCATCAGAGAAGCCCAGCTGCTGCGAGTCGTCCGGCGGCCCGGCCACCCAGGCAACGCAGTGGTGCCGCGCCTCCGGGTGCTCTGCCCGCACGGCGCTAACAAAGGCCTTCGCTGCCTCTACGCCGTCAGTGTGGGCCAGCAGCGTAATAAAGCGGCTCTTTTTGATCTCCTCCACGAAGGTCACCGGCGCGGCCGGTATCAGCCAGCTCTCCATCAGGCCAGCTTCAGATCCCGGGTCATATTCTCCACGCCATGCTCGTGGATCACCACGTTATCTTCGATGCGGATCCCGCCAAACGGCTTCAGCGCCTCAATTTTCTGCCAGTTGAAGTGCTTGCCAAACTCCCCTTCACGCCATGAAGCCAGCAGCGAGTCGATGAAGTAGATACCCGGCTCAATGGTCAGCACCATCCGTGGCTGTATTACGCGGGTGCAACGCAGGTAGGGATACTTCGCCGGCGCGGCCAGGTGCGTACCGGTATCATCCTGCATAAAGCCTGCAACGTCATGTACCTGCAGGCCCAGCGGGTGACCGATGCCGTGCGGCATAAACGGCCCGGTGAGATTGTTCTCGACCATCGCCTCTTCGCTGATGTCGGTGACGATTTGATGACGGCGGAGCAGTTTTGCAATGCGCTGATGGAACTGCAGGTGGTACTCGATATAGCTCACTCCCGCCTTCATGGTGCCGATTAGCGCCAGCTGCTCTTCGTTGACATCCTTGATCAGCTGCGCAAAATCGTTGTCACCGTTGGCCGCCCAGGTGCGGGTCAGGTCGGCAGCGTAGCCGTTATACTCGGCACCGGCATCGAGCAGGAAGCTGCGCATCTCAGCGGGCGCGCGGTGATCCAGCCTGGTGTAGTGCAGCACAGAGGCGTGCTCGTTGAGCGCCACGATATTGCTGTAGGGCACGTCGGTATCCCGGTGTCCGGTGGCGGTCAGGTAGGCGATATTGATGTCGAACTCACTCATGCCGGAGAGAAACGCCTCGTGCGCCGCCTGGTGTCCCATCACCGCCGTCTTCTGCGCTTCCCGCATACAGGCCATCTCGTAGTCGGTCTTATAGGCGCGGTAATAGTGCAGGTAGTCAATCACCCCTTTCGGGTTGATGTTCTCGGCTTTGATCTCCAGCTGCAATGCGCGTTCGGCTACCGGGCCGATATAGGCGATATTGCCCCGCGCCGCAGGCAGCTGGCTGGCGATGCCGTCCGCTTTTGGCAGCGCAATGATCTCGACCTCTTCGGTCCAGAACGAGGTCGGCAGCGGCTCAACGTTGTGCCAGTAATCCACCGGCAGGTAGAACCACAGCTTTGGTTTATTGACACCGTCCACCAGCAACCAGCAGTTGGGAACCTGCGTGACAGGCACCCAGGCTTTAAACTGCGGGTTGACCTTAAAGGGGTACGGATGGTCGTCGAGGAAGGTGTTGAACAGCTCGCCGGAGTGAATCAGCAGTGCGTCGAGCTTAAAGCGGGCCAGCACGTCCCGGGCACGTTCCTGTAGGGTAACGATATGATCTTTATAAAGCGCAGCCAGTGAGTCCATGATTTTCCCTTCTTGTTTAGACGTCAATTCTCCGCATCTTAGCATACCCGTTCACCCCTGCGTGTTTTCCGTTAAGCGTGATCCTCCCAGCAAGTTTTTAAACTCTCATTTGCATTTTATTAACATAATAACCACACTCCGTCTCATCTGGTAAGACCAGTAACCCTGCTGGATTCAGGAGACTGACATGCTCTACAAAGGCGATACCCTGTACCTCGACTGGCTGGAAGATGGCATTGCTGAACTGGTGTTCGCGGCCCCCGGCTCGGTCAACAAGCTCGATACGGCGACGGTGGCCAGTCTCGGCCAGGCGCTGGACGTGCTGGAAAAAAGCCCCGACCTCACCGGGCTGCTGCTGCGCTCCGACAAAGCCGCCTTTATTGTCGGCGCGGACATTACCGAATTTCTCTCTCTGTTCCAGGTTCCTGAGGAGCAGCTGAGCCAGTGGCTGCACTTCGCTAACAGCGTCTTTAACCGTCTGGAAGATCTGCCTGTTCCAACCCTTTCCGCCGTTAACGGCTATGCGCTGGGCGGCGGCTGCGAGTGCGTGCTGGCTACCGACTATCGTCTGGCGACGCCGGACCTGCGCATTGGCCTGCCGGAAACCAGGCTGGGGATTATGCCGGGCTTTGGCGGCTCGGTGCGCCTGCCGCGCCTGCTGGGGGCCGACAGCGCGCTGGAGATCATCGCCGCTGGCAAAGATGTCAGTGCCGATCAGGCGCTGAAAATTGGCCTCGTCGATGGCATCGTAGCAGCGGAAAAACTGCGCGATGGTGCGCTGGCCGTGCTACGCCAGGCCATCAGTGGCGATCTGGACTGGCGTGCTAAACGTCAGCCGAAGCTGGAGCCGCTGAAGCTCAGCAAGATTGAGGCCGCCATGAGCTTTACCATCGCCAAAGGCATGGTGATGCAGACCGCGGGCAAGCACTACCCTGCTCCGCTGACGGCGGTGAAAACCATTGAGGCGGCGGCCAGGTTTGGCCGTGATGAGGCGCTGGTGCTTGAGAACCAGAGCTTTGTTCCGCTGGCCCATACCAACGAAGCCCGTGCGCTGGTGGGCATCTTCCTGAACGATCAGTATGTCAAAGGCCAGGCGAAAAAATTAACCCAGAACGTTGATACGCCGAAGCAGGCCGCGGTGCTGGGTGCAGGCATTATGGGTGGCGGTATCGCCTACCAGTCGGCATGGAAAGGCGTGCCGGTGCTGATGAAAGATATCAATGATAAATCCCTGACGCTGGGCATCAGCGAGGCCAGCAAGCTGCTCAATAAGCAGCTTGAACGCGGCAAGATCGACGGCTTGAAGCTGGCAGGCGTGATTGCCACGATCCATCCCACCCTCGACTACACCGGCTTTGATCGCGTCGATGTGGTGGTAGAAGCGGTTGTCGAAAATCCTAAGGTTAAAAAGGCGGTGCTGGCAGAAACTGAACAGAAGGTGCGCCCGGATACGGTGCTGGCCTCGAACACCTCCACCATTCCAATCAGCGAGCTGGCCAGCGTTCTGCAGCGTCCGGAGAACTTCTGCGGCATGCACTTCTTTAACCCGGTACACCGTATGCCGCTGGTAGAGGTGATCCGGGGCGAAAAAACCTCGGAAGAGACCCTCGCCAAAGTGGTCGCCTGGGCGAGCAAAATGGGCAAAACGCCCATCGTCGTTAACGACTGCCCCGGCTTCTTCGTTAACCGCGTCCTGTTCCCCTACTTTGCTGCCTTCAGTCAGCTGCTGCGCGACGGCGCGGACTTCCGCCGCGTGGATAAGGTGATGGAGAAGCAGTTTGGCTGGCCAATGGGCCCGGCCTATCTGCTGGACGTGGTAGGCATCGATACGGCACATCACGCCCAGGCAGTAATGGCCGCGGGCTTCCCGGAGCGGATGCAAAAGGATTATCGCGACGCCATTGACGTCCTGTTTGACGCGGGCCGCTTTGGACAGAAAAACGGCCAGGGCTTCTGGCGTTATAAAGAGGACAGCAAAGGCAAGCCGAAGAAAGAGGAAGATGCTGCCGTTGACGACCTGCTGGCAGAGGTTAGCCAGCCGAAGCGCGACTTCTCTGATGAAGAGATTATTGCCCGCATGATGATCCCGATGGTCAACGAAGTAGTGCGCTGTCTGGAGGAGGGCATTATCGCCAGCCCGGCGGAAGCCGATATGGCGCTGGTGTACGGCCTTGGCTTCCCACCGTTCCACGGCGGCGCGTTCCGCTGGCTCGACACGCAGGGCAGCGCCAGCTATCTCGATCGGGCGCAGCAGTTTGCCGCCCTCGGCCCGCTCTACACCGTGCCGGACGGCCTGCGTGAGAAAGCGCGCCATAACGAACCCTATTATCCTCCCGTTGCGCCAGCCCGCCCGGCAGGCGTTCTGAAATCGGCTTAAGGAGTCACAATGGAACAGGTAGTCATTGTCGATGCAATTCGTACCCCGATGGGCCGTTCTAAGGGCGGCGCGTTCCGTAACGTACGCGCGGAAGATCTCTCCGCGCACCTGATGCGTAGCCTGCTGGCGCGCAATCCGGCGCTGGATGCCGCAGCGCTGGACGATATCTACTGGGGCTGCGTGCAGCAGACCCTGGAGCAGGGGTTTAACATTGCCCGTAACGCCGCCTTGCTGGCGGAGATCCCCCACTCCGTTCCGGCGGTGACCGTTAACCGCCTGTGTGGTTCGTCGATGCAGGCTCTGCACGATGCGGCGCGCATGATCATGACCGGCGATGCGCAGGCGTGCCTGGTTGGCGGCGTAGAGCACATGGGCCACGTGCCGATGAGCCACGGCGTTGATTTTCATCCTGGCCTCAGCCGTAACGTGGCGAAAGCGGCGGGCATGATGGGCTTAACCGCTGAGATGCTGGCGCGCATGCACGGCATCAGCCGTGAGATGCAGGACCAGTTTGCCGCCCGCTCCCACGCCCGTGCATGGGCAGCAACCCAGGCCGGGGCGTTCAAAAATGAGATCGCCCCTACCGGTGGTCACGATGCCGACGGCGTGCCGAAAATGTTTAGCGACGACGAGGTGATCCGCCCGGAGACCAGCGTTGAGGGGCTGGCAGCCCTGAGACCGGCGTTCGATCCGGCTAACGGCACGGTGACGGCGGGCACCTCCTCCGCCCTCTCCGACGGCGCGGCAGCGATGCTGGTGATGAGCGAAAGCCGCGCCCGCGAGCTGGGCCTGACGCCACGTGCCCGTGTGCGTTCAATGGCGGTCGTAGGCTGCGATCCCTCTATCATGGGCTACGGTCCGGTTCCGGCCTCGCAGCTGGCGTTGAAAAAAGCCGGTCTGGCGGTCAGCGACATCGATCTGTTTGAGATGAACGAAGCTTTTGCGGCGCAGATCCTGCCCTGCATTAAAGATCTGGGCCTGATCGAGCAGATTGACGAGAAGATCAACCTCAACGGCGGCGCGATCGCCCTGGGTCACCCGCTCGGCTGCTCGGGGGCGCGGATCAGCACTACGCTGCTGAACCTGATGGAGCGTAAAGATGCGCAGTTTGGCCTGGCGACGATGTGTATTGGTCTGGGTCAGGGGATTGCGACGGTGTTTGAGCGCGTTTAAGGCTGTCATGCAGGCCCGGCGGAAAGAGACCGTCGGGCCAGTCACGCTGGTGCTTAGATAAAAGCGAAAGCGTCGCCGAAGAGGCGATCTTCCCGCGCACTGCGCTCGTTGCAGAAGAGATCCCGGGCAATTTTTGCCATTTCGAAACGTCCGGCAATATAGATATCATGTTCGGCCAGCGTACCGAAATCCTGTAGCACCGCCGTCAGTACCGTGCCGCTGCGGCCCTGCCACGCCTCTTCCGGCTGCTCGACCACCGGCACCACCTTCAGATTAGGGTGGTTAACCGCTAAGGCTTGCAGCTCAGAGAGATCGTACAGGTGCTTCTCTTCGCGCCCGCCCCAGTAGATAGTGATATCACGGGCCGGATTGCGCGCCAGCGCGGTCAGCAGAATAGAGCGCACGTAGGAGAAGCCCGTTCCGCCCGCAATCAGGATCAGCGGACGCTCTTCGTCATCGCGCAGCCAGGCATCGCCGTGCGGAATATCGATCACGATTTCACGCTCTTTCAGGATCCGGTCCATGACCGCCATGGCATAGAGGTTCAGCTCGGAAGCGCCGATATGCAGCTCGATGAACGCCTGCTCATCCGGCGTGGACGCCATTGAGAACGGACGCTTATCGCGCTCGTCCATCACCACCATCAAATATTGCCCGGCGCGAAATGAAAACGCCGCGTCTGGTACAAGACGAACACGGTATACGGTATCGGTGATAGCATCTACCGAGGTCACTTTACAGCTTAAGGTTGTCATGCGCTCCCTCTGTCGGGTCGTTTTATTACGAATCAAAAGGCAAAACGGCGGCGCATTAGCTGCCTTTACCGTCACTCATTATGGCCAGTTCATCCCAGATAGCATCGATTCGCGCGGTAACGGCAGGATCCTTTTTAATCGGACGCCCCCATTCACGCTGGGTTTCACCGGGCCATTTGTTGGTAGCATCCAGCCCCATTTTTGAGCCAAGTCCGGAAACCGGCGAGGCAAAATCCAGGTAGTCTATCGGCGTATTCTCTACCAGCACCGTATCCCTTGCCGGATCCATACGGGTGGTGATCGCCCAGATAACGTCGTTCCAGTCACGCGCGTTCACGTCATCGTCACAAACAATAACAAATTTGGTGTACATAAACTGCCGCAGGAATGACCAGACGCCCATCATCACGCGCTTGGCATGACCGGCATACTGCTTTTTAATGGTCACGACCGCAAGGCGGTATGAGCACCCTTCCGGGGGAAGATAGAAATCGACAATCTCCGGAAACTGCTTTTGCAGGATCGGCACAAAGACTTCGTTCAGCGCCACGCCAAGCACGGCTGGCTCGTCGGGCGGGCGACCGGTGTAGGTGGAGTGGTAAATAGCATCTTCACGCTGTGTAATATGCGTCACCGTAAAGACCGGGAAGCTATCTATCTCATTATAGTAGCCCGTGTGGTCACCATACGGGCCCTCCGGGGCCATCTCACCCGGCTCAATGTAGCCCTCAAGCACGATCTCCGCGCTGGCAGGCACCTCCAGATCGTTTGAGATGCACTTAACTACCTCGGTTTTGGTACCGCGCAGCAAACCGGCAAAGGCATATTCAGAAAGCGTATCCGGTACAGGCGTCACCGCGCCTAAAATCGTCGCGGGATCGGCACCCAGCGCCACGGCAACAGGGAAGCGCTCGCCAGGATGCGCCGCGCACCACTCCTGATAATCCAGCGCGCCGCCGCGATGCGACAGCCAGCGCATGATCAGTTTATTCTTGCCGATAAGCTGCTGACGATAGATACCGAGATTCTGCCGCTCTTTATGCGGACCGCGGGTGACGGTAAGTCCCCAGGTAATCAGCGGGGCGGCGTCTTCCGGCCAGCACTGCATGATAGGGATGGTCGTTAAATCCACCGCTTCGCCCTGCACTACCTTTTGCTGGCACGGCGCGGCGCGCAGGCGTTTGGTCGGCATATTGAGCACCTGCTTAAACTGCGGCAGCTTATCAAAGAGATCGCGGAAGCCTTTCGGTGGCTCCGGCTCTTTCAGGAAAGCCAGCAGCTTACCCACCTCGCGCAGCGCCGTCACATCCTCCTGCCCCATTCCCAGCGCTACGCGCTTCGGCGTGCCAAAGAGATTGCAGAGCACCGGCATGGAGTAGCCCGTTGGGTTTTCAAATAACAGGGCGGGGCCGCCGGCGCGCAGGGTGCGGTCGGCAATCTCTGTTATTTCCAGATGAGGATCAACAGGCAGCGTAATCCGTTTGAGTTCGCCCTGCTGTTCCAGCAGCGCCATAAAATCACGTAGATCGTGGTATTTCATGCAGTTAATCATGGCCTCGGAGTCAGCCTTCCATTATACGGTGAACATCGGCGTGATGCTGTAATTTTGTTAAATTAGGGTAAATCGTTACCTCAGGGCGTGGCGAGAACCTCTATAATCCACTTAGCCATCATTATCGGGTTTTGATATGCTTGCGCACGAACAGCCAAAACAGAGTGATTATGCAAGCCTGGTATTTACTTTACTGCAAGCGGGGCCAGCTTGAACGCGCCCAGCAACATCTCGAACGCCAGGCGGTAAACTGCCTGACGCCTATGATCACGCTTGAAAAAATCGTGCGCGGCAAACGCACCGCAGTCAGCGAACCGCTGTTTCCCAACTATCTGTTTATCGAATTTGATCCGGAAGTCATCCACACTACCACAATTAACGCGACGCGCGGCGTCAGCCATTTTGTCCGCTTCGGTGCCAGCCCGGCAACCGTGCCTGAGCCGGTTATAGCCCAGCTGGCCAACTATCAGCCCGAAGGGGTGACCGACCCCCAGACTCCCTACCCCGGCGATAGCGTGGTGATCACCGAAGGGGCGTTCGAAGGACTGAAAGCGATTTTTACCGAGCCGGACGGCGAGGCGCGCTCGATGCTGCTGCTGAACCTGCTCAATCAGCAGGTAGTGCAAAGCGTCAGAAATACCGACTTCCGCAAGGCTTAAAAAGTAATGTTAAACAGTCGCCTGACGTTTTGATCCGTCACCTCTGCAAGCCACTCCGCCTCCTCCCCGCGCAGCTGCGCAACGCGTTGCAGAATATGCCCCAGCAAGGCCGGTTCATTGCGTCGTGACGCTGGCTTAGGCTTGATATCCCGAGGCAGCAGATAGGGCGCATCGGTTTCAATCAGCAGGCGATCGGCCGGGATTAGCGGGACGATCTCACAGAGCGCCTGCCCACGCCGCTCGTCACAGACCCAGCCGGTAATCCCCAGAGAAAGCCCACGCGCCAGACAGTCACGTGCCTCCTGCTCTGAACCGGTAAAGCAGTGCAGCACCGCGCCGGGAATTTTGTCCAGCCACGGATCGAGCAGGGCTAAAAAGCGTTCGTGGGCGTCGCGGCAGTGCAGAAATACCGGCAGGGAGAGTTCAGCTGCGAGAGCCAGCTGGGCGCTGAACGCCACCTCCTGCGCCTGGGGGGTTGAGAAGTTACGGTTAAAATCCAGCCCGCACTCGCCAATCGCTACGACCTGCGGCAGGCTGGCCAGCTGGCGAATAGCCTCTGCCGTCTCCGGCTGCCACTGGCTACTGTCATGGGGGTGAATGCCCGCCGTAGACCAGCATCCGGCGTACCGTGCCGCCAGCTGCTGAGCCTGCTCGCTCTCATGCAGGTTGGTCCCGGTGATCAGCATACCGTTAACGCCTGCGGCGACGGCACGTGCGACAACCTGCTCGCGATCGCCAGCAAACTGTGAGCTGGTAAGATTTACGCCAATATCAAACATCGTTTCCCCGTACGCTCTCTACATAAAACAACCGCCCTGATGGGCGGCTGGTAATTACTCTTTGTGACGTTCGGCTTCGTCTTCGGTTTCGTCGCCGTCATCCTGACGGAAGCGGCGTTTGCCGATATAGAAGCGCGAGAAGAAGACGCCGACCTCAAACAGGCAATACATCGGGATCGCCAGCAGCGTCTGGGAGAAGACGTCCGGCGGCGTCAGCAGCATACCGACAACAAATGCCCCCACCAGCACGTAAGGCCGCTTCCGGCGCAGATCGTCTGGCGTGGTCACGCCCATCCAGCAGAGCAGGACAATCGCCACCGGCACCTCAAACGAGACGCCAAAGGCCATAAACAGCGCCATGACAAAGTCGAGGTAGCTGGCGATATCCGTTGACACCTGCACGCCAACCGGCGCGGTATGGGTCAAAAAGCCAAACGCCAGCGGGAAGACCACAAAGTAGGCGAAGGCCATCCCGATATAGAACAGCAGCGAGCTGGAGACCAGCAGCGGCACAACCAGACGCTGCTCGTGCTTATAGAGCGCAGGGGCAACAAAGGCCCACACCTGGTAAAGGATCACGGGTGCGGAGAGGATCAGCGACACCATGAAGGTCAGCTTCACCGGCGTAAAGAAGGGCGATGCCACGTCGGTGGCAATCATTGTCGCACCTAAAGGCATCTGCTTGATCAGCGGCGCAGAGACCAGCTGGTAGATATCGTTAGCGAAATAGACCAGCACCACGAAAATAGCCAGTACCGCAATGATGCAGTTCATCAGGCGTTTTCGCAGCTCGATCAGGTGCGTAATCAGCGGTTGGGTATCTTCTACAGCCATGTTTACGGTTTATCACTTGTCGATGAAGGTGAATGTGCGGCAGCGGCAGCGGGCTGCGTGGGTTTACCGTCAGCGGGCGCTTTCGGGGCCTGCGCCGGCGCGCTAGCCTGATGCTCCGCAACGGCAGGCGTCACCCCCTGGTGCTGCTCCTCGTTCCCTTTCACTATCGGGTTATGAATGGTGTGCGCTACGTCGCTCGCGTGTTCTGGATCGTTAGCGCTGTAAGAACGTTTCATTGACTCCGCCGCATGACGCAGCTCATCCATGGACTCTTTTAGCTCTGGCGTCAGGTGATCCATACTCGCTTTTTCGACCTTCTTCAGGCTGTCCTGAAGCTCCTGGATCTTCAGCTCCTGCGCCAGCTCATTCTGTACGGTACTTGCCAGCGAGCGCAGCGCGCGCACCCACCCGGCCACCGTTTTGACCGCTACCGGCAAACGCTTCGGCCCCAGCACAATGAGGCCGATCACGAAGACCAGTACCAGCTCACCAAAACCAATATCGAACACGAATTACACCTGCTCTTTATCGCGACGCTTTTCTTCGTCTGTTTTCACATCATCTTGCTTCTCAGCAAGGGTTTTTGTTGAGAAATCAGCGTCCTCCGCCGGTTTCTTCTCGTGCTTGTCGTCATCGCCCATGGCTTTTTTAAAGCCTTTGATCGACGCGCCCAGATCGGACCCGATAGAGCCTAACTTTTTTGTACCAAACAGCAGCACAACGATGACGGCAATAATGAGTAACTGCCAGATACTGATACCGCCCATACATGATCCTCAAGGGTAGATGCTGAAATTAGCGGGCCGCGTAGCGTATACCCGGCCCATAAAGCGTGCGGCTACAGCACGCGGGTTTTTCGCCAGCCAATAAGCCAGGCGACCAGTCCACCGGCAATCAGCCATGCGGACGCCGTTTGCCACTCCGGACGATTGATCAAAAAGAGCGTTCCACTCAGGATCAACGTTGCTCCAATGCCGAACAGATAGCGGGACTGCCCCTGACGCACATTGTTAACGCGCATCTCCCGGGCTATCAGATCCACGTTATGCTGCAGCTGCTTATGCTGGCGCAGGTTGTTGTAGATCAGCTCGGGAAGCTCAGGCATTTTTTCAATCCATAGCGGCCCCTTCTCTTTCAGGGAACGGACCAGCGCCGGGAAGCCTACCTGATCTTTGATCCACGTTTCGAGGAAAGGTTTCGCCGTTTTCCACAAATCGAGCTGCGGATAGAGCTGACGCCCTACACCTTCAATATAAAGCAGCGTTTTTTGCAGCAGCACCAGCTGCGGCTGCACTTCCATATTGAACCGCCGCGCCGTATTAAACAGGTTCAGCAGCACGTGACCAAAGGAGATCTCCGCCAGCGGCTTCTCAAAAATCGGTTCGCAAACGGTGCGGATGGCGAACTCGAACTCCTCAACGTTGGTATCCGGCGGTACCCAGCCGGAATCAACGTGTAGCTCGGCGACCCGACGGTAGTCGCGGTTGAAGAACGCAATAAAGTTCTCTGCCAGGTAGCGCTTATCCTCTTTATTCAGCGAGCCGACAATACCGCAGTCGATACCGATATACTGCGGATCCTCGGGGTGCTCATAGCTGACAAAAATATTGCCAGGGTGCATATCCCCGTGGAAAAAGCTGTCACGGAACACCTGAGTAAAGAACACCTGCACGCCACGCTCGGCCAAAAGCTTCAAATCGGTATTGTTCCTCTCCAGCGCCGCAACGTCGTTCACTGGAATACCATATATGCGTTCCATGACAAGCATATTTTGGCTGCAGTAGTCGGAGTAAACTTCCGGCACGTAGAGCATCTTACTGTTGTCAAAGTTACGCCGCAGCTGAATGGCGTTGGCCGCTTCGCGGAGCAGATCCAGCTCGTCGATCAGCGTCTTTTCATACTCTTTCACTACCTCAAGCGGACGCAGGCGGCGCCCGTCCGGCAGCAGGCGAGGAACCCAGCGCGCAAGGCGATAGATAAGACGCATATCGGCTTTGATCACCGGCAAAATATCCGGCCGGATCACCTTGATGACCACCTCTTTGCCGCTCTCTTTCAGGCGGGCGGTGTGAACCTGGGCGATAGAGGCCGAAGCCAGCGGCGTGATATCAAAATCATCAAACCACGTCTCGACGGGAATATCCCCCATCGCCTTTTCGATCTGGCGCTTAGCCAGCACGCCGTCAAAAGGCGCTACGCGATCCTGTAGCATTGCCAGCTGATCGGCAATCACGGGCGGAAAGAGATCGCGACGGGTAGAGAGCATCTGCCCGAACTTGATCCACACCGGTCCCAGCTCCTGCAGCGCCAGCCGCAGACGATGACCTAACTCTTTATCTTTGTGACGGTTTGGCATCCAGAACAGCGTGCGACGCCAGAGCCGAAGCGGCAGGGTAAGACGCATTCGTGGGATAAGCTCATCAAGCCCGTAACTTAAAAAAGTTTGGATGATGAAGTACAGGCGGCGAATTTCACCTGGCGTCATTTGCCCTCCAGTTTTTCCAGCCGTTTAGTTAACGCATCAACCGATCGCGCGACGGCGGCGGCCTCTTCGGCAAACCAGGCGACTTCCAGTCCGCCGGGTGCCAGACGCCACTCCTCCGTTAAGGCTTCGGCCACGTACTGCTGCTGACGCTGCAGGCCATGTCGAAAGCGCTTCGCACCACCGCGCAGAACTTTAGCGATGCCTTCGGCGGCGATATCGCCGGTATAAGGGGCAAGTAGCTCGGCAAAATCGAACTCTGCGAGATCGAAAAGCGCGCTAAGGTTTTGAACAACCTGAATATCGCCCTGCACTTCCAGCTCGCCGCTGCGTATAAGCGTAGTCAGCTGCTGGCGATCGCGCAGCTTCGGTAACAGGCGTGCCTGGGTGATAACGGTGCAGTCCGCCTCGCCCTCCCAGGCGCTCAGCACATCAACCTGGCGCTCGCTAAAGGCCAGAATCAGTGGTGTAGAGAACTCGTTAAGGACAATACGCAGTACCTTACCCTGGAGGCGCTGGCGGGCGGGTTTTAATGCCCTTTCGCGATATAAAAATGTATTGAGAACACCTTCGATTCCAGCGCTCACTAAAGGCGTAAAGGGCATTCACTCACTCCTGTCAGAACTTATATCCACGGTGCAGCGCGACGATACCCGCCGTCAGGTTGAAATACTCTGCGTTTTCAAAACCGGCATCCTGCATCATCGCCTTCAGCGTCTCCTGATCGGGATGCATACGGATGGACTCCGCCAGGTAGCGGTAGCTTTCGCCATCCTTCGCCACCAGCTCGCCGATGCGCGGCAGAACGTGGAAGGAGTAGGCGTCATAGGCCTTGCTCAGCGGCTCGATAATCGGTTTAGAGAACTCAAGAACTAAAAGGCGGCCGCCCGGCTTGAGCACGCGGAACATGGAGCGCAGCGCTTTCTCTTTATCGGTGACGTTTCGCAGGCCGAAGGCGATGGTAATGCAGTCAAAGGTGTTGTCCGGGAACGGCAGCGCTTCGGCGTTGGCCTGCACGTATTCAACATTACCCACTACGCCAAGGTTGCGCAGCTTTTCGCGCCCGACTTTCAGCATGGAGTCGTTGATATCGGCCAGTACTACCTGCCCGGTTTCGCCCACCAGACGGGAGAACTTCGCCGTCAGATCGCCGGTACCGCCAGCGAGGTCGAGAACCTTCTGCCCACGGCGCACGCCGCTGCAGTCAATTGTGAAACGTTTCCACAAACGATGGATACCCATCGACATCAGATCGTTCATCACATCATATTTTGCGGCCACGGAGTGAAATACGTGAGCCACCATGTCTGCCTTTTGCGTTTTGGCGACAGTCTGATAACCAAAATGCGTCGTTTCCTGTGAATCTTCCGCCATCTCAGTGCCTGCTATTCAAGAAATTGTTCGTGAAGTGTAACAGATTGGGCGCAATTGCCCTACGTTTCAACCCTCCTGTCCAGCGCGCAGGCGGAACTCCTCATCCTGCGCCACGGCCTGGTCGGCGAGATCCGGATTGATCTCCCGCTTGATCTCAACCCCCAGCCCGCGAAACGCCTCGGCCTGGGCGAGCAGATTTCCCCGCCCGGAGGTCAATTTCTTCATCGCCTGGCGGTAGTTATCCTGCGCTTTCTCCAGGCTCTGCCCCACCGACGACATATCGTCAACAAACAGGCGCATCTTGTCGTAGAGGCGACTGGCGCGCTCGGCAATCTGCTGCGCGTTGCGGCTCTGGTGTTCGTAGCGCCAAAGGTTAGCGATGGTGCGCAGGGCCACCAGCAGCGTGGTCGGGCTGACCAGCATAATATTGTTTTTTAACGCCTCGGTGATCAGCTCCGGCTGCCGGTCGAGAGCCACTAAAAATGCTGGCTCGACGGGAATAAACATCAGCACGTAGTCAAGGGAGCGCAGCCCCGGCAGCTGCTGGTAATCTTTCCGCCCCAGCAGGCGAATATGGCTGCGCACCGAGGCGATGTGCTCCTGCAGCGCGCTTTCGCGAGTGTACTCATCGTCGGCGTTAAAGTAGCGCTCATAGGCCACCAGCGTCATTTTGGCGTCGATGACCACGTCTTTGCCCTGCGGCAGCCGGACGATAACGTCGGGCTGCATTCTGGCGCGGGCTTCGGTTTCAATGCTGACCTGGGTTTCATACTCGTAGCCGGCACGCAGGCCGGATGCCTCCAGCACGCGCGCCAGCACCACCTCGCCCCAGTTACCCTGCGCTTTATTATCGCCCTTCAGAGCGCGGGTCAGGTTGATCGCCTCCTGCGCCATCTGGGCATTAAGCTGCTGCAGGTTGCGGATTTCGTGGGCGAGGGTGTGGCGCTCCTGGGCCTCTTTGCCAAAGCTGTCCTGCACCTGGCGGCGAAAACCGTCCAGCTGCTCCCGCAGGGGGGAGAGAAGCCCGTGGAGACTCTGTCGGTTCTGCTCCTCGACCCGGCGATTGCTCTGCTCGAAGATGCGGTTAGCGAGGTTTTCAAACTGCTCGCTCAGGCGCTGCTCGCTGTTGATCATCTGGCGGATTTTATCTTCTGCATGCAGCTGGGTAGACTCCAGCCGGGTGGTGACCTCACGCAGATCGGCCTCCAGCGAGGTGTTGATCTCGCGCAGGCTGCGCAGTTCGTTATTCAGCAGCTCACACTCGTCGCGCCAGTGCTGGTTCTGCACCAGCCGCTGCCGCGCCGCGCTCAGTTCGATATCCAGCTCGCGCCGCTCTTCGGTAAGATCGGCCCGCAGGCGATCGGCATGGGATTTTGTCGCCAGCCAGCCTATCAGCAAGCCGGCTATCGCCGCCGCCGCGCTGAGTAAAATTGAGATATCCACCCTGCCTCCTGCATAAACCACTTACCGATGCAAAATAAGAGTGTGCTGGATAGGTGTCCAGTTGGGAAGGATTTTCCTGCGAAGTACTACGCAAAACGGGCAGGCCGAGGGGATCGACCTGCCGGAGAGAGGCGTTAAGCCAGACGGCGTGCCGCTTCCACCACGATTTTAATCGCGTGGCTTTCGGTCTGCTTCATGGTCTCCGCGTTCGGGATCTCTTGCTGGGTGCGGTTGACGATCACGCCCGCTACCATGCCGGCACGCAGGCCCTGGCTGGAGCACATGGTCAACAGCGTGGCGGACTCCATCTCGTAGTTCATCACGCCCATTGACTGCCACTCTTCCATAGAGCCTTTGTAGCGGCTAACGACGCGCCCGGAGAAGGTGTCGTAACGCTCCTGGCCCGGGTAGAAGGTGTCAGACGAGGCGGTCACGCCAATATGGGTCGTTGCGCCCACCTCTTTAGCAGCCTCTACCAGCGCGGTAGTACAGGTGAAATCAGCCACCGCCGGGTACTCCATCGGCGCAAAGTGCAGGCTGGCCCCGTCGAGGCGCACGGAGGCAGTGGTTACCAGCACGTCGCCAACGTTGATGTGCGGCTGAATGGCGCCGGTAGTACCCACGCGCAGGAAAGTACGGATGCCCAGCTGCGCCAGCTCTTCAACGGCGATAGAGGTTGACGGACCGCCGATACCGGTAGAGCAGACGATCACCGCTTTGCCATCCACTTCGGCGCGCCATGAAGTAAATTCACGATGCGATGCCAGCTTAACCGGCTTATCCATCAGCGCGGCGATCTTTTCCACTCGCTCCGGATCGCCAGGGACGATAGCCAGCGTGGCTCCCTGCAGATCGTTTTTGGTAAGACCGAGGTGAAAAACATCAGACTTGGACATAGGTGACTCCTTTGTGGGTCGATTCATCAACAGAAGTAAAACGGTACTCTACAGAAGGCTATCGCTTTTTTTCGTGACACCAATCACTATGAAGAAAACTGTTTACATCAATTTTTCATCAAAAAGTGATTTATATCACACTATGGCACTCTCCTTCCCCCGTTCGTCTTAAAGATAGTCTCTTTCGCACAGGATGATTTTGGCGTACTGGCTATAGTTACGTGATGCGCTAAATAAGGGTACGGAGATTGCCATGACCACAGAAAAACAGCCCGGCTTTGCACCTGCAGCTTCACCTCACGTTTCCACCGCAGTTCACGCCTCTGAAGAGTCGATTTTAACCGGTGAGACGTCAATTCCCACCCAGGGAGATAATATGCCCGCATGGCACGCCCGGCCGCAGAAAGCCGACGGCCCGCTACCGGTGGTGATTGTTGTGCAGGAGATCTTCGGCGTACACGAGCATATTCGCGATATCTGCCGCCGGCTGGCGCAGGAGGGCTATCTGGCCATCGCGCCTGAGCTTTACTTCCGCCAGGGCGATCCCAACGACTACAGCGATATTCCCACGCTGTTTAAAGAGCTGGTTTCAAAGGTGCCGGATGCCCAGGTACTGGCCGACCTTGACCACGTTGCCAACTGGGCGGCGCGTAACGGCGGTGACGCACATCGGCTATTGCTCACCGGCTTTTGCTGGGGCGGGCGTATCGCCTGGCTCTACGCCGCACATAATCCACAGCTGAAGGCGGCGGTGGCGTGGTACGGCAAGCTGGTGGGCGACAAAACCCTGAACTCACCAAAGCATCCGGTAGATACCGCCACCGACCTTAACGCGCCGGTTCTGGGTCTATACGGTGCACAGGATGGCAGTATTCCGCTTGATACCGTAGAAACCATGCGTCACGCTCTGCGCGCTGCCAACGCCGAGGCGGAGATTGTGGTCTATCCCGATGCCGGACATGCCTTTAACGCCGACTATCGTCCGAGCTATCACGAAGAGTCAGCCAAAGATGGCTGGCAGCGCATGCTGGCATGGTTTGCCCAATACGGCGAAAAGCGAAGCTAACGTACCGTGCCGGGCGGCTTAAAAATCGCCTGGCGCACACTGCAGACAGGTCAACCCCTCCGCACGCCAGAAATCTACCACCGCCTGACGATCGTCGATCACCAGCCACGGGGCGTAGCCGTCCGCTTTTATCTGCTGTAGCAGCGTTTTTTTCACTACCTCATCCGGGAGCGTATCTTCCCCGTCCGGCCGGAGATAGAGCGCATCAAAAGGGATGCAGTGCCGCTCCAGCCACTCCTGCGTGTGGCGCTGGAAGCTGGCAGGCCGTCCGCTGCAGATTACGATCTTTTGCTGCTGAGCGCTCAGCAGCCCCACCAGACGGCTAATGGCCACGCTCGGCAGCGCCTCCGCCATATGGGCGAAAAAGGGCTGCCACTGCTTTTCAGGGCCTAATACCCACTCGCGTACCGCCTCGGCGTCAAACTCGGCCAGGGTACCGTCAATATCTACAATTACACACTGTTCACTCAGCATTCATCTTCTCCAGCGGAATAATTTTCCAGTCATCAGGGGTAGCGCCGGGCAGGATCCAGAGCGGAGCGACGTTGCCGACCCGCTCGCCATGGGGGGTGCCGGTCGCCAGCAGGCGGATCACACGGAACACCCCGGAGTGCGCTACCACCAGCGGGGTGTCGTACTCCGCCAGCAGGGTGTTCAGGGCATCGGTCACGCGCGTACAGAAGGGCAGCCAGGCTTCGCCGTTCGGCGGCGTCTCCTCGTAGGGCGTCTGCTCGCTAAGGGGACGACATTCAAGGTCGCCCCAGTCCCGCTCGCGCAGGTCGGGAACCTGCGTCAACGGTGCTCCGGGCAGCGCCAGCTCTGCGGTTCGCCGGGCGCGCTGCTGCGGGCTGACGGCCACGATGCTCCAGGCGTGGTTGACCAGCAGCAGCGAGGCATCACAGGCCTGCTGCTCACCTGTCGCCGTGAGCGGTACTTCAGTACGTCCACCAATCAGACGATCGCGGTTGAGCGGTGTCTCACCGTGACGAACAAAGACAAAAGGCTTAGGTAAGAGCGTCATGTTTCTATCCTGAAACGGGTCTGGGTAACAATGTCGCAGCCCAGCGTCTGCTGCCAGAGCACGGCGTCATCAACAGGTGTAAACAGCGGCACCAGCTGGCGACAATCCAGCATTGTCACCAGCTTTTGTAAGCAGCGACGCGTGGGATGCACGTTCCAGCGGCAGAAATCGACCTCGCCTCGTTGATGCTGCTCGCGGGCGTGGTGATTCATATGGCCGGTGAACAGGGTGCGGTGGCGGAAGTCAGCGCGCCGCCGCAGTTTGCCCGCTATGCCATGCTGCCCATCCGGGTCGGCGGCCAGCATAACCGGCGCGTCAGCGGTAAACGCAGGCAGGTTACGTACCCGCTGCCGCAGTTCACGCTCTAAGCCGGGGATCAGGCTGCCGTCGTTATGCTCAGCCATGAGCATCAGCATCTCGCGGCAGGCGTCATCCAGCACCACGTCATTCATGCCACGCCGCGCCAGCAGCAGAGCCATCTCCACTGCCCGTCCGGAGGGCGGAACCGGGCAGAGCACAGGTCGCTGCACGTGCAGCCACAGCGCCTCAAGCTGCTGGTGCTGAGGCGTGTCATACAGGCCATACGAGGCGTCCATTAACGCTAACGCCGCTGGCGGGGGCGGATCGAAATGAAACAGCGCCGACTCCAGGCTGACATCGCCGCTGTAGAACAGGCCCCCTGGCACATCGAGGTGGAACCAGATCCCGCCCCAGGCATGGCCGCTGCTGCCGGTGGTTACCGTCAATTCGCCGAGGGAGAACTGACCGCGCACCGGTATCGGGTGAACGTTCGATCCTGGCGGCAGCGCACGTGCCGTCACGGCGCTACAGTAGATCGGCACCGAGGCGGGCAGCCGAGCCAGCCCGGCGATATGATCGATGTGATCGTGGCTGAGCAGCACAGCATCCAGCCGATCCGGCACCGGCCAGTCGTCGGCTCCCGGCTCCAGTGAGCCACCCGCGTCCAGCAGAATGCGCTGTGTGGGGGTCGTCACCAGAATAGCGGCGGGCGCTTTGTCATTCATCCCGCTGATAATTTCAATCTGCACCGTCACGCTGCCTCCAGCCGCCAGCCCTGATGCAGGCGTACGGCGGTGATCTGCTGCTCGCGCAGCGGCAGGTGATGGAAGGCGGTGAGCGGCTGACCGTCGGCCAGGCGCAGCGCCAGCAGGTAGCGCTCCCCCTGATAGATACAGTTTTCAACGGTGGCGGCCAGGCCGCCCTCGCCTATTTCAACGTGCTCGGGGCGTACCAGCACCGGGTGACGTATTCCATCGCTCACGCTCAGGCCATGATGAAGCTGTATGCCATCCAGATGGCGATCCTGCGTCGCGCTCGCCAGGTTCAGCACGCTGCCCTTGCCTATAAAGCCCGCAACCCAGGCGCTGTGCGGCTGCTGATAGAGTTCCTGCGGGGTTCCCCACTGCATCAGCTCGCCGCGATGCATCACCGCGATATTGCTGGCCAGCGCCATCGCTTCTGCCTGATCGTGGGTGACGTAGACAAAGGTTGCCCCGGTGCGGCGATGAAATTCACGGAAGGTCTGCTCCATGGTGGCCCGCAGATGACGGTCGAGATTCGCCAGCGGCTCATCAAGCAACACCACCTGCGGCTCGGAGACCAGACAGCGCGCCAGCGCCACGCGCTGCCGCTGGCCGCCGCTCAGATCCTGCGGCGAGCGGTCGGCATACGCCCCTAGCTCCACCACCTCAAGGGCAGCCATGACCTGCTTATGCCGCGCCGCGCCGTTTACTTTCTTCAGCTTCAGCGAGTAGCCAACGTTCTCCGCTACCGTCATATGCGGCCAGAGGGCGTAGGATTGAAACACCATCCCCATGTTGCGCGCCTCCGGCGGCAGATGGGTGGTGGCGTCAGCCAGCAGCCGGTTGCCCAGCGTCAGGCGGCCACTGGAGAGCCGCTCCAGCCCGGCCAGTATCCGCAGGGTGGTGGTTTTCCCGCAGCCGCTAGGCCCGAGCAGCGCTGTAAACGCGCCTTCAGGAATGGTCAGGCTCAGATCGCGTACCACGGTCTGGTCGCCGAACGTTTTACTCAGGCTCTCCAGGCTCAGTTCTGCCATGGGATCACTCCTTTGGGTAGATAGCGGCTCAGGCCGCTTAGCATCAGCATCACCAGTGCTACCAGCGCGACGACCATCACGGAGATGGCGGAGGCCAGCACCTTATCGCCGCTCTCATCAAGGTTGAATATGACCACGCCGAGGGTCTCCTTGCCCGCGCTCCACAGCAGGGCAGAGACGGTCAACTCATTCACCGCCGTCAAAAACACCAGCAGCGCACCGGCGAAGGCCGCCGGAGCCAGCAGGGGCAACACGATATGCCGCAGCCGTTGGGAGAAGTTGGCTCCCGCCAGGCTGGCTGCCTCTTCCATGGCTGGATCGAGCTGCAGCATGCTGTTGTGCAGCGGCTTCAGGCAGACGGTGAGAAAGCGCGCCAGATAGGCGAAGAAGATGATCAGCAGCGTGCCGCTCAGGCTGATGCCGATAATGGGCAGCGGGCGGGCGAACAGCAGAATGCAGGCGATAGCCAGCACTACCCCCGGCAAGGTATAGGGAATGTCGATCGCGCTGTGCAGCCAGCGCAGCGGACGCGCCGGGAAACGCACCAGCAGCCACGCCAGCGGCAGGCTCAGCAGCATCAGTACCAGCGCGGCGGAGATCGAGAGCAGCAGGCTGTTGCTCAGCGCGCGCCAGGTGGCGCTGCCGCTCTCCAGCATCGCCTGGTAAGCGTTAAAGGTCAGGGTGTTGGCCGTCAGCGGCACGCCAAGGGTCGGCACCAGCGAGGTGGCAACGAGCGCCAGCAGCGGAGCCAGCAGAATAGCGCATAGCACCGCACCCAGCAGCAGCTCGGTGGCAAGCCGCCATCTGCCAAGCTGGAAGTCGAGCGCTCGCCCGGCCATGCCGATCAGCGGCAGCGCATGACGGCGCTGGAGATAGCCCTGCAGGGAGACAATGCCGATCGCCAGCACGCCCATCAGCACCGACAGCGCCGCCACGTCGCTGAGCATCGAGGGTCCGAAGCTCGACAGCGACTGGTAGATTTGAATCGGCAGCACAAAGTAGGAGATGGGGATGCCGAGCATCGCCGGAATGCCAAAGTTGCCCAGCGCGGAGACGAAAGCTATTGCCGATCCGGCCCATAGCGCGGTGCGGCACAGCGGCAGCACGATGTCGATAAACACCCGCCACAGCGACGCGCCGTTCAGCCGCGCCGCCTCAATCTGTTCTTTCGGCAGGCACTGAAGCTGGGTGCGCAGGGCCAAAAAGACCAGCGGCGCATGCTGGATCCCCAGCAGCAGGGCGATCCCCTCCGGGGAGTAGAGCGGATTGGCGCTGCCAAACGACGGTGCGATGCCGAGGCTGTTAAGCAGGATGCTGCTCGGCCCGAAGAGCTGGAGCCAGCTCAGGGCCGTCACCTGAGGGGGGATCATCATCGGCAGCATAAACAGGAATACCCAGACCTGCTTGAGGCGGATATTGGTCAGGGCAAGGCAGAAGGCAAACAGCCCGCCCAGCAGCAGCGAGAGCAGCGTGCCCAGGCCGCTGGTATAGAGGCTGTTATAGAGTGCGGTCCAGGTCGTCGGGTTGCTGAGAACGCGCCACAGGCTGCTGCTGCTCCCCTGCTGCCAGTCAAGCAGCGCTGAGACCAGCAGCCGCAGGCTCGGCAGCAGGCTGAGCAGCGCCACCAGGCCGAGCAGCAGCCAGAGCAGCCCCTTCGGCGGGCCGCTGCTGGCGGGTTGACGGAGGGTCATGGTGGTCATCGGTTAGCGGTTTCCAAACAGATCGGCAAAGCGTTTTTTATTGGCGTCGGTATCCGCCAGCGCCTTCGCCGGGTCATACGACATCAGCTTGATGCTCTCTCGCGCCGGGAAGCCTTCCGGGGCCGGGAGGTTTGCATCGGCTGGCAGGTAGCCCTGCTTCAGCACCAGGCGCTGCCCCGTATCCGAGAGCACAAAGTCGATAAAGGCTTTGGCACCGTCCGGGTTTTTCGCGTTCTTCATCATCGCCACTGGCTCGGTCACGATGCTGACGCCCTCTTTTGGGAACACGAACTCAATCGGCGCGCCCTTGGCTTTTTCGCGGATCGCCATGTAGTCCACCAGCACGCCGTAGCCCTTGCTGCCGGAGGTGATGGCGTTCATCACCGCGCCATTTCCGCTCTGCGGCATCGCGCCGTTAGCCTTCAGCTTTTCGTACCAGGCAAAGCCGAGCTGCGGATCGTTCATCAGCGTCGCCATATGGATCTGCGCCGCGCCAGAGTAGAGCGGGCTGGGTAACGTGGTCATGTTCTTGAGTTCAGGCTTAAGCAGATCCTGCCAGGAGCCAGGCTTCACCGGTGCGCGGGTGTTGTAGGCAATCCCGGTGGTGATCAGCTTGGTGCCGTAGTAGTAGCCCTGCGGATCGTACAGCTGGGCATCGTAGCGGCTGGCCTCGGGGGATTTATAGGATGCCAGCAGATCCTGCTTTTTCAGCGACTCCATGGTGACGCTGTCGGCTATCAGCAGCACGTCCGGCGCGGCACCGCCCGCCGCCAGCTCGGCCTGCAGGCGCGCCGTCAGCTTGGTGGTTCCGTCACGGATCCATTTGACCTCAATGTCCGGGTGCGCCTTTTCGAAAGCGGTGACGGTCATCTGGGCATCTTCGTTCGGCTGGCTGGTATAGAGCGTCAGCGTGGAGGCGGCAAAAGCCGGCGTGCTTAACGCGGTTACGATAACGGCGGCCAGCGCGGTGTGCTTCATCATAATCTCTTCCCTCTGTTTTCGTTGTGACGATTAAAACAGGGAAATCTGACAAAAATATGACCAGCTTTTTTCGTAGTAATAATTTCACATTCGCGCGCTAGCATGATGAAAAAGGGTGCTAACAGGAGCGAATGATGACCCCCGAATCCCGCCGCACGGCGATTGTCGAGCTGGTGACGGCGCACGGTGAAAGCAGCATCGAGCAGCTGGCACAGCACTTTGGCGTCTCGCTGCAAACCGTACGTAGCGATCTGCGAACGCTCACCTCAGGCGGACTGCTGCTGCGGCGTCACGGCATGGTGGCCCCTTTCGCCCGCGAAAATATCGGCTACCAGCAGCGGGAGATCGTCAATATTGCGGGCAAACGCTGGATCGGCGAGCGCACGGCGGCACTGCTGAGCGACTACCAGAGCTGCTTTCTCGGTACCGGCACCACCGTTGAGATGGTGGCCCGGGCGCTGCCGGAACAGAGTCGGCTGGCGATATTTACCAATAACCTGCACGCCGCCGGGGCGCTGAGCCGTCTTGCCGCCTGCGAGCTGACGGTAGCGGGCGGGCGCGTCCGCAAGCGCGATCTGGATGTGATCGGCAGTGATGCCCAGACATTTTTCAGCCGCTATCGGGTCGATGTCGGGGTGGTTGCTGTAGGGGGGATCGGCGAGGCGGGCGAGCTGTATGACTATAATGATGACGAAGTGGCGGCGCGCCAGGCGCTGATTACCAGCGCTGCGGTGAGCGTGCTGGTGGTGGACAGCACCAAGTTTGGCCGGACGGCGATCTGCCAGAACGGCAGCGTCGGGGATTTCGATTACGTGATAAGTGACCGGACGCCGACGCCGCGGCAGCATGCGGTCATTAAGCAGATGGGGACTGCGTGGCTAAGCCAGACGTAGGCCGGGCCAGCGCTTGCGCCGCCCGGCATCACCCTCTTACGCCTGACGCAGGTTCTGCGCCGCTTTCACCATGTTCGCCAGCGCCGCACGGGTTTCCGGCCAGCCGCGGGTTTTCAGGCCGCAGTCCGGGTTAACCCACAGGCGCTCGGCCGGAATGCGATCCGCCGCTTTCTTCAGCAGATCCTCGATCCACGCCACGTCCGGCACGTTTGGTGAGTGAATATCGTAGACCCCCGGCCCGATCTCATTCGGGTATTCAAAGGCTTCAAACGACTCCAGCAGCTCCATATCCGAGCGCGAGGTTTCGATGGTGATCACGTCGGCATCCAGCGCGGCGATGGAGTCCATGATGTCATTGAACTCGCAGTAGCACATGTGGGTGTGGATCTGCGTCTCGTCCTTCGCCACCGCAGCGTTGATACGGAAGGCTTCCACGCCCCACGCCAGGTAGGCGTCCCAGTCGCTGCGCTTTAGCGGCAGCCCTTCACGCAAGGCAGGCTCATCAATCTGAATAATCCCGATGCCCGCCGCCTCCAGATCCGCCACTTCGTCCCGCAGTGCCAGCGCGATCTGCTTCGCGATGGTTTCCCGGCTGACGTCTTCGCGCGGGAAGGACCAGCAGAGAATGGTCACCGGCCCGGTCAGCATCCCTTTTACCGGCTTATCGGTGAGAGACTGGGCATATTTCGCCCACTCCACGGTGATCGCGTCCGGACGGCTAACATCGCCGATCACCACCGGCGGCTTCACGCAGCGGGAGCCGTAGCTCTGCACCCAGCCGTTCTGAGTAAAGACAAAGCCGTCCAGGTGCTCGCCGAAATACTCCACCATGTCGTTACGCTCGGCTTCACCATGTACCAGCACGTCAAGACCGAGGCGCTCCTGCTCGGCAATTGCCTGCTTGATATGTTCAGCGATACCGGTGCGGTAGCTGCCCGCGTCTAAGCGTCCCTGTTTGAACTCCAGACGCAGGCCGCGGATCTCGGTGGTTTGCGGAAACGAGCCGATGGTCGTTGTTGGCCAGGCGGGCAGGTTGAGACGCGCCCGCTGAACCGCCGCACGCTCCGCGTAGGGGCGCGGCCGCTGGCTATCTTTGGCGGTAATCGCCGCCAGCCGCTGGGCTACGGCCGTGTTGTGCACCCGGGTTGAGTGGCGCCGCGCCTGGATCGGGGCGCTCCATTCAGCCAGCGGTGCGGTGTCGCCGCTGTTCAGGGCATCGCGCAGCAGGGCCAGCTCGTGACATTTTTGCAGGGCGAAGGCAAACCAGCTCTTCACTTCGGCATCCAGCCGGGTTTCAACGCTCAGATCAATTGGGCTGTGCAGCAGCGAGCAGGAGGAGGCAACCCACAGATCGCGTTGGCCGACGATGTCTTTAATCTGCGCATACTTCTCGGTGAGATCGGCCCGCCAAACGTTACGCCCGTTGACCAGCCCGGCAGAGAGCAGCCAGTCGGCTGGCAGGCGGCGGTGCAGCTCGGTGACGTCATCCTTGCCGTGCACCAGGTCAACGTGCAGACCCTGCACCGGCAGCGCGGTGATAATATCGAGATTCAGCGTCACGTCGTCGAAATAGGTGGTCAGCAGCAGCTTCACCTGGCCTGCCAGTGCCTCATAGGCGGGTTTGAACGCCTCCAGCCACGCCTCGGGCAGCGCCAGCGCCAGTGCGGGCTCGTCGATCTGTACCCACTCGATCCCGCGTTTTGCCAGCTCGGCCAGCACCTGCTGGTAGATCGGCAGGATGTCATTCAGCAGGCTCAGGCGGTCAAACTGCTCGCCTTTTACCTTACCCAGCCACAGGTACGTTACCGGCCCCAGTAGCACCGGCTTCACCCTGTGACCCAGCGCCAGCGCCTCGTCCACCTCATCCAGCAGCTGAGTCCAGCTTAGCCTGAACCGCTGGCCTTGAGTGAACTCCGGCACCATGTAGTGGTAGTTAGTGTTAAACCACTTGGTCATCTCTGCCGCCGCCGCTGGCTCACCTGTTGGCGCGCGGCCACGGCCAATGCGGAACAGGGTGTCGATATCCACCGATCCATCTCTGTTCTGATGACGAGCCGGCACGTTGCCTAACAGCAGGCTAGTAGTCAGAACATGGTCGTACCAGGCGAAATCGCCTACCGGCAGCAGATCGATACCCGCCTGCTTCTGCTGATCCCAGTGGCGGGCGCGCAGCTCGCGACCCACCGCCAGCAGCGCTTCCTGCGTGATGTTACCTGCCCAGTAGCTCTCTTGCGCTTTCTTCAGCTCGCGACGCAGACCAACGCGAGGAAAACCGAGGGGGTGATTCAGTACTGTCATGGTATGCCCCTTGTGAATTTTAGGATTTTGGACGTCCAGATGTTTACACATCTATATTCGACAGGTACTGTATCTTCCTCAAGCGCAAAATGTTCATGGCGAAGTGAAGGACTTTCATGATCGAAATTAAACACCTGAAAACGCTCCAGGCGTTACGGAACAGCGGATCGCTGGCGGCAGCGGCGGCCACGCTGCATCAGACGCAGTCCGCCCTCTCCCACCAGTTCAGCGATCTCGAACAGCGCCTTGGCTTTCGTCTCTTCGTACGTAAAAGCCAGCCGCTGCGCTTTACGCCGCAGGGCGAGATTTTGTTACAGCTGGCCAATCAGGTGCTGCCGCAGATTAGCCGTGCGCTGCAGGAGTGTAGCGAGCCGCAGCAGACCACATTGCGAATTGCCATTGAGTGCCACAGCTGTATTCAGTGGCTCACCCCCGCGCTTGAGAATTTCCGTGCAAAATGGCCGCAGGTAGAGATGGATTTCAAATCCGGCGTGACCTTCGATCCCCAGCCAGCGTTGCAGCAGAGCGAGCTGGACGTGGTGCTGACCTCAGACATTTTGCCGCGCAGCGGGCTGCACTACTCGCCGATGTTTGATTTTGAAGTGCGCCTGGTGCTGGCCCCGGATCACCCTCTCGCGACCCGGGCGCGCATTACCCCGGAGGATATCGCCGCTGAAACGCTGCTGATCTATCCGGTCCAGCGCAGCCGGTTGGATATCTGGCGTCACTTCCTGCAGCCGGCGGGCATTAACCCGATGGTGAAGAGCGTGGATAACACGCTGCTGCTGATCCAGATGGTGGCAGCCCGGATGGGTATCGCGGCACTGCCGCACTGGGTGGTAGAGAACGTTGAGCGCCAGGGCCTGATCGTGACCAAGACCCTGGGCGAGGGGCTGTGGAGCCGGCTGTACGCAGCGGTGCGCGATGGCGAGCAGCGTCAGCCAGTAACGGAGGCGTTTATTCGCTCAGCGCGGAACCATGCGTGCGACCACCTTCCTTTTGTGCGGAGCGCGGAGCGACCCAGCGGCGATGTACCCACAGGGACGCCACTATCACTGCACCCCCCAGGATAAAGCTCGGCCAGTGGGGCTGCTCTTGCCAGATGGCGAGGTTAACCAGCAGCCCTGCCGGGACATGCATATTGTTCATGATGCCAAGCGTACCGGCATCTACCTGGGTGGCGCCGTAGTTCCACATGAAGTAGCCAATCCCCGACGCCACCACGCCAAGAAACACCAGGATGCCCCACTGCAGGTTTGTCTCGGGCAGCTTCTGCGCATTGCCCACTGCACACCAGGCCACCACTGCCACCAGGAACGCGCCGAGATAGAACCAGGCGAAGGCGTTGTGCTGCGGCATCGGGCGGGTCTCCATCAGGCGCTTGTAGCCCACCATGCCGATGGCAAAACTGATGTTAGAGAGCTGCACCAGCAGCAGTCCGGTCCAGAAGTGGTTGGTGACCTGATCGTAACGGATGATCCCTGCCCCAATTACCGCCAGCAGCGCACTTAGCGCATAGCCCCAGCGCAGGCGGCGTCGGCTCATCAGATCGTAAATCAGGGTGATATAGAGCGGCGTCAGGACGGTAAACAGAAGTAGCTCGGAGACCGTCAGGTAGAGATAGGCACGGAAGCTGAGCATATACATAATGCCCAGCTGCATGGCTCCTACCAGCATATAGAGACCGATAGTCTTCAGGCCGTGACCGCGCGTGCGCAGGAAGGGTAAAAAGACCAGCGCCGCCAGCCCGACGCGCATCAGCACGGAGAAGTAGCTGTCGATATGTCCGGCGAGGTATTCGCCATACAGGCTAAAGGAGAAGGCCCATAGAACGGTGGTGATAATCAGTAACGCCACAATAGGTGTCTCGTTGGTTAATGAGCACCCATTGTAGCGGAGTTACCGGTTGACAGCTGGTTAATCGTCAATCAATCAAGAAACAGCTTACGCAGATAGTTTGGTACAGCGTTATCGCCGTTGGTACCGATCACTTCCAGCTGCGGATAGCGATCCTTCAGGCGCTGGTGCGCGTTGGCCATGATACAGCCTTTACCCGCCATGGAGAGCATCTCAGCGTCGTTCATCCCGTCGCCAAAGGCGATACACTCCTTCAGGCTGTGACCCATCGCGGTGGCGACCGCCTCCAGCGCATGGCCTTTCGAGACGCCGCCCGCCATCACTTCAAGACAGGTCAGGGTAGAGAAGCTGACGTTAACGCGATCGCCCCAGCGGGCGTTGATGGCCTGCTCCAGCGGCAGCAGCGGCTCATGGGTATCACAGGTGAAGAACACCTTGCTGATCCCTTCCGGGTCAAGCAGTCCCGGCTCATAGAGCGAGTACTGGAAAACAGCCTCTTTGAAGAAGCGCATCTCATCCGGACGGTGGCGGTTGGTAAACCACTCGTCGTCACGATAGACGTTAGTATCGATGTGCGGATCGTGATGCATCACGCCAAACAGATCCTCAGCGATTTCGCGATCCAGGTTATGCGTAAAGACCAGATTGCCATCGGTATCGTGCACCCGCGCGCCGTTAGAGGTGATCATATAGGCTTTGATACCCAGCTTATCGCGGATCTGTCCCACATCAACATGGTGACGGCCGGTGGCAAAAACGAAGTTGACGCCGCGGGCGGTCAGCAGCTTTAACGTCTCTTTAGCGTAGGGGGAGAGTGAGTGGTCGGGTGAGAGCAGCGTGCCATCTAAGTCAGACGCAACAACCTGATACATAATAGAATTTAACCTCTGGTCAGGCGGTGAACCGCCGGATTAGTTATGCCTGTCGAAAAAATCAACGATGGCGTTAAGCGCGACTGAGCGCATGGCGTCCTTTTCGAAAAGGATCTCATGGTACGCGCCTTCTATCACCAGCGGTCTGCCACCCTCACAGGGATGGCCCGCTGCGGCGCGGATCTCACAGAAACGATCGTGCATACGGTTATCTACCACGCGCTCTTCCCCCGCCTGCAGCAGAAGCATGGGCGTGGCATCCTGCGCCGCGCCTGCCAGCACCTTTTCACCAGCCAAAATGCCCTCTCGCACCCAGTGGTTAGTTGGCCCGCCGACGCGCAGCTGCGGATCGTCAGCATAGCAGCGCAGGTTTCGCCGGTAGCGTACCCGGCTATGAGTGAGTACGTTAATGCTAAACGGCAGCGCATGCCAGCGCCCGGTACCCAGCGCGTAGCTCTCCCGAAACGGCTGATAACCCTCGGCCCAGTTCAGGATATGGCGCACCATCCACTCGGGCAGGCGTATAACAATACCAAACATTGGCGCACAGAGCGCTATCGCATCGCAAAATTGCGGCTGCCGCTGGAGCAGCAGCGTGGCGATCGCCCCACCCATCGAGTGGGCCAGAATATAGCGTTTACGCCACGGTCCCGGCGCGACCTCCTGCTGCCAGAAGGCCTGCAGATCGTCAACGTAGTCATCAAAGCTGTCCACGTGGCCGCGATGGCGATCGGGCAGGATCCGTCCTGAACGCCCCTGCCCGCGATGGTCGAGGATCAGTACATCAAAACCGAGATGGAACAGATCGTAGGCAAGCTCGGCGTACTTGACGTAGCTTTCAATGCGGCCAGGACAGACGACAATCACCCGATCGTGCTCGGCGGCATGAAAGCGTACAAAACGCACCGGAATGTCATCCACCCCGGTAAACTCTGCCTCTTCACGCTGCCGCCAGAAATCGGTCAAGGGTCCGTGCGTGAAAGCCGCAAAGGCATTTTCTCTTGTTTCCCACCCCTTTTTCTGCCGAAACATTGGGTTTCCGCCCCCGGTCGTCTGTAAAATTGTTTTTTTATGACTCGTGATACAACACGTTAACAATAGCGTATTGTTGCATAAAATATATCGTTCAGGGAGTTTCGCATGACCTTCGAGTGGTGGTTTGCCTACCTGCTTACCTCAATCATCCTCAGCCTCTCGCCAGGCTCCGGTGCGATTAATACCATGACTACCGCCATCAGCCACGGCTATCGCGGCGCAGCGGCGTCGATTAGCGGCCTGCAGACCGGTCTGGCCATTCATATCGTGCTGGTTGGCGTTGGGCTCGGAACGCTCTTCTCCCGCTCGCTGCTGGCCTTTGAAGTACTGAAGTGGGCAGGCGCGGCCTACCTGGTCTGGCTGGGCATTCAGCAGTGGCGGGCCGCCGGCGCACTGGATCTCAATACTCTCGCACAGGCTCAGTCTCGCGGACGCCTGTTCAAACGCGCCGTCTTCGTGAACCTGACCAACCCCAAAAGTATCGTGTTTCTTGCGGCGCTGTTCCCGCAATTTATCAACCCGGACCAGCCTCAGGTGATGCAGTATCTGGTGCTCGGCGTCACCACCATCGTGGTGGATATCATCGTGATGATTGGCTATGCCACCCTGGCAACGCGGATTGCGGCGTGGATCAAAGGGCCGCGCCAGATGAAGGCGTTGAACCGGGTATTTGGCTCGCTATTTATGCTGGTCGGCGCGCTGCTGGCCTCGGCAAGGCACGCGTGATGAATTCAGGGGCTGGCTCGCAGCGTCAGGGTAATAAGCTGCACGTTCGCCCCTGCTCTCTCGACGCTTCCCGCAAGTAGAGAAGTTTCCTTTTTTCTACGCTGTTGGCCCGGAGCAACCGGTGCCAAAATGCCGCCTGACACTCTCATTCAAGGATGATGAACGATGGCGGAGACAGCGACACCGCATGATGCGGTATTTAAAACGTTTCTTTCCCGTGTAGAAACCGCACGGGACTTTATCGAAATTCATCTCCCGCCCGCGTTAATCCGCCTCTGTAAGCTTGATACGCTGCATCTGGAATCGAGTAGCTTCCTTGAAGATAGTCTGCGTCCCTACTATAGCGACGTTCTCTATTCCCTGGAGACCACCTGCGGGCGTGGCTATGTGCATATTCTTATTGAACACCAGAGCTCACCGGACAAGCACATGGCGTTTCGGCTGATGCGCTATGCGGTAGCGGCAATGCATCAGCATCTTGAGAAGGGGCATAAAACCCTGCCGCTGGTCATCCCGATCCTGTTCTATCAAGGACGGCGCAGCCCCTACCCCTGGTCCCTGAACTGGCTGGAAGCATTTAGCGATCCAGATATTGCTCGCCAACTCTACAGCACCCCCTTTCCGCTGGTGGATATCACCGTTATCCCTGACGATGAGATCATGCAGCACCGCAGCATGGCGGCTTTGACGCTGATTCAGAAGCATATCCGCCAGCGCGATATGGCGCAGCTGTTGGACAAGCTCACAGTTTTGTTGTTGCTGGAACAGATGAGCGGACAACAAATAATCACGCTGATAAACTACATCGCACAGGCAGGGGAGGCCCAGGACGTTCAGACACTGTTATTTGGACTGGCACAGCGCGTGCCGCAGCATGGAGAAACACTGATGACGTTTGCAGAACATATGAAGCTGGTAGGTAAGGCTGAAGGCATGCAGGAAGGTATGCAGCAAGGAAAACGTGCCGCTATGCTGGACATCGCCAGGGCGATGCTGCTGCGAGGTTTTGATAGTGGTACGGTTATGGAAATAACCGGCCTGTCAAAAGATGAGTTGCAGCAGCTAGCACACTGAAATGCGACCCGCCCGGTCAAACCCGGACGGGCAGCGGCTTAACGAGAAATAATCAGGTGCAGGCCAAAGGCGGTGAAGAGCGCGCCCGCCACGCCGTCGATCCACTTCGCCATACGCTGGTAGCCACGGCGCATCGCCGGTAGGGCAAACAGGCTCGCTACGAGAGTAAACCAGGCAAAAGTCTCCAGCGCGATCAGCACGAAAATCCCCCAGCGTGCCGTCTCACCGACGCTGTCACCCACAAACAGCGAGAAGACCGAACCGAAGTAGATAATTGCCTTTGGATTTGCCAGATTAGTCAGCAACCCCTTCACAAAGCTGCGTCCGCCGGTTGCCAGCTCAACCTGTGGCGCTGGCGCATTAATTGCCTCTTTCTTTAGCGCGCCGCGCAGCATCTGGTAGCCCATCCAGCAGAGGTATAGCCCACCGCCGACCATAATGATGGTGTGCAGCCAGGCCATTTTTTCGAGGATCAGATTAAGGCCGAGCAGTGCCACGCCAGCCCAAATCATGACGCCGAGAGTTATGCCCAGCACGCCCATCATCGCCTCTTTGCGCGAGCGGCTCACGGCGGTTTGCGAGACAAAGAAGAAGTCCGGGCCGGGGCTCATCAGCGCCACCAGGTGCACCAGCGCCACGGTCAGAAATAGCGTCAACATAGATTACTCATGGGGAAAGATTGATCAGGCTAATATCCTGGCACCTTTTCGCCTCGCTGACTACTCATCATCGCCGTCAACATGCTCCCGAATAAGGGTCATAAACGGCTTGCCGAAGCGCTCAAGCTTGCGCATTCCGACGCCGTTCACGCTGAGCATCTCGCTGGCCGTGATCGGCATCTGCTCAGCCATCTCGATCAGCGTGGCATCGTTGAACACCACGTAGGGCGGAATGTTCTCTTCATCAGCAATGGCCTTACGCAGCTTACGTAGTTTGGCAAACAGCTTGCGGTCGTAGCTGCCACCGAAGACTTTCGGGTTTGCCCGCGCCTTCACCACCACCACGCGCGGCACGGCCAGCTGGAGCGGCACTTCGCCACGCAGGAACGGACGCGCGGCCTCGGTAAGCTGTAACGCCGAGTGCTGGGCGATATTCTGCGTCACGACGCCAAGGTGGATAAGCTGGCGGATCACGCTGACCCAGTGCTCCGTTGTCTGGTCACGGCCTTCGCCGTAGATCTTGAGCTTGTCATGGCCCATATCGCGAATACGCTGGTTATTCGCGCCGCGCAGCACTTCTACGACATAGCCCATACCGAAGCGCTGGCCGACACGGTAGATAGCGGAGAGCGCCTTCTGCGCGTCCACCAGCCCGTCGTAACGGCGCGGTGGATCGAGGCAGATATCGCAGTTGCCGCACGGCTCCTGGCGCCCTTCACCAAAGTAGTTCAGCAGCACCAGACGGCGACAGGTCTGCGCTTCGGCAAATGCCCCCATCGCGTTGAGCTTGTGACGTTCAATATCCTGCAGCTGGCCGGGGGGCTTCTCCTCCAGGCACTTTCGCAGCCAGCCCATGTCCGCCGGATCGTAAAACAGCATTGCCTCGGCGGGCAGGCCATCACGCCCTGCGCGGCCGGTCTCCTGGTAGTAGGACTCAATATTGCGCGGAATATCAAAGTGCACCACAAAGCGCACGTTGGGTTTGTTAATCCCCATCCCGAACGCCACGGTGGCCACGACAATCTGCAGATCGTCGCGCTGGAACTTCTCCTGCACGTCGGCGCGAATGCTGTTATCCAGACCGGCATGATAGGCCCCGGCGCTAAAGCCACGGGCCTGCAAGCGCGCGGCGGTATCTTCTACCTTCGCACGGCTGTTGCAGTAGATGATGCCGGATTTGCCTCGCTGCTCCTGAACGTAGCGCAGGAGCTGATCGAGCGGCTTAAATTTCTCCAGCAGCGTATAGCGGATGTTGGGTCGGTCGAAGCTGCTGACCTGGATCAGCGGATCGCGCAACCCAAGCAGATGCACAATATCGCTGCGGGTGGTGTCATCCGCCGTTGCGGTGAGCGCCATAAAGGGGACGGACGGGAAGCGGGCGCGCAGCTGGCCGAGGGCGGCATACTCGGGACGGAAGTCGTGGCCCCACTGCGAGATACAGTGCGCCTCGTCAACCGCGACCATACGCGGATCCCAGTGGGCGAGATGCTCAAGGAAGTTATCCAGCATCAGGCGTTCCGGCGCGATATAGAGCAGGCGGATCTGGCCGCTGCGGCAGCCCGCCATAATGGCCTGCTGCTCCTCCCGGCTCTGGGTGGAGTTCAGACAGGCGGCCGCCACGCCGTTGGCCAGCAGCTGATCGACCTGATCTTTCATCAGCGAAATCAGCGGCGAGACCACCACCGTCAGCCCGCCCTGCACCAGCGCCGGAATTTGATAGCAGAGGGATTTCCCGCCGCCGGTCGGCATCACCACCAGACAGTCGCGCCCGTTGAGCACGGTCTCAATGATGGTCTGCTGGCCCGGGCGGAACTGCTGGTAGCCGAAGGTTTCCCGCAAAACCTGCACTGCCCCCGACTCCAGATTCAATACTTCCGCCTGCGCCACGTTAACCCCATCTGCCTTCAAAAAATGACTCTACCTTAAAAAAGATCGTTAAGCATAACGCCCACGCCTACGCGTGTCTGGTTAAAGTTGTAATCAATTAATGATTCACCGTAACCGCTGTAAACCTGGGTATACAAGCGTACGTGCTTCGTGACCGGATAGCTCAGACCCAGCTCGGCCCCGCCGTAGCCGGTGTTCCAGTTGTACTGTCCTTTGGCACTGAGAATGGCCTCCCCCAGCGCGTAGCCGATCTTGAGCTGGTAGTACCCCATGTACTTGGTGATATCCGGGTTATCGTCGGTATCGCCCACCACGAACCAGGGTTTAACCTCTACCAACCAGTTGGCGTTCTGCGCCATCAGGCGGCTATAGATACGGTTCCAGCTGCGGGAGGTAGGATCGGAGCGACCGTTAGAGTCGTGATTATACCCGAATTCGACGTCGCGCAGCGTCCAGCCAGCCAGCTCATAATCAGTGGCAAAGCCAAGGAACAGCTGCGGCTCGTAGTTAGTTTCACGAAACGGCGAAGACTCACCGCTGTTAGAGAGCTGCCACCAGGACTTCTGTGTATAGGACGCGCCCAGCACCGAGTTCGGCCCCATGATACCGCGCCAGAATGGGAATGCCAGGCTGAGCTGAAATTTTACCTCATCTTTGCGAGCATTGTCGGACCAGTTATAGGTGCTGATCGCCTCTTTATTGAGATCGCTGGTCACCGTGTAAAGCAGGTAGTTTGACTCATAGGGATAGAGCGTAAAGGGGTTATCGTGCTCCTGTAGCATATTCGCGATAATGCTGCCGCGTACCGCTGGCGCATCGTGTACTGCTTTAACCGTGGCTTCCTGCGCTAATGCTGTAAAAGGCAGTGCGATGGCTGACAAAAACCAGGGCAGATACGTCCGCATCGGTTTTGTTCTCCTGACCAAAAATGTTGAGATGAGTAATATTCAGACACCCATTTTACATATTTCTATAAACGCTGCGCAGCTATCGTTTCTGAAAGTGGAAAACAACAATTAAGAAGCATAAAATCAACAACCCATTAACTATCGGACGCATAAAATAATGTCAGTCGTTCTTACCGCCGAGGAAGCTTTACAGCTGGTGGGTGAAATTTTTGTTTATCACATGCCCTTTAACCGCGCGCTGGGGCTGGAGCTGGAGCGCTACGAAAAATCGTTCGCCCAGCTGAGCTTTAACAACCAGCCGATGATGGTGGGTAACTGGGCGCAAAGCATCCTTCACGGCGGGGTAATTGCTTCGGCGCTGGACGTCGCGGCGGGCCTGGTGTGCGTTGGCAGCACGCTTACCCGCCATGAGACTATCGCTGAAGAGGAGCTGCGCACGCGTCTCGCAAAGATGGGCACTATCGATTTGCGCGTGGATTATCTGCGTCCAGGTCGAGGCAACCGCTTCACTGCGACCAGCAGCCTGCTGCGGGCAGGTAATAAAGTTGCCGTGGCCCGCGTCGAGCTGCATAACGAAGAGCAGCTCTATATCGCCAGCGCTACCGCCACCTACATGGTAGGTTGAGGTGCCAAAATCGAGTAACATACTGTTACTTTATTAATAACGGATTTGGATGTTCCGATGGATGCTAAGCAGACGCGGCAGGGCGTACTACTCGCTCTTGCCGCTTATTTTATTTGGGGTATCGCACCGGCTTACTTCAAGCTGATCGACTATGTTCCCGCCAATGAGATCTTTACCCACCGGGTCATCTGGTCGTTCTTTTTTATGGTGGCGCTGATCAGCGTCAGCCGCCAGTGGTCACGGCTGAAAAACCTGCTGCGCACGCCGAAGAAGATCCTGCTGCTGGCCCTCTCGGCACTCTTGATCGGCGGTAACTGGCTACTGTTTATCTGGGCGGTCAATAATCATCACATGCTGGAAGCCAGCCTCGGCTACTTTATCAATCCGCTGGTCAATATCCTGCTGGGGATGATCTTTCTCGGCGAGCGCTTCCGTCGCATGCAGTGGCTGGCGGTGATCCTTGCCGGCTGCGGCGTGCTGGTGCAGCTCTGGACCTTTGGCTCACTGCCGATCATCGCCCTGGCGCTGGCGTTCAGCTTTGCCTTCTACGGCCTGGTGCGTAAGAAAATTGCCGTCGATGCCCAGACCGGCATGCTGATCGAGACCCTGTGGCTGCTGCCGGTCGCTGCCGTCTGGTTATTTGGCATTGCTGACAGTCCAACTAGCCACATGGGCAGTAACCCCTGGTCGCTCAACGTGCTGCTGATGGCGGCGGGCGTGGTAACCACGATCCCACTGCTCTGCTTTACCGGCGCGGCTACTCGTCTACGTCTCTCAACACTGGGCTTTTTCCAGTATATCGGCCCGACACTGATGTTCCTGCTGGCGGTCACCTTCTACGGTGAAGTACCGGGGATGGATAAGATGGTGACCTTCGCCTTTATCTGGGTGGCATTGGCGGTATTCGTGATGGACGCTATCTATACGCAGCGTTGGAGGCGTAAAATATAACGTATCCTCCCCCTCTTCACAAGGAGAGGGGAATGCGCTTTGCTGGTCATTCGCTCCCTACCAAAGTTCGTAGCCTACAATTAATAAACACCTCTCATTTTAATACTATCCTTAATATCTTTCAGACAAATTCTTATAATATGCTCTATAAACTATTCATCCCTACAAATAGTGGTAGGATTTCACGCGGCCTCTATGTCGTAACCTTTTTGGTTATTAATATCCTCGCGCTAATTTTATATGCCGAGGTCGAAAACAGCATGCTACTCATTGTGGCAACGCTTTTTTTTCAATACCTTGTGATCAACATTAATTGTTGCCGACTGCGTGACAGCGGCTTCAAAAAAATAGTGTGGTATGTCTTACTTACCATTGTCGTATTTATCGTTGCTCTGTTAGCCGACATGAATGAAGAGTATGACGTGACGGGCAGCGGCTTTAGGATCTATGTGGCGTGGTATTTCCTCTGCTTTATTGCGCTGATCCTCGCCCCCACCGAGGGAAAGGATCCTACACCATATAGCGATACTCATAGCAAGGAATAACAGTATGAAACATGACTATATGAACGACCCCTCCATTAGTGAGAAATGGAAATTCCGCTTCTCTTTTCTGGACAAAAATGGCGTACCGGGCTTCTGGGGAAATACCCCCGAATGGAAAGCGGCTTATAAGAAATTGACCTTTGGTCAACGCCTGAAAGTAGCAATGAACTTTTATGCTCTCTTTTTCTCAGTTATCTATCTGCTGATTTTAGGTCTGTGGAAAAAAGCAGTCGTCGTTATCTTATTACAAATTTTAGTCGGTTTTATTGTGTTTCTGACCGATTTTGGCTGGCTGGGATCGGTGGTGTCATTATGGGTCGCCTTCCGCACCAACATTTGGTATTACCAGAAAGTCGTGCTTAAACAGCAGGACTGGGGCCTTTAAAAGAATGCCGGCGGTTCAGGTGAACCGCCGTGAAGTTTACAGCCAGTTTTTGCGTTTGAAATAGAGATAAGGCGCAAGCCCGGCGAGCATCATAAAGACGATCGCACCGGGGTAACCAAAGCTCCAGTGCAGCTCAGGCATAAACTCAAAGTTCATCCCGTAGCTGGAGGCTACCAGCGTCGGCGGCAGGAACACCACCGAGACCACCGAGAAGATCTTAATGATGCGGTTCTGCTCGATATTGATAAAGCCCATCGCCGCCTGCATCAGGAAGTTGACCTTCTGAAACAGGGATTCGTTATGCGGCAGCAGGGATTCGATATCGCGCAGGATCTCCCGGGCCTGCTCCAGCTGGCTGCCCGGCAGGCGTGCTTTACGCACCAGGAAGTTCAGGGCACGCTGGGTATCCATCAGGCACAGACGCACCTTCCAGCCGATATCCTCCTGCTCTGCCAGCGCGGAGAGCGCTTCGTCATACTCATCGCCCTGCTGGCCTTCCATAATGACGCGGCTCAGCTTCTCCAGGTCGCTGTAGATGTTCTCAATCTCATCCGCCAGCTGTTCGATTTTGGTCTCAAAGAGATCGAGCAGCAGCTCGTAGGCGTTTCCGTCAACCATTGCCTGGCTGCGGGCGCGCATCCGATAGAGGCGAAACGCGGGAAGCTCACGCTCGCGCAGGGTAAACAAGCGGCCGTCGCGTATGGTGAACGCCACCGTCGAGTTACCGGCGTGATCCTCTGCATCTTCAAAAAAGAAGAAGGAGTGGATATGTAGACCGTCCTCATCCTCAAAGAAACGCGCGGAGGCTTCGATATCCTCCAGTTCAGGACGCGTTGCCAGGCTCTGACCGAGGTCCGTCTGCACACGGTTACGTTCATCATCGTCCGGCTCGACCAGATCCACCCACACCGCATCGATCAGGGTAGGTGCCTCTTCAACCTCGAGACGGGTGAGACGGTTATTTTCCAGTTGAAATGCGCTCAACATGACCGGGACTCCCAATACAAAAAATTATCGGACAGTTCGGTGGGCACACAGAAACAAATTGGGTTTCAGACCATTAAACAGCCTGACTCAGCGCGACGGGAATTATTGCCGCTGACAACCACTAAGGCCATCAGCGCGAGGAGATAGCCTTAGGAGTTGTTCCTGAATGACAGGGAATTGAGCCAGCATCTACTGGGTGTGTCCAAGGCGAATGTCCTCTTAGCGTGATCGTGCGCGCATGTTACGCCAGCTAAAATATGGCGTCAACACGCAACGGAACGCTGAAGAACAATAATTGGCCTTCAGCGTTTAAGGGTAGCAGAGTGTTACAAAATAGTGATATTTTTCTGAACGTTACACTTCTTCAAGCCGGGCGTAAGCGGCCACCAGCCATTTGATCCCCTGGCCCTGGAAGGCTACCTGCAGACGGCTGTGCTCGCCGCTGCCCTCGAGATTCACGATGGTGCCTTCGCCAAATTTCGGATGGCGCACGCGCTGGCCGAGCTTATAGCCGGTGTCGTTCTGCGCCACCGGGGTGCCCATCCGCTGATGGCTCACCGGGCGGCTGATGCTGGCGCGCAGGCGCACCTCTTCCACACAGTTCTCCGGCAGCTCGCCGATAAAGCGCGATGGACGATGGTAGACCTCTTTGCCGTACAGACGGCGGGTTTCGGCATAGGTCAGGGTCAGCTTCTGCATGGCGCGGGTCACGCCCACGTAAGCCAGACGGCGCTCCTCCTCCAGCCTGCCGCCCTCATCAAGGGACATCTGGCTCGGGAACATCCCCTCCTCCATGCCGACGATAAAGACCTGCGGGAACTCCAGCCCCTTCGCCGAGTGCAGGGTCATCAGCTGCACCGCATCCTGCCAGGTATCGGCTTGCCCCTCACCCGCTTCCAGCGCCGCGTGGGAGAGAAACGCCTGCAGCGGCATCAGATCTTCGTCTTCGTCGTTGTAGCTGAACTGGCGCGTGGCCGTGACCAGCTCCTCTAAGTTTTCGATACGTGCCTGGCCCTTTTCGCCCTTCTCCTGCTCGTACATCATCCACAAGCCGGAGTCTTTGATCACCCGGTCGGTCTGCACATGTAGCGGCATATCGGCGGTCTCCTGGGCCAGGGCGTCGATAAGCTCAAGAAAACGCTGGAGCGCATTGGCAGCGCGTCCGGCCAGCGCCCGCTCCTGCAACAGCTCGCGGCTGGCCTGCCACAGAGTCAGTTGGCGATCGCGCGACGCCTGGCGCACCACGTCGAGGGTGCGATCGCCGATGCCGCGCGTCGGCGTATTCACCACGCGCTCGAAGGCCGCATCGTCGTTGCGGTTGGCAATCAGCCGCAGGTAGGAGAGCGAATCTTTGATCTCCTGGCGTTCGAAGAAGCGCATGCCGCCATAGATGCGGTACGGCATGCTGACCTGCAGCAGCGCCTCTTCCAGCACGCGCGACTGGGCGTTGCTGCGGTAGAGGATCGCACACTGCTCCAGCGCGCCGCCGCTCTCCTGCCAGGTCTTGATGCGGTTAACGACAAAGCGCGCTTCGTCGAGTTCGTTAAAGGCGCAGTAGAGCGAAATCAGCTCGCCGTCGAGGCCTTCGGTCCAGAGCTTTTTCCCGAGGCGACCGTTATTGTTCTCAATCAGGGCGTTGGCCGCACTGAGAATGTTGCTGGTCGAGCGGTAGTTCTGCTCCAGGCGGATGGTCTCTGCGCCAGGGAAGTCGTTGAGGAAGCGCTGGATGTTCTCTACCTGCGCGCCGCGCCAGCCGTAGATAGACTGGTCGTCATCACCCACGATCATCACCTTACCGGTATCGCCCGCCAGCAGGCGGATCCAGGCATACTGAATGTTGTTGGTATCCTGGAACTCATCCACCAGGATGTTGGTGAAGCGCTCGCGGTAGTGGTTGAGAATATGCGGCTTGTTGAGCCACAGCTCGTGGGCGCGCAGCAGCAGCTCGGCGAAGTCCACCAGCCCGGCGCGATCGCATGCCTCCTGGTAGGCCTGATAGACCTTCTGCCAGGTCTGCTCAACCGGGTTACCAAAGCTCTGAATATGGTGCGGGCGAATGCCTTCATCTTTCTGGCCGTTGATGTACCACATCGCCTGGCGCGGCGGCCACTGCTTCTCGTCGAGGTTCATAGCCTTGATCAGCCGACGCAGCAGGCGCAGCTGATCCTCGCTGTCGAGGATCTGGAAATCCTGCGGCAGGTTGGCATCCAGATGATGGGCGCGCAGCAGGCGGTGCGCCAGCCCATGGAAGGTGCCGACCCACATGCCGCCCTGGGTAGTGCCCATCAGCTGGCCAATACGGTGGCGCATCTCCGCCGCCGCCTTGTTGGTAAAGGTCACCGCCATAATCGAGTACGGCGAGCAGTTCTCCACGCTCAGCAGCCAGGCAATACGGTGAACCAGCACGCGCGTCTTACCGCTGCCTGCACCCGCCAGCACCAGCATATTGCTGCGCGACGCGGCAACGGCGTCACGCTGTTTGTCATTAAGGCTGTCGAGCAGGTAAGAAACGTCCATTGGCACCGCCGGAGAAGAGGGGCCGTACGGACCCCTGTTAATATATACAGATTCTCTGGTGATTATATCAGCGAGGTCAGAGATGCCAACCGGGAAATTTCAACGTGGGGCAATAAGCGGCTGTCGGAGGTGTGCATCAGATCGGCATTTTTCGGTTTGATCCAGCAGGCCTGCATCCCGCAGCGAATCGCTCCTGCCACGTCGGTAGTGAGGTCATCACCCACGTGCAGGATCTCCCCCAGCGGCAGGGAGAGCTTCTCCGCCGCCAGATGGTACATATCCTGATGCGGCTTCGAGCGCCCATCGGGACCAGCGCGCAGCACAAATTCAAAATAGTCGCCGAGGCCAAACCGCTCCGGCTGCGCATTGCCGTTGGTAATCGCCACCAGCGGCCACTTGTTAGCCAGCGCCGCCAGCGTGTCGTGCGTTGCCTGCGGGACGTCGATCCGGCTGCGCCAGATAGCAAAGTTGGCCATCGCCGCCGTGGCCCCCTCCTCCGCCTCTTCCGCGCTCAGACCGGCGTCCAGCATGGCGCGCTCTACCGCACGCCGCCGCCACTCCGTAACGTCGTGGTAAATATCCGGCTCGCTTTCCCGCAGCGCCTGGCGCAGGCGGTGAAAGTCAGTATTCTGCAGATGGTTTAGCGAGGGGTGGTAGTTCTGCACAAAGGTCAGCGACTCGTGCTCGGTGCGCAGGATCACCTCACGGTTATCGTACAGTGTGTCGTCAAGATCGAAGGTCAGCGCGGAGATCTGACCCAGTGGGCGGTAAAAACGCATTATTTCCCCCGTTTGGCGCGTGGATGCGCCGCGTCGTACACCGAGGCAAGGTGTTGAAAATCGAGATGGGTATAGATCTGGGTGGTGGAGAGGTTCGCGTGGCCCAGCAGCTCCTGCACGCCGCGCAGGTCGCCGCTCGACTCCAGCATGTGGGTGGCAAAGGAGTGGCGCAGCTTATGCGGATGCACATGGCTATTCAGACCCTGCCTGATGCCCCACTCGGCAAACCGCTTCTGCACGTTGCGCGCCGAAATACGCTTGCCCAGTTTCGACAGAAACAGCGCCTCTTCATCGGTACCAAACAGCCCGCGCAGATCCAGCCAGTGTTCAACCCAGACTACCGCGTTACGGCCTATCGGTAGCCGCCGCTCCTTGCTGCCTTTGCCCAGCACCCACACCTCACCGGTGTCGAGATCAAGATGGCGGATGTCCAGGTTCACCAGCTCCGACAGGCGCAGGCCCGCGCCGTACATTACCTCCAGCATCGCCCGGTCGCGCACCGCCAGCGGATCGTTAAGATCGATATCCAGCAGGCGGTTAACATCATCGACGTCGATGTTTTTCGGCAGGTGGCGCGGCGCTTTCGGGGCGGATATCCCCTTCGCCGGATTGGCGGCCAGCTCGCCCTGGCTCACCAGCCAGTCAAAAAAGCTGCGCAGCGCAGAGAGCCGCAGCGCCAGGCTTGCTGCGCCCAGCCCCTTACGCCGGCTCTTGACCGCAAAGCTGCGCACTACAGCGGCATCGCATTCAGGCCAGCTGTTCACGCCGCTCTCGTCCGCCAGCGCGATGATGGCAGCAAGCTGGCGCTCGTAGTTCAGCAGGGTGATCGGGCTCAGCTGCCGCTCGACGCTCAGGTAGCGCAGAAAGCGGGTTACCAGCGGCTGCAGCGGCGAGTCGATCATATGCGTTCAATCCAGCGCGCCAGCAGCTCAGGCAGCATTGCCGCGACCTCCTGCAACAGCTGGGTGCCCTGATCCGGATGGTAGTGAGTCACATCCCGGCTACTGAAAATAATGACACCCAGATCGCCATCGTGGCCCATCATCGAGAGCGCCACGGAGCCGATGGCGCGAGCCTCAGGCAGCAGGAGTAGCAGCTCAGGCCCGTTAAGCGGCCCCAGATAGTGATTCTCCTGGCCCAGGCGCTGAATACGCAGCGGCTCAAAGGCCTGGCGGCTCAGCGCCAGATGGGTAAAGTCAGAGGGCGCGCCGATGCGCCAGCGATCGGAGAACAGACGGATGCTGGCGCCGGCCAGACCCATCTCTTTTGCCCAGCGCTGGAAACGCACCAGCAGATCTTCAAGGCTGCTGGCCGAGGCCATCTGTCCCTGCAGGCGCAGCAGGCAGGAGAAGAGATCTTCATTACTGCTCGCCTGCTCCATCAGCAGGGTCATGTTCTCTTCCAGCACGTTGATATGGTTGCGCGCACGCACCATCTGCCACTCAACCAGCGATACCGCGCCACGCACCGGGTGTGGTACCTCGAGCATCTGCACCGCCTGTGCGTTGCGGATAAAAAACTCAGGATTACGCAGCAGGTAATCGACGACCTCGCGATCGGTAAGTTCGGCCAGGGCCGCCTGCTGCTCTTCCTCAATGTGCTTCATAGATGAATAAATCCGTCGTAGACGTGTGTTGCCGGGCCGGTCATAAACAGCGGCTGGCCCGGACCCTTCCAGGCAATATCAAGACGGCCGCCTGGAAGCTCCACGCGTACCTCTTCTGCCAGTAAACCTTGCTGGATCCCTACCGCGACCGCCGCACATGCGCCGCTGCCGCAGGCCTGGGTCTCGCCCGCGCCGCGTTCAAAGACGCGCAGACGAATATGTTCGCGCTTTACAACCTGCATAAAGCCGATATTGGCGCGCTCCGGGAAGCGCTCGTGGCTCTCCAGCACCGGGCCAAGCGTTTCGACCGGGGCGGTATCGACACTGTCTACCTGAATCACGCAGTGCGGATTCCCCATCGAAACGACGCCGCACAGAATGGTCTGTTCAGCTGCGCGCATGATATAGGTTTTTTCCGCTTTGTTCGCACGGAACGGAACGGCAGCCGGATCAAAGTTCGGCTCGCCCATATTAACCCGTACCAGCTCATCTTCCGTGACGCTCAGCACCATACGCCCATTGGCGGTACTGACGCGGATATCACGCTTGTTGGTCAACCCCTTCAGCCGCACAAAGCGGGCGAAGCAGCGTGCGCCGTTGCCGCACTGGGAGACCTCACTGCCATCGGCATTGTAGATCCGGTAGTGAAAGTCGAGATCCGGATCGTAAGGCGGCTCAACGATCAGCAGCTGATCGAAGCCGACGCCCAGATGACGATCCGCCAGCCGGCGAATCAGCTCTGGTGAGAAAAAGACATTCTGCGTTACCGCGTCGACGACCATAAAGTCGTTGCCAAGGCCATGCATTTTAGAGAACTGCATCATTTACTCCATTGCACAGGGACAGAATGTTACCGTCAGTAAATAACCTGGGTCGGGCCATCAGCGGTACCGCGATCGTTACGCGTCGGCGTGGTCGTCTGGGCCGGATTATCCACTTTTTTGGTTGGCGGCGGAGCAGATTTGTCAGCGGGCGGGAAATAGAGAGGTCCCTTCAAACCGCAGCCCGTCAGGCTAAACAGGGTCAGAAGTACCGCCAGCGAACGAAAAACGTTTTTCATTATGGTTGCCTGTAAGTTCATGCTTTATGGTTTCTATCATCGCAGGAGAGGGCGCAAAAGCAAGAGTTTGCACGTCGCCTGCAATGGGAATTATTTCGCGTTATACTGCCGCCATCACGATCAGAAGGAAAAAAAATGAACGACTCAGAATTTCACCGTCTTGCTGATGGCCTGTGGCAGAGCATTGAAGAGCGCCTGGATAGCTGGGACGGCGACAGCGATATCGACTGCGAAATCAACGGCAGCGTGCTGACCCTGACCTTTGAAAACGGCAGCAAAATTATTATCAACCGTCAGGAGCCGCTGCACCAGGTCTGGCTGGCCACCAAACAGGGCGGCTACCACTTCGATCTGCAAGGCGACGCGTGGATCTGCGATCGCACCGGCGACAATTTCTGGGATCTGCTGGAGCAGGCGGCAACGCAGCAGGCCGGCGAGCCGGTAAGCTTCCGTTAATAACGGTTTCGCGTACTCGTAGGCCCGGTAAGCGCAGTGCCACCGGGCATTACGTCAGCAAAATGCCTCAGGAAAAATAGTGCTGCAGCAGCGGCGCGTCGTTGTTTGGACTGGCTGGCGGTACCACGCCAATCGCCTGGTTGCGGAACGGGATCACCTGCGTGCGTCCGTCAACTTTCACAATCTGGTAGAACTGCGGCAGGTTGAAGTTGATAAAGCTGGAGCCGTAGGTAAAGCGATCGTGGGATGAGGAGTAGAAGCGGCTGACGTCGCGCACCAGCTCCTCTTTGCTGCCCTCACAGTGGTGATACACCTCTGCCCGGTTGCTCTCGTCCAGGATATAGATATTAAAGCCCGTCTCGTCGCCCGCCTCTTCAAAGAAGAACTGAATGATCCCTTCGCTGGCAAACCCATCCACCACCGGCGGCAGCTTGACCTGGTTGGTCTCTACCTGCACAGACAGGCCGTGCAGCTTGTTGTGGGAGATCGCGCCGTAGAACTCAATGGCATTCTCCAGCTTCTGCACCGACACGTTCAGGCGCTCAAAGAAGAGGCCCCACGTCTGCCCGGCGACGCGCAGCGCTTTAAAGCGGCCGGTCTCCTGCCGGGTACTGGAGAGGCGCAGCTCAATGCACTCTGACACCAGCTGCTGGACACGGGTACGAATCAAGCCGCGCAGGTGCTGGCTATAGCAGAACACCTCCACGCTGTCCGGCGGTGCGGCGTCCTGGTGCATTTTGCCGAGAATAGTCTTCAGCGCCTCGATCATCGCCTGCTCGCCGTTGAAGTGCAGAGTACGCACTTCGTTCCACGAGTTGCGATAGAGCAGATCGACGCTGCCCACCAGACAATTTTGCTGCTCGCCAAAGCTGAACACGTCCAGTTTGCGGAAGTCAAAATGGACCACCTGATTGCGGAACGCCGCCGTCGGGTCGTACTCCAGATTGACGATAATTGCCAGATGGCGGATTTCACACGGGCTGTAGAGCGCCTTCGGCGTCGGCGCAGGGAGGCGCAGCGGGAAGTGGTGCGACACGTCGGCAACCATCTCCTGCAGCTTCGGCAGATCGACGATGCCGTTGCCCTTAATAAACAGATGCGTACGTGACGTCAGCAGGCCGTTAAACCATGCCCATGCCACCAGCTTGTTGAGATAGCGGTTATACTCCAGCGGCTGCTGGCTGATAATCGAATCCATGCTCGGGGCGCGGTTGTAGAGATACCACCCGGAGCGGTTGGCCCGGCCCGGCGGCACATGAATAAAGGTCAGGTTCGGCTCAGAGAGATCCGGTGAAATTTGCGGGTTCACCAGCGTCACTTTACCCGGCAGCGCTTCAAAGGCGGCATACAGCTTACGGGTCAGCACGCCGATATCCTGCGGGCTGGCGGAGACGCTGAGGTTGTTGCGGCGGGCAAAGCGGATCAGGTTACGGTAGCTCTGCATCATAGCATCGAGCAGTTCGTTATGTGCTTCCCTTACCTGGCCGATTTTCCAGTTAGCGCGGTTATCGAGCATGGCGAGACGCGCGTCGTCCCAGCCCCACTCCTTCACCAGCGAGCTGACGACTTCACGTCGCCAGCCAACGCAGGCGCGCTCGCGGCTCAGCTTTTCACACACTTTTAAGTAGAAGCAGCGACGCACCAGGTCGAGACGCGTGAAGTCCTCGATCGCCGTCAGGTAGTGGGTGACCCGCTCCAGCATCATGCAGTAGTGATCGAGACCAAAGGAGACGATCTCCCCGTCGTGCAGCCGCTGCTTAATGTCTTTTGCCAGCAGGCGCGTATTGGGATACTCCCAGGAGTAGGCCTCCAGCAGCAGCGTTTTCAGCACCGCTTTATAGGGGGAGTCGATGCTTTTATAGAGCTGCCACAGGCTGGCGCCGAAGTACTCCTCCGCCGACAGCGAGCTAAGCCCGCCGAGATCCAGCCACTCGTTTGGCGTCAGCACGCCCTGAGCGTACAGCGACATCACGTAGTCGTCGTAGTTGGCCTCTTCATCGCCCGGGACCATGTTCCACAGGATACGCTTCCCGGCCAGACGTACGGCGGTACGGTAGAACTCATCGAGCAGTAAAATATGTTGGGTAGAGCCGCAGTCTTCGCCGCCGAGGCTGCCGCTTTCGTTATGGCGGAAGCGGTTTTCATCAATCAGGAAGAAGCTCACCTCTACGCCGAGCGAAGCGGCCCAGCTCTCCAGCAGGCTGCATTTACGCTGTAACAGCTGGCGCTCATCGTTGTCGAGCCACGACTGATGGCACACCCAGATGTCGAGATCGGAGGAGCTGCTCTGCCCGACCGACGAGGTGCTGCCCATAGTATAGAGACCGGTGATCGGCAGTTCGCCTTTGGGCGACTCCTGCGCCGGCAGGCCACGGCTCAGCTCCAGCTCGTTGAGGTAGCGGAGCTGGTTTTCATCGGGCGTGTAGAAGCAGATGCCACGGGGAACGTTACCGTCAAGGTAACCCGGCATCAGCGGATGATGATAATGCAACAATGTAGGCAGCAGACTGTATACCTGCTGGAAAGCAGGCCCCATAGCGGCCAGCGCGCGATCGACACGCAGTTGGTTTATGGCATCCAGTCTCTGTTTCAGAGTCTCAATATAGAGGTACAAGACGTATCGCCTGATGTTTTAAACCTTTCCGTAGCGCCATGCTGACAAAAACGTCGGCAACGCGGTCCGGTTCAGATTTTTAGTATTACAAAGATACCCGTCACCCTTTTTCGTCCTTATGATTGTGGTAGTACAGACGAAAAAATGGTCTAAAACGTGATCAATTTAACACCTTGCCGATTGACCGTAAAGAAAGATGCGCTACATACAAGTGTAGCACCGTTCGTTACGTGTAAATCCCAGAATACGGCCTCTTAGCATGCCTGCGCAATCACCCGTGAAAACTGACACCCTAAGGCAACAGTGTTAGGATGGTCAATGAACAGTAATGACGGTAACAGTATGCCAGACACTATTTTAAGAATCGCCACACGCCAAAGCCCCCTTGCGCTCTGGCAGGCACACTATGTTCAGCAGCGGCTGATGGCCTGCCATCCGGGCCTTAAGGTTGAGCTGGTGCCAATGGTCACGCGCGGTGATGTGATCCTCGATACTCCTCTCGCTAAGGTCGGCGGCAAAGGCCTCTTCGTTAAAGAGCTGGAGCTGGCCCTGCTTGAGAACCGCGCCGATCTGGCCGTCCACTCCATGAAAGACGTGCCGGTCGAGTTCCCGAAAGGCCTCGGCCTGGTGACCATCTGCGAGCGCGAAGATCCCCGCGATGCCTTCGTCTCTAACCATTACGCGAGTCTGGACGCTCTGCCTGCGGGCAGCGTGGTTGGCACGTCAAGTTTACGCCGCCAGTGCCAGCTGGCCGAACGCCGCCCGGATCTGATCATTCGCTCGCTGCGCGGCAACGTCGGCACGCGGCTGGGCAAGCTTGATAACGGTGACTACGATGCCATTATCCTTGCCGTTGCCGGGCTGAAGCGCCTCGACCTCGAATCGCGTATTCGCGTGGCGCTGCCGCCGGAGCTCTCCCTGCCTGCCGTAGGCCAGGGTGCGGTGGGCATTGAGTGCCGTCTGAACGATGAGCGTACCCGCGCGCTGCTGGCCCCCCTCAACCATGATGATACCGCCTTGCGGGTTAAAGCCGAACGTGCGATGAATATGCGGCTGGAGGGCGGCTGCCAGGTGCCTATTGGTAGCTATGCTGAACTGGTCGCGGGTGAAATCTGGCTACGGGCGCTGGTCGGTGCGCCGGATGGCTCGGTGATGGTTCGCGGTGAACGGCGCGGAAAACCGGAAGAGGCCGAGCAGCTGGGCGTCTCCCTCGCTGAAGAGCTTCTGGCTAACGGCGCGCGCGAGATTTTGGCCGAAGTCTATAACGGAGAGGCGCCTGCATGAGTATCCTGGTCACCCGTCCCTCCCCCGCCGGGGAGGAATTAGTGAGCCGTCTGCGCGCACTGGGAGAGGTGGCCTGGAGCTTTCCGCTGATCGAATTTACCCCTGGCCGGGAGCTGGCTACGCTGCCTGACCAACTTGCCGCCCTGACGGCTAACGACCTTGTCTTTGTGCTGTCGCAGCATGCGGTGGCCTTTGCCCAGGCGCACCTACAGCATCACGGCCTGCACTGGCCGGTTGCTCCCCACTATTTTGCTATCGGACGCACAACCGCGCTGGCGCTTCATACCGTAAGCGGTCTCAATGTACGCTATCCGGTGGATCGGGAAATTAGCGAAGTGTTGCTACAATTACCTGAATTACAAAATATTGCGGGTAAGCGTGCAATGCTGTTACGTGGCAACGGTGGGCGCGAGCTGTTAGGCGATACGCTGGCAGCACGCGGTGCTGATGTCACATTTTGTGAATGTTATCAACGTAGTGCGAAGTTTTATGATGGCGCGGAAGAGGCAATGCGCTGGCAGGCCCGTGGGGTCACCACCATCGTGGTGACCAGCGGCGAAATGATCCAGCAGCTTTTCTCACTGATTCCGGCCTGGTATCGTGAAAACTGGTTACTTCGCTGCCGTCTATTGGTGGTAAGCGAACGTCTGGCGCACCTCGCCCGGGATCTGGGCTGGCAGGATATTCAGGTCGCTGATAACGCTGACAACGATGCGCTGCTGCGCGCATTACAATAACTCTCGTAATGGGAAGCCATAATGACGGAACAACAGAACTCCTCTGCCGTGGTTGAAGAGACCAGGGAGGCCGTGGATACCACGCCACAGCCAGAAAAAGCTGAGAAGAAGGATCGCGCCAATAAGACCAGCCTTGCGCTGAGTGCGATTGCCATCGCCATTGCGCTGGCAGCTGGCGTGGGGCTCTATGGCTGGGTGAAACAGCAGACCTCAACGCAGTCCGCCACCAGCGCTGAGCTGGTGAATCAAATCACCGCCCTGCAAAAGGCGCAGGAGACGCAAAAAACGCAGTTTGAGGGCATGATCAAGCAGCAGAGCGATGCCCTGGCTGCGGCAGATCGCCAGCAGGCCGAGCTGAATAAGCAGCTTGATGAGCTGTCGCAAAAGGTCGCCACCATCTCCGGAACGGACGCCAAAACCTGGCTGCTGGCGCAGGCCGATTTCCTCGTGAAGCTGGCCGGGCGTAAGCTGTGGAGCGATAGCGACATCACTACCGCCGCCGCGCTGCTGAAAAGCGCCGACGCGAGTCTGGCAGACATGAACGACCCAAGCCTGATCGCCGCCCGCCGCGCCATTACCGACGACGTAGCCAGCCTCTCCGGCGTGGCACAGGTGGATTACGACGGCATCATCCTCAAGGTTAACCAGCTCTCCAACCAGATCGACAATCTGCGCCTGGCGGATAACAACGACGACGATGCGCCGATGGATAACGACAGCAGTGAGCTCTCCAGCTCGCTGAGCGAGTGGCGGGTAAATCTGCAAAAGAGCTGGCACAACTTTATGGATAGCTTCATTACCGTCCGCCGCCGCGATGAGACCGCGGTCCCACTGCTCGCGCCGAACCAGGACATCTATCTGCGGGAGAACATCCGCTCGCGCCTGCTGGTTGCTGCGCAGGCCGTACCGCGTCATCAGGAAGAGACCTACAAGCAGGCGCTGGATAACGTCTCCAGCTGGGTGCGCGCCTACTACGATACCGATGACGCCAGCACCAAAGCGTTCCTCGAAGAGGTGGATAAGCTCGGCCAGCAGAGTATCACCATGGAGGTACCGGATTCGCTGCAAAGCCAGCCGATTCTGGAGAAACTGATGCAGACCCGCGTGCGTAACCTGCTGGCACAGCCAGCAGCGGTAGCGAATGAAGCACCACCGGCCCCGGCCGCGAATGAAGCAGCCCCTGCCGCTGCGCCGCAGCAGGGGGAATGATGATGCTTAAAGTACTGCTCCTTTTTGCACTGCTGCTCGCCGGTATCGTTGTCGGACCTATGGTTGCCGGACATCAGGGCTACGTGCTGATCCAGACCGACAACTACAACATTGAAACCAGCGTAACGGGTTTGGTGATTATCCTGATCCTCGCCATGGTGGTGCTGTTTGCCGTTGAATGGCTGCTGCGGCGTATCTTTCGTACCGGCGCACGCACTCGCGGCTGGTTCACCGGCCGCAAACGCCGCCGCGCCCGCAAGCAGACCGAACAGGCACTGCTCAAGCTGGCCGAAGGCGACTATCAGCAGGTTGAAAAGCTGATGGCAAAGAATGCCGATCACGCCGAGCAGCCGGTGGTTAACTATCTGCTGGCCGCCGAAGCAGCGCAACAGCGCGGTGACGAAGCCCGGGCTAATCAGCATCTGCAGCGCGCCTCCGAGCTGGCCGAACACGATCCTATTCCGGTGGAGATCACCCGCGTGCGCCTGCAGCTGGCACGTAATGAAAACCATGCAGCGCGTCACGGCGTAGATAACCTGCTGGAGATCACGCCACGTCATCCGGAGGTGCTGCGTCTGGCCGAGCAGGCCTATATCCGTACCGGAGCATGGAGTTCCCTGCTGGACTGCATCCCGTCTATGGCAAAAGCAGGCGTCGGCGATGAAGCACACCGCGAGGCGCTGGCCCAGCAGGCATGGATTGGCATGATGGATCAGGCCCGGGCCGAACGGGGCAGCGACGGCCTGAAAACCTGGTGGAAGCACCAGAGCCGTAAGACCCGCCATCAGGTCGCGCTCCAGGTGGCCATGGCCGAGCACCTGATTGAGTGTGACGATCACGACACCGCCCAGGAGATCCTGCTCGATGGGCTGAAGCGTCAGTATGACGATCGTCTGGTCCTGCCGATCCCGCGTCTGAAGACCAATAATCCGGAACAGGTAGAGAAAGTGCTGCGCCAGCAGATCAAGACCCAGGGCGATCGCCCGCTGCTGTGGAGCACGCTCGGCCAGTCGCTGATGAAGCACGGTGAGTGGAAAGAGGCAAGCCTGGCGTTCCGCGCTGCGCTGAAGCAGCGTCCGGATCCGTTTGACTATGCCTGGCTGGCCGATACCCTCGATCGTTTACAGCAGCCGGAAGAGGCAGCGGCTATGCGCCGTGACGGCCTGATGCACACCCTGCAGAATAATCCCCCGCAGTAAACCCGCCATAAAAAAACGCCCGCTCTGGATCCAGAGCGGGCATTAAACAGGTCTGCGTGACAACAAATTTGGTGCTTCACTCAACGTTGTGTCCATGGTGTTTGATGAGGCCGGAGCGACATCTGTCTGTGGACGATAAGCACCATTAAACGGCTCTGCGTCATTCCTGAGTTTATGAAGCCTGGTGGCGAGCATAAGAGATGGAATGAGCATCTACAGGCATATTATTGCACAACCCGTGCCACTTTTTCACTCCCAAAACTAGCAGCCTGTATTCATTTAGGAATTATGGAAGACATCACGAAATTGCGCTGAAAAGTCGTGTGAAGCACGGGTAAAGCAGCAAATGTGTCGCCTTACAGCGACGAAAATGAAGCAAAAATAATTAATTGTTTTAAAAGATGAGGTTACTTGTCTTTGATTCACGACACCTGATATTGCCACTGTCTCCTTAAGGGTTCCTGGCCCCTCTATTTTGCTCATTTCAGCAGGCCGGGATCCTGTACCTTTTGTTTAATATTGCACCAGGTGCGTTTTATAAAAATAGAAAAGGTAAAACGAAATGAGCAATCTAAACGTCGCTACCGGTACGCCGGTAGTCAGCGTCACCGATAATCGGGGTGTAATGGTACGCGCCCTAAACTGGAACCGGCAGCAGGCATCAGATCCGCAGCGCCTGCTGGTTAGTCATTCGCAAGTGGATGACAGCAGCAAGGTGGCAGCGCACCGTGACCCACGGCTGTTTGCCGCCTGGTCGACTGACAATACGGCTCCGGCGAACCTGCGTAGCATCCCTTCGCTGGCAGGCCAGTTACTGAGTCGCCAGAGCACTGACAGTGGTATACAGATAAGGCTATTTGACGCAGCGGGCCGCCCGGTATGGAGCCGGGACGGACGCGGTACGGTGCAGACCGTGGCATATGATGAGCTGGGCCGTCCTTCATACGGCAGTGAGCAGCTGAGCGGGAGCAGTGAAATTCGTGTCAGCTGGCGTAGCGGCTACGGTGACGCCGGGCCGGTAGATGATGGTTCCCAGGCGAATAATCTGCGTGGCGTGCGTGTGGCGCAGTATAACGACGGTGGCCTGCTTCAAGTTAATTCAGTGGCGCTCAGTGGAGCGGTGCACAGCCAGGCGCAGCGCTTTCTGGCTTCGGCGGAAAGTCTACCGGACTGGCTGGAGGATGAAACGGCGCGGGAAACGCTGCTGGAAGGAGATGTGTATACCACAACCACTATCGCCGACGCCCGCGGCGCGACGCTGAACCAGACGGACGCCGCCGGGCATATAGAGACCTGGCGTTATGACGTCAGCGGTCACGCCAGATATCAGGACGTGACTCCGGCCGGCGAAGAGACGCAGACCCTGCTGGCGGGCATAACCTGGAGCGCGGCGGGCCAGGTCCTGGTGGAGTCGGCCGGGAATGAAGTGACCACCACTTACGGCTACGATCCGCAGAACCAGTGGCTCGCCACCATCACGGCGCAGCGTTCAGACAACGTTACGCTCCAGGCCCTGACTTACGGATATGACTACACGGGTAATGTGGTTTCAGTAAATGACGGCACAGTGACAGCGGGTTACTACCGTAACCAGACCACCAGCGGCACCCGGCAGTTTACCTACGATGCGCTCTATCAGCTGATGAGCGCCACCGGACGGGAGAATGTCACCAATACGGTCATGCAGTACAGCACTCTGCCGGTGATGTCGGACGGCAGCCAGTATGTCAACTACACCCGCAGCTATGTTTATGACGATAGCGGTAACCTGAAGAGCCTGACGCACACTGGCGCGGGGAACTTTACCCGCACCATGACCACAGACACGATCTCCAACCGCAGCGTGCAGCAGAATGATGGCGGGCCGCAGACGCCGGAGGAGGTAGCTGGCTGGTTTGACAGCAACGGCAATCTGTTAACTCTCCAGGCCAGCGCTGCAGGCAGCGACGGTCTGATGTGGGACGGCAGTAATAACTTACAACAGGTGACCCTGGTGAGCCGCAGCAGCGGCAACAGCGACCGTGAAATCTATCAGTACAGCGGCAGCCAGCGGGTGCGCAAGCAGACCCGTACCCTGGTGAACGGTGAAACGCAGCTGTGGAATATTGATGAAGTACGCTACCTGCCGGGGCTGGAGTTACGTAAAAGCTGGCAGGAGACGGCGGGCCACAGCGCAACGCCGTCGCTGACGGAGGAGTTGCACGTCATCACCGGGCAGGCGGGCCGGGCCGGTATCCGGGTGCTGCACTGGGAAAGCGGGAAGCCGGACGGTATCGATAATAACCAGGTGCGCTGGAGCGTAGACGACAACATTGGCTCACTGTCGCTGGAGCTGGACAGTGATGGCCAGCTTATCAGCCGGGAAGAGTACTATCCCTTCGGCGGCACGGCCGTGTGGGCAGCACGCAGCGAGGTGGAAGCGGACTATAAAACCGTGCGCTACTCCGGCAAGGAGCGGGACGGCACCGGACTGTACTACTACGGCCACCGTTACTATGCGCCGTGGTTATGCCGCTGGGTCAGCGCCGATCCGGCAGGCGAAGTGGATGGCCTGAATCTGTTTCGGATGGTAAGGAATAATCCAATAACATGGTGGGATGCGTCAGGGCTGCAAATAACAATAGTAGATGAGAAAGGTATTAAAAATAATAAACAGTATACAGATCAAGTCATAAATGATTTCTTGGGTGCCAATGAAGCTAATCGAGCTATCGCTGAAAAAATAATAGCAGACTATCACACGACTAATGCTGCCTTTGAAAGTAAAGAACATTTTATTGATATAGTGTCTTACGATGTTTCAATGGCTGTAGCGGTAGAAAAGCACGATCCTGATGCCCTTGCTCAGGAGAGATACATGACGTCTGAAGGAATAAAAAATGCCTTTATAAAAAACGCGAATAAAAACATGGGGTATGCGGATATAAGATCAGGTAAGCTCATGAAAAATTATAAATTTTCCGCTCCCCAAAAACCTATTGACGTAGTTGACAAACTCATTGCAGGCAATGAAAAAAGTGATGAGGGTGTAGTCAGAATATACCGAACAATGGGGGTCGAAGAGGCCAAAAAATTCTTTAAAGAAGGAGCTGATATAAATAGCTATGATTTCAACGCGTTGCGCAATCATTTTGGAGACTATGCTGAGGCATTGAATTATTATCATAAGTCCCAGACTCCCTCTATTATGCTAGAGTTTGTACTGAAAAAAGGAGCCGCTGGCGTATTATTTAGCCCAGCTGCCTCAGCAATTTCTGAAACCGGGGAAGTCCCTGCGTTAATGGCGGGAATAGCCCTGCAAAACAAGCAGGGAACCTACCCAAAAGCCAGTAAGAACGAGGGGACACTCGATGGTTACATTGGTATAAAATCAGAGCAGCATGGAAAGTCAAGGTTTAGTCTGGGCGTGGGTAATAAGAAAAAATCCAAGGAACTACTCGGTAAATTGACGCAGAGCGTAAACATAGTTAAAGGTCGCCATAACCTATAGCAAATAGAGAAGGGTTATCTCAAGTCCAGTGTGCAAGAGGATGACTCGCCACTGCGTGGCTTCGCCCTGCGGGTCGTTGCTGAAGCAACGCTCTCTCGCTTCGCTCGAGTCGAACCTCCTGCCCCGGAGGTTCTCATCCTCGTTGAATTCAGGCGAAAAAAAACCCCGCTATAAAGCGGGGTTTCTAAATGTGGTCGGCGAGAGAGGATTACTCGCCACTGCGTGGCTTCGCCCTGCGGGTCGTTGCTAAAGCAACGCTCTCTCGCTTCGCTCGAGTCGAACCTCCTGCCCCGGAGGTTCTCATCCTCGTTGAATTCAGGCGAAAAAAAACCCCGCTATAAAGCGGGGTTTCTAAATGTGGTCGGCGAGAGAGGATTCGAACCTCCGACCCACTGGTCCCAAACCAGTT
>DAMBQR010000023.1:33697-58693 GCA_032055545.1 Pseudescherichia sp. | reverse complement strand
CGCCACCAACGAAACCCTGTGGAACAGCTGGAAGCAGAGCCTGCTGCGCGAGCTCTACTTTGCCACGGAAAAACAGCTGCGCCGCGGGGTGCAGAGCACGCCGGACATGCGCGAGCGCGTGCGCCACCACCAGCTGCAGGCGCTGGCCCTGCTGCGAATGGACAACATCAACGAAGAGGCATTGCACCATATCTGGGCGCGCTGCCGGGCGAACTACTTTGTTCGCCACAGCCCAAACCAGTTGGCCTGGCACGCCCGGCATCTGCTGCGGCACGATCTCACCCAGCCGATGATCCTGCTCAGCCCGCAGGCAACGCGCGGCGGGACGGAGATCTTTATCTGGAGCCCGGATCGCCCCTACCTCTTCGCCGCCGTCTGTGCCGAGCTGGACCGGCGTAACCTGAGCGTTCACGATGCGCAGATTTTTACCACCCGCGACGGCATGGCGATGGATACCTTTATCGTGCTGGAGCCGGACGGCAGCCCACTCTCCCCGGATCGCCACGAGGCGATCCAGCAGGGGCTGATCCAGGCTATCACCCAGCGGAGCTGGCAGCCACCGCAGCCGCGCCGCCAGCCGCCGAGGCTGCGCCACTTTACCGTCGATACCGAGGTCAATTTTCTGCCGACCCACACCGACAGAAAGAGCTTCCTTGAGCTTATCGCCCTCGACCAGCCGGGCCTGCTCGCCCGCGTCGGCCAGGTGTTTGCAGATCTGGGGATCTCGCTTCACGGGGCGAGAATTTCGACAATTGGTGAGCGAGTAGAAGATTTATTTATAATCGCTACCGCCGACCGGCGTGGTCTTAATAATGTGCTGCAGAAGGAAGTGCAACAACGGTTGACAGAGGCCCTCAATCCAAACGATAAAGGGTAGTGTGTTTATTTATATGGAAAGAGTTTAACAATGCAGCAGTTACAGAACGTTATTGAGTCCGCTTTTGAGCGTCGCGCCGAGATCACCCCGGCGAATGTGGATACCGTGACCCGTGAAGCGGTAAACCAGGTGATTTCCCTGCTGGACTCCGGCGCGCTGCGCGTCGCAGAGAAGATCGACGGCCAGTGGGTGACGCATCAATGGCTGAAGAAAGCGGTGCTGCTCTCTTTCCGTATTAACGATAACCAGGTTATCGACGGAGCCGAGAGCCGCTACTTCGATAAGGTACCGATGAAGTTCGCCAACTACGACGAAGCGCGCTTCCAGAAAGAGGGCTTCCGCGTAGTGCCACCGGCAGCCGTGCGCCAGGGCGCGTTCATTGCCCGCAACACCGTGCTGATGCCCTCCTACGTGAACATCGGTGCCTACGTTGACGAAGGCACCATGGTTGACACCTGGGCCACCGTTGGCTCCTGCGCGCAGATCGGTAAAAACGTTCACCTCTCTGGCGGCGTCGGCATCGGTGGCGTTCTCGAACCGCTGCAGGCTAACCCAACCATCATCGAAGACAACTGCTTCATCGGCGCACGCTCTGAAGTGGTTGAGGGCGTGATTGTTGAAGAAGGCTCCGTGATCTCTATGGGCGTCTACATTGGCCAGAGCACCCGCATCTACGATCGCGAAACCGGTGAAGTGCACTACGGTCGCGTACCGGCTGGCTCGGTCGTGGTCTCCGGCAACCTGCCGTCAAAAGATGGCAAGTACAGCCTCTACTGTGCGGTTATCGTGAAAAAGGTTGATGCGAAGACCCGCGGTAAGGTCGGCATCAATGAACTGTTGCGTACCATCGACTAATAAGCGATAACAAAAAGCGGGGGCTACCCCGCTTTTTTTGTATTTGCAGGTAGCCAGAATGGAATTTTTCGTTAATTATTCATAGGTTATGTTGAGCTTAAGGGTACCGCCATGTACGATAATCTGAAAAGTTTAGGCATCACCAATCCGGATGAAATCGATCGCTATAGTCTTCGCCAGGAGGCCAATAACGATATTCTGAAAATCTATTTTCATAAGGACAAGGGCGAGTTTTTTGCCAAAAGCGTGAAGTTTAAGTACCCACGCCAGCGTAAAACCGTCGTCGCCGATGGCGTCGGCCAGGGCTACAAAGAGGTGCAGGAGATCAGCCCGAACCTGCGCTACGTGATCGACGAGCTGGATCAGATCTGTCAGCGCGATCGCAGTGAGATCGACCTGAAGCGCAAGATCCTCGACGACCTGCGCCACCTTGAGAGCGTGGTGACCAACAAGATCAACGAGATCGAATCCGACCTTGAGAAGTTAACGCGCAATAAGTAATGGGTGATGTTTGCGCCCGGTGGCGGCGACGCCTTACCGGGCCTACGATTTTGTAGGCCGGGCAAACATCGTGCCGCCCGGCGTAATCCATGCTATCTCTGCTCATCCAGCTGCAACGCCACATAGAGCAGCAGCCTGTCGTCGAAATTCCCCAGATCCAGCCCGGTCAGCTCTGAGATACGGTTCAGACGGTACTCCAGCGTATTGCGGTGTATAAACAGCGCCTTTGAGGTCGCCAGCGGCTGCACGTTGTGGCGGAACCACGCCGCCAGCGTCCGTCTGAGCAGCCCGTTGTTATCCATTGCCTTCAGGCGGGTAAGCGGACGCGCCAGCTCGTTGGCCTGCCAGCCGCCGCGCAGGCTATCCAGCAGCACCGGCAGCATCAGATCCTGATAGAAGTAGCTGCGGCTCTCCGGCATCCGCTGCTTGCCGACCATCATAGTAGTACGCGCCGTACGGTAGGAGCGCGCAATGCTCCCCGGTCCGGTGAAATAGTTACCCAGCGCGACGCGAAAGCGCAGCTGGCCATTCTCTTTCATGCGGGCGATCAGCTGCTCGACACGCTTGCGGTGATCTTCGGCATCCCAGCGGCCAAACGGGTTCAGAGCCGGTTTCAGCACCACCATCTCGGTCAGGGAGACGATGGCAATCAGGTTGTTACGTTCCGGCGTGGTAAGCGCATTCTGCAGCTGCTGAAGTTCAGCCATGGCGCTATCGACTCCCAGCTGACCGCTATCAACCTCCACCACCGCCACCACGCGTGGCTGGTTCAAATCAATACCCAGACGCTGCGCCCACTCGGTCAGGGCGGGCGTGTGCTCCTCGGCCTGGATCAGGTTCATCACCAGCTCCTCACGCAGACGGCTGTCCTGGGCCAGAAGATGCATCAGCCGGGACTGCTCCAGCATCATCTCGGCAGTCATGCAGACCAGCTCGCCATATTTGCGCAGCGTCTCCGGCTCGCCGGTCAGGCCGATAACGCCGACAATCTCTCCCTCCAGGCGCAGCGGCAGGTTGATCCCCTGACGCACGCCGTGCAGGTGGCGGGCTACCGCATCGTCGATATCCACCACGCGCCCCTGAGAGAGCACCAGCAGCGCACCTTCGTGCAATTCCCCAATCCGCTCCCGATCGCCGCTGCCAATAATGCGTCCGCGCGCATCCATCACGTTGATGTTGGTATCGATAATGCGCATGGTACGCGCCACGATATCCTGTGCCATTTTGGTATCAAGATGCCAGCCAGCCATGTAATCCCTCCCCTGAGCAGATCACAAGAATAAGGGAGTTGCTAACGCTCTGCATTGTGCAAAAGCACAAAGCACCAGGCGGAAGTGTGGAGTTGTGGGAGGCCTCACAGATTCTGTGAAGAGACCCCTTCTCCGGGCGGAGAAGGGGGAGTGCGGTTACTGCATCAGCAGGTAGAGAGAGGTATCGCCACGCTGGATATTCAGCGCCAGCACCGACGGCTTGCTGTCGAGAATTTTACGCAGCTCGGCAATATTTTTCACCGGCTGCTGGTTTGCGCCGATAATCACATCGCCTTTTTTCAGGCCGATACGCGCCGCCGGGCTGTTCGCCTTCACGTTGCTGACGGTCACGCCCTGGTTGTTACCCTTGTTGCTCATCTCTGCGCCTTCAATGCCGCTGAAGATGGTGCTGGAGTCAACCTGGTTCTGGCTGCTCTGCTGCAGTTCAAGGCTCACGTTAACCGGTTTGCCTTCGCGCAGCAGACCCAGCGAGACTTTGCTGCCAATCGGCATTGAGCCGACTTCCGCACGCAGCGCCGCGAAGCTGCTGACTGGCTTACCGTTCAGGGAGGTGATCACATCCCCTGCCTTGATACCCGCTTTCGCAGCCGACGAGTTCGGCATCACCTGGCTGACAAAGGCCCCGCGCTGGGCATCAACCTTCATCGCCTTCGCCAGCTCAGAGTTCAGCTCGGTACCGAGAATACCCAGCTCGCCGCGGCGCACCTGGCCATACTGCACCATCTGCGCGGTGAGGTTTTTCACCATGTTGCTCGGAATGGCAAAACCGATACCGATGTTGCCGCCGTCCGGGGCAAGGATTGCGGTGTTGATACCGATCAGCTCACCGTTGAGGTTCACCAGCGCGCCGCCGGAGTTACCGCGGTTGATCGCCGCATCGGTCTGGATAAAGTTCTCGTAGTTCTCGGCATTCAGGCCGCTGCGGCCCAGCGCCGAGACGATGCCCGAGGTGACCGTCTCACCGAGGCCAAACGGGTTACCGATCGCCACCGTGTAGTCACCCACGCGCAGGGCGTCGGAGTCAGCGAGCTTAATGGCGGTCAGGTTTTTCGGATCCTGAATCTGGACCAGCGCCAGATCGGAGCGCGGATCTTTGCCCACCACCTTGGCGTCGAACTTACGCCCGTCGCCCAGCTGGACCTTGATGGTGCTGGCGTTATCGACCACGTGGTTGTTGGTGACGACATAGCCCTTCGCTGCATCAATAATCACGCCGGAGCCCAGCGCCATAAACTTCTGCTGCTGGCCGCCGTCTTCAGCACCACCCTGCCCGCCCTGGCAGAACGGGGAACTCTGGAACGGAGACCCCTCCTGACAGAACGGCGAGTTTTCGCCAAAGAACTGCTGGAAGTTACGCCCCATACGCGGCGTGTTTACCGTGGTGCTGCCTTCAACGTTAATGCTCACCACCGACGGCATGACTTTTTCAAGCATCGGGGCCAGGCTTGGCATCTGTTGTGATGGAGGGGTTGCTGAGGCGGTCTCGGCCGCTGATACCGACAGCGGAGACAGGGCCAAACCTAAACTCAGAGCCAGGGCACTCATTGCTAACGTGGTTTTTTTCATGTCGCTTAATCTCTATTTACTGATAACGCACAACTGCGGTGTAAGTATCGATAAGATTCAATTTATAGCGCGAAGTTCCGGTATAACATGTTGTTAAAAGTAAAACTTTATTGGGCGTCTTTACAATCGCTTAGATATTATTCAACCGCCATGAGCCGCCGGTATTCATCCCAGGCATAGAGATCGGTCATCCCGCTGATATAGTCCTGAATCAGACGACAGCGGTAATAATATTCCAGCACCGGAAAGTCTGCGGCCTCGTGTGCTAATTTACCGACGGCTTCAACATAGGCCAGACGATGGCGTTCAGAGAGCTTGTGGAACAGACGGGTCTCAATCGGAAAACGCTTCATCCGCTCTTTTTCCACCAGCTCGCTAAAGTCCGCCAGCGTCATCTGCAGCAGCGGGCGATAAATATCCAGCAGCCCGCTGATCACGCGATAGCCTTGCAGCTCCAGCTGTTCAACATCGGGGTGGCAAAAGACATTTTCAACCGCCACGCTCTTATACAATTCAAGCAGTTGGCTGTAGCTGCTGTCATCTTCCAGCAGGGCGTGGTTGAACTCGCCGGAGAAGATCTGCGGTAAATTATCGATAAAGCGCTGGGCGGCATAGGGCACCAGCTTATTTAAGGTGTTGACCCGCAGATACATAAAGAACTGATCTTCCGCGCTGCGGCTGAGGGAATTAGCGCGGGATTTATCCCAGGCGTTCTCCACCACCTGAGAGAAGAGCGATCCTTTCTCATGAGTACCCCAGGCGGTATAGAGATGCTGATAGAGCTGCTCAACGGTAAAGATGTTTTTCTCTACCGCGTCTTCCAGATCGGCGACGCAGTAGGAGATATCGTCCGCCGCCTCCATCACCCACGTCAGTGGAAAACGGCTGTAAGTATCGAGGTCCAGCTCTTTACGCAGCCGCGCCACGTACTCCTCTTCAGAGAGGTAGTAGCCCGGCTTTTTCATTAAATAGCTGTGGCTTGCGGGCGGCTCTCCCCGCCACCAGGCCGGACGGGTATATTTCAGGATGCAGCCCACCTGCGCCCAGGTGAGGTTCATGCGCATCAGGGAGTGCACCAGACGGATCCCCTGGGCGTTGCCCTCAAAGTGGCAGAGATCCTGGCGCACCTTGCGCCGCAGCGCGTTGGCCTCCTCCTCGCCGTCGCGCAGGCGCAGGGAGACCACCTCGCAGCGATCGCTGGTCAGCGGCTGGCTGGCGGCATCCTGCGGGTGCAGGCGCTGGCGGAACCAGTCGTTGATTGCCGCCTCGCCAAAGTGGCCGAACGGCGGATTGCCGATGTCGTGCATCAGGCAGGCCATCTCAACGATGCTCTCAAACGGCCCGGTCAGCTCATCCAGCCCGTAGCGCTCAAGCAGGCGCATCTCCTTCAGGCGGCTGAGGATCTCCCTGGCGATATAGCGCCCCACCTGCTGCACCTCAAGAGAGTGGGTCAGGCGGGTACGCACCGCCGCGTTGCGCTCCAGCGGGAAGACCTGGGTCTTCTGCTGCAGGCGGCGAATAGCGGCGGAGTTGACGATCCGCCCGCGATCGCTCTCGAAGATACGCAAAATTTCACGCTCGGTTTTCACGCCCTGGGGTGAACGGTAGCGGCGATGCCAGTTAATCTTATTGCGGAAATCGATCTGTGCCATATCCTCTCTCCCCTGAGCAATGCGCTTCCCCTTAAGCGCATGATAGACTATGCCCTCAAATCTGGCTTATCGCGAGTAAATCTATGAAAATCGGCATCATTGGTGCAATGGAAGAAGAGGTTGCGCTCCTGCGCGACAAAATCGAAAACCGTCAGACCCACAGCGTGGGCGGCAGCGAAATTTACACCGGCCAGCTGCACGGCGTTGAGGTTGCGCTGCTGAAGTCGGGCATTGGTAAAGTGGCGGCGGCGATGGGCGCGGCCCTGCTGCTGGAGCGCTGCCAGCCGGATGCCATTATCAACACCGGCTCCGCCGGCGGCCTCGCGCCGACCCTGAACGTGGGCGACATCGTGGTCTCCGACGAAGCACGCTATCACGATGCCGACGTGACGGCATTCGGCTACGAGTACGGCCAGTTGCCAGGCTGCCCGGCGGGCTTCAAGGCTGATGAGCAGCTGATTGCCGCTGCGAAAGCCTGTATTGCCGAGCATAACCTCAACGCCGCCAGCGGACTGATCGTCAGCGGCGACGCCTTTATTAACGGTGCAGCCGGTCTGGAGAAGATCCGCAGCCACTTCCCGCAGGCCGTGGCCGTGGAGATGGAAGCCACCGCTATCGCTCACGTGTGTCATAGCTTCGGCGTGCCCTTCGTGGTGGTTCGCGCCATCTCCGACGTGGCCGACCGCGAATCACACCTGAGCTTCGACGAGTTTCTGGCGGTGGCGGCGAAGCAGTCCAGCCTGATGGTCGAAACTCTGGTGCAGAAGCTGGCGCGTGGCTAATCGCTGCTTAAGGGCGCTGCTTGCCCTACTGCTGACGGCGGGGTCGGCGCTGGCCGCTGCTCCCCGCGTCGTCACCCTCTCTCCGGCCAATACCGAGCTGGCCTTCGCGGCGGGGATCGAGCCGGTCGGGGTGAGCAGCTTCTCTGACTATCCGCCTGCGGCAGAAAAGATTGAGCAGGTAGCCAGCTTTCAGGGGATCAACCTTGAGCGCATTGTTGCGCTTAAGCCGGATCTGGTGCTTGCCTGGCGCGGCGGCAACGCCGAGCGGCAGGTTAACCAGCTGACGGGCCTCGGCATCAAGGTGCTGTGGATCGACGCTCAAACCGTAGAGCAGATCGCGGCAGCGCTGCGCCAGCTGGCGCCGTATAGCCCTGCCCCTGAGCAGGCCAACAACGCTGCCGACACGCTGCTGGCCGACTACGCCGGGCTGAAGGCCCGCTACGCCAGCGCCACGCCAAAGCGGGTGTTTATGCAGTTTGGCGGCACCCCGCTCTTCACCAGCGCCAGAGGTTCGATTCAGAACGAGATGCTGGAGCTGTGCGGAGGCGAGAATATCTTCGCCGCCAGCCGCGTGCCCTGGCCACAGGTGAGCCGTGAACAGGTGCTGGCCCGCCATCCCGAGGCGATCGTTTTTGCAGGCAATGCTGCCCAGGCCGCAGAGGTTAGGCAATTCTGGGATAAACAGCTCAAAATTCCGCTTATCCCCCTCAACAGCGACTGGTTTGAACGCGCAAGCCCGCGTATTATCCTCGCCGCAAAACAACTCTGTACCGCGCTGGCAGCGGTGAAATAATCGAGGATACGCGATGCTCGTCTACTGGCTGGATATCATCGGCACGGCCGTTTTCGCCATCTCCGGCGTTCTGCTGGCCGGAAAGCTGCGGATGGATCCCTTCGGCGTGCTGGTATTAGGGGTGGTGACCGCCATCGGCGGGGGCACGATCCGCGACATGGCACTTGCCCACGGGCCAGTGTTCTGGGTTAAAGATCCCACCGACCTGGTGGTGGCAATGGTCACCTGCCTGCTTACCATCGTGCTGGTGCGTCAGCCGCGCAGGCTGCCGAAGTGGGTCTTACCGGTGCTGGATGCCGTCGGGCTGGCGGTGTTTGTTGGCATCGGCGTGAACAAGGCTTTTCTCGCAGAAACCGGGCCGATGGTGGCGATCTGCATGGGGGTACTGACCGGCGTCGGCGGAGGGATTATTCGCGACGTGCTGGCGCGGGAGATACCGATGATCCTGCGTACCGAGATCTACGCCACCGCCTGTATTATCGGCGGCATCGTTCACGCCACGGCGTTCTATACCTTTTCCGTACCGCTGGAGAGCGCCAGTATGCTGGGGATGGTGGTTACGCTCACCATTCGGCTGGCGGCGATCCGCTGGCACCTGAAGCTGCCCACCTTTGCGCTGGATGAGAATCGAGGCTAAAACCAGTTTGTAGGCCTGGTAAGCGTAGCGCCACCAGGCGTGACTATGCTGATACTGCAACGCCGGGCGGCACGCTGTTTGCCCGGCCTACGGCGAGCGTGGTGTGCTTTAGATGCTGAACGAGGAGCCACACCCGCAGGTGCTTTTGGCGTTCGGGTTAGTGACCACAAAGCGGGAACCTTCCAGCCCTTCGGTGTAGTCTACCGCGCCGCCGACCAGGTACTGCAGGCTCATCGGGTCAACAACCAGCCCTACGCCCTGCTTCTCAATGGTCATGTCACCATCGTTGATCTGATCGTCAAAGGTAAAACCGTACTGGAAGCCGCTGCAGCCGCCGCCGGTAATGTAGACGCGCAGTTTCAGGTTCGGATTCTCTTCATCCGCAATCAGGCTTTTTACTTTAATTGCTGCTGCTTCAGTAAATTGCAAAGGCAGCGCTACGTCATCACTCATTTTAAACTCCCATTGATACGGCGATGCGGACGTTAAACCGCCCGATCTTTATGAATATTATCCATTACCCTGGTAAATCGTTCAAGTATTCTCCTGGTGAGGCTTGCCGTCAGGATCGCCCCCCTGCCTCGCCAGCGTGCGGGCAAGGATCGTGGAGTAGAGCGGCTTACCGCCTAAGAACTGTGCCAGTAGCGTGGCACCCAGGCAGGTAATAATCATTGGCAAAATGAGCTGATAATTTTCAGTCATTTCTAAAACCAGCACGATCCCGGTTAGCGGCGCGCGTACCGAGGCGGCCAGCAGCGCGCCCATCCCGGCAATGGCAAAGGTGCCCGCCTCAAGATGGTAGAGCGGGAATATCTCCGCGCAGGCCATGCCAAACGCCGTGCCCAGCAGCGTGCCCAGCGCCAGCATCGGGGCAAAGATGCCTCCCGGCGCGCCGGACGAGAAGCAGAGCAGCGTGGTAATCACCCGCGCAATGAAGATAAACAGCAGCATCCCGGCGGTGTAGTTGCCCGCCGCCGCAATAGGGATCAGCGTAAAGCCGCCCCCGGAGATCTCCGGCACGATCAGCCCCAACACCCCGCACAGGCCGCCAATCGCCCCGCCAATCAGCACCCACTTGCCAATCTGTCCGCCGTGCAGGCGGCCAAAGAGATCCTGGGTACGCAGGATCAGCGTATTAAACAGCGGACCGACGCAGCCAAAGATCATGCCCAGCACCAGGTAGAGCCAGAGGGTGTTGATCGGCGCATTGGTCAGTTTACCTACGTCAATCACCGCCGCCTCGCCGTTGAAGTAGCGAAACACGATGCTCGACATGATCACGCCGGTAAAGACCGCCTTAATCGAGATGAGGTTGTAGCGGAACTGCGGGCGCATCTCCTCAATGATAAACAGGATCCCGGCCAGCGGCGCGTTAAAGGCCGCTGACAGTCCCGCCGCCGCACCGGTGGCCAGCAGGGTGTGCCGCGCCTCCGTGCCGCGCATGCGGAAGATATCCAGCACCATACGGCCAACGTTGCCCCCGAGCTGCACCGTCGGCCCTTCGCGCCCAAGCACCATGCCTGCCCCCAGCGTGCCCATCCCGCCGATGAACTTTACCGGCAGGACGCGCCACCAGCGTACCGGACGCAGCTCCTCCAGCGCACCCTCGATCTCCGGGATCCCCGAGCCGCCCGCCTCTGGAGCAAAGCGGCGCACCAGAAAGTAGCCCACCATTGCCAGCAGCGCCGAGAGCACAAAAGCCAGGGGCCACATCAGCCACGCGGCATCATTGGCAAACTGCACCACCGTGCCTATACGCCAGAGGCTGACCGCGTTAACCGCTTTTTCAAAGGCAACGCCGACGCCGCCTGCCAGGGTGCCCACCAGCGCAGCCATCACCAGGATCGCCATCGGCGTTTTATCCCGCCGCAGCAGACGGAGGATCCGCCGCGTTCTCATCGCATTGGTTTTTATTTTCATGGCCGAGGGTGAATTAATCATACAATTAGGACCGGTAGTTTACCTGGACGATGCTTTTATAACAAACGCGGAATACCTTAGAATAGTCCTCTTACCTTCTCTACCAACCAGGAACGAATCCATGAGTAAGTCAGAAAACCTCTACAGCGCGGCACGCGAGCTTATCCCCGGCGGCGTCAACTCGCCGGTCCGCGCCTTTAGCGGCGTCGGCGGCACGCCGCTGTTTATCGAGCGCGCTGACGGAGCTTACCTCTACGATGCGGACGGTAAAGCCTACATCGACTACGTTGGCTCCTGGGGTCCGATGGTGCTGGGCCACAACCACCCGGCGATCCGCAACGCGGTGATCGAAGCGGCGGAGCGCGGCCTGAGCTTTGGCGCGCCCACCGAGATGGAAGTGAAGATGGCGGCGCTGGTGACCGAGCTGGTTCCGACCATGGATATGGTGCGGATGGTGAACTCCGGTACCGAGGCGACCATGAGCGCAATCCGCCTGGCCCGCGGCTTTACCGGCCGCGACAAGATTATCAAGTTCGAGGGGTGCTACCACGGCCACGCCGATTGCCTGCTGGTGAAAGCGGGCTCTGGCGCGCTCACCCTCGGTCAACCCAACTCCCCGGGCGTGCCAGCGGATTTCGCTAAGCACACCCTGACCTGCACCTATAACGATCTGGCCTCGGTGCGCGAAGCCTTTGAGCAGTATCCGCAGGAGATCGCCTGCATCATCGTCGAGCCGGTGGCGGGCAACATGAACTGCGTGCCGCCGCAGCCTGAGTTCCTGCCGGGCCTGCGTGCGCTGTGCGATGAGTTTGGTGCGCTGCTGATCATTGATGAAGTCATGACCGGCTTCCGCGTCGCGCTGGCGGGCGCTCAGGCGCACTACAACGTGGTGCCGGATCTGACCTGCCTCGGCAAAATCATCGGCGGCGGGATGCCGGTAGGCGCGTTTGGCGGCCGTCGCGACGTGATGGACGCTCTGGCGCCGACCGGGCCGGTCTACCAGGCGGGCACCCTTTCCGGTAACCCCATTGCGATGGCGGCGGGCTACGCCTGCTTAACCGAAGTGGCCCAGCCGGGCGTGCATACGACCCTGACGGATCTGACCGCTCGCCTGGCCAACGGCCTGCTGGACGCCGCGCAGGAAGCGGGGATCCCGCTAGTGGTGAACCACGTCGGCGGCATGTTCGGCATCTTCTTTACCGATGCCGAGACCGTAACTTGTTACCAGGACGTGGTGAAGTGCGACGTGGAACGCTTCAAGCGCTTCTTCCACCTGATGCTGGATGAGGGGATCTACCTGGCCCCGTCGGCGTTCGAAGCGGGCTTTATGTCCATTGCCCACAGCGACGAGGATATCAATAAGACCCTCGACGCCGCGCGCAAGGCGTTTGCCCAGCTGTAACCCTACCGTTAATTGCCGGGTGGCGGCTTCGCCTGACCCGGCCTACGGACTCTGTAGCCCCGGTAAGCGCAGCGCCACCGGGGAAATTACCGGCTCTGTTTTCTCAACAGATAGATAAAGTACGGCGCGCCGATAAAGGTCGACAGCAGCCCAGCTGGGATCTGATACGGGAACATCACCATCCGTCCGCACCAGTCGGCAAACACCAGCATCACTCCACCGATCAACCCTGAGATCACCATGTGCGGCACCGTCCGCCGGAAGCCCATCATCCGCGCAATGTGCGGAGCCATCAGGCCGATAAAGCTCAGCGGGCCGATGGTCATGGTGGCGGTTGCGGTGAGACAGGCGGCCAGCAGCAGCAGCCCGATGCGCGACGGCGTCAGGGCTATCCCCACCGAACGGGCAGTATCGCCCCCCAGCGGCAGAATAGTCAGCCAGCGGCGGCAGAGCGGCACCAGCGCCAGCAGTATCACCATCACGATAGCCGAGCGAACCACCTGCTCGCCGGTGGCGTTATAGGTCGAGCCGGAGATCCAGGTCAGGATCTGCGCCATACGCGGATCGCCGCTTGCCTGGAGCATCATCAGCAGCATGGTGAAGGCGGTGCTAAGCGCCATCCCGGCCAGCAGCATCCGGTGCGGGGAGAAACCGCCCCGCCCTGCCGCGATCAGGATAATCAGCAGGGTCACCGCCGCCCCGAGGCTGCCGGCTGGCAGCAGCCAGCCAAAGGCGTTCCCCGGCACAAAGAAGAGCATCAGCACGATACCAAAGGCCGCGCCGGAGCTGATCCCCAGCACTTCCGGGCTGGCCATCGGGTTACCGGTCAGGCGCTGAATAATGCAGCCCGCCACCGCCAGCATCACGCCCGCCACCAGCGCTGCCATGATGCGCGGCCAGCGCCACTGCGCCAGCGCATCCAGCATCTCACCGCTGGCCCAGTGCCAGCCCTGGGCATCGCGGCCCAGCGCCAGAGCAGCCATCACCACTAGCAGCAGAAAAACAATGCCGCCCAGCGCCCAGCGCGGCAGGTGCTGACGCTCGTTGGGAACATGGTCCCCGGCGTTCATCTCCGGAGCGCTCATGCTCTTCAGGCGCGGCAGCAGCCACAGCAGCAGCGGCGCGCCAATCAGCGCCGTCACCGAGCCGGTGGAGACCTCCATCCAGACGCGGGTCAGCCAAAGGATCACCTGATCCGACAGCCAGAGGATCAGCGCCCCAATCAGCGGAGCCAGCAGCAGACGGGAGAGCAGCCGACGCGCCCCCAGCATCTTCGCCAGCAGCGGGGCAAACAGGCCGATAAAGCCGATGATCCCCACCGCGTTAACCAGCAGCGCGCTAAGGACAATCGCCAGCAGCAGCGCCCCCAGCCGGGCCAGCGACAGCGCCAGGCCCAGGTTACGCGCTACGCCGTCGTCCAGCCCCATCAGGGTCAGCGGGCGCAGCAGCAGCAGGGTCAGCATCGCCCCGCCCAGCAGCTGCGGCCAGAGGCGCTCTACCCCGCTCCAGTCGGTCTGGGTCAGGGTGCCGGTGCTCCACATAAACATGCTTTGCAGCTGCTCGTGATGGAAAAGCACCAGCAGCTGATTCACCGCCCCGCAGTAGAGGCTGACCACCAGTCCGGCGAGGATCAGCGTCACCGGCGACAGGCGTTTGCCCCAGGCGACGCCAAATACCAGCGCGCCCACGGCGCAGGCCCCGACTAGCGCGGCAAACTGCGAGGCTGCCACGCCGGGGATCGCCCACAGGGTGGTGACGGTAATGCCCAGCTGCGCACCGGTCGAGACCCCCAGCGTGGTCGGCTCAGCCAGCGGGTTACGCAATACCTGCTGGAACAGAACGCCCACCAGCCCCAGTCCGGCCCCCACCAGCAGGGAGATCGCCAGCCGGGGAAGCAGGCTGTAGTGGAAAATCATCTGGCTGATGGCATCCACATCCGGGTGCCGGATCGCCTGCGACCACTGGTCACGCGGCAGCGCCTGGGAGAGGTTCACCCAGGTCAGCCAGGCGGCGGCGAGAAACAGGATCGCCAGCAGCAGCGCGGGCAGCGGCGCGATACGCTTGCTCATGCTTTACCTCCCAGGGCGTTATCCAGAACGCGGACAAAGTGCATCACCGACAGCGTCGCGCCGTAGAACCACACCGCCGGCACGCGCTGGAAACGTCCTGCCCGGACAAACGGCATCGCCTGCCACAGCGGGGTGGCCATCAGGCGCTGCATATCCTGCTCGTTACCGTGGTCGAAGCAGATCACGTCCGCGTCCTTATAGGCCGCAAGCCGGTCAATGCTCACGGTGGTGCTGCCCCAGAAGGTCGTCTCCCCCCGCCAGGCGTTGCGGATGCCAAACTCATCCAGCGTCTCCTGGAACAGGCAGTTCGAGGCAAAGACCAGCATATGCTGCGCGTCAAGCAGGGTGACCATCAGCAGCGGCCTGTCGCCACGGCGGGAAAAGCGCGGCTTCATCGCGGCGATAAAGGCGTCAAAATGGTCGAGGTGCTTGCGGGCAGCGGACTCGAGGTTGAGTAGCTGGGCCATCTCATTCATCGAGTTGCGCGCCATGGTCAGCGGCTTCTTGCCGTCGCTGAAGTTAAAGCCCCGGCCCGGAGCAATCCGCGCCAGCACCTCCGCCGACGGGCCGTAGCCTGCCGACCAGACCAGATATGAGGGCTTCATCTGGGTGAGAAGCTCAAGATTAGGTTCGGTGCGCAAACCGACGTCAATTGTCGAGGCGGGTAGCTTAGGTTCATTGACCCAGGTGTTGTAACTATTCACGTCGGCAACGCCATAGGGGGCCACGCCCATCGCCAGCAGCAGCTCCACCGGCAGCCACTCCAGCGCCACGATGCGGTTGATATCGAGGGCCGCCGCCCGCGCGGTTCCCGCCTGCCAGAGCAACGGCGAGAGGGCCATCGCGGTCAGCAGACGACGACGGCTAATCATAGGTAAGCCCGCCATCAGTAGACAAAGCTCACCGGCGCCGCCCCTGCCGGGTGGGGCAGAATGCCCATCGGAATACCGTAGATCTGCTCCAGAGTCTGGGCCTGCATCAGCGACTCCGGCGTGCCCTCGGCGATCTTCTCGCCGCCGCGCAGCGCCACCAGATAGTCGCAGTAGCGCGCCGCCATATTGATATCATGGAGAACGGCGATCACCGTCAGCCCACGCTGCTGGCTCAGGCGATGGATCAGCGCCAGAACATCGACCTGATGGGCAATATCCAGCGCCGAGGTCGGCTCATCCAGCAGCAGGCAGCGGCTGTCCTGTGCCACCAGCATGGCGATCCACGCCCGCTGGCGCTCGCCGCCGGAGAGGCTGTCCACCAGCCGGTGGGCCAGCGGTTTCAGTCCCACAAGACCAATCGCCTCCTCCACCTTCTCCCGGTCAGCCACGCCAAAACGCCCCAGCGCCCCGTGCCACGGGTAGCGCCCAATTGCCACCAGCTCGCGCACCGTCATCCCCTCCGCCTGCGGCAGCTGCTGCGGCAGGTAGGCGACCCGGCGGGCAAAGGCTTTGCTGTTCCAGCTCACCAGCGGCTGGCCGTCGAGCAGGATATCGCCCTCGGACGGTGGCTGATGACGGCCCAGCATCTTCAGCAGCGTGGATTTACCCGAGCCGTTGTGGCCGATAAGCCCTGTGACCTTGCCAGCCGGAAAGGTGAGCGACAGCGGATGCAGCAGCGTGCGCCCAGGCACGTGAAAGGAGACGTCAGAGAGCTGAAAGGTGGTATCGGGAAGCGTATTGTTTTCCTGCATGGGACCAACTTATCAATAAAAAGGGCACGATAAGCCGTGCCCTGAAAAGGAGGAGATTAGAAGCTGAAGGTGGCGGTAGCGACAACCTGGCGATCCGCTCCCCAGAAGCAACCATATGTCTGGAAGCAACTGGAAACATACTCACGATCGAGCAGATTGTTAACGTTGACGGCAACGCTAGAGCCTGCAAAGCCAAAGCGTGCCAAATCGTATTTCACTACGGCATCCATTACCGCTGCGCTACCTACTTTAAATGTATTTGCCGGATCGCCATAGCTTGAACCAATAAAGCGGCCACCGGTTCCGAGCGTCAGGCCTGACAGTACACCGCTGTTAAATGTGTAATCACCCCATAAAGAGGCCATATGTTCAGGAACCTGCTCAACGCGATTGCCCTGAAGATTGGTATCTTTCGTGTATTCCGCGTCGGTATAGGTATAAGAAGCTGTGACGTTGATACTGGCGCTCAGAGCAGCTTTCGCCTCCAGTTCAACACCCTGTGAACGAACCTCTCCCGACGGAACTTGTAATGTCGGGTTGTTAGGATCGGTAGTCAACGTGTTGGTTTTCGTCAGATGATATACCGCACCGGTAAGGACGATAGGCATATCTTTCGGCACGTATTTTACGCCAGCTTCGTACTGTTCACCTTTAGATGGTGCAAAGGCAGTACGTGGAACACTGTAGAGATCAAATGCATTTGGCTCAAACGACTGACTATAGCTAAAGTATGGAGTAATCCCATTATCAAACAGGTAGTTCACGCCACCACGCCAGGTGAACTGATGATCGTTACGTTCAATTGAACCGCCATCAGCACGAACTGTCGTACCTTGCTGCGACCAGTCATAACGGCCGCCCAGCGTGAGCACCCACTTATCCCATTCAGCCTGATCCTGAGCATAAATGCCGGTCTGTTTCGTTTCATTAAGCTGATACGGAGCCGCACTACCGAAATCAAAATCATTCAGCGTTTGCGGGTTATAGAGATCAACAACTGGCGCAGTACCAAAAGTTGCATTGATATCGTTACGCATTCGCATAAAGTCCACACCTGTCAGCAAGATGTGATCGATATCGCCAGTGGCGAATTTACTTTGCAGCTGCGTATCGACACTGAAATTTTGCAGACGTTCGTTATCTACAACTGTGCCACGACCTAAATAGTGATCGCGAACATCAGTAGGTAATGCCTGACATGGGGCATTGAATGTATTGGTAGTACAAATCCCCGTACCGTAAACGCTGTTCTGTGACGTTTTCATCTCAACAAAGCGCAGGTTCTGCCGTACGGTAAACGTATCGTTGAAACCGTGTTCGAAACTGTATCCAACCATTTTTTGATTGCGGGAGTAAGTATTGTTGTCTGCACCTTCATTAAAATTAGTTGGCAGACGTGAACCGTTTGGCAGTGGCTCTACGGTACCCTCTTTTGGCAACCAGCCGTAGTACCCGGTTTCTGGCTCGTTTTGGAAGTAAGATAAGAAGGTGAAGTTAGTTTTGTCATCAGGACGCCAGGAGAATGACGGCGCAATGGTATAGCGTTGCTGCTCAGAATGGCTCTGCTGTTCATTGGCTGAGCGTGCAAGCCCGGTTAAGCGATAAGAATACTCACCGTTATCGTCCAACGCATCGCTAAAATCGAAACCAGTCTGGTAGAGGCTATTGGTCCCCATTTTGAACTGAACCTCATGCAGAGGCTCAGTCATAGGACGCTTGCTGACCATGGAAATAATCCCGCCAGGATTGCTTTTACCGTAGAGAACTGATGTCGGTCCACGCATGAGTTCTACACGCTCCAACATATAGGGATCAATTGCAGCGTCGTTATAGAAGTTGCCTTGCAGCTTCATTCCATCAAGGTAGTTGTTCTGGCTAAGACCGACTGAAGTAAAACCACGGATGCTAACAAAATCATATGTCGTCGAAGCCCCACGATTGCTCACCACCACGCCTGGCGTATAACCCAGCGCCTCTTTTACTGACTTGGACTGATGAATTTCCATTTCCTGCCGAGTCACCACGGAGATAGACTGCGGCGTTTTCTCGATTGGGGTATCGGTTTTGGTCGCCGTTGCCGTGCGCTTGGCGGCGATGGTCGGTGCCGGGCCCCAGGCACTCTCCTGCTCAGCGGCAGCGGTGGTAACGGTGATGGTATCTTCAGGGGCTGCATGTGCGGCAAAGGAGATGCTGCCTACCGCAGTGGCAACCACCACGGCAATTTTACGCAGCGAAAGGTTGACCGGCTGAGCAGTTTCAGAACGCGCCATGGTGCTTCTCTCTGGATAATGGAATGATAACGTAAACGATAATTATTATTATGACCGCAGCATAATATGCCAGGCCCCGCGGAGATAGCAAGGATTATGCGCCCCTACAAGGATTGAGGGCTTAAGGAATAACCAGACGGATAACAGGGTGTTACGGAGGGGTTAAATGAGGTTAAAAAGGGAAAACCGTAGGCCGGGCAAGCAGCGCGCCGCCCGGCATTTTAATTACGGCTTAATTACCAAACATATCTTTGATCCAGCCCGCCACGCCGTCGCTCTTCTCCTGCTGCTGCTGCTGCTGCTGAGGCTGCTGCTGCGGCTGCGGTGACGACTGTTCAAACGGGTTACCGCTCTGCTGCTGTTGCTGCTGCTGGAGCAGCATTTCGCTCTGCTGGCAGAGGGCATCCGGATTCGATGTCCACACCGGCAGCGAGCGCACGCCACCGCCGCAGAGGAAGTTACCGCCCTCGTCCACGCCCATGTTGACGATATCCTCCGGCGGAGTCAGATCCAGCGGGATCGGCGACTGGTTCGCCAGATAGCGCTGGTAGATGGCCATCGCCCCGCTAGCACCGTACAGCTTGGTCGGCTGGTTGTTATCGCGTCCTACCCAGGTAATGGTCACCTCCCGACCGTCGATCCCGGCGAACCAGGTATCGACGTTGTTGTTGGTGGTCCCGGTTTTACCCGCCAGATGCAGGCCTGGATACTTCGCGCCCAGCTGACGGCCGGTGCCACGCTGGATAACCTGCTGCATGGTCCACAGGGTCATGTACGCCGCCTGGGCAGGCACCGCACGCTCCGCCTGCGGGAAGCTCTGGTAGAGCACCGTGCCGTCTTCGGCAATCACCGAGCGCAGCGCGGAAAGCGTTGCACGGTTACCGCCGCTGGCGATGGTCTGGAACGCCTGCGCCACCTCAACCGGGGTCAGGTTCAGCGCCCCCAGCAGCATCGCCGGAACCGGATGCAGCTGATCTTTCGGCACGCCCAGTTTGGTCCAGGTGTCGGTCACCGCCGGCAGGCCCAGCGCCATCCCGAGGTTTACCGTCGGCACGTTCATCGAGCGGGTCAGCGCATCCGCCAGCATCACCTGGCCGCTGAAGCGGTGGTCATCGTTCTGCGGAGACCATACCTTGCCGTTAGGCTGGGGCAGAGAGATCGGCGCATCGGCAATCCACGTGTTCAGACGATACTGGTTCGGCTGGCTCAGCGCGGTCAGGTAGGTGGCCGGTTTCGCCAGCGAGCCGATAGAGCGTCGCGCCTGCATGGCGCGGTTGTAGCCCGCAAACTGCGGCGTTGCCCCGCCGACCATCGCGCGGACTTCGCCGCTGAAGCGGTCAACCACCACCATCGCCGTCTCCAGATCGCTCAGCTTACGCTGCTTAATCAGGGCCGGAATACCTTCCACGGCGGCCTTCTCCGCCGCGTCCTGCGCCACCGAGTCAAAGGTGGTAAAGATCTTCACGCCGGAGAGATCCTTAACCTTATCCCCCAGCTTCGCCTGCAGCTCCTGGCGCACCATCTGCATAAAGGCTGGCTGCGGTGAGATCACCCCGCCGCGTTTCTGCACCCCGAGCGGCCGGGCGCTGAGCATATCGTACAGCTCCTGGTCGATAACCTGCTGCTCCTGCAGCAGGCGCAGCACCAGGTTGCGTCGCTCCAGCGCCAGCTTCGGATTGCGCCACGGGTTGTAGATCGAGGCCCCTTTCACCATCCCCACCAGCAGCGCCTGCTGGTCAAGGCTCAGCTCCTCGACCGGACGGCCAAAGTAGTAGAGGCTCGCCAGCGGGAAGCCGCGGATTTCGTTATCGCCGCTCTGACCGAGATAGACCTCGTTCATATACAGCTCAAGAATACGATCCTTGCTGTAGCGGGCATCGACGATCAGCGCCATATAGGCTTCGTTCGCCTTACGCCAGTAGGAGCGCTCGCTGGAGAGGAACAGATTTTTCACCAGCTGCTGGGTCAGGGTACTTGCCCCCTGCACCGTGCGCCCCGCCGTCAGGTTCGCCAGCACCGCACGCCCGATGGAGAAGAAGCTGATCCCGTCATGCTCATAGAAGTGACGGTCTTCGGTCGCCAGCAGGGTATCCACCAGCAGATCCGGGAAGCCGTTGCGCGCCACGAACAGACGCTGCTCGCCGTTCGGCGAGGAGAGCATGGTGATCAGGCGCGGATCGAGACGGAAGAAACCGAACTGGCGGTTGTTCTCCATGTTCTCGATGGTATCCAGGTGGTTATCGCTGAACGTCAGCCGGGCGCGGACCTGCCCCTCTTTACTGTCGGGGAAGTCAAATGGACGACGGATCATCTCAATGCTGTTGGCCTGCACGGTAAACTCGCCGGGACGGGTCATCGCCGTCACCTTGCGGTACTGGGTGGCCTCCAGCAGCTTCACCATCTCGTTCTTGCTGATCGGCATCTCGGGTTCGAGGTTGACCATCCGGCCATACACCGCCGCTGGCAGCTGCCAGACTTTGCCGTCAATGCGGCTGCGGATCTTCTGATCGAGATAGAGGCCGTAAATCGCAAACAGCACCAGCAAAACGATAAAGATCTTCAGCAGCAGCCAGAACCAGCCGCGCTTGCGCTTGCCGCCTTTTCCTTTGCCACTGCCGTTACCGCCGCCTTTACCACGGCGCGGCGCAGGTGCGTCGTCCTCATCATACGCATCGTCCATCTCGTCATCTCTGAGACGACGACGGCTTACCTTCTCTTTTACCGGACGCGCAGGTCTGCCTTTACGTCCAATAGGTTCGCGGTCATTCCCCGCCATGCTTACTCTCCGCTACATTATTTCAGGCGCAAGGGCCCGATTCTCTTTTCTTCTACCGGAGGGCAGAAGAAGAAATCTCTCAATTTCGCTTTCGCTAATCTTACGAATATTTTTTAACCCGCCTTGTCGGCGCGGTGTTCGCCGGATCGTCCGGCCAGACGTGCTTCGGGTAGCGTCCCTTCATCTCTTTTTGCACCTCGCGGTAGGCACCCGCCCAGAACGCGCTCAGGTCACGCGTAATTTGCAGCGGACGCTGCGCGGGCGAGAGCAGCTCCAGCACCAGCGGCACCCGCCCCTCGGCAATGACCGGGGTGGCGGCCTCGCCAAACATCTCCTGCATCCGCACCGCCAGCACCGGCGGATTCTCATCATGATAGCGGATCGCGATCTGGCTTCCCGTCGGCACAGTGTAATGCCCAGGCAGCGCACTATCCAGCCGTTGACGCAGCGGCCAGGGCAGTAAATGGTTGAGCGCATGGGTCAAATCTAACGCCTTAAGCGCCCGCAGGGAGTGTACGCCCTGCATATCGGGAAGTAACCATAGCTCAAGCGTCGCTAAAAGCGAGGCGTCATCCACCGCAGGCCACGCATATTCCGGTAGCCACTTCGCTGCACAATGGAGGCGCAGGCGCAGCTGCTCCGCCGCCGGGGTCCAGTTCAGCACCTGTAGCCCTTTATCGCGGATGCCGTTCAGCATCGCCTGGTGCAGCTCCGTCTCCGACGGCTTCGCCAGCGGCCTGACGCTTACCGTGAGCTGGCCGATCTGACTGCGGCGCAGCGCTTTCAGGGTGCCGTGGGCGTCGTCCCACTCCACGGTATCGGCGTTGTGCAGCAGCCACGGCGCGGCGGTGATAAGCGACTCAATATTGACCGGCATCGCCTGTAAAATGCGCGCGTCCGGCTGCTGGCTGCCCTGCAACAGCAGGGGGGTAATCAGCCACTCGTGGCGACCCATGGCGTCATCCACGTCGAGTGTCGCCCCCATGCCGTTTGCCAGCTGGTAACGCCCCTCCTGACCGCGACGACGGGCAATGCGGTCGGCAAAGCCACGCGCCAGCAGGACGGGGATAAGATCGATCTCCTCCCTGCCCCCGGCGATGTTAAGCCGCTTGAGCAGCTGGCGGCTGCGCCGCTGCCAGTGCGGCTGGCTGCGGGAGAAGACCGTGCTGAGATCGGTACTGCTTCCCCGCGGCGGCTCCTCCAGGATAGCGGCCAGCTTCGCCGCCGTTGCCGCCTCGTCACCGTCTTGTGCACTGACCAGCATAGCCGAGAGGCGCGGCGTCACGCCCAGCCTCGCCATTTTCTGCCCCCGCGCCGTCAGCCGCCGGCTCTCCAGCGCCCCCAGCTGCCCCAGCAGCGTTTCTGCCGCCGCCAGGTTCACCGCTGGCGGCATGTCCAGCCAGCAGAGCTGGGCCGGATCGCGACAGCCCCACTGCACCAGCTCCAGCAGCATGCCGCTGAGATCGCTTTGCAGGATCTCCGGCTCGCTCTGGGCCGCCGCCCGCTCCGCCTGCTCCTTCGCCAGCAGATGCAGGCAGATGCCTGGCTCCAGCCGTCCGGCGCGTCCGGCGCGCTGGGTCATTGAGGCCTGGCTCACCCGCTGGGTCACCAGCCGCGTCAACCCGGTGCGGGGGTCGAAGCGGGCCACTCGCTCCTGGGCGCTGTCGATGACCAGCCGGATCCCCTCGATGGTCAAACTGGTCTCGGCGATGTTGGTGGCCAGCACCACTTTACGGGATCCTTCTGGCGCGGGCAGGATCGCCTTGCGCTGCTCGCTCAGGGGCAGCGCGCCGTAGAGCGGGCAGAGCAGCACGTCGCTGCCGACGCGCTGGGCCAGCTGATCCTGCACGCGCTGGATCTCACCGACGCCGGGCAGAAACAGCAGCAGCGAGCCGCGCTCGGCGCGCAGCAGCTCGGCGGTTGCCGCTGCCACAGCCTCGTCAAAGCGAACGTGGTTGGCTAACGGCTGATAGCGGCGATCCACAGGGAACGCGCGTCCCTCAGAGGCGATAACCGGCGCGTCCGGCAGCAGACGCTGGAGACGGTCGTTATCCAGCGTCGCCGACATAATAAGGAGCTTGAGATCGTCGCGCAGCCCCTGCTGCACGTCCAGCAGCAGCGCCAGGGCCAGATCGGCCTCCAGGCTGCGCTCGTGGAACTCATCGAGGATCACCAGGCCAACCCCGGCTAACTCGGGATCGCGCTGGATCATGCGGGTCAGGATCCCCTCGGTCACGACCTCCAGACGCGTCGCTGCACCCACGCAGGTTTCACCGCGCATCCGGTAGCCTACCGTCTCGCCGGGCTTCTCCCCCAGCAGCTCCGCCAGCCGCTGGGCAACGTTGCGTGCCGCCAGACGACGCGGCTCCAGCAGCAGAATGCGCCCGGCGATATTGCCCTCGGCAAGAATTTGCAGCGGCAGCCAGGTCGATTTACCCGCGCCGGTGGGGGCGTTGAGCAGGAGCTGTGGCGCATGGGCAAGCGCAGAGAGCAGTTCGGGCAGTACGGCAGCGACGGGCAGAGAGGACACGCATGGCTCCAGGGGGTTAACTTTCATTTCAACGGCGAGCATTGTAGCATCGCCGTAAATCATTACCGAGTATCGCTTATGTCTGAGCCAAAAAGGCTGTTTTTCGCCGTTGCGCTGCCCGACGAGATCCAGCGGCAGATTATCCACTGGCGGGCGGCCCACTTTGCCCCGGAGGCCGGACGACCTGTTGAGGCGGCGAATCTTCACGTGACGCTGGCGTTTCTCGGCGAGGTGGGCGAGGAGAAGCAGCGCGCCCTGAGCCAGCTTGCCGGACGCATCCGCCAGCCTGGCTTTACCCTGACCCTCGACGATGCCGGGCAGTGGCTGCGCTCGCGGGTGGTCTGGCTCGGCACGCGCCAGCCGCCGCGCGGCCTGTTGCAGCTGGCCAACCTGCTGCGCGCCCAGGCTGCCCGCAGCGGCTGCTACCAGAGTCCGCAGCCGTTTCATCCCCACGTTACGCTGCTGCGCAACGCCAGCCACGCGGTGGCTATTCCGCCGCCGGGGTTTAGCTGGTCCTTTCCGGTTAACGAATTTGTGTTGTATGAGTCACAGTTTTCCCGGGGGCGCACCCGTTATACGCCGCTGGAGCGCTGGCGGCTTGCTGAATAAGAGGTTCCGATGCAGTTCTCCCCCCCGTTACAGCCCGCCACCCTGGTGCAGCGCTACAAGCGTTTTCTGGCGGATGTCATTACCCCGGACGGCACGGCCCTGACGCTGCACTGCCCCAATACCGGGGCGATGACCGGCTGCGCTACCCCTGGCGATACCGTCTGGTACTCTACCTCCGACAGCGCAAAGCGTAAGTATCCGCACACCTGGGAGGTGACGCAGACGCAAAATGGCACGTTTATCTGCGTCAATACGTTACGCGCAAACACGCTGGCTAAGGAGGCGATTCTCTCCGGCGTCATTCCTGAGCTGCAGGGCTATAGCGTGCTGAAAAGTGAAGTAAAATATGGCGCTGAAAATAGCAGAATAGACCTTATGTTGCAGGCGGAGGGACGCCACAACTGCTATATTGAAGTGAAATCGGTCACGCTTGCCGACAAGGGATACGGCTTTTTTCCCGATGCAGTGACTCTTCGCGGGCAGAAACATCTGCGGGAGTTAATGAGCGTGGCGGCCAGTGGGGATCGGGCGGTGATGCTGTTTACCGTATTGCACTCCGCCATTGAACGTTTCTCGCCGGCGCGCCATATAGATGCAAAATACGCACAGCTTTTAGAAGAAGCACAGCGGCAGGGGGTAGAAATTCTGGTTTACAAAGCGGAACTTTCTGCCGAAGAGATGAGTCTTAGATCGCCCTTACCTTATGAAAGCTAAGGATCGGCGACCAGCCAGATAGCATTCTGGTCTACGTGCGCAAATACGCTTTTCCTCACAGGGTTGTCAAGTGTTACGTTTAGATAAT
>DAMBQR010000023.1:2314-33660 GCA_032055545.1 Pseudescherichia sp. | reverse complement strand
CAACATGCAAGAAGGGCAAAACCGTAAAACATCGTCCCTGAGTATTCTCGCCATTGCTGGCGTGGAGCCTTATCAGGAGAAGCCGGGCGAAGAGTATATGAACGAAGCCCAGCTGGCGCACTTCAAGCGTATTCTTGAAGCGTGGCGTAATCAACTCAGGGATGAAGTCGATCGCACCGTCACCCATATGCAGGACGAAGCGGCTAACTTCCCGGATCCGGTTGACAGAGCCGCCCAGGAAGAGGAGTTCAGCCTCGAACTGCGTAACCGTGACCGCGAGCGTAAACTGATTAAAAAGATCGAGAAGACGCTGAAGAAAGTAGAAGACGAAGACTTCGGCTTCTGCGAATCCTGCGGTGTTGAAATTGGCATTCGTCGTCTGGAAGCACGTCCGACAGCCGACCTGTGCATTGACTGCAAAACACTGGCTGAAATCCGCGAAAAACAGATGGCGGGCTAAGCCCGGCGTTTTCGCACCGTTCTCTGTGGCGGGAGTCTCTCCCGCCCTGTTATCTCTCGCCTGTTACCATGCCAGAATCACACTATATTGGGCGCTTTGCGCCATCGCCTTCCGGTGAACTCCATTTTGGTTCGCTGATAGCCGCGCTTGGCAGCTATCTCCAGGCCCGTGCCCGGCAGGGGACGTGGCGGGTACGCATTGAAGATATCGATCCCCCCCGGGAGGTGCCCGGCGCGGCCGATACCATCCTGCGCCAGCTCGACCACTACGGCCTGCACTGGGACGGCGAGGTGCTCTGGCAGTCTCAGCGCCATGCGGCCTACCGCGAGGCGCTGGACGCTTTACGCCAGCGCGGGCTGAGCTACTACTGCACCTGCACGCGGGCACGGATCCAGAGCATCGGCGGGGTCTACGACGGCCACTGCCGCCTGCTCAATAACGGCCCGGAGCATGCCGCGCTGCGTCTTTGGCAGCACCAGCCGGTACTGCACTTTCACGACCGGCTACGGGGCGATCTCTACGCCGACGACGCGCTGGCGCGGGAGGACTTTATTATCCACCGCCGGGACGGCCTGTTTGCCTATAACCTGGCCGTGGTAGTGGACGATCATTTTCAGGGCGTCACCGAGATCGTGCGCGGCGCGGATCTGATCGCCCCGACGGTGCGGCAGATTTCGCTCTACCAGCAGCTTGGCTGGCAGCCGCCCGGCTATGTTCATCTGCCGCTGGCCCTGAACGGCGACGGTAATAAGCTCTCCAAGCAGAACCATGCTCCGCCGCTGCCGGAGGGCGATCCGCGGCCGGTGCTGATCCGTGCTTTACAATTTTTAAATCAGGATGTAACAAGTAACTGGCAGGATTTGCCCACCGCGGCCCTGCTACAGCATGCGGTAGAGAGCTGGGATCTATCCCGGGTCCCTGAGACAGCGCAGATCAATCCGGCATTCCTAAATGCCCCACTCTGAGCTATGATTAGCCGCAATTTTTTTGTCGTAAAGACTGACACAACCGAGGTGCACTATTTTTACCCGAGTCGCTAATTTTTGCCGCAAGGTGTTAAGCCGCGAGGAAAGCATGGCCGAGGAGGTCATTGCCGAGCCGCGTATGACGGTAATTCCGCGCGAGCAGCACACTATTTCCCGCAAAGATATCAGTGAAAATGCCCTCAAGGTGCTGTACCGTCTGAACAAAGCGGGTTACGAAGCCTACCTTGTAGGCGGCGGCGTCCGCGATCTGCTGTTAGGCAAAAAACCGAAAGATTTTGACGTGACCACTAACGCTACGCCGGATCAGGTACGCAAGCTGTTCCGCAACTGCCGCCTGGTAGGCCGTCGTTTCCGTCTCGCCCACGTGATGTTTGGCCCAGAGATCATCGAGGTTGCCACCTTCCGTGGTCACCATGAGGATCAGCCCGCCGACCGCACCACCTCTCAGCGCGGCCAGAACGGCATGCTGCTGCGTGACAACATCTTCGGTTCGATTGAAGACGACGCCCAGCGCCGCGACTTCACCATCAACAGCCTCTACTACAGCGTCGCCGATTTTTCGGTGCGCGACTATGTCGGTGGGATGCAGGATCTTGAAGAGGGTGTTATCCGCCTGATCGGTAACCCGGAGACCCGCTATCGGGAAGATCCGGTGCGGATGCTGCGTGCGGTGCGCTTTGCCGCCAAGCTGCATATGCGCATCAGCCCGGAGACCGCCGAGCCGATCGCCCGTCTCGCGACGCTGATCAACGACGTGCCGCCGGCGCGCCTGTTTGAGGAGTCGCTGAAGCTGCTACAGGCAGGCCACGGTTTTGACACCTATCAGCTGCTGCGCGAGTACAGCCTGTTCCAGCCCCTGTTCCCAACCATCACGCGCTTCTTCACCGAGAAGGGCGATTCGTCGATGGAGCGGATCATCAACCTGGTGCTGAAGAACACCGATACCCGCATTCAGAACGATATGCGCGTCAATCCGGCGTTCCTGTTTGCCGCCATGCTCTGGTACCCGCAGCTGGAGACCGCGCAGAAGATCGCTCAGGAGAGCGGCCTGACCTATCACGACGCCTTCGCGCTGGCGATGAACGACGTGCTGGACGAAGCCTGCCGTACGCTGGCGATCCCGAAACGGATCACCACCCTGGTACGCGATATCTGGCAGCTGCAGCTGCGCATGTCCCGTCGCCAGGGTAAACGCGCCTGGAAGCTGATGGAGCATCCGAAATTCCGCGCCGCCTACGATCTGCTCGCCCTGCGGGCCGAGATCGAGGGCAACCACGAGCTGCAACGTCTGGTGCAGTGGTGGGGCGAGTTTCAGGTGGCCGCGCCGCCCGCGCAGAAAGGCATGCTTGACGTGCTGGACGATGAGCCAGAGACCCGCCGTCGCCATCGCCGCCCGCGTAAACGCGCCCCGCGTCGCGAAGGCAGTGCATGACACGGGTCTATATCGCCCTTGGCAGTAACCTGGCGTCGCCTCTGAGCCAGGTTACCGCGGCAATCGAGGCGCTGGGGGCGATCCCCGATAGCCAGATTGTCGCCGTCTCCGGCTTCTACCGCACGCCGCCGCTGGGTCCGCAGGATCAGCCCGACTACCTCAACGCCGCCGTGGCGCTGGAGACGACGCTGGCGCCTGAAGCCCTGCTGGATCACACCCAGCGTATCGAGCTGGAGCGGGGCCGGGTGCGCAAAGCCGAGCGCTGGGGACCGCGTACGCTGGATCTCGATATCATGCTGTTTGGCGATGAGACTCTCGCCACCCCGCGCCTTACCGTGCCCCACTACGATATGAAAAACCGCGGTTTCATGCTCTGGCCGCTGTTTGAAATCGCGCCCGAACTGTACTTCCCCGACGGCGAGACGCTTGCCGGCGTGCTTGAGCACCTTGGCGCAGCGAAACCGGCGGACTGGTAATACCACTCCGCCCTTTAAACCTGCCGAAAATCATTGTCCCCCCTGACGTTACTGATAAAATGCCGGAAAGTTGAAGGCTCCATCAGGAAACGCTATGAAACCAACCACCCTCTCCTGGCTGCAAAAGTGCAAACAGGAACAGAAACGCTTCGCCACCATCACTGCCTATGACTACAGCTTCGCCAAGCTGTTTGCCGAAGAGGGCATTAACGTCATGCTGGTCGGCGACTCGTTAGGGATGACGGTCCAGGGTCATGACTCCACCCTACCGGTGACGGTGGCGGATATCGCCTACCACACCCAGAGCGTACGCCGCGGCGCGCCGAACTGCCTGCTGCTCGCCGACCTGCCGTTTATGGCCTACGCCACTCCTGACCAGGCCTTTGCTAACGCCGCCACGGTGATGCGCGCCGGGGCCAACATGGTCAAGATCGAGGGCGGCCGCTGGCTGGCGGAGACGGTCACCATGCTGACCGAACGCGCCGTGCCGGTGTGCGGCCACCTGGGGCTAACTCCGCAGTCGGTAAACGTCTTTGGCGGCTACAAGGTGCAGGGGCGCGGCGATGCGGCCCAGACGCTGTTTGATGACGCCCTGGCGTTAGAGGCGGCTGGCGCACAGCTGCTGGTGCTGGAGTGCGTGCCGGTTGCGCTGGCGAAGCGTATTACCGAGGCGCTGACTATCCCGGTGATTGGCATCGGTGCGGGCAACGTCACCGACGGCCAGATCCTGGTGATGCACGATGCGTTCGGCATCACCGGCGGCCATATTCCCAAATTTGCCAAGAACTTCCTGGCCGGTACGGGCGACATGCGTGCCGCCGTGCGCCAGTACGTGAGTGAAGTCGAAGCGGGGACCTACCCCGGCGAAGAGCACAGTTTTCACTAAGGAGCCTACGCGTGTTGATTATCGAAACCCTGCCGCTGCTGCGCCAGCATATCCGTCGGCTGCGCCGTGAGGGCCAGCGCGTAGCGCTGGTGCCGACCATGGGCAACCTCCACGATGGCCATATGCAGCTGGTTGACGAAGCAAAAACCCATGCCGATGTGGTAGTGGTAAGCATTTTTGTTAATCCAATGCAGTTTGACCGCCCTGACGATCTGCAGCGCTACCCGCGCACCCTGCAGGAAGATTGCGAGAGGCTGAACAAGCGCAAGGTGGATTTTGTCTTCGCCCCGGCCGCTGACCAGGTCTATCCCCAGGGCACCGGTGAGCAGACCTTTGTTGACGTCCCAGGCCTCTCCACCATGCTGGAGGGTGCCAGCCGTCCGGGTCATTTCCGCGGCGTGGCGACCATCGTCAGCAAGCTGTTTAACCTGGTCCAGCCGGACGTCGCCTGCTTTGGTGAGAAAGACTTCCAGCAGCTGGCGGTGATCCGCAAGATGGTGGCCGACATGGGCTACGACATCGACATCGTTGGCGTGCCGACGGTGCGCGCCAAAGACGGTCTGGCCCTCAGCTCGCGCAACGGCTACCTCACGGCAGAGCAGCGTAAAATCGCTCCTGCCCTGAGCAAAGAGATGAACGCCCTTGCCGCGAAGCTGCGGGCGGGCAATCGCCAGCTGGAAGAGATGATTGCCGAGGCCGGGCAGGCGCTGGATGCAGCCGGTTTTCGCACCGATGAGATCCAGATCCGCGATGCCGACACGCTGCAAGCGCTTGCCAATGCCAGCCAGCGGGCGGTGATCCTGATGGCAGCATGGCTTGGCCAGGCGCGCCTCATCGACAACGTAACGGTAGAGCTGACGCCGCCGCCAGCGGATTGATGCTCCATAACTTTTTACTCCCGGCGGCGCAGGCGGCCGGGCCAACATAAGCACAAAGGTAGACGTTATGATCCGCACTATGCTGCAAGGCAAGCTCCACCGCGTCAAAGTGACTCAGGCAGATCTGCACTATGAAGGCTCCTGCGCTATTGACCAGGATTTCCTTGAGGCGGCTGGTATTCTGGAATACGAAGCCATCGATATTTACAACGTGACTAACGGCAAGCGCTTCTCCACCTACGCGATTGCCGGCGAGCGCGGCTCAAAAATCATCTCGGTCAACGGCGCGGCGGCCCACTGCGCCGACGTAGGTGACATTCTGATCATCGCCACCTACGTGACGATGCCGGACGAGCAGGCCCGCAGCTGGCAGCCGAAGGTCGCCTACTTTGACGGTGACAATGAGATGTCCCGCAAAGCGAAAGCGGTGCCGGTGCAGGTGGCCTGACGCGCTTTTTTGAGGCAGCCGCGTAACGGTTGCCTCGATTTTTGTCATCTCTTTTTTATCTTAATCGCAAATAAATAGTTTAAAATAAGTATTTCTTAGCGCAATATAAATCCCATAATAAATATTAAGAAATCTAAACTCATTAAATTTACTCATTATTATTTTTTCTAAAAAGATAATTAAGCAAATACCAATATTTATTTTGGCAAATTTCCATTACACTCCCCTTTCTTATTTACAACTCCTCCACACCGCTACGAATACGATTTTAAATGGATGTTTAAACATGTTTAAGAAAGCTATTTCGGCTACCTCTGTAGCCTTATTCGCACTGGGGTCCATCTCTGCAATAGCTGCCGATATTGGCGTCATTACGTTTGATGGTGCGGTCACCGATACCACCTGTAAAATCACCACCAACAACGGCCTCGACGCAAATAATGTCACCCTGACCATGCCGGTGGTTACCAAGGCGGACGTTGAAGCGGCAACCATTGATACGGGCGTCGGCTCGAAAGAGTTCGAGCTACATCTAAGCGATTGCCCAACGGAACAGCTGTCCGCTTCCGTAACCTTTACCTCCCAGCAGTATGCCGACCTGACGAACGGTACGCTTAAAGCGGATCCGAGCGTTGCAGGCCACGCTGATAACGTAAACCTGGCGCTCTATGACAACAGCACCACCAGCAGCGCCCGGATTAAAGTGGGTCAGCCCGGCGAGGCAACCCAGAAGGCCACCCTGACTGCCGGTGAAGGAACCCTGGCCTACCGCGTAGCGTACGTCCCCAGCGCGGACTGGGTAAAAGGCACCAACGATATTACTGCGGGTAAAGTCAGCAGCAACGTGACCTTCACCATGAATTATGAATAGGCACCTTTAATTACTATTTACGCTCACGAACAGAGTGAGCGTACTAATATTTCAGGATGAGTGTTATGCGCCCGTTTAAACCCGCTGTTGCCGTGCTGCTTTATAGCGCAGCGTTGTGCGTCTCTAACAATGCTTTTGCCGATATTATTATCTCCGGCACCCGCGTTATCTACCCGCAGTCGGCAAAAGATGTCACGGTAAAGATGGAAAACCGCGGCAGTAAACCGCTGCTGGTTCAGACCTGGCTGGACGATGGCCGTGATACCACCAATCCGCAGGCGATAAAGCTGCCGTTTATTATTACGCCGCCGGTCTCTCGCGTGGATGCCACAAAAGGCCAGACGGTGCGTATTACCTATCTGGGCCAGCCCCTGCCCGCCGACAGAGAGAGCCTGTACTGGTTCAACGTGCTGGAGGTTCCGCCGAAAGCAAAAGGTGCAGATAACCAGAGCCTGCTGCAGCTTGCGTTTCGCACCCGCATTAAGCTCTTTTATCGCCCGGACGGCCTGACAGGCAATCCGGCTGCTGCTGCCCGCCAGCTCAAATGGACGCAGCAGGGCGACACGCTGACGGCCCGTAATACCTCTCCCTACTACGTCTCTCTCGCCAGAATTGATGCCAGCGTTGGCGGCAAAAAGGTAGAGGTCGCGCCGCACTACGTTGCGCCGTTTGCCTCCCAGATCTACACCGTAAAAGCAGCCAGTGCCGGGCGCATCGCCAACGTGGCTTATACCGCTCTCAACGACTTTGGCGGCGCTGAAGTCTACGAAGCGCAGGTTAACTGATCGCGCAAGAAAGAGATCGGTGTTTTAACTTTTCGCTGCTGACGGATTGGTTATTGTTATGTTATTTCGCGGCTCATTGCTGTGCTTTACTGCCTGCACGGCGCTTCAGACGCCAGCGCTTGCCGCTGCTCCTCCGTCTGGTCCATCTTCTGAGAATGAAGAGGTCGAGTTCAACGAGCAGTTTCTGTTCAACACCGGAGCGAATATCGACGTTAGCCGCTTCACTCGGGGTAATCCTGTCGCCCCGGGGACCTTTAAAACCCAAATTCTGCTTAACGGGGAGAAAAAGCTGCTGACGGAACTGACCTTTAAAGAGAACGGTACCCCGCGCGCCACCCCCTGCTTTACGCAGAAAATATTAATGCAGATTGGTATTAAGGCGGAACGTCTGCAGGAGGCGACAGGTATTGCTGCTGACCAACGCGGGAGCGATGCCTGCCTTTCGCTCAGCGACACCCTGCCCGGTACATCATGGCGCTATGACCCGGGCACGCAGGCGCTAGAGCTTAACGCGCCACAGATCTACGTTGCGTACCATCCCAACGGCTATATTGACCCCTCGCGCTGGGATGAGGGCATTACCGCTGGCATCCTCTCCTACGATTTCAACGCCTGGCACGCCAACGGTGCCAGCGGTAGCTCGGATACCGCCTACGCCGGATTAAAATATGGCCTGAACAGCGGACCGTGGCGCTTGCGCTCTCGGGGAACGCTCAACTGGGATCGGGATGAGGGAACGGACTATGCCAGCCAGGATATCTACCTGCAGCGAGATATCACGCCGCTTCGCGCGCAGCTGCTGATCGGCGACTCTTACACACGTGGCGATACCTTTAACGCCCTGAGCCTGCGCGGCCTGCGCATGTATAACGACGATCGGATGCTGCCGGGCGGCATTTCAACCTATGCGCCGACCATTCGCGGCGTGGCGAAAAGCAACGCCAAAGTCACCGTGACCCAGAGCGGCAGCACGATCTATGAGAGCACGGTCCCGCCGGGTGCGTTTGAGATCGACGATCTCAGCACCACCGGCTACGGCAGCGATCTGGTTGTCACTATTGAGGAGTCAGACGGCACTGTCCGCACCTTCTCTGTACCCTACTCCTCCGTCAGCCAGCTGCTGCGCCCGGGCTATAGCCGCTGGGAAATTGGCGCGGGTGAGCTTGATGATAACGGCCTGCGCGACAGGCCCCGCCTCGGCTACCTGACCGGCTACTACGGCCTGAGCAGCCTTTTCACCGGCTACGCGGGTTTGCAATATATGGATACCGGATACGTCTCCGGGTTACTGGGGCTGGCTATGAATACGCCTTTCGGGGCCTTTGCGCTGGACGTGACCCACTCCGACGCGGATGTGGACGGCATTGGCAGGCTGAGCGGCCAGAGCTTTCGCCTGTCGTGGAATAAGCTGCTGGAAAATAGCGATACCTCGTTTAACGTTGCCGCCTACCGCTTCTCAACGCAAGATTACCTGACGCTGAGCGACGCAGCATCGCTGACGGAAGAGGTAAAATATTACGATACCGCGCGTAATCCAGATGAGAACGGCGAAGCCGTCTATAGCCGCTTTCAGCGCATGAAAAACCAGGTGCAGATCAACGTTAGCCAGCCGATTAGCATTGATCAGCATGCGTATGGCTCACTGTATCTGACCGGGAGCTGGCAGGACTACTGGACAGAATCCAGCTCATCCTCGCAGTTCTCTATGGGCTACAACAACGCATTTTGGCTGGGCAGCTATAGCGTCTCGCTGCAGCGCAGCTATGACGAATACGGCGAGAAGGATGACAGCATCTATCTGAACCTGAGTATCCCGCTGGAAAACCTGCTGGGCCACAGCAGGCGGCCGGGCGGCTTCGCCAGCGTGACCTCCAGCATCAGCTCAGATCTGAAAAACAGCACGGTCTTTAATACCAGCGCGAACGGTCACTCCGACGACTCTCGCTTTAGCTATAGCCTGAACGCCAGCAGCAGTTACGCCGACAGCGGCGATCTAAACCAGATTGGCGGCTACGGCAGCTATAGCAGCCCTTACGGACCGCTTAGCCTGTCAGCCTCTGCGGCGGACGACAGCAGTCGCCAGTACTCTCTCAGCTACAGCGGCGGCCTGCTGGTGCACGCCGACGGCGTGACGCTGGCCCCAGGGAGCATTGGTGATACCGACACGCTGGCGCTGGTCAGCGCCCCGGGCGCCAAAGGTGCCCGACTGAGCATCGGTGATGGCGTTATCGGCAGCTCCGGCTACGCCATCATGCCCTACCTCACCGCATACCATGAAAATACCATTGGGATAGATATCTCACAGATTGAATCTGACGTTGAGGTGAAAAACACCAGTACGGTAGCGGTGCCGCGCAGCGGGGCGGTATTGCGCGTGGATTTCGAAACCGATCGGGGTCGCTCACTGCTGCTCGAACTAGAGCGCTCCGACGGCGGCTTCATTCCGCTGGGGGCGGATGTGCTTAACGAAAGCGGTCTCTCCGTCGGTGTCGTGGGCCAGGCGGGTCAGGCATATGTGCGAGGCATTGAGGATCGCGGCACGCTGCGCGTGGTATGGGGGAGCGCGGCAAACAGCATCTGTACCGTCTCGTATCACATCACGCCATCGGCACGAAAGGTGGGCCTGACGACCATGCTGTCCCACCAAAGCTGTCGGATGGAATGAACGGGTAGAGAGACGTAAATCTGAATGAAGAGAACAACATTATTGATACTGGCATTAAGCACCCAGTCGATAGCGGCTGGCACTAACCTCGACGTTACCTTCACGGCCACGCTGCGTGAGGTAACCTGCGATATGAAAATTGAAGGCGGTACCGGAGACGGAGCCAGTAACACCATTCCCATTGGCACCGACGGGAAAATTAACGTTATCGATATTATCAACGGTAGCGATGCCGCTGGCGCGCAGTTCAAACTGAAAATCATCGACTGCCCGAATAGTCTAATGACGTTGAAAACCACGGTGACGGGTACCGCCTCCACGGATAGCGCAACCGCAATTGCCAACACGGCAACCAGCAATAAGGCAGATTACATCGCCGTTAGCATTGCCCGCGCAACCGCGCCAGACGCCCCCTTTGAGATTAACGCAACCGACGATAGCAAAAGCCTGGTCTGGACAGGGGATGAGTATTCAAACATGGAGGTTCCGTTGATCGCGCGGCTGGTTGCCACCCGTCCGGGGGAAGCGACCGCGGGTAACTTTAGCGCCGTGGCCACGTTTAACTTTGAATACCAGTAGGCGGAGGGAGAGATGATGAAGAAAACAAAGCTGGCTGTACTCGTGCTTTGGGCGGGACTTTTTGCCAGCGCCGCCAGCGCCATTACCGGCACGACCAGCCTGCAGGCAACGTTTATCTCTACAATTGAGGCTGGCACCTGTATGGCGCAGATCCGGGACGCCGCCGGGAAGCAAATTTCAACCCTGGCCTTTGGCGATGTTTTTAAGTCCGATCTCACGGCCAAAAGCCGCAGCGAGCCGTTTAGCATCGCGTTTACCGACTGTGCAGGGGTGAAAAGCGCCACGGTCCAGGCACAAAAAGGGGCTGGAGGGGGCTGTTCAGGTGGCAACAGCGATGGTGACTCCTTTGCCGCAGGAAACGCGACGGCCTTTGAGATATGGCAAGGCATTGCCGGGGCGGGAACCCTGCTGAGCTGCAACAATCCTACAAATCAGAACGTCATCATCCACAGTGGAGCCGGCGGGATTGATTTAGCCGCGCGTATTGTGGTCGCTCATGGCTGGACCGTTGAAGACGTTACGACAGGCAACGTCAGCGCGCCGGTCACCTTCGTTATCACTTACCAGTAAAAAACCAACAGATGCTTAAGATATTCCCCATTCTGACCGCCTTGATTACCTGGCCGTGGCCTGCTCCCTCTCTGCGTGCTGCGACAGGTATGGATCTTACTCTTAACGCCAATATCGTGGAAAACACCTGCCAGGTTTCCATTCCCGGCGACGGACTGGTGCATTTGCCCACGGTGAGCAGGTTCTGGTTCTACAACGCGGATGGCAGCAGTCGCCTGCAGCCTACGGACGCGGCCTCCGGCACGCTGTTTAACGTCAGGATAGAGAGCTGCGCCGCCGACGGTGCAGCCGTAGACAACATTACCTTTAGCTTTCAACCGCAAACGAAGCAGTGGCCCTCCGGCAGCCCGCAGGTGTTTATCAACGAAATCCCTGTTGCCGAGGGCGGCGCGGACAATACCGGCGTAGTGATTTTTTCAAAAGCATTAAATAGCAACGTGCTTAATGCCGACGGAAGCTCCAGCGTTCTCCTCGATGGCGGAACGGATAGCGGACTCAAGGAGTATGAATTTTATGCACGCCTGCAAAACACGGGTCCGGTTCAGGCGGGGAGAGTCAACAGCCGGGTCATTGTGAGCGCAACCTATAACTAGCGCTGCAGAGGAAAAGGATTTTATGCAACAGAACGGTCGTTTTACCTTAATCAATGCTGCGAAAATTATCGTGGCAAGCCTATTGTTCATCCAGAGCCATGCCTGGGCCGAGTGCCATTTTGGCGAAAATGGTGAAGGTGGTACCTCCACTATCGTCAATACCGCCGCCAGCACGCCGCTCTATTTTACCTCTGTCAATCAGTTCAGCTCTTCAGGTCAATTCTTTGAAATTGGCGGGCCTTATGATGCCCAGCTCTCTCCTGCGCTGTGGTCGAGATGCGATAAGGGTGATGAGGGGGAGCAAATGTCTAATATCACCTATGATGCTATCAGCAGCAGCGGCGATGATACCGCGCTCTGGCCTACCAACGTTGAGGGGATCTACTATGCGGTACGCATCTATAGCGACTTGAGCAACGGATCCTATTTTCGCAGAAGTAATGGTCAATGGATGAACTTAGGCGTTTCCGGTGCCGGAAATACCAATAACTGGCGGGCGCAGATTAAGCTCTATCAAGAGAATAGTTTTTTGGGAAACTTCACCGGAACGACCCGTATTACGCCAAAGGAGTCGAAAAAAATTGGCGGGATGTCTATCGGCGGCCACACCGATAGCGATAATCAGCCCTGGTGGTTTCAGGTGACCACCTCAACCTTCAGCATTCCTGTTACGGCGGCGACCTGCCAGGCGGCAGTGGCGGATAACGACAACAACGTCGATTTCGGCGAAACCCTGTTTTCGTCCCTCAGAGAGGTCTATCTACCAAGCAGAACGTTTAACATTCAGCTTAGGGGGTGTAATAACGTCGTTGCGGTAAAATATAAGGTCGCCTCAAGTAAAACAATAAATACCCGCGATGGCCTGGGCCTGGCCAATACCCTTACCTCCGATGCGGCAGAGGGTATTGGCGTGGTAATGCAACAAAACTTTAGTGCGGACCCCAGCGGCCACGGGGAACCGTTTATCAACGACCCTGACTTTATCACCGTCTATTTAGACGACGTAGGCACCGGCGTGACGACAGATTTAAACTTTACGACCTGGCTAAGTCGTACCGATCAGCCGCTTAAGGCCGGTAATTTTAAGGCCATCGGCACCTTTACATTCAACTACTACTAACTCTTCTAAGGCTGGTTGCCCACCAGCCGTGCCATCGTCTCTAACGGATCCGTTCTTAAGATATAGAGTCGTTTCAGCAGGAACGGATTATCCCCCGGCTTCACCTTCCCCTTCACCGTCGTCACCGCCATATGAAAACCGGCATCGCGCGCAGCCTCGATCGCCTTCGCGTTATAGCCACCGAATGGATAAGAGAGAGAGTCCACGTGCGGGTTAAACTGCGACAGCGCCCGCCGCGAGTGGGCAAAATCGAACTCAATAATGTGGTAGCTGCGGCTGAGCAGAATAGGATGGCAGGCGGCGTCTATCCGGTGCAGAAAGTGGGTATGCGACTGGATATCAAACACGTCCTGAATACCGCGCAGCTCGGAGATGCTCATAAACTGCAGCGAGGTTGGGTCCCACCGCTGGGGATAAGCTTTAATGCGCGACGAGATAGTGAACGATGTCGCCTTAAAGCCATACTGCTTGAGGATTGGGTAGGCGTAGCGGCTAATCGACTTCAGGCCGTCGTCAAAGGTGATCACCACCGCCCTGCCCGGAAGGTTGAGCCGGTTCTTCAGGTAGCCCTCCAGCTGATACATAGTCAGGGTGGTATAGCCCCTGTCCCGCAGCCAGGTCATCTGGTTGCTGAAGGCCCGCACCGAGGTGGTGGTCGAGGTATGGCGGAAGCGAGTGTTCTCCTCATCGCGCAGGATGTGGTGATAGGTCAGCACCGGAATGCCGTGATCCTCCTGGGCATCCAGGTTACTGACGTAGGCCAACCGGTCACCGATGCGGATCTGAAACCAGGTCTGATTCAGCCCGTCCCGCAGCTTACCGATAATGGGGTAGCGCAGGTTCTCCGCCAGCATGCCGAAAGGGGCGCTTCTGACGTTCGGCCCGCTGTAGAGCGGCGTCGCTTTCCAGGTGATCAGGTTCTGGTTGCTCAACGGCTTGTTGAGATCCCCCAGCCGATCCTGCACCCGCTTTTTGCCCCGTACCGGCTCCAGATGGCCCTTGTCGATAAAGGCCCGGCCAAAGCCGAAGCGGAAGGCGCTGTAGTCCCCCTCCCCGCTCGCCACCGCGATAATCTGTCCGGCGTTTAAATAGCCAACGTTAATTACCCGGTCGCCAATCTGTGCCCAGACGGCAGCGGCCTCGGTGGTCTGCATATAGCGTACCGGGGAGTCCTGATCCAGCAGGCGGGCGGAGGCGGCGCTGCTCCATACCAGGAGCAGCGCCAGCAGGAGACGCATAAGCATGTAGATTAGCTACGCAGGCCGCGTCCACGCTGGATCAGATACCAGCAGAGCAGGTAGAACGCGACGATAAACACCGCCAGCACGCCGATGGTCATCACTAACGGCACGTCGATAATGCCGAGGAAGCCGAAGCGGAAGCCGCTGATCATATAGACGATCGGGTTAAGGTGCGACAGCCCCTGCCAGAACGGCGGCAGCAGGGTCAGGGAGTAGAACACCCCGCCGAGGTAGGTCAGCGGCGTCAGCACAAAGGTCGGGATCAGGCTGATATCATCGAAGGTTTTCGCAAAGACCGCATTCAGCAGGCCCGCCAGCGAGAAGAGGATCGCCGTCAGCAGCAGGGTCAGGCCGACAAACAGCCATGAATGCACCTGGAACGGCACGAAGAAGAGCGACACCGCGGTGACCAGCACGCCGACGCACAGCCCGCGCGCGACGCCGCCGCCGACGTAGCCGGCAATAATCACGTGCGTCGGCACCGGGGCTACCAGCAGCTCTTCAATGTTGCGCTGGAACTTGGCGCTGAAGAACGACGAGGCCACGTTAGCGTAGGCGTTGGTGATCACCGCCATCATGATCAGGCCAGGAACGATAAACTGCATGTAGGTGAAGCCGTGCATCTCTCCGATCCGCGATCCAATCAGGTTACCGAAGATGATGAAATAGAGGGTCATGGTGATCACCGGCGGCACCAGGGTCTGGATCCAGATGCGCATAAAGCGCTGGATCTCTTTGTGCCAGATACTTTTTAGTGCGACCCAGTAGAGCTGCATCATGCGTGGTCTCCTTTTTTATTGTGTACCAGCGTGACAAACAGCTCTTCTAAACGGTTGGCTTTGTTACGCATGCTTAATACCTGTACTCCCTGAGCGCTCAGCTGGCTGAAGACGCTGTTGATCCCCTGCTCACGCAGCACTTCCACCTCCAGGGTTGAGGTGTCCACCAGCCGGTACTGGTAGCCTTCCAGCTTCGGCAGCGGGCTTTTCGGCGCCAGATCGAGGATAAAGGTCTCTGATTTCAGCTTGGCCAGCAGCGACTTCATGGAGGTGTTCTCCACCAGCTCGCCGTGCTGGATAATGCCGATGTTGCGGCAGAGCATCTCCGCCTCTTCCAGATAGTGGGTGGTGAGGATAATGGTCGTGCCCTGGGCGTTCAAATCTTTCAGGAAGCCCCACATGGAGCGGCGCAGTTCAATATCTACCCCGGCGGTTGGCTCATCAAGGATCAGCAGTTTGGGCTCATGCATCAGTGCCCGGGCGATCATCAGACGGCGTTTCATCCCGCCAGAGAGCATCCGCGCCTTTTCGTTGCGTTTTTCCCACAGATCGAGCTGCTTAAGGTACTTTTCGCTGCGGATCAGCGCTTCAGGACGCTCAACGCCGTAGTAGCCCGCCTGGTTGACGACGATCTGCTGCACGCTCTCAAACGGGTTGAAGTTAAACTCCTGCGGCACCAGGCCAAGCTGACGTTTGGCGTTCACCACGTCTTTTTGCAGGTCATAACCGAAGACGCTGACCCGCCCGGAGGTTTTATTTACCAGCGAGCTGACGATGCCGATAGTGGTCGATTTACCCGCACCGTTGGGTCCCAGAAGCGCGTAGAAGTCACCTGCTTCTACTTTTAAATCAATGCCGCGCAGCGCCTGGACGCCGCCCGGATACGTTTTTTTAAGCTGCTCGAGCTCCAGTGCAATGGTCATGTCGTTTCGCTTACCTTTTTTTCTGACACTCTATGTGTGGTTTAAAATTAAATGGAGTTGACCTATATTAGCTCAACGCTATTACTTGGTTACAGGTCGTTAACCGCCATGAAAGATATAGATACACTCATCAGTAACAATGCACTATGGTCAAAAATGCTGGTGGAAGAGGATCCCGGATTTTTCGAGACCCTGGCTAAGGCACAGAAGCCCCGCTTCCTGTGGATTGGCTGCTCCGACAGCCGCGTTCCCGCCGAGCGTCTGACCGGACTGGAGCCGGGCGAGCTGTTTGTCCACCGCAACGTGGCCAACCTCGTTATCCACACCGATCTGAACTGCCTGTCGGTGGTGCAATACGCGGTAGACGTGCTGGAAGTCGAGCACATCATCATCTGCGGCCACTACGGCTGCGGTGGCGTACAGGCGGCGGTTGAGAACCCTGAGCTGGGGCTGATCAACAACTGGCTGCTGCACATCCGCGATATCTGGCTCAAGCACACCCCGCTGCTGAGCGAAATGCCGGAAGAGCGTCGCCTCGACACCCTCTGCGAGCTGAACGTGATGGAGCAGGTCTATAACCTGGGCCACTCCACCATCATGCAGTCGGCGTGGAAGCGCGGGCAGGACGTGACGATCCACGGCTGGGCCTACGGTATTCACGACGGCCTGCTGCGCGATCTCGACGTGACCGCGACCAGCCGCGACACCCTTGAGCAGGGCTATCGCAAAGGCATCGCCAATATCAGCCAGAAGCATATTAATCACAAATAAGCGTGCCATAGCGGCACGCGTTTGCCAGGCCCGGTAAGGCGTCACCGCCACCGGGCTTTTTAATGCTTACTCGTCCAGCGGCACCACTTTGCCCACGTAGGGCAGATGGCGATAACGCTGGGCATAGTCGATGCCGTAACCCACCACAAACTCGTCCGGGATCGAGAAGCCAACAAACTCGACGGGCACGTCAACTTCCCGACGCGACGGTTTATCCAGCAGGGTACAGATCGCCAGCGATTTCGGTTCGCGCAGGCTAAGGATCTCACGTACTTTGGAGAGGGTATTTCCGGAGTCGATAATATCTTCGACGATCAGCACATCTTTACCGCGGATATCCTCATCCAGATCCTTAAGGATTTTCACATCGCGGGTAGTGGACATACCGCTGCCGTAGCTGGAGGCGGTCATAAAATCGACCTCGTGCGGGACCTGCACTTCGCGACACAGATCGGCCATAAACATAAACGAGCCGCGCAGCAGGCCCACCAGCACCATTTCGCTGCCGCTCTCCTGATAGCGTTCGGTGATTTGGCGACCCAGTTCACTAATACGCGCTTTGATCTCCGCTTCCGGGATCATCACTTCAACAGTATGTTTCATATGCTAACCGTTTGATTTTTTAACCACTCACTCGATGCGGATAGCGTCTATTCCGGCATCAATTCATTAGCCCGCCAGTATACCAGCAAATGCTTTTATTAGGGGCGTATGTCGAGAAAAGCCAAATATGTGATGACGGTCACACTTGTTAAATCCTATAATTAATTGCTATCAAAATATTAAACATTACTAAACGAGTGTCTTTCTATGGCAGAAACAAAACCCCGGACGTCGCGCGTGCTCGTGACGTTAACAGCCCTGTTTGCAGCACTATGCGGGCTATTTCTCCTGATCGGTGGGGTCTGGCTGGTCGCCGTTGGCGGCTCCTGGTACTACCCTGTCGCTGGTCTTCTGATGCTTGGCGTTGCCTGGCTACTGTGGCGCAGCAAGCGTGCAGCGCTCTGGCTCTACGCTGTGCTTCTGCTCGGCACCATGATCTGGGGCGTCTGGGAAGTCGGCTTTGACTTCTGGGCGCTAACGCCGCGTAGCGACATCCTTGTCTTCTTTGGGATCTGGCTGGTGCTGCCGTTTGTCTGGCGTCGCCTGATCGTCCCTGCCAACGGTGCGGTCGCCGCGCTGCTGGTAGCGCTGGTGATCACCGGCGGGATGCTAACCTGGGCGGGCTTTAACGATCCGCAGGAGATTAACGGTACGCTGAGCGCTGATGCAACGCCTGCCGCACCGATCTCTCAGGTGGCAGATTCTGACTGGCCGGCCTATGGCCGTAACCAGGAGGGCCAGCGCTACTCCCCGCTGAAACAGATTAATGCCGATAACGTGCACAATCTGAAAGAGGCCTGGGTATTCCGTACCGGCGATCTGAAGCTGCCAAACGATCCGGGTGAGATCACTAATGAAGTGACGCCGATTAAGGTTGGCGATACCCTGTTCCTCTGCACCGCGCACCAGCGTCTGTTTGCTCTCGACGCCGCAACCGGTAAAGAGAAGTGGCACTTCGATCCGCAGCTGAACACCAATCCGTCGTTCCAGCACGTGACCTGCCGCGGCGTCTCTTACCATGAGGCGAACGCCAACAATGCCAGCCCGGACGTGGTCGCTAACTGCCCGCGCCGCATCATTCTGCCGGTAAACGATGGTCGTCTGTTCGCCGTCAACGCTGACAACGGCAAGCTGTGCGAATCCTTTGCTAACAAAGGTATTCTGAACCTGCAAACCAACATGCCGGTCACTACCCCAGGCATGTACGAGCCAACCTCGCCGCCAATCGTTACCGATAAGGTAATTGTCATTGCCGGTGCGGTAACCGATAACTACTCGACCCGTGAGCCGTCTGGCGTTATTCGCGGCTTCGACATCAACACCGGGGCGCTGCTGTGGGCCTTCGATCCGGGCGCGAAAGATCCGAACGCCATTCCGGCGGACGAGCATCACTTCACGCCGAACTCACCGAACTCCTGGGCACCTGCGGCCTATGATGCCAAGCTGGATCTGGTCTACCTGCCGATGGGCGTCACTACGCCGGACATCTGGGGCGGTAACCGCACGCCGGAGCAGGAGCGTTATGCCAGCTCTATCGTGGCCCTGAACGCCACCACCGGTAAGCTGGCGTGGAGCTATCAGACCGTACACCACGATCTGTGGGATATGGATATGCCGTCCCAGCCGACGCTGGCGGATATCACCGTCAAAGGGCAGACCGTACCGGTAATCTATGCCCCGGCAAAAACCGGTAACATCTTCGTGCTGGATCGCCGTAACGGCCAGCTGGTTGTCCCGGCGCCTGAGAAGCCGGTTCCGCAGGGCGCGGCGAAAGGCGACTACGTCACCAAAACCCAGCCGTTCTCCGATCTGAGCTTCCGTCCGAAGAAAGACCTGAGCGGGGCAGACATGTGGGGTGCCACCATGTTTGACCAGCTGGTATGCCGCGTGATCTTCCAGAACCTGCGCTATGAGGGCATCTTCACCCCGCCATCTGAGCAGGGTACGCTGGTGTTCCCGGGTAACCTGGGGATGTTCGAGTGGGGCGGTATCTCTGTCGATCCGCACCGTCAGGTGGCGATTGCCAACCCGATGGCGCTGCCGTTTGTCTCTAAGCTGATGCCGCGCGGCCCAGGTAACCCGATGGAAGAGCCGGAAAATGGCCAGGGGACTGGCTCTGAATCCGGTATTCAGCCGCAGTACGGCGTGCCGTACGGTGTGACCCTGAACCCGTTCCTGTCGCCGATTGGCCTGCCGTGTAAACAGCCTGCCTGGGGTTACATCTCCGCGCTGGATCTGAAAACCAACGAAGTGGTGTGGAAAAAACGTATCGGTACTCCGCAGGATAGCCTGCCGTTCCCGATGCCGATCCCACTGCCGTTCACTACCGGTATGCCAATGCTGGGCGGCCCGATCTCGACCGCCGGTAACGTGCTGTTCATCGCGGCGACTGCAGATAACTACCTGCGCGCCTACAACATGAGCAACGGTGAGAAGCTGTGGCAGGGCCGTCTGCCAGCGGGTGGCCAGGCGACGCCGATGACCTATGAAGTGAATGGCAAGCAGTACGTTGTCATCTCTGCCGGTGGTCACGGTTCGTTTGGTACTAAGATGGGCGACTATATCGTTGCCTACGCGCTGCCTGACGACGCGAAGTAATAGCGTTAACGCCCGGTGGCACTATGCTTACCGGGCCTGGCGAGGCCGGATCGACGTTTTACGTCATTCGGCCTTTTTTATACCGTGAATCCCATCATCATGCCGGTATCCTCGTGCTCCAGCAGATGACAGTGCGCCATATAGGCATGCTCCTTCGGTGCATCATGATCGAACCTCACCAGCACCTCGCTGCGCGCGCCGTAGACGTTTACCGTATCCTTCCAGCCTGACCGATGCGCCGCCGGTGGCCTGCCGTTCTCTGACAGAATACGGAACTGGGTGCCGTGAATATGGAACGGGTGCTGCATCATGTCCCCCTCCCCTGAAATCACCCACCGCTCATACTGCCCTTTTCCGGCGGCAAACAGCGGGGTATTCATATCAAAGGCTTTACCGTTGATGCGGTTGGCGCTGTGGAAATCAAACTCGCCACCGCGGCTGCCGTGATCCATGTTCATACCCATGTGGCCCATCATGCCGCCGTGATGCATCCCGGTCATTGCCTGGTCGCCGTACTTATCCTTCAGCGCCTGCATTCCCATCATGTCGAGCATCGGATCCATTGACAGTCGGAAGGTTCGCTGGGTTAAGCCGGTGAGTTCCGGTAGGGCAGGCACGTTAACCAGGGTATCGGGCAGCATGCCAGAAGCGGTAACGCGCAGCGGCTGGATGCGCAGTACCGGATGCGGCTGGTCAAACGGCGGCAGCGCCATCCCCATCTGGCTGACAGGCAGCGTAACCAGATCCACCGGCTTGCCGTCGCTGATATCCACCAGCACCTCAAAGCGCTCTCCGGTCAGCACCGGCAGCTCCGTCAACGCCATCGGCTCGGCCAGATGGCCGCCATCGCTGGCGATGACGTACATCTTCCGCCGATCGCTAAGGGCAAAGTTGAGGGTACGCGCATTGCAGCCGTTAAGCAGGCGCAGGCGCAGCCAGCCACGCGGGGCCGCGTGCTGCGGGTAGACAGCGCCGTTCGCCAGCAGGATCTCACCAAACCAGCCCACCGCCGCACTCATGACGTCCAGCCGGTAATCGATCTGGCCGTCGGCGGTCAGCCTTTTGTCCTGCACGATGACCGGCACGTCGTCGATGCCCCACTGCTTCGGCAGGCGCAGCATGCGGCTCTCGTTGTCCTCAATCAGCACCAGCCCCGCCAGCCCCATCGCTACCTGCTGGCCGGTTTTACCATGCTGGTGCGGGTGGAACCAGCAGGTCGCCGCCCGCTGTTCGGGGGTGAAGGTCACTTCCCGCGCCCCGCCCGCCGGGATGATCCCCTGCGGGCCGCCGTCGACCTCACCCGGCACCTCCAGCCCGTGCCAGTGAACGGTGGTCTCCTCCCGCAGTCGGTTACGGATCTCTACCGTCACCGTTTTCCCCTGGCGCAGCTGAAGCGCGGGTCCCAGCAGGTTGCCGTTGTAGCCCCAGGTCGCGGCGGCTTTCTCGCCAACGGTAGAGGTTCCAGCCTGCACGGTAAGGCGGATGCGGTTCTGGGCGTCAGGAGTGAGCAGATCGGGTACAGGCAGCGTCGCCTGCTCCCCCATTGCAGCTGCTCGCGCCCACGTCGGCAGCGCGCCGATAACGCCCAGCGCAGCGGAATATTTGAGAAAATCACGGCGTTGCATAGTCGAATCCTTATCGTCGGCAAACGGTATGCTGAGCTTAAACCCTGCCCCTGCGGCAAGGTCAAGCGAAAGGGCGATAATAAAGATCGTCGCCTTACCCACAAGTATGCTAACGTTTAATTTCCGTGATGTTTTGGTAGAAAGAATGAAGATGTTTTTCAGAACCGTTGTGTTCACCAGCCTGCTGGCGATGTCAGCAAATAGTTATGCGCTCAGCGAGTCTGAAGCGGAGGACATGGCCGATCTTACGGCAGTATTCGTGTTTCTGAAAAACGACTGTGGTTACCAGAATCTCCCCAACGGCCAGATCCGCCGGGCGCTGGTCTTTTTTGCCCAGCAGAACCAGTGGGATCTGAGCAACTACGACACCTTTGATATGAAATCCCTCGGCGAGGATAGCTATCGCGATCTCAGCGGCATCGGCATTCCGGTTGCTAAAAAATGCAAAGCGCTGGCCCGGGACTCCCTCAGCCTGCTGGCCTACGTCAAGTAACGTAAACCCTCCTCCCCTGCTAAAGTTATAGCCGTGCATCAACGGCTGTAGTTAGCTATGATGTTGCGCCCATTTTGTATGGATGTTAACGAAGGAGGATGCATGGCTGATACCCGCCCGTGGCATGAAACGCTGCATGACCAGTTTGGTCAGTACTTTACCGTTGATAACGTGCTCTACCACGAGAAGACCGATCACCAGGATCTGATCATCTTTGAAAACGCCGCCTTTGGCCGCGTCATGGCGCTGGACGGCGTTGTTCAGACTACCGAGCGTGACGAGTTTATCTATCACGAAATGATGACCCACGTTCCGCTGCTGGCTCATGGCCAGGCGAAGCACGTGCTGATCATCGGCGGTGGTGATGGCGCAATGCTGCGCGAAGTGAGCCGGCATAAAAATGTTGAAACCATCACCATGGTGGAGATTGACGAAGGGGTAGTTTCATTCTGCCGCCAGTATCTGCCGAACCACAACGCAGGTAGCTACGACGATCCGCGCTTCACGCTGGTGATTGATGACGGCGTCAATTTCGTCAACCAGACCGCGCAAACCTTTGACGTCATTATCTCTGACTGCACCGATCCGGTGGGGCCGGGCGAGAGCCTGTTTACCTCCGACTTCTATGCGGGCTGCAAGCGTTGCCTGAATCCGGGCGGCATCTTCGTTGCCCAGAACGGCGTGAGCTTCCTGCAGCAGGATGAGGCGGTAGGCAGCCATAAAAAGCTCAGCCACTACTTTAGCGACGTCAGCTTCTACCAGGCGGCGGTGCCTACCTACTACGGCGGCATCATGACCTTTGCCTGGGCGACGGACAATGAGATCCTGCGCAATCTCTCTACCGAGATTATTCAGGCCCGCTTCCACAACGCGGCCCTGACCTGCCGCTACTACAATCCGGCTATCCATACGGCGTCCTTTGCCCTGCCGCAATACCTGTTAGACGCGCTCTCCTCAGGAGGTGATGAAAATTGAAAAAACTGAAACTGCATGGCTTTAACAACCTGACCAAAAGCCTGAGTTTTTGTATCTACGATATCTGTTATGCCAAAACCGCCGAAGAGCGTGACGGCTATATTGCCTATATCGACGAACTCTATAACGCCAACCGCCTGACGGAGATCCTCACCGAGACCTGCTCAATCATTGGCGCAAACATTCTCAACGTTGCCCGCCAGGACTATGAGCCGCAGGGGGCCAGCGTGACCATTTTAGTGAGCGAAGAGCCGGTCGATCCGACGCTGATTGATAAAACCGCCCACCCCGGCCCGCTGCCGGAGACGGTGGTAGCCCATCTTGATAAGAGCCACATCTGCGTGCATACCTATCCGGAGAGCCACCCGGAAGGCGGCCTGTGCACCTTCCGCGCCGACATTGAGGTCTCCACCTGCGGCGTTATCTCCCCGCTGAAGGCGCTGAACTACCTGATCCACCAGCTGGAGTCGGACATCGTCACCGTTGACTACCGCGTGCGCGGCTTTACCCGCGATATCAACGGCATGAAGCACTTCATCGACCATGAGATCAACTCGATTCAGAACTTCCTCTCTGAGGATATGAAGGCGTTGTATGACATGGTGGACGTGAACGTCTATCAGGAGAACATCTTCCATACCAAGATGATGCTGAAAGAGTTCGATCTGAAGCACTATATGTTCCACACTCGCCCGGAAGATCTTACTGCCGAAGAGCGGGAAGCCATTACCGAATCGCTGTGGAAAGAGATGCGCGAGATCTACTACGCGCGGAATATTCCCGCCGTGTGATCGCGGCTGCAGCCGGAGCAGGGACGCTCCGACAATCTTTTTAAAACAGGTTACTTCTGCTGAATAAACTCGCGGTAGGCTTTCACAACCTGTAAGAAATCCTCGACGCCGCACAGCGACAGGCTCTCCTCGTCGTAGTAGCTCATCCCCTCTTCAATCTCATCCCCGGAAAACTCCAGCTGGTTGGCACGCACGATGACCTCTTCCCCGTCCATCCAGAGGGTATATTCATGACCAATCCGCTGCCACTGGCGCTCGCTGCCCTTAACGGTCTTTGCCGCCTGCTCTACCTCATCCAGCAGGGCCAGGTTCTCTTTTACCTCTTCATTAAACCAGTGTCCGACCACCTCGTGGCCCATCGACATGCGCACTTTCACCTGGCCCGTGATGTCGCGTAAAAATTCGTAATCCATGCTTTTTTCCTCACATCCGCAATAGGGTAATTATCGCAGCCGCGGAGAAGAAAAACAGCGTAACGGAGAGAAGGATGAGAAATAAAACCTTCGCGTACCGATATGGGAATGAGCTGCGCAATTTAACAACGTTTGCGTTCACTTCTCAACCAAAGGGCGCTATCCTACAAGCCATGTGGGTACATACTCTAAGTATGCACTTCAGGTATGTTGGGAAGAGGATCGTATTATGAAACATCGTGTCAGCGTTACCGTAGACAAAGAGAGCTATCAGATCCTGAGCGCTGCCGGCGTTAATATCTCTGGCCTGGTTAACGAGGCGATAGGTCAGGAGGCCAGGCGAATTAAGGCTGAAGATTGGAAGAAAGATAACCGTGAAGGGATGAAAGAGGTCGCCAGGTTTATAGCGCAGCATGGTTCTTTTGCGGATGAAAACAGGAACTGGTGATCATGCAATTCGTGGTTTATCAATACAAACGGCAAAGCGCTTACAAGATGTTTGTTGATGTACAGAGCGATATTGTCGAGACGCCGGGACGGCGAATGGTTATTCCACTTATTGAAGCACACTACTTTTCTGAGAAGGTGAATAAAACCCTATTTCCGCAAATCGTTCTTGATGAAAAGAGTTTTAGGCTGGTTACAACTGAACTCGCAAGCGTATCTACGGAAGTGATTGGTGAAGCTCTCGCAGACGCGAGCCGCCACGCTGATGAGATAAAAAACGCTATTAATCTGATGTTCTGGGGCATTTAAAAGCCGGGCAAGTTCGCCCGGCCTTATCTGACTTACACGGCGGTCTGGAAGATCACGCCGTCAGCTTTTTCGGTGTACTGACCGAGCTGATCAAAGTTCAGATAGCGATAGGTATCCACCGCTGTCTTATCGACCTGCGCCATGAAGATCTGATACTCATCCGGCGTCGGCAGTTTACCCAGCAGCGAAGAGACTGCTGCCAGCTCCGCTGACGCCAGGAAGACGTTCGCGCCGGTACCCAGACGGTTAGGGAAGTTACGCGTCGAGGTTGACACTACCGTTGAGCCATCGGCTACGCGCGCCTGGTTACCCATGCACAGCGAGCAGCCTGGGATCTCAATACGCGCCCCGCTCTTACCGAAGACGCTGTAGTAGCCCTCTTCCGTCAGCTGAGCGGCATCCATACGGGTTGGCGGCGCGACCCACAGGCGGGTCGGCAGCTGGCCTTTATGGCTGTCCAGCAGCTTACCGGCGGCGCGGAAGTGACCAATGTTGGTCATGCACGAGCCGATAAACACTTCGTCAATCTTCTCACCGGCTACGTCAGAGAGCAGGCGTGCGTCATCCGGATCGTTCGGTGCGCAGAGGATCGGCTCTTTGATATCCGCCAGATCGATCTCGATTACCGCTGCGTACTCGGCATCGGCATCGGCTTCCAGCAGCTGCGGATCCGCCAGCCACTTCTCCATGCCCTGAATACGGCGCTCGATGGTACGGCGATCGCCATAGCCTTCCGCAATCATCCACTTCAGCAGCACGATGTTAGAGGTCAGGTACTCGGTGATCGGTGCCTTATCCAGCTTGATGGTACAGCCAGCAGCGGAACGCTCGGCAGAGGCATCGGCCAGTTCAAAGGCCTGCTCGACTTTCAGCTCCGGCAGACCTTCAATCTCGAGGATACGGCCAGAGAAGATGTTTTTCTTCCCTTTCTTCTCAACGGTCAGCAGCCCCTGGCGAATCGCGTACAGCGGAATAGCATGTACCAGGTCGCGGAGGGTAATGCCCGGCTGCATGGTGCCTTTGAAGCGCACCAGCACCGATTCCGGCATATCCAGCGGCATCACACCGGTCGCAGCGGCAAACGCCACCAGACCAGAGCCTGCCGGGAAGGAGATCCCTACCGGGAAGCGGGTGTGGGAGTCACCGCCGGTGCCGACGGTGTCCGGCAGCAGCATACGGTTCAGCCACGAGTGAATAATGCCATCGCCCGGGCGCAGCGACACGCCGCCACGGTTCATGATGAAGTCTGGCAGCGTATGGTGCGTCGTCACGTCAACCGGTTTCGGATAGGCCGCCGTGTGGCAGAAGGACTGCATCACCAGATCGGCAGAGAAGCCGAGGCAGGCCAGATCTTTCAGTTCGTCACGGGTCATCGGACCGGTGGTGTCCTGCGAGCCAACCGAGGTCATTTTCGGTTCGCAGTATTCGCCAGGACGAATACCGGTCACGCCACAGGCGCGGCCCACCATTTTTTGCGCCAGCGAGAAGCCTTTGTTGCTGGCCTCAACGGGTTTTGCGCTGCGGAAGACGTCGCTATGCGGCAGACCCAGCGCTTCGCGCGCTTTGGTGGTCAGGCCACGGCCGATAATCAGCGGAATACGGCCCCCGGCGCGCACTTCGTCGATCAGCACGTCGGTTTTCAGTTCAAAGGTAGCCAGCAGCTCGCCGGTTTCGTGGTTGCGCACTTCGCCTTTAAACGGATAGACGTCAATCACGTCGCCCATGTTCAGGTTGTTCACGTCCACTTCAATCGGCAGCGCACCTGCGTCTTCCATGGTGTTGAAGAAGATTGGTGCAATCTTACCGCCCAGCACCAGACCGCCGCCGCGTTTGTTCGGCACGAATGGAATGTCGTCGCCCATAAACCATAGCACCGAGTTGGTGGCGGATTTACGCGAGGAGCCGGTACCGACCACGTCACCGACGTAGGCCAGCGGGAAGCCTTTTTTGTTCAGCTCTTCGATCTGTTTGATCGGACCAACGGCGCCTGCAACGTCCGGCTCAATGCCTTCGCGGGCGTTTTTCAGCATCGCCAGGGCGTGCAGCGGGATATCCGGGCGTGACCAGGCATCCGGTGCCGGAGAGAGGTCATCGGTGTTGGTTTCACCGGTCACTTTAAAGACGGTAACGGTAATTTTTTCAGCCAGCGGCGGACGGCTCAGGAACCACTCCGCATTGGCCCAGGAGAGCATCACCTGCTGGGCATGCGCGTTGCCCGCTTTCGCTTTCTCTTCCACGTCGTAGAAGTTGTCGAACATCAGCAGCGTATGGGAGAGGGCTTTCGCGGCAATCGGGGCCAGAGCATCGTTGTCCAGCGCTTCAATCAGAGGATGGATGTTGTAACCACCCTGCATGGTACCGAGCAGCTCGACGGCTTTTTCCGCAGAGATCAGCGGCGAGGTGGCTTCACCTTTTACGATAGCTGCCAGGAAGCCTGCTTTAACATAGGCAGCTTCATCAACGCCTGGCGGAACACGGTTGGACAGCAGATCTAACAGAAACGCTTCTTCACCCGCTGGTGGGGTTTTCAGCAGCTCGACCAGTGCGGCCATTTGGGTAGCATCTACAGGCTTGGGTACAATTCCCTGGGCGGCACGTTCGGCTACGTGCTTACGGTATTCTTCTAGCACGACGGTATTTCTCCTCGCTCTCATTGTCATAGTGCGGCAGGCGATCTCTTCGCGCTCCTGTGAAACAGTCGTTTGTAGGGTAATGCCCGATACCGCCTGGGCAGCATATCAGGATTTAGAGGGGGTGTTAATCTGTTTACAAAAAAGCAACATTAAATATTGGCTGAATCGTTAAGGTTCAACTAATGCCCTTTATCCATTCACGATAAAGGGATTTTTAGCTGCCCTTTTAACCACCGCCTCTCTCCCGCAACTTTAATCAAAAAAGAAAATGCCTTCTCTCTCATACTCAGGTTATACCTGACCCTGCGGTTTCTGTGGAAATCGGGAGAGAAAAATGACCCTGCCCTTTAAATACGCTGCGCTGGCCCTGGTATGCAGCGCCGGGCTGTTTGCTGCATCGGGCGTGCTGTACGTCAAAAGCCGCACGCCCGAAACACCTGTGCAGGCAACGCCTGCTACCCCCCAACCGCAGACGGCGCCCGTCACCACACCGGTAGTCAAACCCGCCTTCACCTCGGCGCAGATCGATCAGTGGGTCGCGCCGGTGGCGCTCTACCCCGATCCGCTGCTCTCGCAGGTGCTTATGGCCGCGACCTATCCTGCTAACGTGGTGCAGGCCGTGCAGTGGTCGCGGGATAACCCAACCCTGCAGGGCGATGCGGCCATCCAGGCGGTCTCTGGCCAGCCCTGGGACCCGAGCGTGAAGTCACTGGTCGCCTTCCCGCAGCTAATGGCCCTGATGGGGGAGAACCCGGAGTGGGTGCAAAATCTTGGTGATGCGTTTCTCGCCCAGCCGCAGGACGTCATGGACTCCGTGCAGCGGCTGCGGCAGCTGGCCCAGCAGACCGGGGCGTTAAAATCGACGCCACAGCAGACGGTGAGCAGCACGCCGAAGAAAACAACCGCACCAGCAACGGTGCAAAGCAGCAGCACGCCTGCCCCCGCCCCAACGATAATTAAGATTGAACCTGCCGATCCGCAGGTGGTTTACGTCCCCAACTACAACCCCGCCACGGTCTACGGCAGCTGGCCAAACACGGCTTATCCGCCGGTCTATCTGCCCCCGCCTCCCGGCCAGCAGTTTGCAGAGAGCTTCGTTAAAGGCTTCGGCTATAGCCTGGGCGTCGCCACCACCTACGCGCTGTTTAGCAACATCGATTGGGATGATGACGATCATCATCATCACGATGACGATCATCATGATGGCGGCTATCACGGTAACGGCTACCAGCATAACGGGGACAATATCAATATTAACGTCAATAACTTCAACCGCATCTCAGGGCAGAATCTGAAAGAGCAGAGTATGACCTGGCAGCATAACCCGGCGTATCGTGACGGCGTTCCCTATCAGAACGGCGCGGTTGCCCAGCGTTTTCATCCGACTGACGTCAGCGGTGGACTCAGCGCCACGCATCAGCCGGCCGCTTCGCGGGACAGCCAGCGCCAGGCGGCTATGGCGCAGTTTGAGCAGCGCAGCCATGCGCCCACCAGCAGCGTGGCAGGCGTCACCGCCCGTGATGCCCAGCGCAAGGCCGCCTCACAGCAGCTAAACCAGATTGCCCAGCGTAACAACTATCGCGGCTACGATAGCGACGCGCCGCACCCTGCCCAGAAGGCGAAACAGCGGCCAACGAAAGAGGTCGCCCAGACGAAGCAGAGAGCAATAAAAGAGACGCATCAGGGGTCTGCGCCAACGGTGGCGCAGCGCGAAAAGCGTCTGGCGAGCAACCGTGCCAATGCCTTTAGCGGCAACGACAGCCGATCGCCGTCCTGGCAGTCACAGCAGCTGCGGGGCCAGCAGAGCCGCCGCATCAACAGCGGCAATCTTGCACAGCGTGCCGCCGGGCATGAAGGCCTGTCTGAACACCGCGAGATTCGTCGTCGTTAACCGGAGCTGAAAATGAAAAAAATCCTGTTAAGCACCCTGCTGCTCTCGCTGCCGATGATGAGCTATGCCCAGCAGCTGTTCTCCTCCCCGGACGAGGCGGCTAATGCCTTTGCGGCGGCGGTGGCCGATCAGAATGAGGCTCAGCTCGCTGCCGTGCTGGGCGATGACTGGCGGCAGTTTCTACCGCAAAAGGAGATCGATCCCGAGGCCATCGCCCGCTTTAACCGCGACTGGGCGATAAAGCATGAGGTTATCGAGCGAGAGAACATAGCCCACCTCAACGTCGGCGATGCGGGGTGGCAGCTGCCGATCCCGATAGTCAACATCGCTGGAGGCTGGCACTTTGATATGCCCGCAGCCCAGGAGGAGATCCTCACCCGCGCTATTGGCCGCAACGAGCTGTCGGCGATTGAGGCTATGCATGCCTACGTTGATGCCCAGTATGACTACCGCCAGCGCAAGCAGGTCTATGCCACGAAGCTTATCAGCAGCGAAGGCCAGCAGGATGGCCTCTACTGGCCGGTGCAGCCCGGAGAGGCCCCCAGCCCGCTAGGCCCGGCGTTTAGCCCCGGCGAGCCGGGCACAGGCTATCACGGCTACCATTTCCGCATTATCCAGAGCGACAGTGCCCATGGGTTTGCCCTGCTGGCGTGGCCAGTAGAGTGGGAGAAAACCGGGGTGATGAGTTTTATAGTGAGTCAGGATGACCAGGTATACCAGAAAGATTTGGGCAGCGACTCCTGGGAAAAAGCGCAGGCGCTAAGCGCTTACCACCCCGATAAAACCTGGCAACGCGTAGCCCCGTAAGCGAGGTAAAGCAGTAGGCCGGGTCAGCGCAAGCGCTACCCGGCCATTTCAACCAGAACTACAGGATGTTCGCCACAGACTTCGCCAGCTGGGCTTCCAGAACCGGTTTCGCCTCTTCAAACTTCAGGTTCACTTTGTTGGCATTGGAGACAACGCGCGTCTGATATTTCGCACGATCGCCCTGCGCAGTGCTGGTCTGCAGCTTCACGCCAGACGTTCCCTGACGCAGCGCCGCGATGTTATCGGTTGTCACCTGCGCTTTGCTGCGCTCGGAGATCTGCAGGTCGGTTACCATGGTGTAGTTGACGTCCTCCACCATCGCATCCGCCGCCATGCCAATCAGGCCTGCGGCCAGCCCTACGCCCAGCGCCGCGCCGGAAGAGTTGCTGTTATAGGCAGTGATGCCCGCGCCCAGTGCAGCACCGGCGACAGCCCCTTCGTAGCCGGTATTCAGGAAGCTCTGAGCCTCACGCAGATCCATTTTATCCGCCTTCAGCACGTTCGCCTGGACCCAGTAGTAAGCGCTGTCAGGTGAGCTGGTTACTTTATAGCCTTTGGCGGTCAGGTCGTTAGCCAGCAAGGTCTGCAGGTTGCTCATATCTTTGTCTGATGTATTTTTAACCTGGATATAGACCGTTTTTTCATTGGAAGGCTCAAGCCAGACGGTTTCACTCATCTGGGTTTTCACTTCCAGATTACGTTTTTTCACTGCGGTGGTCATCGCACCACAGCCCGTCAGCGTCATTGCCGCTGCCACTAAGCCAATTACCGCAACTTTTTTCAAAGACATCTGTTTTCCTTTTTTCGTGTAATAAAGCGTACAAACCTCTTAACCGTGCGGCCAGAAGCCACACAATGGTGAAAAAAGTATCGGCAGCTGAACGGAAAAATTTAGGCTAAATATCAAAGAGATGCCTACCAAATCGGGTAGTTTTAAAGCAAAAAAAAACGCCTCCGGAGAGGCGTTTAGCAAACAGTAAGAAACTTATTTTTTCTTCGCTTTTGCGTTCGGCAGGTCGGTGATGCTACCTTCGAACACTTCTGCCGCCAGACCCACGGATTCGTGCAGGGTCGGGTGCGCATGGATAGTGAGCGCGATATCTTCAGCGTCACAGCCCATTTCGATAGCCAGACCGATCTCGCCCAGCAGCTCGCCGCCGTTGGTGCCGACAATCGCGCCACCGATCACACGGTGCGTCTCTTTGTCGAAGATCAGCTTGGTCATACCGTCTGCGCAGTCGGAAGCGATAGCACGGCCAGAAGCAGCCCACGGGAAGGTGGCGGTTTCGTAGCTGATG
>DAMBQR010000023.1:0-1906 GCA_032055545.1 Pseudescherichia sp. | reverse complement strand
GTCGATCTCTGAACCCAGCGCATGGTACACGGTACCCATTTCCAGACCGATGATGCCGCCGCCCATAACCAGCAGACGCTTCGGCACTTCTTTCAGCTCCAGCGCATCGGTGGAGTCCCACACGCGCGGATCTTCATGCGGAATAAACGGCAGTTCAATCGGACGGGAGCCTGCCGCGATGATCGCGTTGTCGAAGTTGATCACGGTTTTGCCGTTTTCGCCTTCCACTTCCAGGGTGTTCGCGCCGGTGAATTTGCCCAGGCCGTTAACCACTTTCACTTTACGGCCTTTCGCCATGCCCGCCAGACCGCCGGTCAGCTGGTTGATGACTTTTTCTTTCCAGGTACGAATTTTGTCGATGTCGGTTTGCGGCTCGCCAAAAACGATACCGTGCTCGGCCAGCGCTTTCGCTTCTTCGATCACTTTCGCTACGTGCAGCAGCGCTTTCGAAGGGATACAGCCGACGTTCAGGCAAACACCGCCGAGGGTGTTGTAACGTTCAACAATGACGGTTTCCAGACCTAAATCCGCTGCGCGAAACGCTGCGGAATAACCTGCCGGGCCTGCCCCAAGTACCACGACCTGAGTTTTGATTTCAGTACTCATCATGACCTCTTAATTATTTCCGGCCGTACAAAGTGCTTGTGCTTTGCATCCGCCGGGACGTTCTATCCGCCCGCAGTTTACAAAATTGTTAACATTTTTGAAACAACAAACGGCAAACGAAGTGTCCTTTGTCCCAGTAACCTCAACAACATAATGAGATTACCAGAAAAAAGCCGACCGTCAGGCCGGCTTTTACGATTACATCACCAGACGGCGGATGTCAGACAGCATGTTGTTGATGATGGTAATGAAACGCGCACCATCAGCACCGTCGATCACGCGGTGGTCGAAGGAGAGAGAGATCGGCATCATCAGACGCGGAACAAACTCTTTCCCGTTCCAGACCGGCTCCATCGCGGACTTAGAGACGCCCAGGATGGCCACTTCCGGCGCGTTAACGATCGGCGCGAAGTGGGTCGTACCCAGGCCGCCGATGCTGGAGATGGTGAAGCAGCCGCCCTGCATTTCGCCAGCGGTCAGCTTGCCATCACGCGCTTTCTTAGAGATCACGGTCAGCTCACGAGACAGCTCGGTGATGCTCTTCTTGTTCACGTCTTTAAAGACCGGAACAACCAGACCGTTCGGGGTATCAACCGCTACGCCGATGTTGATGTATTTCTTCAGCGTCAGGCGCTGTGCATCTTCGGACAGCGAGCTGTTGAAGCGCGGCATCTGCTCCAGGGCAGCGGCAACGGCTTTCATGATGAAGACAACCGGGGTGAATTTCACGTCCAGTTTACGCTTCTCAGCTTCGGCGTTCTGCTGTTTACGGAACGCTTCCAGATCGGTAATGTCGGTTTTGTCGAAGTGGGTAACGTGCGGGATCATCACCCAGTTACGGCTCAGGTTGGCACCAGAGATTTTCTGGATACGGCCCAGCTCCACTTCTTCAACTTCACCAAACTTGCTGAAGTCCACTTTCGGCCACGGCAGCATGCCCGGCAGACCGCCACCGGTTGCGGCAGCTGGTGCAGACTCGGCGCGCTTAACGGCGTCTTTCACGTAAGCCTGAACGTCTTCGCGCAGGATACGGCCTTTACGACCGGTGCCTTTCACTTTCGCCAGGTTCACACCGAACTCGCGCGCCAGGCGGCGGATCAGCGGGGTCGCGTGGACGTAAGCGTCGTTTTCAGCGAACTCAGATTTGCCTTCTGCTTTCGCTGCCGGAGCAGCAGCAGCAGGTTTAGCAGCCTGAGCCGGGGCAGCAGGTGCTGGTGCAGCCGCGGCAGCCGGAGCTGCGGCAGGCGCAGCGCCTTCCACTTCGAAGACCATGATCAGAGAGCCGGTAGAGACTTTGTCG
>DAMBQR010000022.1:0-58751 GCA_032055545.1 Pseudescherichia sp. | reverse complement strand
GGATAAACCTCTATCAGTATGCGCCGAATGCACTGGGGTGGGTGGATCCGTGGGGGTTGAGTCGAAGTTGTAGTAATGATAAAAGTAGCAGACCTGATTTTTATGTGGGGCCTACGGGACCTAGTGCCACCATGCCATCCACAGCTTATCGCTATATGAATAGTACTGACAGGTATGCAGCTGAAACAATAAATTCAAAATCGGCTCCTTTAAGTTACTTTGGGTATGCGAAATTTAAATCCGGATACGAAGCCAGGGATGCCTATCAGATATTTTATGAAAATGGAAACCCAAAGTCATGGAGTGATGCAAGACTATTAGGAGAGTTTGATACCTTACAGCTTTATAATAATGGTGTTCCACAAGTTAAAATTCCTTTGGCCAACGGTGGTGAAGGTCCGGGACTAGAACTATTTACTAATGCTTATCCAGAGTATGGGAAAGGTGGTGCGCTACAGCTACTGCCAATAAAAAAGGGTACAATTATTAACTTTGATAATATAACAATTTTACCGGAGTGAAAATGAATCGCGAAGAGCTTATTAATAATCTAATGTATCTAATCGATAAATATATTCCTGAAGGGGATAGAGAGAAATTCAAACCATTTCTATTGATGGACGATGTGCCCGTCAAAGGGATTTTAGCAGACTTTAATAGGTTATCGAGAGATCCCATAGATGATATTGATGGGGATTTAGTTAGAAAAATATATTTCCATTTTTGTTAAAAGCAAAAGCCGGAAAGAAATTTTCATATTGCAAAAAAACATAGCACCATTCGTGCCCTGCGCTGGCGCAGGGCGCCTAGAGCTGCGAGGCGTAGTAGATTGAAGCAGCACTGTTACGATGGCAAGCACCGCCTGACGGAGATCATTAGCCAGCTGCGCGACCGCAACCGGCCGCTGGTGGCGATCGGCTTCCGCTTTGTATGGAAGGGGTTCCGGCTGCTGCAGGAGATCCGGGATGAGGTGCCGCTGACCTACGTCTACAGCGACCAGGACAGTTATGAGCCACTGGCCCGTATTGATGGCGTGAATACTCCGGACATCTACTGGTTCCATAACCAGCCTAACGGCATGCCGGAGCGGCTCACGGATGCGAAAGGTCAGGTATGCCAGGAGGGGCAGAACAGCGCGTGGGGCAAGCTGCTGCATGAGCGGGACGCACAGCTGCCGTATGCCCAGAATCTGCGCATGCAGGGCCAGTACCTAGATCGGGAGACGGGACTTCACTATAATCTGTTCAGATACTACGACCCGGACTGCGGACGGTTCACGCAGCAGGACCCGATAGGACTGGCTGGAGGGATAAACCTCTATCAGTATGCGCCGAATGCACTGGGGTGGGTGGATCCGTGGGGTTTAAAAGCCAAATGTGCACCTACTAAAGCAAACGACCATAATCAGGCTGCATTTGGCAGACAATGGCAGGGAAGAGGCATTTATAAAGGGCGCGATTTTTGGTCTAACACTATGTTAAAAGAAGGTGATGTCGTCTACAGTGGTGCTCCCTGACAGTCTGGTTTTTATTTTGACAAGGCAACTCTTGATGCTGCTAGCGGTAGCAGACAAAAACTATGGGAGAGTTTGCAAGTGCTTCCTCATGAAAAATTTGGATTTAGAAGTAAGATTCAAATGTATAGGGTTAAAAGAGATGCTAAAGCTGGCATAGGTCAAGCTTTATCACAGGATAGTGCGGAATTTGGGAAAGGTGGAGGAACTCAATACTTTATATCTAATTACAGAACAGTCTTGGAGCCTATTGGTCTTCCATTTGATATCGGAGTGTAAATAATGCATTTTGACACATTAGCAGGTGTTCTTACACTTAAAGAAACGTTGGTGTTGGGGCCTAACATAACGAAAAAAGAATTATTCAGCAGCGATTATATTATATGGGAAGGATGGCCTGAAAAAAAAGACGACAACACTGTGTCATATAGAACTATTCTCAAAGGCGATAAAAAATTTGGCGATTTATATCTTATAATTAATTTCTTGCGGCCTAATGATCCTGATTCTGAGCTTAGTAGTTGGCGCTTTTCACCTGAAAAACTTTTAATGGGTGAGCAAAAAAAACCAGAAGGGAATGTTACTCGAGGTTTAAGAGGTTGGTTCAAAGAGAGGTCAACTATTTCACTACCAGTATCAGGCTCATGGGGGCATGTTGATGCTGCTTATGATCCCCATAATCGTACCGGAACGATTGTGTGTAATTATCGTCAAGGATTTAAAGATGACAAAAAATGGGATGATTATTGCAAGTGGAACAACCTTAATAAGGACGATCCGGTTTAATTTTGATCGGCGCTGACTGAGCAGGGTGAAATGGGCTACAATGCTTGCCGTGAATATACTGTCATCATTACCAGTTGAAAGTGGTGCAGTTGGACCTCAAGTAGATAAAGGTGCGAATGTGTATCTGCCTGGAGGTGGTTCACAAGTCGAAATGGCTGTGCCGCCTGCAGAACGCATGAATTATTTGGAAATTATTGATGAATCGTTGCTCAATCCCTAATTCATAAATGATGAGTTGAAAATGATTAATAATTTCATTTGTGATAAACAAAAACGAATTGCATTGGATATATAATGCACGCCAAGTCACTGTTATTGTAGATGGTTTACATCTTGCAATGATAGATGAAAGGAGAAATTTGATTTTTGCATTGAGAAAACCATCACCCTTACCGATGTTATTAACTATTTTAAACAATGATAGGACTTTATTTGCAACATTTACGCCTCCAAAGGGAGCGTCTTTTTCTTACTTGGCGTTAAATAATGAAAAAGAATTTTTGATTGTTTGCTCCTTTTCGGAAAAGATAAATGGTTGGTATGATTGGCATTATTTTGTTTGATTTGAAGAAAAAAGAGATACTAAGAATGGCACCTTCATATTAAGATTAAAAAAGTCATTGTTAATGCAAGGTTTTTTACAAAATAAAAAAACAATAAGTATTTTTTTAAGCGTAATATAATCTGACATTAAATATGACAATCATCATATTCCTGGCCCTAGCGATCTGGAAAGTTAAAACTCGCTGGCCCGTATTGACGGTATTCATGCGCCAGACATCTTCTGGTTCCATAACCAGCCTAACGGCACGCCGGAGCGGCTGACGGATGCGGAAGGCGAAGCACAGAACAGCGCGTGGGGCAAGCTGCTGAGTGAAAGAGAGATGCAGCTTTCAGGCTGTGCCCAAAACCTGCGCATGCAGGGCCAGTACCTGGACCGTGACAAATTTGTCAGGAACAAATTTGAATGCGTGTAGCGCAACCCCGGAGGGGCGAGCCACAGGGATGTGGCGAGTAAACCGGACTTCACTATAATCTGTTCAGGTACTACGACCCGGACTGCGGCAGATACACCCAGCAGGATCCCATAGGACTGGCTGGAGGGATAAACCTTTACCAGTATGCGCCGAACCCGCTGGGGTGGGTGGATCCGTGGGGGTTGAGTCGAAAATGTAGCGGTGAAACAAAACCGGATTTTTATATTGGTCCAGCGGGACCAAGCGCTACAATGCCTTCAACTGCTTATCGTCACATGAAATATATGGAACCTGATGGCTCAATCAATAAATTCGTACCCTCAACTTTAGAAAGCAAAGCCGCACCGGTGACTTATTTCGGTTTTGATAAATATGCTTCCGGTAGTGCTGCCAGAGATGGCTTCCAAATCGCTCCTGCATGGAGTGACGCTCGTATGCGCGGAACGTTTGATACGCTTCAGTTGTACAAAAATGGTAAACCTACGGCTTTTGTTCCAAAATGGGATGGTAATACTCACCTTACTAAACTTGAACCCTTTGCTGAAGCATACCCTGAGTATGGAAAAGGGGGAGCAGTGCAATTACATGCAGATGGACAGGTTATTAAATTTGATTTCATAGAAATATTACTGGATTAAAAAATGTATACTTTAGAAAAAAAAGATGCTGAAATAATGTTGCTTGAACTATTAAAAAGAACTTTAAAAAAACAATCAGACATTGATGAGCTAATGGATTTGGCAAGAAACAATGAACATACCATTCCTATGAAAGGAATAAGGTATAAGTATGACCTTATGGAAAAGAATATATTAACGCCAAAAGATATGGATGATCTGGATACTTTAATGCATTTTTATGGGCCATGATTTAACTTAATCTACTAGCAGGTTTTTCTGCTAAAATATAACTATTGATAAAAAAGCTTATTACCTTAAAAACGCTATAAAATTTATTTAGAACATAGCAGGCAAATATGCAAGGCTGGAAGATCGATTAGGCCATCCAGCTTTTTTGTTATAAATTACGAGCAGTAAAAAATATTTTTATAGCCAGACGTTCTAAGCCAGGTGTGTATACAGGGCCAGTCCCCGGATCGGGACAAATTTGTCAGGAACAAATTTGAATGCGTGTAGCGCAACCTCGGAGGGGCAAGCCGCAGTAAACAGTGAGTAATCGCCCCATGTAGCTACCATGTCCCGCCCTTCGTTTACTCCTCGCTAAACCACTCCCGGTTCTCCTGGCGGATCAACTGTACCGTCTCGCCAATCTCTTCCAGATGCGCGGTCATTGCCCTATCTACGCCCTCGACGTCGCGCTTCGCCAGCGCGTCAAAAATAGCCTGATGCTGACGCAGCAGCTTCTCAGGAGGGGAAACATGGTCGAGACTCATATAGCGCACCCGATCGATCGTCGCTTTGATGTTCTCCACCGTATCCCACGCCAGCTGGCAGTCGGCAATCAGGGCCAGCTTCTGGTGAAACTCGTCATCAAGCTGGAAGAAGTCATCAAGCTGCTTGTGATCGATGGCGATCCGCTGCTGGTGCAGGTTCTGCTCCAGCTGATAGCGTTGGCTGTCAGTGATCAACGTCGCGGCCCGGCGGGCGACGGCGCACTCAATCGCCTGGCGAACGAAGCAGCCGTTGCGGACCTGACTCATGGAGATCTTATTAACGTAGCTGCCGCGCTGGGGACGGATCTGAATCAGACCGTTCTCTGCTAGTTTAATAAAGGCTTCACGAACCGGCTGGCGCGAGACGTCAAACCGCACCGACACCTCTTTCTCCGACAGCGGCGTGCCGGGAGGGATCAGGCAATGTACGATATCCTGACGCAGGATACGGTAGATTTGCTGATTGACGGGCAATACAGGATTAAGATGGGTTTCGACGGCCATGCGCTCATACTTAATAAAATAGTGACTGGCCTACCATACCATCTATTTGATCTTCATCCCATACCCGGCCCGCAGGCCGGGAGGGAAATATCAACCGCGATGCACGCTCAGGCCAGCCCATGTCTGGCTAACCGGCATCATCTCCAGCGTATTGATGTTAACGTGTTTCGGCAGGGTCGCTACCCACCAGACGGCTTCGCAGACATCCTCTGCGCTCAACGCATTGGTGTTTTCGTAGGTTTTGCCTGCTTTATCGTCGTCGCCTTTGAAGCGTACGTTGGAGAACTCCGTTCCGCCCACCAGACCCGGCTCGATGTTGGTAACGCGTACCGCCGTGCCGTGCAGATCGGTGCGCAGGTTGAGGCTGAACTGCTGCACAAAGGCCTTGGTTGCGCCATAGACGTTACCGCCCGCATAGGGCCAGCTGCCAGCCGTGGAGCCGATATTGATAATGTGGCCGCGGTTGCGCTCCACCATGCCTGGCAGCACGGCGCGGGTCATATAGATCAGGCCCTTGTTGTTGGTGTCGATCATCGTCTCCCAGTCATCTACGTTAGCCTTATGCGCAGGCTCGAGGCCCAGCGCCAGGCCAGCATTATTGACCAGTACGTCAATGTCGTGCCACTCGGCAGGCAGGGAGGTCAGCGCCTGCTCAATAGCGGCGCGGTTGCGCACGTCTAATTGCAGGGTCAGAACGCTATCGCCCAGCTCATCTTTCAGGGTCTGCAGACGCTCCTGACGACGGCCGGTAGCAATCACTTTATGACCGTTCTCAACGAAACGGCGGGTGATGCTTTCGCCAAAACCAGCTGTAGCTCCGGTGACTAATATAATCATCATTCTGTTCCTCAACGCTTTTTGTGTGTTATTACGATAGCATGGGTTAAGAGCCTGCGGTAAACGACAATGTTTAAGGAGTTGAAATGTCGCTGACAAATCCTTTATTAAGTGAAAGCACGCTGCCCTATCTGGCTCCGCGCTTTGATCTGCTTGAAGATAGCCACTATCGCCCCGCCTTTGATGAAGGGGTACGGCAAAAGCGCGCTGACATCAGCGCCATCACACAGGCGACGACGCCCGCAGATTTTGATAACACCATTCTGGCGCTGGAGCAGAGCGGACAGCTTCTGACGCGGGTCACCAGCCTCTTTTTTGCGATGACCTCCGCCCACACCAATGACTATCTCCAGCAGCTTGATGAAGCTTTCTCCACGGAGCTGGCCGAGCTGGCGAATGATATCTACCTGGATGAGGCGCTCTTCTCGCGCATTGATGCCGTCTGGCAGCAGCGTCATGATCTCGGGCTGGACGCAGAGTCCGTCCGGCTGACGGAGGTCATCTACCAGCGCTTTATTCTGGCGGGGGCAACGCTGGGTACCGCCGAGAAGCAGGTGCTGAAAAGTTTGAATACCGAGGCGGCGACACTCACCAGCCAGTTTAACCAGCACCTGCTGGCGGCGGGCAAGGCGGGCGGGCTGATCGTAGAGAGCGAGCAGCAGCTTGATGGCCTGAGCGAAGGAGAAAAAGCTCAGGCGCGGGCGGCGGCCGAGGAGCGAGGCCTGTCCGGGCGCTGGCTTATTCCGCTGCTGAACACCACCCAGCAGCCGGCCCTGGCGGGGCTGCGCGATCGCCAGACCCGGGAAAAACTCTTCAAAGCGGGCTGGTCGCGTACGGAACAGGGCGATGAAAACGATACTCGCACTATCGTGCTGCGCCTGGCCAGGATCCGTGCCGAGCAGGCCACACTGCTGGGTTTCTCCGACTATGCGGCATGGAAAACTGCCGATCAGATGGCGCAAACGCCCGCCGCAGCGCTGACGTTCATGCGCAATATCGTTCCGGCAGCGCGCGCCCGTGCGGAGCAGGAGCTGGCGGATATTCAGCAGGTCATTAACCAGCAGCAGGGCGGCTTTAACGCCGAGGCGTGGGACTGGGCGTGGTACGCCGAGCAGGTGCGTCGGGATAAGTTTGCCCTCGATGACGCGCAGATTAAACCCTACTTTGTCCTCAATACCGTGCTGGTTGAAGGGGTGTTCTGGACGGCAAGCCAGCTTTTTGGCCTGACCTTTGTCGAGCGTTTCGATCTGCCGGTCTATCACGCGGACGTGCGCGTCTGGGAGATCTTTGACGCTGATGGCACCGGCATGGCGCTCTTTTACGGTGACTTCTACGCCCGCGACAGCAAAAGCGGCGGGGCATGGATGGGAAACTTTGTTGAGCAGTCCACGCTACAGGGAACCCGGCCGGTTATCTATAACGTCTGCAACTATCAGAAGCCCACCGCAGGCGGCCCGGCGCTGATCTCCTGGGATGATGTCATCACGCTATTCCATGAGTTTGGCCACACCCTGCACGGTCTTTTTGCCAGCCAGCGCTACGCCACGCTCTCCGGCACCAATACGCCGCGTGATTTTGTTGAGTTTCCGTCGCAGATTAACGAACACTGGGCCAGCCATCCTGACGTTTTTGCCCGCTACGCCCGCCACTACCAGACCGGAGAGCCAATGCCAGCGGCGCTACAGGAGAAGATGCATCGGGCTGCGCTGTTCAACAAAGGTTATGACATGACGGAGCTATTGAGCGCCGCGCTGCTGGATATGAACTGGCACAGCCTGACATCACAGACCGCGGTGAGCGATGTTGCTGCCTTTGAAGCCGAGGTGCTTAAGCGGGAAGAACTCGCTCTTGCTGCCGTGCCGCCGCGCTACCGCAGCAGCTATTTCGCGCATATCTTCGGTGGCGGCTACGCTGCGGGCTACTACGCCTACATCTGGACGCAGATGCTGGCCGACGACGGTTACCGGTGGTTTGTAGAGCAGGGCGGATTGAACCGCGAAAACGGTCAGAAATTCCGCGAGGCGATTCTGTCTCGTGGCAATAGCACTGATTTAGCTGAACTTTATCGCGTGTGGCGCGGGCACGATCCAGTGATTGAACCGATGCTGGTGAATCGCGGGTTGAGCGCGTAGGGCGTATTCAGGCTGGAAACAGAACCGGGCGCGATGCCCGGTTTTTATTCGAATTTTTCTTCCCCAGAACGCTTTTCCAGAATGGATCCTGGTATTGCAGAGCCGCAGGAAAAAAAGCGTACGAGGGCAGATTACTTGACCCGCTTTCCTGTTTCATCAATGACTTTCTCGCCATCCTCTTTGGTAAAGGCGCCTTTCTGACAATCCGGTAGAATATCCAGCACTATTTCTGAGGGGCGGCAAAGACGCGTACCAAGCGGCGTTACGACTATCGGCCGATTAATCAGGATCGGATGCTGAAGCATAAAATCAATTAACTGCTCATCAGCAAATTTCTCTTTATCAAGACCCAGTTGTTCATAAGGTTCAACACGCTTACGCAGCAGTTCGCGTACCGTAATCCCCATATCTGAAATAAGTTGAATAAGCTCATCACGGGTGGGTGGCGTATCGAGATAGTAAATAATGGTCGGTTCGTTACCGCTGTTACGGATCATCTCCAGCGTATTGCGTGAAGTGCCGCAGGCCGGGTTATGGTAGATAGTAATGTTGCTCATATCAGTATCTCATTACAAAGTGACAGAGAGCCGCCATGCCAGCGCGGCCAGTGTGACAAACAGGACGGGCACAGTCATGATAATGCCGGTTCGGAAATAATATCCCCAGGCGATTGTCATATTTTTCTGGGCCAGCACATGCAGCCACAGCAGGGTAGCCAGACTGCCAATCGGGGTGATTTTCGGGCCTAAATCGCAGCCAATCACGTTGGCATAAATCATTGCCTCTTTGACGACGCCGGTCACTGTACTCCCGTCAATCGACAGCGCGCCAACCAGCACCGTCGGCATATTGTTCATTACGGATGAGAGAAGTGCTGTCAGAAAGCCAGTACCGAATGTCGCTGCCCATAAGCCATTGTCTGCCAGCAGATTCAGCACTTCGGAGAGGTACTCCGTGAGTCCTGCATTGCGCAGGCCATAGACCACCAGATACATCCCCAGCGAGAAAATAACGATCTGCCATGGCGCACCGTGCAAAACTTTCCCGGTATTGATGGCATGACCTCTTTTCGCCACCAAAAAAAGCACTGCTGCGCCAGCTGCCGCTATTGCACTGACCGGGATCCCCAGCGGCTCCAGAACAAAGAAACCGACAAGCAGCAATAAGAGGACAATCCAGCCCGCTCTGAAGGTTGCCGGATCTTTTATTGCACTGGCAGGCGTCTTCAGCAGAGAAACGTCATACGTTGCCGGAATATCCCTGCGGAAGAAGAGATGCAGCATAACCAGCGTGGCCGCAATCGCTGCCATATCCACAGGGATCATAACAGCGGCGTACTGCCTAAAACCCAGACCGAAGAAGTCCGCTGAGACGATATTAACCAGATTAGAAACAATGAGTGGCAGGCTGGCCGTATCAGCGATAAATCCTGCGGCCATAACAAAGGCCAGCGTCGTGCCCCGGTTGAACCCCAGTGCGAGCAGCATCGCAATCACAATGGGTGTCAGGATCAGCGCGGCGCCATCATTGGCAAACAACGCAGCAACAGCCGCACCGAGCAACACTATCCAGGTAAACAGCAGGCGGCCACGTCCGCTACCCCAGCGCGAGACATGCAGGGCAGCCCATTCAAAGAAGCCCGACTCATCAAGCAGCAGGCTGATAATGATCACCGCAATAAATGCCGCTGTCGCGTTCCAGACGATATTCCAGACAACAGGAATATCTGCGATATGGATAACACCGGTTGCCAGAGCCAGTACCGCCCCGATACTCGCGCTCCAGCCAATACTCAGGCCTCTGGGTTGCCAGATTACCAGTACCAGCGTCAGCAAAAAAATACTCCCTGCCAAAAGCATTTTAAACCCCATTATATATGATTATGTGAATGTGTTACCTGCCTCAGCAGGAGGTGCAGGCTGATTTTTTCAGCCATTCACGCACATCCTCCCGCAGACACTGCCAGGATGCCGTGATTGTCTCAGCTGCCCACGCCGGTATATGAGGTGAAAGGCGATAGTGGATCCATTTGCCCTCCCGACGATCAAGGACCAGTTCTGCCTCGCGAAGAATAGCCATATGACGTGAGATTTTTGGCTGCGATTCGGTAGTGGCCTGGCAGATATCGCAGACGCACAGTTCGCCGGACTCCCGGAGAAGCATAACGATGGCGAGCCGTGTTTCGTCCGACAGAATTTTGAAAAGCTGAACAGGTTGTAGCATTTTTCACTCCGTTCCCTTTAGAATACATATATGGTAAATCATATGCATTGATTTTGAAATCACCTGTTCTCTCCGGAGGAGAAAAATGGAACAATTTCCTGCCCTGAATACTGAATGCTTTGATCAACACATCGCTGAGCGCCTGCACCTGCAGGAGCCACCACGGATTCTGATCCTGTATGGCTCAGTAAGGGAGCGCTCCTACAGCCGCTTTGCCGCAGAAGAAGCAGGTCGCCTGCTGACGGCGATGGGAGCGGAGGTGAAACTCTTTAACCCCTCCGGTTTACCCCTGCCGGATGATGCGCCGGACACGCACCCTAAGGTTATCGAGCTGCGCAGTCTGGTCAGATGGTGTGACGGTATGGTGTGGAGCTCCCCGGAACGGCACGGGGCAATGAGCGCGGTTATGAAGGCACAAATTGACTGGATACCTTTAAGCGAGGGCGCGGTTCGTCCTTCGCAAGGCAAGACACTTGCAGTGATGCAGGTTTGCGGCGGTTCTCAGTCCTTCAATGCCGTGAACCAGATGCGAATTCTGGGCCGGTGGATGCGGATGTTTACTATTCCCAACCAGTCCTCTGTGGCGAAAGCCTGGCAGGAATTTGATGAGAACGGACGGATGAAACCCTCTTCCTGGTATGACCGTATTGTTGATGTTGCCGAGGAGCTGTTTAAAATCACGCTGCTGCTCAAGGGGCAAGCCGGTTACCTTGCAGATCGTTACAGCGAGCGAAAAGAGAGTCATCAGGAGCTTTCATACCGTGTTAACAAGGAAAAAATTTAACTTACCTTTCTTCATGGATTCATACGGCATGAACTCACAGCACATAGCGGACATTGACGCATTGATGGTACTAATGGAGAAGCTTAACAGGCAGGGAAATGGAACGCTGGACTTTGCCGGGTAGGGAAAACAGCAGGCCTGGCAGATGACGCGCGAAATGTCCTCACCACGCTACACGACGCGTTGGTCATTATTTCCATTCAAATCTTGTAGTTTGAGGATTGAAAATAATCGCTGCATAGGTCCATTTTTTACCTGAGAGAATCTGTTCAATGCAGTTAGTTGCATAGAGATCGTCTGGCGGGGAGAATCGAGTGTACTCTGATTCTTCAGTAAGCTTAAACTCGTGAGAGACATTTACCGTCTGGTGATCTTCATTATTCACACTGCACTGACACGTAACCCTTGCTTCATAAAACTTATCCGGAAGCCCCTCAAGCATGCAGCCCGTGGCCCACTGTAAAAGCTGTTCATTTGAATATTTTGGCTGAGCAGTCGGTGCTTCTTGCTGATTGCTTATCAGCCGCTTCAGTGTATTGAGAAAGGAAAACATGTCACCTCCTTGTTTTTTCCAAGGATAGCATAGTCCGGTTACTGAACCGATGCTGAAAACCGTAGCTTTGATAGCGTAAAGCAGCGAAGGTGACACCGTAACTTTTTTGGCGCTGGGTATTGGGGCTGGCCCACAGTGTTGCCGCCTCGCTGGTGGTATTGATAAAGCTTACCTATACTCCAGGTGCAGCAAAAGCTGCCATCTTACCTGGAGTTACCCATGAAAAGCGTTAACTTGAACGTTTCAAAAGATCAGCAAAAAAATTCTGATAAGAAGTCTGGGTCCGACACCAAAAAACCAAAACAGGATAAAAAATAGCGCTTCGCTAACATCCTTTTACTGCTATTTATCGTGCTGGAGGTCCTATGTCCGAACGCCCCGATATTCTTGACCCGTTACCTTCTGACAGACCGGACCGGGACGATCCCGACCGTTATCCGCCAGATGATATCGACCCGATTGACCCTGACGATCCCGACTTTGACGATCCGGATATCGACGATCCCGATCGCACAAGGCCTCTTTAAAAATAGCCGCCCACGGGCGGCTTTTTGCTGGCCCGGCATTCATTCTTTTGTCACAAAGACAGTCTATTAATGGACTCGATGGAATCAGATGTGGCCTAAACCGCTAATAAAGGTAGTTACATTTTCCTTTTTTAGGAATAATACTAGTCGCGGTGGTTTCTGTTAGAAAATTAGGTAGTTAAAATGAAAAGAAAAATGCTGTTATCGTTACCGCTCCTCATTGTGGCTGGGGCGGTATGTACCGGTTTTATGTACAACGATAAACCCGCTTACATTACGAAAGCTGAATCTCGCGTCGACTCCTATCTCTCCAACAGCTACGGTCCAGGAAAATGCGACATCTCGCCAGCAGGACAGGGCCATTGGGGTATGGAGTGTCAACGTCATGGTGGCAAGCTGGTGTTGAAGTACGCGGTCTATCCAGCAGATAAAGCCCCTTATGCGGTCGCGACAGACTACTATCTGGTCGCGGTGAACGACGAAGCGAAAAAGAGCGCGACCATGGGTCTGATGCGCTACCTGAAGATCGATACCGGCGTACAAAAAGGTTAACCACCCCGTTTAACCTTTGTTAAGAAATGCTGTGCGAAGATAGTGAAGATCAATTATCCCAACTAATAAACCTCGGGATAACGTACAGACCAAAATAGATCTATCCATGCAAGCATTTGCCGCCAGTAGTACTGGCGGTTTTTTTATGCCCGATGTTTGCGGTAATCACGGGGCGACAGGGCGAAACGCTGGCGAAAATGGTGGCGCAGCGAGGCGGCAGTGGCAAAGCCCGCCTGTGCCGCAACCTCTTCCATACTGAGATCGGCGTTATCCAGTAGCGTTCTGGCCCGCGCCAGCCGCTCCTGTAAAATCCACCGCCCCGGCGTGGTTCCCGTCGCCTCGCCAAAACGACGCAAAAAGGTTCGCGGACTCATACCCGCCAGCTTCGCCAGTGATGCAACGGAGTGTTGGTCCGCCAGCTGACGGTGGAGATAGTCGAATACCTTCCCCAGCCGCTGGCTCTCTCGCGATCGGGCGACTGGCCGGCCGACTTTCTGACTCTGCGAGCCATCACGATGCGGCTGTACCACCAGCCGACGGGCAACGTTATTCGCCACGTCGGTGCCATAGTCGAGGCGAACCATGTGCAGACAGAGGTCGATCCCGGCCGCGCTGCCTGCCGAGGTCAGCACGCTACCCTCATGATAGTAGAGCGCATCTTCAAGTACCTCGATGGCGGGGTAGCGCGCCTGCAGCAGCGGCGTATAACGCCAATGGGTAGTGGCCCGCTTTCCATTAAGCAGACCCGCGGCGGCCAGCACAAAGACCCCTGAACAGATAGACATGATCCGGCAGCCGCGGGTATTGGCCTCGCGCAGCGCCTGACACAATGCCTCTGGTACTGGACTTTCAGCGCCGCGCCAGCCGGGAATAATAATGGTATCAGCCTGAGCCAACAGCCCTAAGCCGCCGTCGGCTACCAGCCTGATGCCGCCGGTAGCGCGCAGCTCACCCTCATCCACCGAAGCAACGGCAAAACGGTACCAGTTCTCGCCCAGCTCAGGGCGCGGCAGGCCAAAGATCTCCACGGCAATACCAAATTCAAAGGTGCAAAGGCCGTCGTAGGCGACGGCGACCACCAGCGGGCGGGGGGAAGGTAAGGTTGTCATTATCCTGGCGTTTTCTGGCATAGCGGTAGGCGGTGGACCAATAAATTTTACGTTAGCGTAGTGTTAACACAACCAAGGAGAAAGTACCATGAGCTACGTAAGCGAATATCCCGCCGCCCCCGCTGAGCAGGCTGCCCGCCATTTCCTGACGCGTCTGAGCGTTGAAACCGACTGCGCCGATGTCCATCATGCTTTATCCAATCAGCAGCAAGATTTTGCCCTGTTGCACGTTGTTGGCAGTCCGGAAGCCTATGCCAACCGTCACCTGCCCGGAGCGGTTCATCTGCCGCATAGCCTGATAAACGAGGATAAGATGCGGGAGTGGCCCGCCGGGACGCTTTTTATTGTTTACTGCGCCGGTCCGCACTGCAACGGTGCCGACCGCGCTGCGCTAAAACTGGCAAAGCTGGGCCTGCCGGTGAAGATTATGATCGGCGGTATTACCGGCTGGGAAGATGAAGGATTTGCCTTCGCCGGTGGGAATTAACGCAGCAACATGAAAGTTTTTCATGTCTTGTGAATTATTCTCTGTTGCGTCGGCCGGAAGAGTGTGACATATTTTTAGACATATAGCCGTCCAGAAGGCTAAAATGTCTAAATCATGAACTATCACGTCAGGTTATCATTACCCGACGGCAAGGAGATTACCATGCAGCTTCACCACTCCCCGTTCCGCGCCGATGTTGTCGGCAGTTTCCTGCGCCCGGATGCTATTAAGCAGGCACGTATTCAGTTTGCTGCGGGCGAAATCGATGCGGGCCAGCTGCGCGCGGTTGAAGACAGCGCGATCCGCAATGTGGTAGAGCAGCAGTGCGCCTGCGGTCTGCACGTTGTTACCGACGGCGAATTTCGCCGCGCCTGGTGGCACTTTGACTTCTTTGATGGCCTGCAGGGCGTAGAGCGTTACGATTCCGATAAGGGCATCCAGTTTAACGGCGTACAGACCAAAGCACACGGCGTACGCGTGACCGGCAAGCTGGGCTTTGGCAATCACCCAATGCTGGACGATTTCCGCTTCCTGCAGAGCATCAGCGGCAGCGCCCAGCCGAAGATGACCATCCCCAGCCCGAGCGTGCTGCACTTCCGCGGTGGCCGCAAAGATATCGACAGCACGGTCTACCCGGAGCTGGACGCCTACTTTGACGATCTGGCAACCACCTGGCGCGATGCTATTCACGCCTTCTACGAAGCGGGCTGCCGTTACCTGCAGCTGGACGATACGGTCTGGGCCTACCTCTGTTCAGACGATCAGCGTCGCCAGGTTCGCGAGCGCGGTGAAGATCCTGACGAGCTGGCACGTATCTACGCTCGGGTTCTGAATAAGGCGCTGGAAGGCAAGCCGGAGGATTTAACCATCGGCCTGCACGTCTGCCGCGGTAATTTCCGTTCAACCTGGATCTCAGAAGGCGGCTACGAGCCGGTGGCGGAAGTGCTCTTCGGTCAGGTCAACGTCGATGCCTTCTTCCTGGAATATGACAACGACCGCTCCGGCGACTTCGCACCGCTGCGCTTTATCCGTCCGGGTAAGCAGCAGGTGGTGCTGGGTCTGGTCACCACTAAAAACGGCGAGCTGGAGAACCCGGAAGGGATCAAAGCGCGCATTCAGGAAGCGGCGCAGTATGTGGATATCAGTCAGATCTGCCTTAGCCCGCAGTGCGGTTTTGCCTCTACGGAAGAGGGTAACAGCCTGACCGAAGCCCAGCAGTGGGATAAGGTTCGCCTGGTCACCAGCGTGGCGGACCAGGTCTGGTAATCATGAAGAGGGGCAGAATAATCTGCCCCTTTTTTTATGCTTTTACCGTGCTGAGTCCGCTGTCCCACGGTCTGACCTGCATGCCGCGCAGCATCATTAGCCAGGCCAGAACGATCACCGCAATCAGAATTGCAAACAGCGTCCAGCCCGGCAGCGTGGTCAGAATAATGCCGGTTGCCAGCGGATTGACCGCTGCGCCGAGCCAGCCCAGCGCCTGGGCAGAGAAGTAGCTTGCCTTCATCCCCGGCGGGGCGATATGGTCGATCAGCATATATTCACCCGGCGCGTAGATGATCTCCCCGATGGTAAACACGGCGGCGGATAGCCCCCACAGCCAGAGATGGCTGCCAGAGAACATAAACCCCAGCAGCCCGAGCACGAAGCAGAGCGTGCCGACCGCCATCATTGGGCGAATATTGCTGGCACAGAGAGAGCGGCCAATAACGTACTGGAACATGACCACGATAACCGCATTGACCGGCAGCACCAGCGCCACCACCTTCTGCGCGAAAGCGTTATCGGCTACGGCCATCACATATTGAGAAATGCAGGAGGCAAAGGTGCCGCTGGCAAACGAGGCCAGCAGGCCGGAGAGGGTAAACCACAGCAGGGCTTTATCGTGCAGCAAGATTGAGGGCGACCAGGGCTGAGTTGCCTGACCCTCATCCTTCATCGCAATGCGCTGCACCCAGAGCTGAATAAATACCAGCGGGAAGGCGGCACAGCCCGCCGCCAGCCAGAACGGCAGCTCGCTGCTCTGCATCACCAGCAGGGTGCCCAGTGGGGGGCCAACCGTCCAGCCAATATTGAGGAAAGAATAGTTAAGCGAAAAGACTTTCGATTTCGCTGTCGGGGAAAGCGTGTCGGCGAAATAGGCTTTAACCACGGTGGCAAAGACCGAGTAGGCGCAGTTGATAATAGAGAACAATATAACCACCAGCACCGCGCTATGGCTGAGGGGGATGCCGATAAAGCTCAGGATAAAGATGGCAATAGCGAGCAGCATGTAGCGCTTTTTATCAAACTTATCGGCGAGAATGCCAAAGCCGAGGCTAAAAAATACACCGATGGTTAAGGCCACGGTCATAGCGAGACCGACCTGATCTACCGCCATGCCATACTGGCTATTGAGATAGATGGTCATAAAGGGCAGCGTAGCGCCGCGCCCGATGGTTAACAGCAGGGATGAAGCGAGCAGTGCAATGATAGAGCGTTGCTGAGATGTGATCATGTTGTATCCGACAGTGCGTAGTTTTTATTTTTGCTTTCGCTAACAGCAATAACATGGCAAAAGCGCACTGTATAGCGACCAGATCCAGGACATCGCCCGCGCTGACCTACCGAATATTGTGATCTGTCTCTCGACAAAGATTTACGGTACCGTAATATTTTTACAAAAGTTTAAACTTCAGGGGCAGGTATGACGCGGAAAGATGGGCTGCTGGCGTTGCTGGTAGTGATTGTATGGGGACTTAATTTTGTTGTTATTAAGGTCGGGCTACACAATATGCCCCCCCTAATGTTAGCAGGTCTGCGCTTTGTACTGGTCGCCTTCCCGGCGCTGCTGTTTGTCGCCCGACCAAAGGTGCCGATGCGCCTGCTGCTGGGCTACGGTCTGACCATCAGCTTTGGCCAGTTCGCTTTTCTGTTTAGCGCACTCAAGTTTGGTATGCCCGCCGGGCTGGCGTCATTAGTGTTGCAGGCGCAGGCTTTCTTCACCATCGTCCTTGGGGCGGTAGCTTTCGGCGAGCGGCTGCAGCTCAAGCAGGTGCTGGGAATTACCCTTGCCGTTTTTGGCGTGCTGGTGCTGGCCGAGTCCAGCCTGAACGGCCAGGACGTTACTCTGCTGGGCTTTATACTCACCTTGGCGGCCGCGTTGAGCTGGGCCTGTGGCAATATCTTTAACAAAAAGATCATGCAGCACCCGTCGCGTCCGGCGGTCATGTCACTGGTCGTCTGGAGCGCGCTGATCCCTATTGTTCCCTTTATGGTCGCCTCGCTCATTTTTGATGGCCCGGCGGTGATGGTGCAAAGTCTGGTACAGATCGATATCACCACCGTGCTGTCGCTGATCTACCTGGCGTTTGTCGCCACTATCATTGGCTACGGGATTTGGGGAGCGCTGCTTGGGCGCTATGAGACCTGGCGCGTTGCGCCGCTGTCGCTGCTGGTGCCGGTGGTAGGCATGGCCAGCGCCGCGCTGCTGCTAAATGAGACGCTGAACGGCTTACAGCTGCTCGGGGCCGTACTGATTATGGCGGGTCTCTATATCAATATCTTTGGCTTTCGTCTGCGCCCGTCGGTGGCGGCCCGCTAAAAAAAAGCCCCGCACGGGGCGGGGCAATAACGTATCAGCCGTGCTTAGTTGTAATAAGGCACGCCTAATTCGTCGGATTTATCACTCCCGGAACCCATGTGGTTAAAGTCAAACGGTGACTGGTCATGGGCGGAAGGCATAATCATCGCGTCGCGCTGTTTTTGATCGGTAGGGCGCGACTGCTCCGCAACGCTGTTGCCAGAGAACAGCACTAGCAAAGAAAGGGCGGCGGCGATGGTAAACTTCATGATTTCCTCGATACGTCTTAAAACAGGCGTTTAGCAGTTACAATGGTTTATGGGCATCAGATAACGGGTTTCGCCGTGCATATTGGTCATGCGGTACTTATGCGGCGGCACGTCGAAATAGTTTTTAAAGGTCCGGGTCAGCGTCTGCTGTGACTCAAAGCCGTAGCGCTCTGCCAGATAGAGAATCGGCTCGTTACTCTGCTTAAGCTTCTGTGCGATTTCAGTCAGCTTGCGGCTACGGATATAGTGACCTAAAGAGTGCCCGGTCTCTTTCTTAAACATCCGTTGCAGGTGCCATTTTGAGTAACCTGAACGCTCGGAAACCTTCTCCAGCGACAGCGGTGATTCCAGGTTATCCTCGATCCAGTCCAATATGCTATGAATAGTAATGGCGTCATTATTGCGTCTGGACATCATTATACCTCTTCTGTTTACGGCAGTATTTTCTTGAGTAGGTACTCAAGGGTTGCCACTTCATCTGCCGTTAAGTTTTTTGTTAGTTCCTGATGCAGGTCTTGCCCCACTAGTTTATGGCCTTGCTCACAAAGCGCTGCGCCGTCGGCGGTAAGCTGAATCAGCACGCCGCGCTTGTCATGCGGATTAGGCTGGCGTTCAATCCAGCCTTTGCAGACCAGTCGGTCAAGCATCCGGGTCAGTGCCCCGAGATCGACAGACAGCACTTTTTTTAGCTCCACCGGCGTAATACAGCCTGCGCAGCGGATAGAGCAGAGCACCTTAAACTGCGTCGCCGTGATATCCAACGGCGAAAGGTAATCGTTTAATAAGCGATCTTTTTTCTGGTTGACCATGTGGATCAAGCGGCCCAGCGGGATGATTTCATTGAACAAGTCACTGGTGCTTTTCACAATGGTTGCCCCGGCAAGTAGATTAGTCACGGCAGATACTATTGCCGGGGCAACTATAAGTCAACTGAATGCATTAACTTATTCCACATTTAGCTAAAACGTTTCACGTACTAATTTTTTAGCAATAACTAATAAATTAATAACTTCAAGTTATACATTGAGTTAGCGTAATATCCGCTGCGCAAGAAGGGGCTTTGTCAGTATAATGCGCACAGAAAATTTCATGTCGAGGAGTGAAGCTCATGCAGGATCTATTCACGGCCATTGGGTTAGGACTGGTGGTGTTGCTGCCGCTGGCTAACCCCTTAACCACCGTCGCGCTGTTTCTCGGGCTGGCGGGAAATATGAACAAAGCCGAACGCGATCGTCAGTCGCTGATGGCGTCGGTCTACGTTTTTGCCATTATGATGGTTGCCTGGTATGCCGGGCAGGTGGTGATGAATACCTTCGGCATCTCAATCCCCGGGCTGCGTATTGCCGGCGGGCTGATCGTCGCCTTTATCGGATTCCGGATGCTCTTTCCCCAGCAGAAAGCGCATGAGTCGCCGGAGGCCAAAACAAAATCAGCCGAGCTGATTGAAGAGCCAGATACCAATATCGCTTTTGTCCCGCTGGCAATGCCAAGCACTGCCGGGCCAGGAACCATCGCGATGATTATCAGCTCCGCTTCAACGCTTCGTCACAGCTCCAGCTTTCCGGATTGGGTGATCCTGGCTGCACCGCCGCTCATCTTCTTGATCGTGGCGGTGATCCTGTGGGGATGTCTGCGCAGTTCAGGGGCGGTGATGCGACTGGTGGGAAAAAGCGGTATCGAAGCCATCTCAAGGCTGATGGGCTTTCTGCTGGTCTGCATGGGGGTGCAGTTTATTATTAATGGGGTGCTGGAGATTATCTCCAGCTACCCCGCATAGACTTACTGGGTCTGCTCTTCCAGCACCGTCGGCCAGCGGCGGAAAATCACTACCGACCAGACCAGCGCCGCCAGGGCAGGTACCGCACCCACGTAGCCCACGTTGGCCATCGACCAGTGCAGGCTCACCTGGTTGCCCACCAGCGCGCCGGCGCCGATGCCCAGGTTAAAGATGCCGGAGAAGAGCGACATTGCCACGTCGGTGGCGTCCGGGGCCAGCGACAGGACTTTCACCTGCATGCCAAGCCCGATAATCATAATCGCGACGCCCCAGAAAACGCCGAGCACGGCCAGATACGTCGTGCTGTGCGAGGCGGGGAGCATCAGTACCAGCGAGAGCGTCAGCACGGCAATCGCGCCGCTCACCAGCGTGGAGGCGTGCAGGTTGCCCAGCTTGCCAAACAGGACGCTGCCAATAATGCCCGCGCCGCCCAGGATCAGCAGCAGCACGGTAGCGAAGCTGGCACTCAGGCCCGCAACGTGCTGAACAAACGGTTCGATGTAGCTGTAAGCGGTGTAGTGCGCAGTCACCACCACCACCGTGAGCAGGTAGATGCTCATCAGCGCCGGGCGACGGACCAGCAGCGGCAGGCTCTTTAGCGAGCCAGAGTGTTCGCTCGGCAGTTTCGGCAGCAACTTCACCAGGCAGAGCAGGGTGATCAGCGCTCCAAGGCCAATGATGAAGAAGGTGGTGCGCCAGCCAAAGTATTGTCCGACGATGCGGCCTATCGGCAGCCCGAGCACCATCGCCAGCGCCGTGCCGGTGGCCAGCAGGCTAAGGGCCTGGGCGCGCTTGCCCGGCGGCGCTACGCGGATCGCCAGCGATGCGGTAATCGACCAGAAGATAGCATGAGCAAAGGCGATACCGATCCGGCTTACCACCAGCACGGTAAAGTTCCACGCAAGGAAGGAGAGCACGTGGCTGGCAATAAAGAGTACAAACAGCACGATCAGCAGCTTGCGCCGCTCTACCTGGCTGGTGAGCAGCATAAACGGCAGCGACAGCAGCGCCACCACCCATGCATAGATGGTGAGCATAATGCCCACCTCCGGGGTCTGCATGCCAAAGCTGTCGGCAATATCAGAGAGCAGCCCGACGGGCACAAATTCAGTGGTGTTGAAGATAAAGGCCGCGATGGCCAGCGTCACGACGCGCAGCCACGCAACTTTGCGTGAAACGGTGTTCGTTGTCATAAGGTTATAGTAGTGTTGATGGAGGGGAAAAGATGCCGCGATCTTAAAACGATCACTGGCGAAAAGACAGCCATTTTGTGATTTAGATCGCATTTTGAACCCGTAACAAGAACTCTCTTTTCCCTAACGTTGATGGGCACCATGAAAAAACGGGAATTTATCACTCAGGACTTGCTCAGTAAGATCTTCCAGACCGCTGGCGAGCCGTTACATAAATTACCCGCCGAGCGCGAACTCGCTGAGGAGTATGGCGTTTCGCGCTATACGGTGCGGGAAGCCTTAAAAAAGCTGGTCAGCATCGGCATAATTCGCATCGTGCAGGGCTCGGGCATTTATGTCAGTGAAAATGCACGCAGCAATCCGCTGGTCTATAACTCCATCACCGAAAAACGCTTCGACCAAATGCGCTATCGCCTGCTCAGCCTGCATAAGAGGCTACCGGACCGAGAGCAGCAGCAGGTTTTTGGCATCGGTGAGAATGACTGGCTCTGGTACTTCTGTCGCCTGCGCTACGTGGACGAGCGCTGCACGCAGATCGAAACATCCTGCCTGCCGCTGGCACGCTTTCCCGACCTCAACCAGCAGGCGATCGAAAACTCATTACAGCGCTATGCGATGGGCAAAGGCCTTACGCTCTCCCACTTCCTGACCCACTACCAGGCGGTAGCGGTGGACAAAGCCCAGGCCACGCTGCTCGGCTGCAAACGCGGCACGCCCGCCATGAAAATTACCAATCGCGGCATTCTCTCCGGCGGGGAGGTGTGGGTGCTGAGCGAAGTGATCGATATTCATTACGAATGCACCTACATCACCCCGTTTAACGCCGATAACCTGCGTTTTCGCAGCGGCGATTAGGGCGTGTGCATCGCGCCGTTCGGCAGGCGGCTTTGCGTCCACTCGTGGGCACGATACACCACCGGGAAGCGCGCCAGCGCGGCCTCATCCACCTGCATACCAATGCCTGGACGGTCGATCGGATACATATAGCCGCCCTCCGCCTGCGGCGCATTGGGAAACACGGCCAGGGTACTGGCCTGCGGCGGAATAAACTCCTGAATCGCTGCGTTATGCAGGTGAATATTAAGATGCGTATTCACCGCCACGCCGATGGGCGTCATGTCTGGCGGCCCGTGCCATGCTAAACGCACGCCAAATGCCTGACACAGCACCGCTAGCTTAAGTGCCGGGGTGATACCGCCAATCTGTGACACATGGCAGCGGATGAAGTCGATCTGCCGATTGACGACCAAATCGTGCCACTCGGCTGGATTGTTGAACAGCTCGCCCAGCGCCAACGGCACGCTGCTGTGCGCCCGGATCTGCGCTAGCCAACCGCTCTGCTGCGGCGAGACAATATCTTCCAAAAACCAGGGCTGATAAGGCTCCAGCGCCTTCGCCAGCTGGATCGCCTGCTGCGGAAAAAGTCGCTCATGCACATCATGCAGAATATGGAAACGGTGACCGTACTTCTCGCGCAGCGCTTTAAACATGGCGAGGGTATTTGCCATGTACTCATCCTGATCGTAATAGGCGCCTGCGGTCGGTTCGCGGGTAGCATGTAACTCCTGCGGGGTGCCGCCGTAAAAGCCGAGCTGGCAGCGAATGTAGCGATAACCTTGCGCAAGCAGGGCATCAACCTGCGGATAGAGTTCATCCATGCTCTCACCGGCAGCATGACTGTAAACCGCAATGGCATCTTTTGATTTACCGCCGAACAGCTGATAGAGCGGCATGCCCGCCAGCTGGCCTTTGATATCCCATAGCGCCATATCCACCCCCGCAATGGCGTTGTTCATCACCGGGCCGTTTCGCCAGTAGGCGTTCACCTGCATCATCTGCCATAGATCCTCAATGTGATTGCCGTCGCGCCCCATCAGCAGCGGTTTCAGATACTCATCTACCATAGCTTTCACCGCCAGCGGCCGTTGCTGAAACGTGGCGCAGCCATAGCCGACAATATTTCTATCGGTGGTGACTTTGACCAGCACCAGGTTGTGGCGATCCGGGCGGGTGATAAAACATTCAACGTTGGTGATTATAGTGGGTGTCATGGTCGCTCCTGACGGCTGACTAAAAGCAGATTACGGCGACTATTATTCCTGCTCTTTTTTACCGATTACCAGCACTTTATTTTGGTCTGCTTTAAGGCTGCGAGTAACGTAAAAACCAGACCAATTCTGAGTAAAACCTGTTTAGTTTACTTCTCATGCCTGCTTTTGTGAGCATAATCACTTTTTATTGGTCTGTTTATCAAATCAACCTTACCGTAGACTTCTTCAGCATTGAACATGCCGTCATCAAGGCAGACGAGGAGCAGGAAATGAGTAATCCAGCTATCATCAACGCGCTGATCCAGGGCGTTGGCGGTCGAGAAAATATCAATAAAGTCTGGCACTGCATGACGCGTCTGCGCTTCGATCTGGTGGATGAGGCAAAGATCAACCAACAGGCCGTGACCCAGTTACCTGGCGTATTGGGCGCACAGCTGCAAAGCGAGCAGTATCAGGTGATCATCGGCCCGCAGGTCAATCACTGGTATCAGCAGATCGGCGGCGACGCGACCGCTGAGCCAGCCGGCGAGGCGCCAGCTAAAGCCGGGAAAGGCTTGATTTCGCTGTTTATGGATACGGTGTCTGGCGTGTTCGGTCCCATCGTACCGGCGATTGCGGGCGCGGGGATGATCAAAGGCTTGCTCGCCGGTTTTATTGCCATGAATCTGCTGTCGGCAAAAAGTGACACTGTAATGGTGATCGATATGATCGCCAGCGGCGTGTTCTGGTTCCTGCCGTTTTTCCTTGCGGTATCCGCCGCCAAAATGTTTAAAACCAATGAGTATTTAGCGGCAGCGGTGGTTGCCTGCCTGATGTATCCCTCCCTGATTGAGGCGGCTAAGCAGCTGGCGAGCGGCACGCCGGGGGCGGTGCAGGCTTACTGGTTTGCCGGCGTGCTGCCGGTATCGGTATTCAACTACGCCTCCAGCGTGATCCCGGTAATCTTCTCGGTGCTGGCGCTGAGCTATATCCATCGCGCCGTCGATCGCATCATGCCGCAGGTGTTAAGAACCGTCTTTACGCCAACCCTGACGCTGTTTATTACCGCGCTCGTGGCGTTAGTGGTCATTGGTCCGGTGGGTATCTGGCTGGGCAAAGGGCTGGCGTGGTGTATTCAGGGCCTGTTTGATACCTCATCGGTGCTGGCGGGTTTGATTGTTGGCGCGATCCGCCCGGTGGCGATCCTCACCGGTATGCATCACGCCATGACGCCTATCGCTCTGCAAAACTTCAGTGAACACGGCTACGACATGCTGATGCCGATGATGTGCATGGCAAACATGGCGATTGCCGGAGCGACCTTCGCCATCTGGTTCCAGAACCGTCATCGCGACGATCGCACCGTGACGCTGTCGGCGGCCATCTCCGCGCTGCTGGGCATCACCGAACCGGCGCTGTTTGGCGTGCTGACCAAAGAGAAAAGGGCATTTATTGCCGCGACGATTGCCAGCAGCGTCGCGTCCGCGTTTATCGCTTTCTTTGGCGTACGGCTGTTTGGCTACATTCTCTCCAGCATCTTCAGCCTGCCAGCCTATATCGGGCCATGGTTCCCGTACGCCATTTCCGGCGTGGTGATCTCGCTGGTGCTGTCGTTTAGCCTGACGCTGCTGTTAGTGCGGCGGGGTGCCGCACAGTAACGCTTTGCTGTCAGGGCAGGCGGGCGATGTTCGTGGCAATCACGTTTGCCGAGTGTCGAAACTTCGCCTGCTCATCCTCCGCCAGCTGCAATTCGATGATCTGCTGTACGCCGCTCTGAGCCAGCACCGCCGGCACGCCGATGGCGATATTCTCCGCACCGTATTCGCCATCCAGCACGCAGGAGATCGCCAGCGCACGGTGGCTGCCGGTGAAGATATTGCGGCAGATCTCAGCGATGGTCCCGGCAATGCCATACTCGGTACAGCCTTTGCGGGCATAGATATCAAAACCCTGGCGGCGAACCTGCTCTGCGAGGCGCTCACGATCCAGCTCCTGACCCGTCTTGCGCCGATAGACCTCGGCGATGGGTGAACCGTAGACTGAAGAGTGAGACCAGACCGGGAACTGGGTATCGCCATGCTCGCCGAGAATAAAGGCATCGATACTTTGCGCGCCAATATCCAGCGTCTGGGCGAGGGAGCGGCGCAGGCGAGTGGTATCCAGCCAGACGCCGGTACCGATGACCTGATTACGCGGCAGCCCGGAGAGCTTCCACACCTGCCAGGTAATAATGTCACACGGATTGGTGGCGATCAGAAAGATGCCGTTGAAGCCGTTCGCCATCATCTGCGGTACGATCTTGTTGACGATTTTTGCCGTGTTGGTCAACTCGTCCAGCCGGGTCTGGCCGGGCTGCAGCGGGCCGCCGGAGACGGTGATCACCGCGATATCGACATCCGCACACTCGCTGGCCTCACGGGTTGAGATAGCCATCATCCCTGGCATATAGGCTGCTGCGTCTGCCAGATCCTGAGCGTGCCCCTCGACGCGATCGCGGTTGAGATCGACCAGGATCAGCTCTTCACAAATGTTCTGGTTCAGCAGGGCATAGGCTGCCGATGCCCCGACGTTGCCGGTACCAATAATCATGACCTTACGGGCTTTGGTATTCATTCTTTTTCCGTTAATCGTTAATGGCGACCGCTTAAAAGTATCCCTTGCGGGTCATCGACGCAACATCCTGAAACACCTATTGTATTATCCTATGACGTCTGTGGCCGCTCTTGCAGCAGAGCTATAAACGCCTCTAACGGGCGGCTCTTTGCGTCCCTGCGCCATACCAGCCAGGTGGTCAGCCAGCGCCACTCCTCCGCCAGCGGCCAGGCGGAAACCTGATGATGGCCGGGCATGCTCTCCAGCATAGAGCGTGGCATTAGCGCCAGCCCGGCTCCGGCTATCACACAGGCCAGCATCCCATGGTAGGACTCCATTTCGTGAATTTTGCCGGGCATTGCGCCCGCCGCCTTGAACCAGCTCTCAAAGTGGCGACGGTAGGAGCAGTTGGCACGAAAAGCATAGATGCTCATGCCGTTAACCCGCATGGCGTCTTTGACCGCGGCATGGCCGCCGGGGGCGACGACCATCATCTCCTCGCGATACACCGGGATGCCCTCCAGTCCAGGGTGCATCAGCGGCCCGTCAACAAACGCCGCGCTGAGCCGGCCCTCAATCACCCCGTCAATCATGGTTCCGGACGGTCCGGTTGCAAGGTCAAACTGAATGCGCGGATAGCGCTGGTTGAAGTCGGCCAGGGTAGCGGGAATGCGCACGGCAGCGGTGCTCTCCAGTGAACCGAGGGAAAACAGCCCCTGCGGTTCGTCTCCGGCAACGACGTTGCGCGCCTCAGCCACCAGATCAAGGATCTGCTGGCTATAGCGTAAAAAGCTGTGCCCGGCGGGAGAGAGACGCAGCCGCTGGTTTTCACGAATAAAGAGATCTACGCCAAGATCGGCTTCAAGCTGGCGAATACGTGTGGTCAGGTTTGACGGAACCCGATGTACCCGCTGTGCGGCCTGGGTAATGCTGCCGGTTTGCGCCACGGCGTTAAACATCTCAAGCTGGGTTAAATCCATGCTATTCTCGATTTGTGAACGGTTGAGTTAATATTATTCATTTTTCAGAAATAGCAGAGTAGGCCAGGATAAAGCAAGTTCAGGATTACGAAGAGAGATAAATAATGACCATTTCATCTGCAACGCACGCTCTGTCCATCAACCCGGCCACGGGCGAACAGCTCTCCGCTCGCCCATGGGCAACCCCAGCAGAGGTCGAAACGGCGTTGTCCGCCGCGCAGCAGGGTTTCCACCAGTGGCGGGGGCAGAGCGTAGACCAGCGCGCCCAGGCGCTGCGTAACGTGGGCGCCGTTCTGCGTCAGCACGGCGAGAAGATGGCCCAGCTCATTAGCGCCGAGATGGGTAAGCCTGTCCTGCAGGCCCGGGCAGAGGTAGCCAAGTCCGCCAACCTCTGCGACTGGTATGCCGAACATGGCCCGGCCATGCTGGCGAGCGAGCCGACCCAGGTGGAAAATAACCAGGCGGTGATTGAGTACCGTCCGCTGGGGGCAATTCTCGCGGTAATGCCGTGGAACTTCCCGGTCTGGCAGGTGCTGCGCGGTGCGGTGCCGATCCTGCTGGCAGGTAACAGCTACCTGCTGAAGCATGCCCCTAACGTGCTGGGCTGCGCCGAACTGCTGGGGGATATCTTTCGCGAGGCGGGTCTACCGACGGGCGTCTTTGGCTGGGTAAACGCCACCAATGAGGGCGTAAGCCAGGCGATTAACGATCCGCGCATTGCAGCCGTGACCGTAACCGGCAGCGTGCGTGCCGGGGCGGCCATCGGTGCCCAGGCGGGTGCAGCACTGAAAAAGTGTGTGCTGGAGCTGGGGGGATCCGATCCCTTTATCGTACTGAACGACGCCTCGCTCGATCTGGCCGTTAAGGCGGCGGTTGCTGGACGTTATCAGAATACCGGGCAGGTCTGTGCCGCGGCGAAACGCTTTATCATTGAGGCGGGTGTAGCAGAAGCCTTTACTGAAAAATTCATTGCCGCAGCGGCCGCGCTGAAGCTGGGCGCACCGGATAGTGAAGAGAACTACCTCGGGCCGATGGCGCGTTACGATCTGCGCGACGAGCTGCATGGCCAGGTCGAAGCCACCCTGAACGAAGGGGCCACGCTGCGCCTTGGCGGGGAGAAGATCAGCGGCAAGGGCAACTACTATCCGGCAACGGTGCTCACTGGCGTGACGCCGGAGATGACCGCGTTCCGCCAGGAGCTGTTTGGCCCGGTAGCCACGATTACCGTCGCCGATGATGCTGAACACGCTTTAGCCCTGGCAAACGACAGTGACTTCGGACTCTCGGCAACGATTTTCAGCGCTGACGAGGCGCGGGCGCAAGCGCTGGCTGCGCGCCTTGAGTGCGGCGGCGTGTTTATCAACGGCTATAGCGCCAGCGATGCTCGCGTGGCATTTGGTGGCGTCAAGAAAAGTGGCTTTGGTCGCGAGCTGTCACATTTTGGCCTGCATGAGTTCTGCAACGTGCAGACGGTGTGGAAAGATCGCCTGTAATCGCCAGCGTTAACCTGAGCAGCACCGCTGTTTATTCAGTGGTGCTGTGCTGTCATGGTTCTGTCATTTTTCTTTCGTAGACTCACGCGCAATGTGTAGTTTCAGAAGATGAGTTACAGAAGAATATCATGAACTTAACTAAAATTTTTCCGTCTGTTTTTCGGCTGGCTACGCCACGGCAGTTTGGCCTGCTGGCAGGGATATTGTGCATTATCGGCTTGTTCTCCGCGCTGCAGATCTCCTCGTCTCTTCTTCTCTCCCGTTCTCTGCATGACGCCCAGCACCATGAACGGCTGAATCAGCAGGCTATCCTGCAGCAGGCAAAGGTGGATGAGGCGCGTGTGGCGCTGCTGGCGGCGAGCGATCTGCTTAACCGCGCGGGGGTCTGGTTTATGCAGGACCAGGCCACCGGTTCGGAAGGAAGCTGGCATAGTCTGATGGACGAGGCCCAGCAGGCGCTGGAAAGCTCGCAAAAGAGCTGGCAGGCGTGGCGAGCGCTTAATCCACCCGAGGACGAGGGGCTAATAAATAGCTACCAGCTTTTCTACGGAGCGATTAAAGAGCAGGCGGATGCGTTGACCCGTACGCAGTCCATCGATGCCTTCTTTGCTGTACCCGCCCAGGCGTTTCAGGCCGACTTCAACGAAAACTTTGCCCGCTTTCGCGCAGCCAGCGAAGCACGTGCAGAGGAGGGCAGGCAGACGCTAATGTCACGCCTGGCGAATCTGCAATACCTCTTCATTTTAGGACCAGCGCTGCTGCTGGTGATCGCCATCGCCGTCTGGTTTGGCATGTCGCGCTGGGTGATCGCGCCTCTCAAGCGGCTGATAACCCATATCAACCTTCTGGCCGCCGGGGATCTCTCCGTCGCACCGCCGCCGGTGACCTGTTTTAACCGGGAGATCGGCCAGCTCAGTGCCAGTATCGACGCTATGCAACGGGGACTACAGCAGCTGGTGGTTCAGGTTAGCGATGCCACTGCCTCGATGGTGAACAATATCGACAGCCTGGCGCAGGGTAACCAGAAGCTTTATCAGCAGTCGGCCCGCCAGGCGAAAGAGCTGGACGAGGTGACGGCTAACATTGCCGAGCTGGAGTCCCATGTCGAGGGCAATACGGGCTATGCAAAGCTTGCCAGCCAGCGTGCCGACGAGGCCCGTCAGGCCGCCGCCGGAGGGGACAGAATGATGGATACCGTTAATGAGTCGATGCGGGCAATTGTGACGCGTTCAGATGAGATGCGTGGTATCGTCGCGCTAATTGATAACGTCGCGTTTCAGACCAATATACTGGCGCTGAATGCCGCTATTGAAGCCGCCCATGCGGGCAACCACGGGCGCGGCTTTGCCGTGGTAGCGAAAGAGGTGGGCCTGCTGGCGCGCAAAAGCAGCCACTCAACGCAGACAATTCAGGCTCTGATCCAGCACTCGCTGCAGGGAATAGAGGCGGGATCGCAGGCGGTGAACCGACTTGAAGACAATCTCCAGCAGGTTACAGGCCTGGTGGGGCATCTCAGCGGCCTGCTCAATGACATCTCTCTGGCGACCCTGAACCAGGGCGAAAATATTCATCAGATGACGCGCCAGCTTCACGGTTTAAACCAGGTTGCCCGCCGAACGGGGGAGCTGGTGAGTACCGCTGCCGAGGCGTCGCAGCAGCTGCACGATGACTCCCGACAACTTATGCAGGCGGTCACGCGTTTTCGACTTCCAGCCTGACGCTCGCCGCCTGGCTCTGATATACTCGCAGGCCCTTTAAAGCCGGTGAGGAGTGTAGTGTGGCGACGGTCATGGATAATGACATGCTGGAGTCTATTCTGACTCAGGTGCGGCCTTTGACAGGCCAGGGTAAGGTAGCCGATTACATTCCGGCGCTGGCTTCGGTAGAGGCGAATAAGCTGGCGATTGCGGTCAGCACCATTGATGGCCGTCACTTTCAGGCTGGGGATGCCGATGAACGCTTCTCTATTCAGTCTATCTCGAAGGTGCTGAGCCTGGTGGTGGCGATGGATCACTACCCGGAGGAGGAGATCTGGCAGCGGGTGGGCAAAGATCCCTCCGGTCACCCCTTCAACTCACTGCTCCAGCTTGAAATCGAGCAGGGCAAGCCGCGCAACCCCTTTATCAATGCCGGAGCGCTGGTGGTGTGCGATATGCTACAGAGCCGCCTCAGCGCGCCGCGCCAGAGAATGCTGGAGGTCGTCCGCCAGCTCAGCGACGTCAGCGATATCACCTACGACAGCAGAGTAGCGCGGTCCGAGTTCGATCACTCTGCGCGGAACGCGGCCATTGCCTGGCTAATGAAATCCTTTGGCAACTTCCATAATGACGTGGCGACCGTGCTGCAAAACTACTTCCACTACTGCGCCCTGAAGATGAGCTGCGTTGAACTGGCGAAGACCTTCCTGTTTCTGGCAGATGAGGGGCGAGCGCCGCATCTGACCCGGCCGGTCATCTCCCCGCTACAGTCGCGGCAGGTCAATGCCCTGATGGCTACCAGCGGCATGTATCAGAGTGCGGGCGAGTTTGCCTGGCGCGTCGGCCTGCCAGCGAAGTCTGGCGTGGGAGGAGGTATTGTGGCGATTGTACCTCATGAGATGGTAATCTGCGTCTGGAGCCCGGCGCTGGATGAAGCAGGCAACTCGCTGGCGGGTATTGCTATGCTTGAAGCACTCAGCCATCAGCTGGGGCGTTCGGTATACTGATGACTTACTGCGTCGTTACCCTTATCTGTAGGGACAGGATCCTATGCTCTCATCACTGAACATCGCTTTTCGTCCGTTTCATAAAGAGAGGCCATGGCGTAACGCGGCGCTGATCTTTCTATTGACTACGCTGTTCTATTTTATCGGCGCGATGCTCAGGCTGGTGGAAGAACTTTCCATGTTCTGGCCATTAAACGCGGTAATGGCCGGTCTCTTTGCGCGCTATACCTGGCTGAACCGACTGCACAACTATGTCATCTGCTACGTGGCGATGCTGGTCTACGACGCGATAACGACTACCTGGGGGGCGACCTCGCTGGTTATCAACCTCTCGAATATGGTGTTTATCCTCACCGTGGCGCAGCTGATCGTCCGGGATAAACGCCGGCCTGAGAGACGCTCCCTGCCCATTAACGCCCTGCGGATCTTCAACTACTGCCTGCTGGGGGCATTGGGCTGTGCGCTGGTTGGTGCGTTTGCCTCGGTAGGTATTGATAATCTCACCTTCTGGCCGCTGTTTGCCGACTGGTTCAGCGAGCAGTTTTCCACGGGGGTGCTGATCCTGCCCTGCGTCCTTACCCTGGCGTGGCCGCGCTGGATCACGCCGTTCCGCGCTGAGCACCTGCTACCGATTGCGGCGCTGGCCATTTCACTCACCGCCTCTGTGGTTATCGGCGGGGCGGGTAGCCTGCTGTTTCCGCTCCCGGCGCTGATCTGGTGCGCGGTACGTTATTCGCTGCTGACGACTGCGTTCCTGACCTTTTTAACCGGGGCGCTGGAAATTATCCTGGTCGCCAACGGTACAATCAATATCTTCGTTGCCAGTCCACTGGAAATGCCGCGGATGTTTTCGGTGAGGCTGGGGATCGCCACCATGGCCATCTGCCCGATCATCGTCTGCGTCAGCGTTAACGCCATTAATGCGCTCATGAAACAGGTCTCGCTGCGCGCTGACTTTGACTTTCTTACCCAGGTCTACTCCCGCTCAGGCCTGTATGAGGCGCTGGGCAGAGAACGGGATAGCGGAGCACGACATCTGTCAGTCATGCTGCTGGATATCGACTATTTCAAAACCATCAACGACAGCTTTGGTCACGAGTGTGGCGACAGGGTGCTGACCACCTTTGCCCAGAAGATACAGCAGGTGGTCGGCGATAGCGGTATCGTCGCGCGGATGGGCGGAGAGGAGTTTGCCGTCGTCGCCACTACGCAGGATCCCGGCCAGGGATTTATGCTGGCAGAGCGTATCCGGCGCGCCGTCGAAGCGCATCCGTTCCGCTGGCGTCAGCAGACGCTGTTCCTGACCGTCAGCATTGGTCTGAGTAGCGGCACCGCTCAGTCCTGGGAGCTGACGGAGCGGTTTAATAAACTGCTGGCTGAGGCGGATGAGTACCTGTACCGGTCGAAAAAAGCCGGGCGGAATCGCACCAGCGTCCAGCAAGATGAGCAGCCTGCTGAATCGGTAAGGGCAGATAATAATGAGGCTGGCTCAGAGAAAGCGTGACACTGTCACCTGAGGCGCTGCGATCGCGAGGGAATTGATTGAAATAACGCGTTAAATTGCTTGCTACCCATTTTCAACGTCAATACTATAGCCGAGTATACGTATCGGAAAAATTTGCGCGATGAGTGGATCGGACAAGCTAAAAAAAAGTGAACGGATCACCGGTAAGCGTTTTGTAAGACGAATGTATCTGATGCGTATGCTCGGGACGCTGCTCTGTTTTTTCCCGATCCTCTCCGTGCTGCTGGAGCACCATCAGTCACAATGGCTTATTGCTCTACTGGCCGTGAATGCGTTTCTCTGGCCGACCGTCGCCTTTCTGCGCGCCCGTCAGTCACAAAAGCCGCTGACCTGTGAGCATCACAACCTCATCTTTGATGGGGCAGCTGGCGGGTTCTGGATCGCCATGATGGCGGTTAATCCGCTGCCCTCCGTAGTTATCGCCACTATTCTTCTCGCCGATCGCCTTGCGGCTGGCGGTATTGAGCTTATGCGTAAGGCTGGCGCGACCATGCTGGCGGTATTTGCCGCAGCCTGGCTGGCGCAGGGCATGGCGTTTGATTCCATGGTTTCCCAGCGCACTCTGCTGGCTACGCTGCCGCTTATTGCTATCTATGTGCTGGCCCTGAGCGTACTGACGGATAACATCGCAAAAAAGCTGCGGCATAAGAGCCGGGAGCTGGAGCGTATCGCGATGATGGATCCGCTACTGGATATTGCCAATCGTCGCCTGCTGGAAAAACGTATCCAACATGAGCTGGAGAAGCTGCGTGACTCCGTCCATAACTCCTCTCTGATGTTTATCGATATCGATAACTTCAAAGAGGTCAACGACCGGTTTGGCCACAAGGTGGGCGATACGCTGCTGGTAACTGTCTCTAAAATTTTGCACGTCGCTACCCGTAAAACCGACACCCCGGCGCGGCTGGGAGGCGACGAGTTTGTGATCCTGCTACCGGATACCTCACCTGAGGAGGCCCTCGTTGTTGCCAGGCGTATTATGGATGCCACTGCCGTAATGATGGTGGCGCAGGACGCTGCGTTTCACTGTACCCTCAGCATTGGTATTGCCAACGCCATTCAGGATATGGAGACCGTTACCGACTGGTTAAAGGCGGCTGACGACGCATTATACCGGGCCAAGCGCGCAGGTAAGAACCGGATCTACGCCCACTGACCAAACGGCCCAAATGCGCTAAGCTTAGGTTTTGATTAGTGAAAAAGGCCCGTTATGAAGACTCCTCAACTCCCTGTAAACGAGCAGCAGCGCCTGGCATCGCTACATGAATCCGGGATGCTGGACTCCGGGACTCATGAACGTTTTGACAGGCTCACCCGGCTGGCTAAACGGATGTTCGATGTGCCCATTGCGCTGATAAGTCTCGTTGACAGCAAGATGCTGCACTTCAAGTCCTGCGACGGCATCCCTAATGGACAGGTGCTGCGTGACATCTCTTTTTGTGGCCATGCCATCCTCAGCCCTCAGCCGCTGGTAGTCGAGGATGCACTGCAGGACGAACGCTTTTTTGATAACCCGCTGGTGGTCGGCCCACCACATATTCGTTTCTATGCAGGCTATCCACTTCAGCTGCCCGGCGGCCCTATCGTGGGATCGTTTTGTCTTATTGCTCCCGAGCCGCGAAAATTTACCGCGGACAACGTTGCGGTGCTAAAAGATTTTGCCGCTATCGTTGAGGATGAATTTGCTGCTATCAGCGCAGCGACCACCGATGAGCTAACCGGCCTGTTTAACCGACGGGGCTTTCATAACCTTGGTAAATACGCTATCACCAGCGCTCGCCGTCGCGCAGAGCCGCTAACGCTGGCATGGTTGGATCTCGACAAATTCAAATATATTAATGATACCTTTGGTCACGAAGAGGGTGACAACGCCCTGCAGGCCATGGCTTCCCTGCTGCGCGAAAGCTTCCGTGAAGCCGATCTGCTGGTCCGCTACGGCGGCGACGAGTTTGCCATTCTCTTCTCAGATACCGATGAGAAGGGGGCATGGGTCGCGATGCAGCACCTGGCTGAGCAGGCACAGGTATTCAACGAGACTACCGGGAAACCCTGGCAGCTGAACTTCTCCTGGGGGGTAAGCGAGTACGATCATGACAGCAATCCCGATATGGCCAGTTGGATCACCTCCGCTGATGAAAAGATGTATGCCATGAAAGAGAGAAACGAACAGAAAAACCGCTAGTCGCTCAGCGTGCCAGGGCAACGAAATGTGACGCCTCCCACAATTTTATATTCGCTTCAATCATTGACGCGAATAAGGCGTCCCATTTTGATCAAAACAGGGTTTCATGGTCGTAAAGTCTGGTAAGTTATTGGACCAATCTTCCCAGGTTGTATGACTAATCATAAAAGGAACCCATTGTGAACACGATAAACCGTCGCGATTTTCCCGGAGCCACCTATCCGGAACGTATTATTCAGTTTGGCGAAGGGAATTTCCTGCGCGCATTTGTCGATTGGCAGATCGATCTGCTTAACGAGCATACCGATCTGAACGCCGGTGTGGTTATCGTTCGCCCGATTAAAAGTGATTTCCCGCCGTCGCTGAGCACCCAGGACGGTCTCTATACTACGATTATTCGCGGCCTGAACGAGCAGGGCGAAGCGGTGAGCGACGCGCGTCTGATCCGTTCGGTAAATCGTGAGATCAGCGTCTATGACCATTACGCTGAGTTCCTTACGCTGGCGCAGAACCCTGAAATCCGCTTTGTGTTTTCGAACACCACCGAGGCTGGTATCAGCTACCACGCGGGCGATAAGTTTGATGACGCTCCGGCCGTGAGCTATCCGGCGAAGCTCACCCGTCTGCTCTTTGAGCGCTATACCCACTTCAACGGCGCGGCGGATAAAGGCTGGATCATCATTCCGTGCGAGCTGATTGACTACAACGGTGACGCGCTGCGCGAGCTGGTGCTGCGCTACGCCGCCGAGTGGGCGCTGCCGACTGCATTTGTCCAGTGGCTGAACGAAGCCAATGCCTTCTGCTCAACCCTGGTTGACCGTATCGTAACCGGCTACCCGCGTGACGAAGTGGCGAAGATCGAAGCCGAACTGGGTTACCGCGACGGCTTCCTCGATACTGCAGAGCACTTTTACCTGTTTGTTATCCAGGGGCCAAAATCGCTGGCCTCTGAGCTGCGTCTCGACAAATATCCGCTGAACGTGCTGATTGTTGATGACATCAAACCCTACAAAGAGCGCAAGGTAGCCATCCTCAATGGGGCGCACACGGCGCTGGTTCCGGTGGCCTTCCAGGCGGGCCTGGATACCGTAGGCGAGGCGATGAACGACAGCGAAATCTGCGCCTTTGTTGAGAAAGCGATCTATGAAGAGATCATTCCGGTGCTGGATCTGCCGCGTGACGAACTGGAATCCTTCGCCAGCGCCGTAACGGGGCGTTTCCGTAACCCCTATATTAAGCATCAGCTGCTCTCCATTGCCCTGAACGGTATGACCAAGTTCCGCACCCGTATCCTGCCGCAGCTGCTGGCAGGGCAGGAGGCCAACGGCAAGCTCCCGGCGCGTCTGACCTTCGCACTGGCCGCGCTGATTGCTTTCTATCGCGGCGAACGTAACGGCGAAACCTTCCCGGTACAGGATGACGCTCACTGGATTGAACGTTTCCAGCAGCTCTGGAGCCAGCATCGCGATCGGCAGATCAGCACCAGCGAGCTGGTAAAAGCCGTGCTCTCCGTGAGCGAACACTGGGAGCAGGATTTAACCCAGGTTAGCGGCCTGGTAGAGCAGGTCTCTCTGGATCTGGATGCCATCCTGCTGCGCGGTATGCGCGAAGCCGTCAAGCCGCTCTGCTAATTCGTGGGTAATTGCCCGGCGGCGCGTTGCTTGCCGGGCCTACAGATTGTGTCAGACCGTAGGCCCGTGCAAGCGCAGCGTCGCCGGGCATTCATTTGCCCCATCAATAGTTACAACATACATATAGCATTCCAAATTATAATACTTCAGCATCTGAAACTCTGTCGTCTGGCAGCTAAGAATTTCCACTACATTTTTGCAGCAAACTTGCAACCGTGAGGGCGATCACGTTTAATAATCGCGACTTCTCTTTCTGCCTGAATATAACCATGATTGTTCGTCCTCATCAGCACTGGCTTGCGCGTATCTTCGTCTGGCATGGCTCGGTGCTGCCAAAAATCTACTCCCGGCTACTGCTTAACTTTATCCTGTCAGTCGCGGTGATTTTAATGCTCCCCTGGTATAGCTCGCTGGGCTTTAAGCTTACCGTCGCGCCGTTTAGCATTCTGGGGATCGCCGTCGCTATTTTCCTCGGCTTTCGTAATAACGCCTGCTATAGCCGCTATACCGAAGCGCGCGTGCTGTGGGGGCAGCTAATGATCGCTTCCCGTTCGCTGCTGCGGGAGGTCAAAACGACGCTGCCAGCGGGGGAAGGGCGTCACCACTTTGTGCTGCTGCTGATTGCCTTCGCACACTGTCTGCGCCTGACCCTGCGCCGCAAGCCGCTGGAGGGAACGCTGGCTAACTATCTCTCGCCGGGTGAACTGGCCCGGGTCATGAAGGCACACTCGCCAGCAAACCAGCTGCTGTTAATGATGGGCGAGTGGCTGGCCGCCCAGCGCGGGCCGAACGGGCTGTCTGATATTCTCTACCACAGCATGAACAACCGGCTGAATGACATCTCAGCGGTGCTCTCCGGCTGTGAACGTATTGCCTTTACGCCGGTGCCTTTCGCCTATTCGCTCATTTTGCACCGCACGGTCTACATGTTCTGTATTATGCTGCCCTTTGCGCTGGTTGTAGATTTGCACTACATGACGCCTTTCGTCTCAGTACTTATCTCCTATACTTTTATAGCGCTTGATACCTTAGCCGAAGAGCTGGAAGATCCGTTTGGCGTGGAAGATAACGATTTACCGTTGGATGCCATCTGTAACGCGCTTGAGATAGATCTGCTGCAGATGAATGATGAAAACGTTGTGCCCGCGAAGATACTGCCTGATAAGTATTACCAGCTAACGTAACGCAAGCCGGATGCGCCCGTTACCGGCTGGTTAACCACCAGGAGGGAAACCCGATGGAGAGAGTAATTCAGATGGTTGTTGTGCTGATCGCCTGCGTTGCGCTGTTTGCAACCGCCTACGATCTCTCGTTTGTGAGCGAGCTTCCATAACTCACTGCCTGCCGCAAACCAGAGCCTTCTCAGGGGCCTTATTGCCCCTGAGGGTGAGGGCGTTGAGCCGTTAACTCAGTCGTAGCTGAAAGAAACGCACCGAGTCGCGCAGGTGTTCACTCTGCTCGGTCATGGAGGTCGCGGCAACCGCTGCCTGCTCTACCAACGCTGCATTCTGCTGAGTAACCTGATCCATCTGCTCAATAGCGACGCTGATTTCCCGTATACCCTGGTGCTGCTCGTTGGAGGCGATGGAGATCTCCGCCACAATGCCCGTGACTTTATTCACCGAGCTAACAATCTCCTCCATTGCCCGGCTGGCGGTATCGGCGTAGCGGGATCCTTCGGTAATTTTATCCACCGTACCGTCGATCAGCGTTTTGATCTCTTTCGCCGCATCGGCGCTCTTCTGCGCCAGGTTGCGCACTTCACCTGCCACGACGGCAAAACCTTTACCCTGTTCCCCGGCGCGTGCTGCTTCAACCGCCGCATTCAGCGCCAGAATATTGGTCTGGAAGGCGATACCTTCAATCACCGCAATAATATTGACGATCTTCTGCGAGCTGTCGGAAATTTCGTGCATGCGCTTGAGCATATCGTGCACCTCTTTACCGCCTTTAACTGCCGTTTGCGAGGTCTGACGCGCCAGCTCACTGGCCTTATGCGCATTCTCGGCGTTGCTCTTTACGTTTTCGGTGATCTGCTGCATGTTGGCCGAAGTCTGTACCAGCGAGGCAGCCTGCTCTTCGGTACGCTGGGAGAGATCGCTGTTGCCCATCGCAATTTCGCTGGCCGCCAGTGAAATAGACTCACTGCCATGAATAATGCCGTTGATAATCTCAGCCAGCCTGCCGTTCATAAACTTAATGGTAGCCAGCAGGCTATTATGGTCGTTGGCGTTGAGCGCAATGTCAGTATTCAGTTTGCCGGCGGCAATCTGCTGCATAATATTCACCGCATAGGCCGGTTCGCCCCCCAGCTGACGAGAAAGGTTGCGCGAAATAATCAGGGCGATGATCCCGGTCGCAACCAGCGCCAGCACCAGCAGGCCAGAGAGCAGATAGAGCGCACGCTGATACCCCTGAGCAGAGGCTTCACCCGCACGATTTCCGATAGCCACTTCCATATCCACCAGCGTAGCGAGATCCTTCATCAGCTGGGTGCGGTATTTCGCGGAGACCGCGCCACTGATTTTGGCTGCTTCATCGAGCCGCTCGCCGTTCACCGCGTCAATGACTTTACCGTTAACATCAACAAAGTGAGTGAAGTTCTCCACTACCTGACCGAACAGATCTCGCATCTCTTCCGGCAGGTCGCTGGCAATAGCGGCGTAGTGCTTCTGCGCATTGAGGAAGATGTCCTGGTTTTGCAGCAGCTCCAGACGGTGCTTTTCACGCTCAGGCATGGTCGGCGAATTGATGTACTGGATCTGCTGGAGGCGCATTTCCGACAGCACGCCGCGCATCTCCAGCGAATAGCGCACGCCGGGCAGGCGGTTTTCACGATATTTGTCGATGTGCTGGTTGCTGATGTTGAGCTGATAGATGGCGACCATGCCTAGCAGCAGCATCATAGCGATGAGAATAGAGAAACCGGTTAAGAGTTTGGTTAAAACCGTAGACTGCGCGAATTTTTTCATAGTGACGACTTAGAAGAGAAAGGTATGACTAATAACGGCAGATATCGGGAAACCATTGAGCTAAATAGTTGATCTACATCACATAAGAGAGTGTTATTTATTTTTTGAAATGATATTTTGAATTTGTTTTACATTATTATGAATGCGGTGTTGAATTGACGTAAACAATTTGCAATAGGGCATCCGTCTTAATCTGCGCATTGATCGCGGCATTGTGTGCTTTACTGAAGTAAAGGAGCCATGGAGGAGTGACAATGAAAGTCGGTAAACGTATCTCAAACGCCCTGGCGTTAAACTCCTCTCTTGGTCGCACTATTAGCCTGTTCATGGCAGGGCTGCTCATCGCGGGCGTGGCCACCAGCGCATGGACATTAAACCGCTCATGGGAGCGAACCGTCGAGGAGAACGAGCGCAACGCCATCAACCTGTCGGTTTCCCAGGCGCGTCAGGCGGAGGATACCTTTCTGCAATCCGAGCTGGCGCTGCGTGATATTCGTCGCAACGTGCCGCAACAGGGTGTCTCGACCATCGATGAGGCCAAATTTAATCTTTATCTCAGTGAGATTAAAGAGCGCCTGCCGCAGCTGCATGGCCTGTTTGTCTATGATTCACAGGGAAACATGAAGGCCACGTCGTTTGGCCACCAGCCCGCTATTCCAAATAATGCTGACCGGGAATATTTTGTCTATCACCGTAAAAATGGCCATAGCAGTGTCCATATCGGACATGTGATCCGTAGCCGTTCAACCGGCGATCTGATCATTCCCGTGTCGCTGCGCCTGAACGATGCTGCCGGCGGCTTTGCAGGCGTTGGGCTGGCTACGGTGAAAATTGATTATTTCCGCCACTTCTATAGCTACTTTGAGCTGGGCAGTCGCGACCTACTGGCCATTCTGAACACCGATGCGACGGTCCTCTACGCCCGGCCGTTTAACGACGATGTGATAAACCGTAACATCTCGCGCAGTCCGCTTTTTACCCAGGAGCTTATTCGTCACGACCGTGGCAATGCCACCTGGAAATCGAGTATCGATCGCGTTGAGCGTATATTTGGGTTTGCCCGCCTTGAACGCTACCCGCTGGTTGTGGCGGCGGGTTACGATAAGCCTGCGCTGTGGCATAACTGGCTACGCGAGAGCCTGCCGGATATTGTTCTTAACGCCATGCTGCTGTTAGGTACTCTGGTGATGGGGGCGCTGATCTTCAGGGTGGTAAGAGTAAACGTCAGGGATCAGACAGAATTAACCATGCTACGGGATGAGCTGACCAGTATAAACCACACGCTACAGACGATGGCGCTGGCCGATGGCCTGACAGGGCTGGCGAACCGCCGGCAGTTCGATCTTTTCCTCTCTCAGGCGCTGAAAACCGCTTCGCTGACCGGCAGGCCGATATCGTTGATTATGCTGGATATCGACTACTTCAAGCGCTACAACGATTTTTACGGCCACGTGGCCGGAGATAACTGCCTGCGCCACGTCGGCGACGTGTTGCAGAAGCTCAACCTGCGCCAGTCCGATCTGATCGCCCGCTACGGCGGCGAAGAGTTTGCTATCGTTCTGCCAGATACCGATCGCGACGCGGCGTTTAACATCGCCCAGCGCGCCGTCGCCGCCGTGCGCGCCGCACAGCTGCCGCACAACGAATCGCTGGCCGGTATTAAAGTCGTCACGCTTAGCGCGGGTTGCTACAGTTATATTCCTCGCGTCAGCGATGACGATGCGCGTTTGCTAAAAGAGGGAGCCGATGCCGCGCTCTATAGTGCGAAAGTGGCGGGCCGCAATCGTGCAATCATCTCTGAGAAATAGCTAACGCTTTAATTTCGAGATAAAGGGGATATTACGGAATCTATTTTCCCACGGCAGGCCGTAGCCAATAAGCAGATCGTCGTTCGCCATCTCCCAGGCGTAAAATTGCCGGAAGGGAATATCAACTCTGCCGGGCTTAACGAACAGCGTGGCAATGGCTAACGATTTCGGTGAATAAATGCTGGTGAGATACGCCACCAGCCGCTTCATCGTTCCGCCGGACTCAATCGCATCATCGACAACGATCACATCCTTACCGTTGATATCGATAGTGGGGTGAAACACAATTGCTGACTGATTGTTGCGTTCGCCGGGGGTATGCGGGCAGGATATCGTGTCCATCGCCACCGTAAACGTCAGCTTTCTGACCAGATCGGCAGTGAATAGCATGCCGCCCGGCACCACGGTAATCACCACGGCGTCCTGATAGCTGTCGTTGAGTAACGCCGCGACGTGCGCGACGCCTGTGGCGATGGCGGCCTCATCAAGAACAAGCTCACCTATATAGCGGTTATCCATCAATTTTTCCTCTCTCTTGTAGAGTTAAGCATACATTGACTTTGCCCAGACCCACTAATAGGATCCCCCGCGGATTTGAGCGCTGGTTCAAATTTTTACCCGAAGTGTGGAGCATAAATGTCACGGTCCTGGTTCTTTTTATCCCTTGCGATCGTCTCTGAATGGCGCTTAAAGGTATCGATATGGCTACGGCCTATGCCACCTGGGGTGGAAGTGGTATTCTGCTTACCGCGTTTATCGAGAGGGTGGTTTTCCGCCAGCCGCTCTCCACAAAAGCCTGGCTGGGACTGATTTTGATTGCCGCCGGGATTGTGCTTTTAGAAATGGTATAGGGATCGATCATGAACACGCTTGAAAAATTAAAAGCAAAATATCCACAGGCGTTAGCATGGGCCATTGGCGACAGCGCCGAGCTGGCAAACGCGCTGGCCGATCTGGTTGTTAAGGGAAAAAAGACCGCCTCGTGCGGCTCGCTAGCGTCTTACCAGGCGGAGAGCGCGCCACCCGCGGTGGGTAGCTGCCATATTATCCTTAACGGCCAGCAGGAGCCGGTATGCGTCATTCGTATTACGTCGCTGCGCCTGGTCAGGTTCTGCGACGTCGATGAAGCTTTCGCCCGTAAAGAGGGTGAGGGCGATCTGAGCCTGGCGTACTGGCGCACCGAGCATCAGCGCTTCTTCACGCAGGCAGGACACTTTTCGGAAGAGATGGAGCTGGTCGCCGAAGAGTTTGCAGTCGTTGAGGTAGTCTGATGGCTCGCCTCACTGCGCAAACGCCTTCAGATCGTTAAACACTTCATCCCAGAACGCCGATTCGCTTTCAAAGCCGACCATGTTCCGCATCATGAACGCCCCTTCGGTAGCCAGATAGGCGATCCTGCGCCTTCTGGACTCTTCATCGTTTGCGGTGAGGTCGCCAAACCGCTCTCGATACCAGTTAATCATGCTTTCGCTTTGCGTCCCGGCCTGCGCGGCCAGCAGGGTCAGCGTTCTGATCCCGGCCTCGGAGGTCTCCTCCTCGGTAGCGATGATATGGGTCAGCAGGCGGGCTTTGGCATCAGCATCTGCGGGCAGCAGCGTGCGGTAGCGCGCCTGCTCTTTTTTTAACCAGCGATCCAGCAGGGCATCCAGAACTTTCTCCCGGGAGCCAAAAACCGACTGCACGCTGGCCTTCGGGATGCCGGATTCCGTTGCGATAGCGCCAAAGGAGAGAGCGGCAGCACCTTCGCGGCCCAGCACGCTCTCTGCTGCATCCAGCAGGCTTTCACGGTCTATGGTTTTTGGTCGTGCCACAGGCATCTCCCCCACATTGATTTAAATACGTCCGTATGTTAATTTGCCAGCCAGTTAATCACAGGTCTGGGATCAACGTAATCTCAGCCATATCATCGCACATGAGGTTTACTATGTTCTATCTTAAACCGGTTCCCCGTCGGCTCACCTATGTCGCTCTCTTTGAGCTGATTGCCATCTTCTTCTCCTCACTGCTGCTGTCAGGCATGAGCGACGGTAACGTGGCAAGCTCTCTGCCAGTGGCCGTCACCACCTCTGTTGTGGCCGTGGTCTGGAACTACATCTACAACACCCTGTTTGAGCGCTGGGAGAGAAAGAACAACATTCAGAAAAGAACGCTTCTGATCAGGATCGTGCACACCACGCTTTTCGAAGCGATGTTTATCATTCTGATCGTGCCGTTCTTTATGTGGTTCTATAACGTCGGCCTTGTGAAAGCCTTTATGATGGAAGTGGGCCTGCTGACCTTCTTCTTTATCTATGCCTTTGTCTTCACCTGGCTTTTCGATCGTGTGTTTCTGCGCGAACCCGTTCCCGCTCTTTAAGCGTCAGCGGGCAGCAATAATCGGCACATGGGGCGCAGCGTCCAGCGGCAGATGGCCGCTGAGGCGCGGGTCGGCCTGAACCTCTACTCGCCGTTCGTAAGGTTCGAAACCAGAGCGAATATAAAAACCCAGCGCGGAAGAGTGATCGAAGGTGCAGGTATGCACCCAGAAACGCCGAACAGGCTTCGCCCATGCCAGCTCCGTTGCCGCGCTCATCACCGCCCGGCCAATGCCCTTTCCGGTGACGTCCGACGTCAGTCCGAGAAAGACCAGCTCAACCTCCCCGGGTTCGCTGAAGTCCAGCTCCATCAATCCCACGTCCTGGCCGCTATGGCGAATAACGTAGATCGCCCGACTGGGATTGTGCAGGACGCTAATAAGCTTCTCATCGCTCATGATAAGACGTGAAAACCAAAGCCAGTTCGCGCCCACCTTGCGAAACAGGCGGCGGTAAGGGTCGGGATCGCGATCCGTTAACGGCTGTAACGAAAACCCTTCTGGCAGAGGGAGTGGAGCACCCGCGGGCTTCTCGCGCATTTCAAGACAGGTGACGACCGTGGCGATATGGCCCGGTGCAATGTTGGAGTATCCGACAGGGATAACGTGCGCGATGTCTTTCATTCTCTCTCCTGAGCGTTTAAGAATTATTATTGACCCATCATCCCAGAAGGGCACGGCGCTTTCAAAGTTAATATTTGCTTTATCTTGCAAAAAAAGGAGTGATATAACTTTATAAAAGTTAAAGGAAAAGGGAGCCATAAGAAAAATGTTTGACGTTATAGAAATTGAGAAGGATTCAGAAGAATTAGCGATATTAGTCGGTGAGCTGGATGCATTTCAAAGTACGCTATATCCCGCCGAGAGTAATCACTGCCTCGATTTATCTACGGTCGAAGAAAAAGATATTCGCTGCATTATCGTGCGTGACGGTACAGGCAACGCTATTGGCTGCGGCGCTATTTTTCTACAGGAGGATAACGCCGCGGAGATCAAACGCGTCTATATTCGCCCGCAGTATCGGGGTAACAAAATAGGCGAGCAAATTGTAGCCCGCCTGGAACAGCTTGCTGCTGAATCTGCCTGCTATGTTCTCCGGCTTGAGACGGGCATTCTTCAGCACCCTGCGATTACGCTATATCAACGCTGCGGATATCAGCGGTGCGATCCCTTTCCTCCCTATAGTGAGGATCCGCTGAGCGTATTTATGCATAAGGTCTTATAAAATACCCTTAAGGGCAACGTGATACAGCAGCATAATGGTTTTTCCGTCAACAATAAGGCCGCTCTCAACCGCGGCTAATGCTTCATCAAGCGTCATCTCCAGCACCTCAATATCCTCGCCTTCGGCTTCGATACCGCCACCAGCGCCAGTTCGATCGTCGGCCTGGTACTCGGCGATATAGAAGTAGAGTTTCTCCGTCACAGAGCCGGGACTCATATAAGCTTCGAAAACCTTCTCTACCTGCGAAACGCGAAACCCTGTCTCTTCTTCCGCCTCGGCTTTAATACGGCTCTCTGGATCCATATTATCCAGCAGGCCTGCGGCCGCTTCGATCAGCAAACCGTCATGTCCATTCACATAGACGGGAAAGCGAAACTGACGCGTAAGGATCACCGTTCGTCGTTGCCGGTTATAGAGTAGAATAGTGGCACCGTTGCCCCGATCGTACACCTCGCGACTCTGCTGCTGCCAGTCGCCATTAAGGCGCTGTAGCGCAAAGGTATATTTTTTTAACGTGTACCAGTCGTCAGAAAGGATTTGGCTGTTAATGATACGTACTTCTGCATGTTTTGATTGCATGATAGCGCTCCGATACGTAGAGTAGCCATCATAAACAGCACTATCGTGCAAACTCAAGATATTTCGTGCAATCATGGGAAACCCTATGCTCACCAGTCAACGCAAACAGCTAATACTTGAAAAACTTGCCGCCGAAGGCCAGGTTCTGTCAAAAGATCTGAGCGCACATTTTGATGTGTCGGAGGATACGATCCGCCGTGATTTGCGCGAGCTGGCGGCAGAAGGGCAGTTGCAACGGGTACACGGCGGCGCGCTGCCATCATCATCGGCGGTCGCCACCTTTTCAGAGCGAAAATCGCTAAAAATAGACGCTAAACAGCGTGTTGCCCGCAAAGGCGTCGAGCTGATTTCCGACGGGCAGGTGGTGATTATTGATGGCGGAACCACAACGTCGGAGCTGATTACGCTGCTGCCACCGCAGCTGAGGATCACCGTTATTACGCACAGCCCGAACATCGCCCTGGGTCTGGTGGCGCATCCGACCATTGAGGTCATCCTGATTGGCGGGCGTCTCTATAAGCACTCCATCGTCACGGTAGGCGCTGCCGCCATTGAGGGCATAAGTAACATCCATGCCGATCTGTTTTTTATGGGCGTGACCGGTATTCACCCGGAAGCGGGATTAACTACCGGGGATTATGAGGAAGCGTGCATCAAACGTGCATTTTCCGGCAGGGCTGCCGAAACGGTGGTGCTGGCCTCCCCGGAGAAGATCAACGCGGCATCGCCTTTTGTCATTGGTGAGCTGTCGCTTATCAATACGCTGGTGGTAGAGGATGAGACCAATGCCGACTGGATTATGGCGATAGAGGCGCAGGGCGTTTCCGTGGTTAAAGCGTGAGCCATCACGGTCAAGTTTTAAAACCTAGTTGACACCGTTTTTACAAGTCGAAATAATCTGTATGCTTAATGTATACAACAAGTATACATGTGAGCCCGGCTGGTTTCATACCAGCCGCAAGCGCCAGCCGAAACCGGCGCTGGTGGGCGATGCCAGAGCACCCTGGGTGGTGATCGGCGGAGGGTTTATGGGATTAGCCGCTGCCCGGCAGCTGGCGCTTAACTTCCCTGATGACCAGATCATTCTGGTGGAAGCTCAGCAGGTTGGATTTGGCACATCGGGCCGTAATGCCGGCTTTCTCATCGACGTCCCGCACGACATCAGCGCCCCGGACTACATTGGCGATAAAGCTATCGCCCGCAACATTCTGAATCTGAACCAGACAGGGCAGCGTATCCTGAAAGATTTGGTAGAAGAGCACAACATCGTCGATGCGCAGATGCGCCACTCTGGTAAATATCAGGCTGCGGTGGAAGATAGCGGCATCGCCGTGCTCGACGCCTACCGTGGTGGCCTCGAGTCGCTGGGCCAGCCCTGCAAAATTATCGAAGGCAAAGATCTGCCGGACCATCTTGGCACGAGCTTCTACCGTAAAGCGCTATACACGCCGGGGACGATCCTCGCGCAGCCGTCCGGGCTGGTGAAAGGCCTGGCCGACACGCTGCCTGCAAACGTAACCCTGTATGAAGAGACGCCCGTCACGGCGATTGAGTATGAGCCGGAGATTGTGCTGCATCACGCTACGGGCCGCATCATCGCGGAGAAACTGGTGCTGGCGAATAACGCGTTTGGTACCCATTTTGGTTTTGGCGCACGGACCATCTTCCCGATCTTCACCTATGGCAGCCTGACCCGTCCATTAACTAAAGCAGAACAGGAGAGTATTGGTGGGCAGGCGTTCTGGGGCGTTATTCCCGCCGATCCGTTTGGTACCACATCCCGACGCACCCATGACAACCGTATCCTGATCCGTAACAGCTTTAGCTTCAATGAAGATGGCCGTTATAAGCAAGGCTATACCGAGAAATATCGCCAGACCCACCGCGAGTCGTTTGAGCGCCGCTTCCCGACCTTAAAAGATGTTAATTTCGAATACACCTGGGGCGGCGGCTTAGGGATGACCCGTAATGGCTCCAGCCTGTTTGGTGAACTGAGAAAGAACGTCTATGGCTCACTGGGCTGCAACGGGCTTGGCACCGTACGTGGTACGGCGATGGGGACCATGCTGGCAGACTGGCTGGCAGGTAAACGCAACGATACCATCGACTTCCTGCTGTCATTGCCGAAGCCAGAGTGGAATCCGCCCGATCCTTTCCTGACTATGGGTGTGAACTTCACGCTGCGCCAGGGTATGCATAGTGCCGGACTTGAGGCCTGATCCCCGAATCGAGCACGGGTTGGATTCGTAAGCTAACCTTACTCCTTAACAAAGAGGAGAAAAAGATGGCTGATTCAACCCTGATCGACACCCTGCAGTTTGGTCCTGAAGGCGCACCTACGCAAAAATATGAGATTTATGGCGACGATGAGCAGACGCCAACCTATGGGTTGATTTACCAGCAGCGGGACGGCAGCTGGCAAAAGCTGGATGAGACCCTCAGCTTCGCTGTGAAAGAGGAGCAGGAAGAGGCGACCAACACCCTGGACTACGGTTCCGGCGATCCGCTGCCCGATCTGCGCGACCTGGTTACCGAGGCCAAAGAGCGTTGTGAGCAGCACTGGCACAACAGCCCCCGTAGTTAGTCACCACAACGCCGGGACTCATCCCGGCGTTCTCTCTTTTCACGACAGCTTACGTAACTGGTTGGCATGCCTGGCGGGTGGCATACCGAAGATGCGCACATAGTCACGGCTGAACTGGGAGGGGCTCTCATACCCGACGTGAAACCCCGCGCTGGCGGCATCTACCGCATCGCTCACCATCAGTCGGCGCGCCTCCTGCATGCGCAGGTGAGTGCGAAACGCAATCGGGCTCATGGTGGTGACGGCCTTGAAATGATGATGGAAGGCTGAGCGGCTCATTCCGGCCACGCTGGCTGCCTGCTCGATGCGGCACGCTTCGCGAAAGTGCGTCCTGATCCAGATAATCGACCGGGCAATCTGACTGAAACGGCTCTCGGCCTGAGCCATATGGCGAATAATACTCCCCTGTGATCCCGTTAGCAGACGGTAGAAGATTTCACGGAGGGTCAGGGGGGCGAGGGCGTCAATATCGTGCGGCGTATCCAGCAGGCTGGCGAGGCGTACGGCAGCATCGAGCAGCTCTGGCGTGGTCTTATTTAACATAATGCCTGTCGGGGGATCCTGCGCATCGGTGAGCGTTGCAGGATAATGGATAGCCAGCTCTGACAGCGCGGCCATATCAAAATCGAGCTGCAGGCAGAGGTAGGGGCGCTCCTCTGTCGCCTCAATGACCGATCCTATTACCGGCAGCTCGACCGAGGCGATCAGGTAGTTTTCCGCATTGTAGCGGTAGGTCGTCTCCCCGAGACGTGCCTCTTTCGTCCCCTGGGCCACAAGGCAGAGCGTTGGTGTATAGATTACCGGCATTGGCATGGTTGGTGATGACGCCCGTATCAGCGTCACGCCGGGCAGTGGGCAGGAGTAAGTCCCGTCCTCCGGGGTATGGCGATCGATAATGTCCACGAGAGTATGTAGTCTGTTCATAAGCAGGCAGGTTATCCCTGAATAGCTACCCTGAAAAGAGAGCATCGCCCAGGCTGGACGATCGTGCAAACATCGCGGACATCCCGTCTATCCCGTCACGCGCGTTCTGTTAGAGCATGATAGTCGCAATCACCACCTTCAGGAGACTGGACATTATGACCACACCACAGGCGCTCGACCACTATCGCTTACTTGGCCGTTCCGGATTACGTGTTTCACCCCTTTCGCTGGGCACTATGACCTTCGGCTCAGACTGGGGATGGGGCGCGGATGACGCCGAGGCGCAACGCATTTTTGATGCCTATGTTGAACGCGGCGGTAACTTTATCGATACCGCAGTCAACTATACCAACGGCAGCGCAGAGAAGCTCCTTGGCCAGATGATCAAGGCCAAACGCGATCGTATCGTGCTGGCCACTAAATTCACTATGTCACGGGAAGCGGGTAATCCTAATGCGGGGGGAAACCACCGTTACAATCTTGTCCGTTCCGTTGAAACCAGCCTGCGACAGCTTGATACCGACCGCATCGATCTGCTCTATCTGCACGCCTGGGATTTCACTACCTCGCCGGATGAGGTGATGCGTGCGCTCGACGATCTCGTTCGTGATGGCAAAATTCTCTACCTTGGTATCTGTAACACACCCGCATGGCGTATAGCCCAGAAGCAGACCCTGGCCGATCTACGTGGCTGGTCGCCGTTCGTGGCATTGCAGATAGAGTACAGCCTGGTTGAACGTACGGTAGAGCATGAGCTGATCCCGATGGCGCAGGCGATGGGGCTAGGCGTCCTGCCGTGGTCGCCGCTTGGCGGCGGGATCCTCACCGGAAAATACAGTAGGGCCGATCTCTCTGATGAGAATGGCGCCGATGTGGCATCCACCCGTAAAGGGATTATTGCTTCCACCGGCCATCTGAACGAGCGGGCGCTGGCCATCGCCGAGGTGGTCAGCAGCGTCGCCCACGAGACAGGGGCAACATCATCCCAGGTGGCGCTGGCGTGGACGCTACGTAACTCCGCCGTCGCATCCACCATTCTTGGGGCGAGGACGCTCGCTCAGGCTGAGAACAATTTTGCTGCACTTGAGGTCGTGCTCACCGATAAGCAGTTCCAGCGTCTGGATGAGGCCAGCGCGATTGACCCCATCTTCCCGGCGCGCTTTATCTCCCGACCGATGGCGCAGCAGCTGATCACCGGCGGGGCGACTGTCAGGGGGCGTTAGTTCTCTGTTACCCGGCGCTGCAGAAAATCGATAAACATTCTCACTTTTTCGGGAACGTGGCGCGTATGGGGATAGAGGGCATAGATCCCCTGTCGGGGAAAGCGATAGTCAGGTAGTAAATGAATAAGCTGGCCGCTATCCAGCGCATCCTGCACCAGCCAGGCCGGCAGCAGAGCGACACCCGCCCCACACCTGACGAACGTCAGCAGTGAGGCTGCGCTGTCGGCCATTATCATGGGGGGAAGATGTGCCCGAAAGAGCACGTTTTCGCCTTCCGGAGTTAACACCTGCCAGTGCAGCGGAGTCGCAAGGCGGGTATGTGCCAGCCAGCTAGCGCCAGCAAGCTGTTCCAGACTTAAGTTTGCGGCGCCTGCGTAGCGTTTCAGGTAATCAGCTGATGCAACCGGGACAATCTCGAACCGATCGATAAGTTTGGCATGATGACTTGAATCCGTTAATTGACCAAGCCGGATGGCAACGTCAAATCGTCCTGCAATCAAATCGTCACTTTTTGAAGAGGAGACATGCTGGATCCGCAGCTGGGGATGTTCTGCTGAAAAAGCCGCAAGTGCCGGAACAACCACATGAGCACCGTATTCCGGGGTAGTTGTGATACGAAGCAAACCGCTCAAGCCTGAATGGTCGTTACGTACGTCATTGAACAGACTCTCAGCCTCCTGGAGAAGATGCAGGCAACGGTGGTAAAAGCGTTCACCAGAATCGGTTACGGCGACCTGCCGGGTACTACGGGTAAGTAACGACACGCCAAGCTTCTCTTCCAGCTTTTTAATGTTGAAACTGACAACTGCCTTGGTCAGTCCTAACGTTTGCGCTGCACCCGTAAAGCTACCAACTTCCACTACGGCAACAAATATTTCAAGCCGCTGCATGTTGAGCACTCATCCCTCCGTCAATCCGCTTACTGTCAAAATAATTTTGACAGTATAACGATCAACGTGGCGTTTATCCTCTCTCCTTCAATGCCTATACTGCGCGCACTTTGCTGTTTTAAGGAAAGAAAATGAGTTATCGACAGCGCGTTGCCAGTATCTATCTGCTGGGATTTTTCATCGATCTGATTAACATGTTTATTGCTAACGTAGCCTATCCCGAGATTGGTCGGCATTTTGACGCATCGGTAAGCCTGTTGGCCTGGGTGAGTAACGGCTACATATTAGGCCTTACCCTGGTGATACCGCTTAGCCGCTGGTTATCTCAACGTATCGGGGCTAAGCGTCTGCTGATGCTCTCTTTGCTCATTTTTATGGCGGCCACTCTCGGCGCTGGCACGGCTTCATCGCTGTCCCAACTGCTGGTCTGGCGATGGCTACAGGGAGTAGGCGGTGGACTGTTGATTCCCGTGGGACAGACGATGACGTATGCGCTCTATGGCAGTCATGAGAGAGCGAAGCTCTCTTCGGCTATCATGCTGGTCGCTTTATTGGCCCCGGCACTCTCTCCAACCCTGGGCGGTCTGATTGTTGACCATCTCAGCTGGCGCTATGTATTTCTGGTTAGCCTGCCCCTGGCGGGAGCCACGCTGATCCTCGCAGCGCTCTGGCTGAAGCCAGACGTGCTCTCAACAACGTACGAGAAGCTGGATTTTTCCGGACTCATTACGGGCTGTACCGCGCTGACGCTGACTCTTCTGGGACTGACCTGTCTGGGAGAGGGCGATCATCGCTGGCAAGGCGCGGGCATGCTGCTGGTCGGCATTCTGTTCATGATGGGGTATGCCTGGCATGCGTTGAGAAAAGCAACGCCATTGCTTAATCTGCGTCTGCTGCAGGCGCCGATGCTGCAAACCGCAATGCTGATCTACCACTTTATTCCGGGTGTATTCACCGGCGTGAGTCTCATTGCCATCATTTATCTCCAGACCCACCTTGGTATGAGTGCAACGCTGGTGGGGTCATTGATGATCCCCTGGGCGCTGGCTTCATTTGTGGCTATCACACTCACCGGGAGAGTATTTAACCATGTCGGTCCACGTTCGTTATTTATTACCGGCTGCATAGGACAAGGAGCAGGCATCGCCTTGCTGACACTCATTAGTCAGCCCGCAGACATGTCGATAACCGTTATGGCTTACCTGATGATGGGCTTCGGAAGCAGTTTATGTAGTAGTACGGCGCAAAGCTCGGCGTTTATTGAGATTACGGAGGGTGAATTAGCCGACGCCAGCGCGCTATGGAACATTAACCGCCAGCTGAGTTTTTGCGTCGGCGTTACGTTAATGGGGTTGCTTCTGAACCTGATGCTCAGCACTGGCTTACCAACGAACCGGGCATTCCATCTCACTTTTTTAATTGCAGCAGGCAGCGCGATGGTTCCTGTACTTTGTTGCCTGCGGCTGCCGAACCGAAGCCTGGTTTTATCTCTCAATAAGGAGAAAAAATGAATCGTTATTTTCAGGAAGTTTTAGATGCTCATGAGCTTATTCGCTGCTGGCTGGGGGACGAAGCGGCGTCGGCCGACGTATGCGAAACGCTGTTAGCGCGTTTCAGCCCGGCGTACTCTATGGTCACACCCGGGGGAGCTATGCTTGATTTCACCACGCTTGCCTCTTTCTTCCGTGCCCAGCGCGGCGCGAAGAAGGGGCTGCACATCGATATTGAGAATATGCAGCTTGTTGCCGAGAGCGCGGGTGGCGCAACCGTCACCTATCAGGAGCGCCAGCAGCTGCCCGGTCAAAATGCGACGTTACGTTTCTCAACCGTGGTATTTGAATCCGAACCGGATGACACGGTCCGCTGGCGGCATCTCCACGAAACGTTTCTTCCAGCGTCTTAACGACGATTCAGTTTATACATATAGGTTGTGGCATCCAGGCGTCCTTCGATAGACTCTGCATAGGCGGGGATCTCACCGGCAATCTGCCAGCCTAAGGAGAGATACAGCTGGCTTGCCACATCGCCGCTGCGCGTATCCAGAACCAGCAGGGTAATGCCTTTATCCCATGCGTGTTGCTCAGCCAGCTTCATCAGCTGGCGGGCAATGCCCCGCTGGCGCGCGGCAGGGTGCACCAGCAGCTTACAGATTTCGGCGCGATGGCGGCCGTTAGGCTTACCGCAATAGTCGATCATCACGGTAGCGACGACAGTGTCGTTCTCACACGCAATGAGTAAGTCGCACTCGTGGCTGGCGAAGCTATCAACCGCGCCCTGCCAGAAATTGTCTATCGCAGCCCGGTCAGCTGGGTCGGTAAAACCCACGCTTGCACCGTCGGCTACGCAGGCCTGAAGAACATCTCCTAGCTCTGTTAAAACCTGCCGGGCCTGTACTGCGCTAAGCTGTTTATAATCAATCATTATTTTATTATCTCACAGTGATGCCGCCGCACGGGCGGCTGTGTCATACAGAGAAGAGATCGTACGGAGCAGCTGCGCGGTATCACCGATCGACGCCCCCGAAATGCCGCTTTCTGCATGGATATTTATAAGGCAGGCTTCACGCACGTCGCGGTATTTCATGCATAGCGCTTTGCCTTCCTCTGTCGTTGAGAAATAGAGCTCTTTACCGACTTTTTCACTCGTCACATAGCCCGCTTTGACCAGCTTTTTCAACGCGTAGGTCACCACGTGGGTATCTTCAACGTTAAGGACAAAACAGATATCGGCTAGCTTCTTCTTACGGTTGCGGTGGTTCACATGATGCAGAAGCGAGACGTCAAAGGCGCCCATATCGGGTTCACCGGCTGCGGTCATGCAGCGCACCATCCATTTATTGAACGCGTTGCTGGTCATGATCAGCGCGTATTCCAGCTCCGATAACTCTGCACAGCGCTCAGACACCAGATGGCGGGAAGAGACGATCCGACCATCGTTGATATCGTCGTGGTTTGATGAAGCACGTTTTTTTAAGGTCATGACGTTCCTTACGGGAGTGTGACTCTTAGCCAAAAATGTAAACTCGAATCGATAAAATAAGAACATTTTATTGATAAATTGTTTACATGTTTTTGTGGTTCAGATATAGCTTTTTAGTGCTGGTTCTGTGGAGCCTGGCGCAAAACATAACATCGCTCGCCGGAATGCATCACGCTTCGTCCTGACACGAAGTATTAAAAAAATAGCCGTCGGCGCGCAACACTCACTTTAGATAGGGTAAAGGTTTATGGACGGTTCGACATTATTGCCGCTGATTGGGATACCCATCGTGGTTATCGGCTTTGCACTACGCTTTAACCCGCTGCTGGTAGTGGTGGTGGCAGGGCTGGCGACGGGTCTGCTGGTGGGCATGGATTTTGGTATGTTGCTGGAGACGTTTGGCGAAAAGTTCGTGAATAGCCGCTCGCTGGCAACCTTTATCCTGATCCTGCCGGTTATTGGTCTGCTGGAGTATTACGGGCTTAAAGAGCGTGCCCAGGCCTGGGTAGCGAAAATTGCCAGTGCCACCTCGGCACGTATTCTGATGCTCTACTTTGTGGCGCGTGAGGGGACGGCGGCGCTGGGACTGATGTCGCTTGGTGGTCATGCTCAGACGGTGCGTCCGTTGCTTGCGCCGATGGCCGAAGGGGCGGCGCTGAATGAATATGGCGAGCTGCCGCAGCATATCCGCGACAAAATCAAAGCCCATGCCGCCGCGTGTGACAACATTGCGGTCTTCTTTGGGGAAGATATCTTTATCGCCTTTGGTGCGGTCCTGCTGATTGATGCCTTCCTGAAAGAGAGCGGTATTGAAGGAATTGAACCGCTGCATATCGGCCTGTGGGCCATTCCAACCGCTATTGCGGCCTTGATAATTCATATGACGCGTCTGCTGCGTCTTGACGCAAGCATTCGTCGCGACGTAATGGCCTGGCGAGCAGAGCAGGGTACTCAGGAGATCGCACCATGATGACGCTAATCACTATTAACCGCGTGTACTACCTGATTGGTTTTGTCGTGATGCTGCTGGTTGTCATGACCCTGCGCGATCGTGCCAATCCTAAGCGCTATACCACCGCGCTGTTCTGGTTTTTGTTCGGCGGTATCTTCCTGTTTGGCGATCTCATGGTGCAGGAGCTGGGCAAGTCGCTGGCGTACCGGATCATTGGCAGCTGCGTCATTCTGATTGCCTTGCTGGCTGGTTTTGGGCTGGTGGGTAAGGGGCATTATAAGATGTCCACTGAGTCCGAGCGCGTTGCCTCAGCAAACCGACTGAAAAACTGGCTGTTCCTGCCAGCGCTGATGATCCCGGTGGTTACCGTGATCGGCACCCTGTTCCTGAAAGGCGTGTCGGTGGGTGGGGTCTACCTGCTTGACCAGAAACAGCTTACGCTCGCGGCCCTGTGCGTGGCCTGCGTTGCTGCGATCCTCACCGGCTGGTGGCTGACGAAGGGGACGCCGCTGCATGCAGTGCGCCAGTCCCGTCGCCTTGTTGATACCATCGGCTGGGCGGTGATCCTACCGCAGATGCTGGCCATGCTGGGTGGCGTGTTTGTGGTGGCGAATACCGGAGAATCAGTGCAGAAGGTGGTTAGCCTGTTTGTGAACCCGGACAGTCGTTTCATGCTGGTGGTGATCTACTGCGTGGGTATGGCGCTTTTCACCATGATCATGGGCAACGCCTTCGCCGCTTTCCCGGTGCTGAGTGCAGGCATCGCTTTGCCCTTCCTGATCAACGTTCACCACGGTAACCCGGCACCGCTGCTGGCGATTGGCATGTACGCGGGCTACTGCGGCACGCTGATGACGCTGATGACGCCGATGGCCGCCAATTTCAATATCGTTCCTGCGGCTCTGCTAGAGCTTAAAGATAAGTACCAGGTGATCAAAATCCAGATCCCGACCGCGCTAACCCTGCTGGTAGTTAACGTGTTCTTAATGTATTTCCTCGTATTTCGCTAAGTGTAGCAATGACTTAAGGAGCTGTTATGGAACTTACTCAACGTCAGGCTGATGCGTTTGCCAGAATGCCATTGACCTATTTGCGTCAGGAGTACCCGAACCACATTATGCATCTGCTTAATGACGATGGAGACGTATTGCCGCCGCGCGAGCTGCATCCGATTTTTTATGGCTGTTTTGACTGGCACTCAGCGGTGCATGGTTATTGGCTGCTGCTGCGCTGCGTACGTCTCTATCCTGAACTGCCGTGCCGGGACGAGATCGTTGCGTTGTTTAATGAACATATGACGGAAGAGAAGGTTGCTCAGGAGCTGGCCTATTTTAACGCGCCGTTTCGGTCCTCGTTTGAACGGCCTTACGGGTACGGCTGGTTGCTGGCGCTGGCTCAGGAGCTGAAGCAATCCGCTCTACCCGAGGCTGCGGGTTGGTATCAGACGCTTCAGCCTTTAACGCAGGATATTCGCGGCAGGCTGATGGATTACCTCAGTAAGCTAACGTACCCAATTCGGGTCGGTACCCATTACAACACCGCCTTTGCGCTGGCGCTGGGGCTGGATTACGCCCGTGCCGTGCAGGATAACGCGCTTGAGCAATCAATCGTGACGTCGGCAAACCGATTTTATCTCTCCGACACGGGTTATCCGGCGCACTATGAGCCGGGCGGGGACGAGTATATTTCCGGGGCGCTCACTGAAGCACTGCTGATGAGCAAGGTGACGGATCGTTTCCCTGCCTGGTTCAATGCGTTTCTTCCTGACGTGGGCGTGGTGTCGGCGCTGATGAACCCGGCGGAGGTGAGCGACCGTACCGATCCGAAAATTGCCCATCTTGATGGTTTAAACCTTAGTCGCGCCTGGTGCATGAAGCATATCGCGCAAGCGTTGCCGGCAGATCACCCTGGGCAGCAGGCGCTGAGCGAAGCGGTTGAGCGTCATCTTGCTGCCAGCGTTGAGCATGTAGTGGGGAGCCACTACAGCGGCGGACACTGGCTGGCCAGTTTCGCGCTGCTGGCGCTGGAGTAAGAGAGGGAAGGGTGTAGCGCCATGTGACGCTACACTCTTAGCGCTGTAGTGATCGTTTAACAGCTTAAACGCTGTTTATATTTTTTAACAGCCTGCAGGCTGTAACGTTGATTTAACAGCTTTCAGGGTGTATTTTGTAGAATACACCCTGGAGGGTGTATCAAAATCAATTACTGCGGCCAGCTAATTATGAATAATGTTTTTCCGGTGAAAACACTCAACCAGTTGCGTCCATTGCTGCTTGGTTTTCGCAAAGCGAACGGACTGACTCAAAAAGAGGTGTCTGAGCGGTTAGGGGTAACCCAGCAGACTTATGCTCGCCTCGAGGCCAACCCCGCCAGTGCCAGCATAGAACGCCTGTTCAAAGTGTTTACCGTACTGGGAGTAGAGATCAACCTCTCCTCGAGTAAAGCCTCATATGACATGAAGCAGACGGAAGAGGGCGACAAATTACCAAATTCACCTGCCAGACGGGAGACGTGGTGACAGTATGGGCCGGAAACAGCAGCGTTTAGCAATATGGATGAACGGTATTCAGGTTGGATTCTGGGAAAAAACCAAAGGTGAAGACCTCTTGCGGTATCTGCCGGAATGGATTTCAGAGACTCAGGGAAGGCCTCTGTCGCTGTCTCTGCCTTTTACCCCTGGAAACCTGCTCTGGCGCGGAGATGTGGTACGTGATTATTTTGATAATTTACTACCGGATAGTGAAGGGATCCGCAGGCGCCTGGCGATGCGCTATCAGGCAGAAAGCCTTGAACCTTTCGACCTGCTGACAGAGCTTGGAAAAGACTGCGTGGGAGCTATACAGCTGCTGCATGAAGACGAAGAGCCGACAGGCCTGTATTCCGTAAAATATCGGACTCTTTCTGAATCAGAAATAGCGAGGACCTTGCGAAACACGACTAAGGCATTGTTACCTGGCAGGCAGGATGATGCTAACGACTTACGTTTGTCTATAGCAGGTGCGCAGGAAAAAACAGCGTTACTGTGGAATGAAAATCGCTGGTGCCTGCCTGAGGGGAATACGCCGACAACGCATATTTTCAAGTTGCCACTCGGTCTGGTTGGAAATATGAAAGCAGACATGAGCTCGTCGGTAGAAAATGAATGGCTCTGTTCGCTGCTTCTTGAACACTATGGCATCCCCGTAGCAAAAACGCAGATAGCTCAATTTGAAGACCAGAAGGTACTGGTGGTTGAACGTTTTGACCGGAGATGGTCAACGGACCGACAGTGGATCATTCGCTTACCCCAGGAAGATATGTGTCAGGCCATGGGGATTTCACCATTACGAAAATATCAGGTAGATGGCGGCCCGGGTATCACGGATATAATGGGGATTCTGAGCCATTCAAACCACGCAGAACATGACAGAATACAATTCTTCAAAGCGCAGATAATTTTCTGGCTCATGGCTGCCACAGACGGCCATGCCAAGAATTTTAGCATTGCGATTGAGTCTCAGGGTCGCTATCAACTTACCCCAATCTATGATGTTTTATCGGTATGGCCGTTAATCGGGCACGGAAACAATCAGATAGCCTGGCAGAAGTGCAAACTGGCAATGGCAGTCCGGGGCAGCAGCAACTATTACCACATTAAACGGATACAAAGACGACATTGGCTCAAACAGGGTGAGTTTACAGGCCTGAGTAAGCAGCAGATCGAGACAATGATTGATGAAATTATATCCGCGACTCCAAACGTCATTGACCGTGTTAGCGGGTTACTGCCGGATCGTTTCCCACATCAAATTGCGGAAAGCGTTTTTGAGGGAATGAAGCAGCAATGCAGACGTCTGGCTGAGAGATAACATACGTTTACCCTAAAACCTGTACATTCTTAATAATGAGCCACTGACCTGCCCCCGGTATTAGATACAACCGTCAGTTAGTAATGTCGGTTTGTTTAC